>CAYVQE010000066.1:0-31878 GCA_964454005.1 uncultured Myxococcales bacterium
GGGGCCAGGTCTACTCACTTCCCACTTATTCGGAATTCTCGAATAAGTGGGAAGTGAGTAGACCTGACCCCACTCTATGACCGGAGAGATTCGATGAGCCTGCGCATGGCTGCGATGGTGGCGGTAAGTGGTCTTCTCACCGGCTGCGGTTCGTCCGACTCCGGATGCCGCGAAGACAGCGATTGTCCGCCGGGTCTTTTCTGTGCCGGCGGCGATTGCATCTACGACTGCGTGATCGATTCGGAATGCCCCGAGGACCATGTATGTGACGCCCACGGTCGCTGCATTGAGGATTGCACACCGCTGCCGGAGGGCGAACTGTGCAATGGGCTGGACGACGACTGCGACGGGCAGACCGACGAGGACTTCACCGAGTTGGGCCGGCCTTGCAGCTACGCGCCCTGCCCGCCGGGCGAGTGGGTCTGCGCCGCCGATGGCCTGGGCACCAGCTGCGATGCGCAGAGGCCGGCGGCGGCCGATACGGCCTGCGACGGGCTGGACGAAGACTGCGATGGCCAGACCGATGAGGACGTGGCGCCTCGGCCGTGCCCCTTGCAGGCCGGCGTCTGCCAGGGCGCCAGCGAGACCTGCGTCGGCGCCGGGCAGTGGAGCGGCTGCGACTACGGCCCCGGCTACACCCCGGACCGCGACGCGGTCTGCGACGGCATCGACAGCGATTGCGACGGTCAGATCGACGAGGATGCCGAGCCACTGGCCGAGCCCGAGACCGGTGCCTGCGCCCAGGACGGGCTGGACAACAACTGCAACGGTCTGATCGACGAGCCGGGTGGGGCCATGGTGCCCCTGCCCTCCTTTCCGGGCACGTGGATCGACGTCTACGAGATCGCCGTCTACGAGCACGCCGACTGCTCGGGCACCATCTACGGCCAGGAGGCCGACGATTACCCGGCCGAATGGCCGGCCAGCGGTGCGGCCGCGGTCGAGCTCTACGCCTGCGCCCTGCCCGGTGTGGTGCCCTCGGGCCACCTGAGCCTGCATCGCGCCCGGCGCGCCTGCCGCGCTCAGGGCAAGCGGCTGTGTTCCCGCCACGAGTGGACCTCGGGCTGCTATGGCGTGGCCGCGCTGAAGTACCCCTACGGCCAGGCCTTCGTCGGCGGGATGTGCAACGACGCGCTGGCCGGCAGCGGCTCGGTCGAGCCGGCCGGCGCCCGACCGGAGTGCTGCTCGGACATCGGCACCTGCGACACCAGCGGCAACCTGGCCGAATGGGTGGCCGATGAGAGCACCAGCTGCCCCGGCGAGTATTTGCTTGCTGGCTTCAGCTATTCCTGCGTGCGCTGTGCCTGCGGCGGCGACTGCACCGCCTGCACGCCCGAGGACACAGCCGACGTCGAGCAGCTCACGAGCTGCCTGGTCGGCTGGTACGAGGAACACCACCGACCGCCCGCCACCGTCCGCCCCGAGTTCGGCACCCGCTGCTGCTACGAGCCGTGAATGTGGGGTCAGGTCTACTCACTTCTCACTTATTCGGAACCCGCAGCTAAGTGAGAAGTGAGTAGACCTGACCCCAGTGACCGAGCGGCCGCGAGCCGATCACTCGCGGCAAAGGATGAACCAGGCGGGTTGGATCTCGCCCTTTTTCCAGGCGCGGCCGATGGAGACCTCGGCGGTGATGCCGCGCAGGCGGTCCACCATCTGGCCGTAGACCAGCCGGCCGAGGCCGCAGTCGTTGTCGACCACCGGCGGCCAGCCGTCCGGGCGCTCGGGGGGCACCTGATGGTAGTCGATGTCCACCTCGCCGCGCTCCGGGTTATCGCGGGCGATGAAGTAGCCCGGACCGGTGACGGGCGCCAGGCGCTGAAAGTTGTAGCCCCATAGCTCTGCGGCGTCCTCGGCCGGGCGCAGGAAGCGCTTTTCGAAGATCGAGAAGGCCGGCAGCGAGTTCTTGCCGTAGTGGCGCACCTCGGCCCGGGTGGGCTGGCCGGCCGGCACCAGGTCGCCGAGGGTCAGCGCGCGGAAACCCTCGGCCGCATCGTACAGGCGCGCTAACTGCTTGCGGCCCAGCGAACGCACCGCGGCCAGGCGCACCGGATGCGCCTGCCCGTCGAGAAACGCGGCCACCGCCGACACATCCACCCCCGGACCGTCGAGCAGGCCGGCCAGGTGGTCTGTCTGCTCGATGATGTGCGCCAGCGGTGGGTTGCCCAGCGCGCGCAATTTGCTGATCAGGTTCATCCGTGTCTCCTGGGAACGAGAATGGGGTCAGATCTCCCCAAGCTCGGGTCTTGATTCGAAAGATAAGTGTCAAGTGGGCAGACCTGACCCCATGCCCTTTAATAAGTGTCAAGTGGTCGGACCTGACCCCATTATTGACTCTCAGCCGAGGGTTGCGAAGATGCGCTGCTGGATCTCGTCGGGGGTGCCCTGGCCGTCGATGCGGCGCAGCAGGCCGTACTTCTCGTAGTAGGGAATCAGGGGGGCCGTTTTCTCGTGGTACTCGGCCAGGCGCTTCTCGAGCACCTCCTCGGTGTCGTCAGCGCGCTGGATGCAGCGGTCGGCCACCTCGGGCGGCGGCGGGTTGAACTCGACGTGGTAGACACGACCGGTCTCCGGGTCGGAGCGGCGGCCGGTGATGCGGCGCACCAGCACCTCGTCGGGTACAGCGAGCAGCAGCACATGGTCGAGCTTGCGGCCCTGCTTGTCCAGCATCTCGTCCAGCGCCTGGGCCTGGCCCACGGTGCGCGGAAAACCGTCGAGCAGGAAGCCGGGCTTGCAGTCGGGCTGGGCCAGCCGGTCTTCGACCATGCGCACCACCAGCTCATCGGGCACCAGCGCGCCCTGGTCGGCGTACGACTTGAACTCGCGGCCGAGTTCGGTCTCATCCCGGATGGCGGCGCGGATGATATCGCCGGTCGAGATCTGCGGGATGCCGTACTTGTCGACTATGGCCTTGGCTTGCGTGCCCTTGCCGGCGCCCGGGGGTCCCAGGAAGATCAGGTCCATGGCTTGCTCCTTTGGTTGGCGATCCGGTGGTGGCCGGGCAGCGAGCCAGCCGCCCGGCCGGAGAGCCCCGGCGACGCCAGCCGGCGCCGGAGCTCAGCCTTTCGGTTTATCGGCGCCCTCGGTGCTTTTCTCGGCCGCTTGCGCGCTGCTCTTCGACCTCTTCGTGCTCTTCTTGCCGGTCTTTTTACTCGCCTTCTTCTTGGCGCTTTTCTTGCCGGCCTTCTCGCTGCCGCGGCCCTGGCGCGGGCTGCGGCTGGCCGCCTTGCGGGTCCGGCTCTGCTTGGGCGCCCGCGGGTCCTTGCCCTGGTCGCGCATCCGCTGCTCGCGGGCGGCGATCAGATCCAGCGCCTCCTCGTAGGTCACCGTGGCCGGATCGCGGCTGGAGCGAATGCTGGCGTTGACCTGGCCGTCAGTGACATAGGGGCCGAATCGGCCGTTGCGCACCTGCATCGGCTTCTCGGTCACCGGGCTGGTGCCCAGCTCGGCGATCACCGAGTGGGCCGCACCGCGCCGGCGCCGCTTCTTGGGCTGCTTGAACAGCGCCACCGCCTGCTCCAGGTCAATGCGCCGCAGCTGTTCGTGGTCGTCCAGCGAGCGTGTCTCGCGCTTGCCTTCGCGCTCCATCGACAAGTAGGGCCCGTACTGGCCGGAGTCGGCCACGATCTCGGCCCCGTGCTCGGGGTGGCGACCCAGCACCTTGGGAAAGCTCAGCAGCTCCAGCGCGTCGTCCAGGGTCACATCGGCCGGCTCCATGCCCGGCCACAGGCTGGCCATGCGTGGCTTGTGCTTGCCCTTGGCGTCTCCCTCGCCCAGCTGCACGTAAGGCCCGTAGCGGCCGCTCTTGAGGTAGATCGGCTCGCCGGTCTCCGGATGCGTGCCCAGCGGTCGGTTGCTGGCCCGGGCCTGGCGCAGCAGATCGGCGGCGCGGTCCAGGTCCAGCTCATCCAGCGGCAGCTCCTCCGGGATCGAGGCCCGTTGCTCGCCATCGCCCACCTCGAGGTAGGGACCATAACGGCCCACCCGGGCCACCACCAGCTGACCATCGAGCTGGCCCAGCTCGATCGAGCAGATCTGGCGGGCGTCGATGTCCTCGATGCCCTGATCGATCTTGGCTTTGATGCCCACCCGGTGCACCGGCGCCCGGCGCACCTCCCCTGGCGGCGGAGTGCCGTTGCGGGCACCGAAGTAGAACTCGCGCAGCCAGGGTGCGGCCTGCTTTTCACCAGCCGAGATGGCGTCAAGATCGCCTTCCATGCGCGCGGTGAAAGCGTAGTCGACCAACTCGTCGAAGTGCTGCTCGAGCAGCCGGGTGACCGCCAGGGCGGTCAAGGTGGGCATCAACGCCCCGCCGCGCTTCCAAACGTAGCCGCGGTCCTGGATGGTCTGGATGGTGCTGGCATAGGTCGACGGCCGGCCGATGCCGAGCTGCTCGAGCTCCTTGACCAGGCTGGCCTCGGTGTAACGCGCCGGCGGCTTGGTGGCGTGAGAGTCGGCCTGCACCGCCTCTGCCCGCAGCTGCTGGCCTTGTTCGAGCTTGGGCAGCACCACCTCGCGATCGCCGATCTCCGCCTCGGCGTCGTCCCGGCCCTCGACATAGGCGCGCAGGAAGCCGGGGAAGGTGATCACATTTCCGGTGGCCTGCAGTCGTGCCGGACCGGGCAGCGCATCGCCGCCGATCTCGGCGCCGAACCGTATCCGGCTGCGCTCGCCGCGGGCGTCTTTCATCTGGCTGGCGACGGTGCGCTTCCAGATCAACTCGTAGAGCCGCAGCGCCTCGCGGTCGAGTTCGCCGGCCAGCTGCTCCGGGGTGCGGAACTCGTCACCCGCCGGCCGGATGGCCTCGTGGGCCTCCTGGGCGCCCTTGACCTTCTTCTGGTAGATCCGCGGCTCGTCCGGCAGGTAGTCGGCGCCGTAGAGCTGCTGAATCTGTGCCCGGGCGGAGGCCAGCGCCTCCTGGCTCAGGGTGGTGGCGTCGGTGCGCATATAGGTGATGTATCCGTTCTCGTACAAGCGCTGGGCCACCCGCATGGTGCGCTGGGTGGAAAACGACAGCTTGCGGCTGGCCTCCTGCTGCAGCGTCGAAGTGATGAACGGCGGCGCCGGCTTGCGGCTGAATGGCTTGGTGGTCACCTCGTCGACGCGGTAGTCCGCCGCCAGCAGCTGCTGGCGCAGCGCCGCGGCGGTGTCGCCGTCGAGCCGGACCACGCCGCGCTCGACCGCCTCGGCCTTGAGCTGGCCGCTGGCCGGATCGAAATCCTTGCCCACCGCCACCCGGCGCGCTCCCAGCTCGACCAGACGCGCCTCCAGCCGATCGGGTCCGGAGGCCGCAGCGGTGTCGAGTTCGGCGGTGACCGACCAGAAGGTGGCCGACCGAAAGGCAATGCGCTCGAACTCGCGCTCGACCACCAGGCGGGTGGCCACCGACTGAACGCGGCCGGCCGACAGCCGCGGCCGCACCTTCTTCCACAGCACCGGCGAGACCTCGTAGCCGAACAGGCGATCCAGGATGCGCCGGGCCTCCTGGGCCTCGACCAGCTGCTCGTCGATCGGCCGCGGGTTTTCCAGCGCCTGCTGCACCGCCTTGCGGGTGATCTCGTGGAAGACCATGCGCCGCACCGGAATCTTGGGCTTGAGCACCTGCAGCAAGTGCCAGGCGATGGCCTCGCCCTCGCGATCCTCGTCGGTGGCCAGGAAGAGATCGTCGGCCTCGGCCATGGCATCGCGCAGCTTCTTGACCTGCTTGCGCTTCTCGGCTGGGACGATGTAAAGCGGCTGGAAGTCGTGCTCCACGTCGACGCCCAGCCGGGCCCAGGCCTTCTTGCGCTGGGCGGCCGGAATCTCGGCTGCCTTGGAAGGCAGGTCGCGCACGTGGCCCACCGATGACTCCACCGTATAGTCGGGTCCTAGAAACTTCGACAACGTGCGCGCCTTGGCCGGCGACTCGACGATCACCAGATGCTTGCTCATCCTTCCTCCCGCCGGTCCTCACCCCGCCTTCGGAAGGCCACCATATCGACCAAGCGCGGCGCCCTTGTCAAGCCCTTGCCGCCCAGCGACCGTCAAAGCGCTTCCCGGTCGAGCATTGAAATACAATTTTTTCGTGATGTTATCCGATCACCCGGCCCCGCCCGGTCCAGGCCGCATTTGACGCCGACCATCCGGGCTGCTAGCAAGATCTCATGTCCCGGCGCATCGTCTGCCCCAATTGCGGAGCCGATCAAGAGCTGGCCAACCCCGGCGTGGTGGTGCTCGACTGCAGCTTTTGCCGCACGCGCATCTACCTCGGCGACGAGCAGGCCCGCAGCCTTGGCGAGCGCTCGCTGCTGCCCGAGCAGGACAGCCGGCTGGCACTGGGCGCCAGCGGCACCCTGGCCGGCCGGGCCTTCCGCACCCTGGGCCAGGTGCGCTATCGGACCGCGCAGCGGATCTGGACCCAGTGGTACCTGGCTTTCGACGACGGCAGCACGGGCTGGCTGATCGAGGATGCCCGGCGTTTGAGCCTCGAACAGGCGGTGCCCGATGTGGCGATGACGCCGCCGACGAAGCTGGCCATCAACCTGCCGGCGGTCCAGCACCAGGGCGTGGCCTACCTGACCCGTCACACCGGCCGGGCCAGCTGTGAGGGCAGCGCCGGCCAGCTACCCTTCGCCCCGGAGGTCGGCCAGGAGCTGGCCTGGGCCGATCTGGAGAGCCTGGACGGCGAGCGCTGTGGCAGTGTGCAGCAGGGGCCGGCCGGCCAGCCACGGTTGCTGGCCGGGCGGCCCATAGACCACGCGCAGCTGGTGGTGGAGCAGCGGCCGGACACCGCTGCCGCACCGGCCCGGCAGGAAGCGCTCGAGGTCGCCTGCCCCCACTGCGGCGCGCCGCTCGAGCGACCGGCCGACCGCGAGGTGGAGACGCTGGTCTGCGGCTACTGCGGCTCCCAGGCCGACCTGTCGCGCGGCCGCGCCCGGGTCATGGGCATTAACCCCGACGGGCTCGACCCGGAGTTCGAGCTGGACATCGGCCAGGCCGGCAGGCTGCGCGGGCAGCGCTGGGAGGTCTGCGGCCGATTGCTGCTGGCCCACGGGCTCGCCCGCGATGCGCCCTCCTCCCGCGAGTATCTGCTGTTCAATCCGCAGCGCGGTTACCGGTGGCTGAGCGCCGACGGCGATTACTGGGTGCTGACCGAGGAGACCGGCCGCGCCCCGGTGCTCGATCCGCTGCTGGGGGCCGAGCCCGGCCGGTTGATCCCGGTGGGCCGCGATCGCATCTACCGCCTGGCCCGCTCGGCTTTCTTGCGCGTGCTGTGGGTCGACGGCGCCCTGCCGCGGCGGGTGGCGGTTGGCGACGACTACGGTTGGGCCGAGCTGTGCGATCCGCCGCAGATTTTTCACGTCGAGGCCGACGGTCTCGGGCTGCACTGCTTCGAGGGCGAGCTGCTCGCCCCGGGTGAGGCCGAGTCGGGCTTCGGGCTCGAGCCGGCGCCGCGGCCGCGCTGGATCCACCCGGCCGCGCCCTACCCGGCGGCGGCCACCGGCCGGCGGCTGTTGTGGATTGGACTGGCCTTCGCCCTGCTCAATCTGCTGTTGTTCGGCTGGGCCTGGACGCTGGAGGGCGAGCTGCTGCTGAACCGTTTGGTCGACCCGGTCGAGTATCTGGAGGGTGACTGGGTGTCGGCGCCGATCGCGCTCGACGGCAGCGTGTTGGGGTTGCGCCTGGGCGCGCCCGTCGGCGCCGAACGGCTCGAAGCGCGGTTGGGGCTGGCCGACGGTCGCGGCCGGGTGGTGGCCGAGAGCTGGCAGGATCTCGGCGGCGACGGGGAGCCGGATCCGGCTGTCGGGCGCCGCGACATCGAGTGGGCCCGCACCCGCTGGAAGCCACCGCCGGCCGGCAGCTATCGGCTGCTGCTGCGCGTCGGCGGTGCCACCGGCCGCCACGCCCTGCGCCTCGAGCTGCGCCAGGGCCTGGCCGCCACCGGGCCCTTCCTGTGGGCCGGCGGGCTGGCGCTGCTGGTCTGTCTGGGCGCCTGGTTGCACCGCGGCTGGTACACCGCCCAGCGCGGCTACCGCGGCCGGACGGCCATCGACACCCAGGTCACCCAGCGTTTCGAACAGGTGGCCCGCGCCAGCCGGGCCCGGCGCGCGGAATCGGAGGATGCGGCATGAGAGCCCAGCGCACCTGGTGGCCTTGGCTGGTCGGTCTGCTGCTGGCCGCCGCCACCGGCCTGGCGCTGATGGGAGCGCTGGCTGGTTGGGGCCTGCCCGGTGCGCTGGATCGGCCCATCGAGCTGCCCCCCGGCCACCCGGCCCACCCGACCGGGGCCGCGGCCGCAGCCGGCGAGGAGGATGGAACATGAGCGAGGACGAACTGGAGGTCTACGGCGACAACGCCAAGCCCAAGGAGCGCAGCGCCAAGTTCATGGACCGCTTCGGCGCCGAGGCCTTCCGCCGGGCCGTGCTGGGCGAGGATGCCTGACCCCCATGTTCGTCCGAATACCGATGTTCTCTAGATGGAAGTTCCCTTGGGAACACCAGGCTCGACGCGGAGTCCGGGCCGGATGTGGAAGCTGACGCTGCAGGACACCTTGGTGCAGGTGGCGCGGCGATCGCGCGACCGGGTACGCGAGCACGCCTTCCGGCGCGACGTGGGCACCATCCGCCAGTGGCGCTGGATCGCCGACGCCGTGCGCCGCTACTTCTCCGGCGAGGTCCGCGGCTGGCCGCACGTACCCACCAGCGGACCGATGCTGCTGGTGGGCAATCACAGCGGCGGCCTGCTGATGCCCGATGTCTACGTGCTGCTGTCGGCCTGGTGGAGCGAGCGCTTCGAGCAACCGCTGTACCTGATGGCCCACGATCTGCTGTTCCTGGTGCCGCTGTTCGAGTCGCTGGCCCGGGCGGCCGGCGTGGTGCCCGGCCGGCTGGACTACGCCGAGAAGCTGATCGACCAGGGCCAGGCGGTGCTGCTGTTTCCGGGCGGTGAGGAAGAGGTCTTCCGGCCGGTCACCCAGCGCAACCAGATCCAGTTCGGCGGCCGGATGGGCTTCGTCCGCCTGGCGCTGCGCCACCGGGTGCCGGTGTTGCCGGTGGTCTCCTACGGTGCCCAGGACGTCAACCTGTTCCTGTCGCGCGGTCACGACGCGGCGCGGCTGCTGCAGCTCAACCGCATGCGGGTCGACATCTTGCCGCTGGTGGCCGGGCTGCCCTTCGGCCTGGTGCCGGGCTTCACCCCGCTGCTGCCGCTGCCGACCAAGATCACGCTCGAGTTCCAGCCGGCGCTGTCCTGGCCCGAACTCGCACCGGAAGCGGCCGCTGATCCGCACACCGTCATCCGCTGCTACAACCAGGTGGTCGACAGCATGCAGCGCGCCCTGTGGCGCCTGGCCGACGAGCGTCCCAACCCCTTCTCGCGCGACTAACAAGTCAGAAGCATGGGGTCTCAAGAAGAGACCAGGTGCCGTCGGGTTGGAGTTCGGTGCCGGGCGGCAGGTCGCCGGCCAGCAGGCGGGCCAGGCCGCGGTAGAAGTCCAGGTGGCGGAAGACCCGGCCCGCGGGCCAGGCGAAGGGCAGGCCGATCTGCTCGACGTGGTCGGCGCAGATGGTGCCCAAAAAGGTCCAGCGGCCGTTGCGGGCCCGGCCGCGGTAGCAGTCGTTGAGCAGCCCGGGGGCGGCCGGGGCGCGCAGCCGCTCCAGCGCAGCGGCAGCGGTCACCGGCCAGACGGCCGACGACAGGTTCACCAGCCCGTCGTTCTCCTCGCACTCGAAGCGTTCGTCGTTGCGCAGGCTGTCGTAGAACTGCTTGAGGAAGAAGGTGCAGTGATCGCGGTCGGTCAGCCCGGCCACCGAGTACAAGCGCACCCCGTCCGGGTCGCGGTGGCGGCGATTGAACGCCAGCATGCGCTGGCGGCCGTGCTCGCGCACCGCCTCGGCGCCCAGCGAGGGCTCGGCCGACAGCAGCGAGACGAAGCGGTTGAAGCCCGGCTCGGCCATCAGCCGCAGGATCCAGTTGGCGGCCCGCTCGTCCTCGGCGTAGCGCATGCCGTTGTGGGCCCCGGCCACGGTGGCCAGCGCAGCCACGCAGTCGCGGATGCGCAACCGGCGCAACCGCGGCGGGTAGGCGCGATCGGCAAACGGCCGCCAGTCACCGAGCCCGTCCGGCGACAGCAGGTAGCGGGCATCGCGACAGCCCTGGCTGTGGGCGATCAGCAGCACCGGCCGGCCGCTGGCCAGGAAGGCATCGGCGATGCAGGCGTTGGCGCTCGGCGTCAGGCAGCGCTCCAACCGTCGCGGCCGCGGATGCAGCCGGGGTGCGCTGTCCAGCCGCCCGCCCTGCGGCGGCCGACCGTAGAACCACTGGTAGGCCCGGTAGGCCGAGCGCTGCAGCGGGTTGACCCGCGGCGTGTGGGCCCGGAAGCCATCGGCCTCCAGCGCCCGCTGCACGCCGCTGAAGTACGCCAGCGGCCCCAGCCGGCGGAAGCCCAGAAAGCCGTGCAGCAGCACCACCGGCTGCGGCCGCCAGCGCTGCCGGGCAGCCTTCGGCAGCAGATTTTCGGCCGCGGGCAGAACCGCGGCACGCGCCGGGCGCAGCTTGGAGCCGATGTCGAACAAGGGCACCTCCGCCGTCAGATCACCCTTCCACTGGCTGGAGCAAAGCCCGTGCCAGCGGCGCAGCCCCGGCCGCAAAGGCATATAACACTATGTTTTCATTATGATTGACCACAGAGACGGCAGTGGCGATCCGAACACCTGTTCGATTTCGCACGCCCACTCGGCAAACCGCTTCGCAGCCCCGGCGCACCCGCTGCGCAGCCGATTGCAATCGGTTGCGACCCGGGTACAATCGGGACGAACCCGAGCCGAGGATCACCCATGCCCCCGAGAGTCGGCGGATCCGCCCGTCCCGCACCACACGCCGTCGCGCTCATCCTGCTGCTGGCCGCGGTGGGCCCGGCCGGCTGCGCCACCGGCAGCTACCGGTGCCCGGAACCGATCGGTCCCATCATCCGCGACGACTGCTCCGACTACAAGACGCGCTACGACTCGCTGGCGGTGGGCCTGTCGGCCGGTATCTCCAAGCTGCAGGTCTCGGCCTCGGTGGGCCGCGAGGCGCTGCGCGATCCGAGCGAGCTGGTGCAGATCCTGTCGGCCCGCATGCTGGCGCTGTGCCACGACTTCAACGCCTGCCGGCTGACCCCGGCCGAGTACCGCCGCCGCCGCGACGAGCTGGACCGCACCGCCACCGCCATCGCCGCGTTGGGCGATCAGCTGGCCACCCCCGGCCTGAAGCCCGCTGAACGCCGCCAGGTGCTCGATCGGTTGCTCGACCTGCTGTCCCCGCCAGGCGCGGCCACCGCCGCACCGACCGATTCGCCGGCAGCGGCCGACGAAAAAGAGACCGAGCCCGCCGAGCCCGAACGCATCCGACCGGTCCACCTGAGCACGAGCTGGTTCGGCTCGGTGCTCAGCCCACCGCTGGCGCCACCGCCGGCCGAAGGCTTTCCGCGGCTGCTGACCCACTGGCGCCACCAGGACCTGCAGGCCACCTTCGCCCGCGGCCGCGGTGTGGTGGGTTATCGACCGCGCCTGCGGCTCAAGCTGTTCGGCCCGCACGAGGCCGACGATATCCTGGAGCTGACCTTCGACGACGGCCGGCAGGTGCGCTGCGCGGTCAAGACCAGCGGCGACGGCGTGTTCGCGCCGCGCGGCTGCGAGGCTCCCGAAGACATGGCCCTGACCGCCGGGCGCTACCGGGTGCGGGCGGCCTACGTGCGCGGGGCCGACGAGAAGCGGGCCGAACTCGGCGCCGTCGAGCAGGCGGTGGCCCGGGCCACCTACGCCGACACGGGCGATCCCCGAGTCCACTACGGCATCGATCTGGACGCCGAGCGCGAGCGGGCCTGGCTGTACTTCCTGCCCGAGGACTACCGCCTGCCGGCCGACCACGAGCGACCTCACCTGCGCGTGACCCTGCGGGTGCGCACAGCACCCGGTCGCTCGCGCTTCGCCAAGGGCACGGTGCGCTGCTTCCACGACGGCCGGTCGCTGGGCCCGGCGGTGCGCCACGGCCGCGGCTCGGGCCAGGAGGAATGGTTCCAGGACAAGTCGCGCTACGTGCGCACCGGCCCGGGCTCCAGCCGGGCGGCAAAGGATCCGATCCTGGAGTGGAAGCGCTACGTCTTCGTCCTGCCCTTCCGCGTGCCGCGCGACGAATCGGCGGCCCCGCCACCGCCGGCCGAGCGCTGGCCGCCGGCGATCGGCCGGGTGAGCTGCCAGGTGCGGGTGGCCGGCGAGCTGGTGCGCAAGGTGCATTTCACCCTGAACGAAGACGGCCGGCCGCAGCCGCTGCCCGCACAGCGGGGCGAGCCGGGCGACCTGGTGCATCCCTGGTGGCTGGTGGAGAACGAAATCGTGCCCAACGGCGTCGAGGGCGACTGGGCCCGCGGAGAACCGAGCACATGAGCCGTCGACAGAGACTGACCGCGCTGCTGGTGCTGGTCGGCCCGGGTGCTGGTGCCGGCTGCGCCACCTACTCCAGCTACCGGTGCCCCGAGCCCGTCGGCGAGATCGTGCGCCAGGACTGCGAGGACTACCGGGTGCGCTACGAGAGCCTGCAGACCTCGCTGCAAGTGTCACTGGGCTCGGTGACCGTCGGCGGCTCGGTGGGCCGCGAGAACCTGCGCGACCCGTCGGAGCTGGTGCAGGTGATGATGCACCAGATGCTGGCGCTGTGCCACGACTACAACGCCTGCCGGGTGCCCAACGCCGAGTTCAGCCGCCGCCGCGAGCGCATGGATCGCACCTTCACCGCGGTCATGGCCCTGGCCGAGCAGCTGCGCGCGCCCGATCTCGAGCGCGATGAGCGGCGCCGCCTGCTCGACCGGCTCTGGGCCGCCCTGGGCGCTCCGGCCGCCGGCGGGCAGGAGGATGGGGGCCGGGCCGCGGCCGAAGCGGAGAAGACGGGAAAGAAGCCGAAGGAGCAGGAAAGACGCAATCCCTTCCGGCGTCCGAACAGCTTCTGGCTCAACAGCGCCTACCTGCCGCCGCGGCCCCAACCGCCGGACGGGGTGCCGGCGCCCATCTGGGTGCAGGTCGGCCAGAGCCGCAACCAACCCCCGAAGTGGGTGCTGGTCTACCTATGGGGGCCGGTGGCCGAGGACGACGCACTGGCGCTGGTGGCTCCCAACGGTCAGCGCCTGCGCTGCAAACTCAGCAACAAACGCGACCAGCCGCTGGCCAAGGCGGACTGCAAGCCGAAAAAAGGCGAGGCTGTGCCGCCGTTGGCCGGGCTGGAGACGCGTTTCACGGTTGGCAAGCGGGGCGAGACGGTCACCCTGGGCGGGCCGGACCTGGCCGCGCTGGTAAACTCCGACGCGGTGTGGCTGGCCTTCCAGCCGCTGCCTATCGATGCCTACGAGGTGCGTTGGGAACAACCCCATCTGATGCTGATCACCGAGGTGGCGGAACGACTTCCGGTCACCGCCCGCTGCCGCCGCGACGGCCAGCCGGTGCGCCACGACGGCGCGGCGGTGCTCGAGGGCAAGGTCCTCGGCCAGACCTACGTGCGCTTCAAGCGCCGCCCCATCGCCCTGCCCTTCGTCCTGCCCCACGGCCGGGCCGCGGGCGAGCCGCCCCTGCCCCTGTTCACCGCAGCCGCCGGCCGCTGGCGCTGCAAGATCAAGCTGGGCCTCGACGTGGTGCGGCTGGTGGAGTTCGAGATCGACAAAAACGGCCGGCCGGTGCCCCATCCGCGCCAGTGCACCGAGGCCGGCTGTCTCACCTCGCCCTGGTGGCTGCTGCGTACCGAGACCCGGCCCCACCCGCAAGCCCCCGCCCCCGATCCGAGCTGAGCCGCGCGCGCCGGTGCGGCGAAGCCCCTCCGCCGACGGCGCCGGTCCCGGGCGTGGCACAGCCGCCCGGCGTAGCCAGCGCGGCCAGCGCGAGCAGCGACGCGGTCCGGTGAATCGATTTCCACGGCACGCCCATGGACCAGAAGACAGACCAGCTCCCACCCGCCTGTCAACCCAGCCCCTGTTCGATCCGCCCGGGCCCCGTCGGCTCCCCCGGCCCGATCGGATCTCCTTGCCGGCACCGGTTTGCCCGCCAGCCCGGCCTGCGGTAGCGTGCGGGACGAGGTCGGGAGGTGCTGACATGCGGATTCGAACCGTTGGATTGTGGCCCTGGATCTTCGCCGGTGGGCTGACTGCGACCTCGCTGGGCTGCGCGCAGCAGCGGCAGCCGGAACCGAAAGCGGATGCGGGGCCGCAGCGGCGGGTGGTCGAGATCGTGGCGGCGGATGCGGCCGGCGGCGAACCGGCGGGCGCCGCCGCCGGACCGCAGGTGCACACCCGCTACCAGACCCGCGTGCGCGATCCGATCATCGAGCACATCTGCCAGCGCGACCGCGACTGGCAGGACGAGCAGGCCGAACGCACCAGCCGGATTCGCGATCGCCAGGAGGCCGCCGCCGAGCGCGAGCGGGCCGAGGAGCTGCGGCTGGTCAGCTCGCTGCCGGACGAGGCGATCCCCGAATCGCCCGAACGATTCGAGACCGTCTGGCACCAGCCGCCGCTGCCGCAGTTCCACACCGGCACCTGCTGGTCCTTCGCCACCACCTCGCTGCTGGAGTCCGAGGCCGACCGCATCGCCGGCCGGCGGGTCAAGCTGGCCGAGATGGGCTTCGTCTACCACGAGTACCTGGCCAAGGCCCGGCGCTGGCTGGCCGAGCGCGGCGATTCGCTGTTCGCCCAGGGGTCGCAGGCCAACGCCGTACTGCGCATGGCCGCGCGCCACGGCGCCTGGCCCCAGGCGGCCTATCCCGGTGTCACCGCCGAAGATCAGCGCCACGATCACATCCGGCTGGCGCGCGAGATGAAGGCCCTGCTCGAATCGCTCGAGCAGCACGCCATGTGGGACGCCGAGGCCGGCCTGGGCATGCTGCGGGTGCTGCTCGACCGTCACCTGGGCCGACCGCCGGAGCGCTTCGCCCACGGCGGCCGCAGCTGGGAGCCCGAGGCATTCCTGCGCCGGAAGCTGCAGCTCGACCCCGGAGCCTACGTGGGCTTCGTCTCCACGCTGCGCTTTCCCTTCTACACCCGGGGCGAGTTCGAGGTAGCGGACAACTGGTGGCAGGCCGACGACTACCACAACCTGCCGTTGGAGGCGTTCTACGACGCGCTGCGCGGGGCCGTACGTGCCGGCTACAGCCTGGTGATCGCGGTCGACGTCTCCGAGCCGGGCCGCGACGGGCCCCGGGACGCCATGTTCGTGCCGGCCTACGATATCCCGCCGGGACGCATCGATCAGCTGGCCCGCGAGCTGCGCCTGGCCAACGGCGCCACCACCGACGATCACGGCGTGCACCTGGTGGGCTGGACCGAGCACGCCGGCCACGAGTGGTTCCTGGTCAAGGACTCGGGGCGCTCGTCGCGCCGCGGCGCACATCGCGGCTACTACTTCGTGCGCGACGACTACATCAAGCTGAAGGTGATGGCCTTCACCGTCCACCGCGATGCAGTGACCGCCCAGCTGGACCGCTTCGCGGCCGCTCCGGCCGCCGCGAGTGCCGATTGATCCCGCCCGGCGCTTGCTGCTAAATGATCCCGATGCGCCCCACACCGCGCCCGCGACGGCGGCGGTCACCGGTGGCGCCGGCGGAGGCGAGCATGACCAAGAAGAAGATCGATGTCATGATAACGGCATTCCGCGACGGGCTGCAGTCCGTCCACGGCGCGCGGGTGCTGTCGACCGACATCATGCCGGCGGTGGCCGCAGCCGCCGCCGCGGGCTTCGACCATTTCGAGGCCGGCGGCGGAGCGCGGTTCCAGTCGCTGTGTTTCTACCTGCGCGAAAACCCCTTCGACATGAAAGACGCCTTCCGGCTCGAAGCCGGCGCCCAGGCCAAGCTGCAGACCCTGGCCCGCGGCATCAACGTGGTCGGGCTGGAGTCGCAACCGCGCGACGTCATCCAGCTGCATGCTGAGCTGTTCGCCAAGCACGGCATCAGTGCGGTGCGCAACTTCGACGCCCTGAACGACGTCGACAACCTGGTCTACAGCGGCCAGGCCATCGCCGACGCCGGCCTGGAGCACGAGATCGCGGTGACCATGATGGAGCTGCCGCCCGACTGCCAGGGGGCCCACACGCCGGAGTTCTACATGCAGGTGGTGCGGCGCATCCTCGACTCGGGGGTACCCTTCGACTCCATCTGCTTCAAGGACGCCTCGGGCACCTCGGTGCCCGGAAAGGTCCACCAGACCCTGCGCCAGGCCCGCCAGCTGCTGCCCGACGGCACCCGGATCGTCTTCCACACCCACGACACCGCCGGGCTGGGTATCGCCTGCTACCTGGCCGCCATCGAGGCCGGCGTCGACCAGATCGATCTGTCGCTGGCGCCGGTCTCCCACGGCACGGCCCAACCGGATGTGCTGACCATGTGGCACGCCCTGCGCGGCTCGGAGTACAGCCTGGACATCGACTACCGGCAGGTGCTCGAGGCCGAGCAGGTGTTCAAGCAGGCACTGGCGGACTACTTCGTGCCGCCCGAAGCGCTGGCGGTCGAGCCGCAGATCCCGCTGTCGCCCATGCCCGGCGGCGCCCTGACCGCCAACACCCAGATGATGCGCGACGCCGATATCCTGGACAAGTACCCGGCGGTGATCGCGGCCATGGGCGAGGTGGTCCGCCGCGGCGGCTACGGCACCTCGGTCACCCCGGTATCGCAGTTCTACTTCCAGCAGGCCTTCAACAACGTCATGCTCGGACCCTGGGAACGCATCGCCGAGGGCTACGGCAAGATGGTGCTCGGCTACTACGGCAAGACCCCGGTCGAGCCCGACGCCGAAGTGGTGCGCGCCGCGACCGAGCAACTCGGGCTGGAGCCGCTGCGCGAGAGCCCGCTGGACCACAACGACGCCGATCCGAACAAAGGCCTGGAGGCGGCCCGGCGCCGGCTGGACGAGGCCGGCTTGCTCAAGACCAAGGAGAACCTGTTCATCGCCGCCACCTGCGGCGAAAAGGGCATCGCCTTTTTGAAGGGCGAAGGGCAGCTGGCGTTGCGCAAGAAAGAACCCGCCGCCGAGCCGCAGGCGCCCGCAGCCCCGGCCGCCGGAGCGGGCGATTCCGGATCGGCGCCGGAGCGACCGGTGGTGGTACAGATGCCTTCCGCCGACTGCCTGCCGTGCATCGACCCGGCCGCGGTGGAAGGCGAACCGGTGCGGGCCGAGATGCCCGGCCGGGTGGTGCACATTCCGGTCCGGGTCGGCCAGAACGTGGCCGCCGGCGAGCTGCTGGTCGTCCAGGAGCATCTGCTGACCCGCTTCGAGACCCGCGCCCCGCGCGCCGGCACCGTGGCCGCCATCCTGGTCCAGGTGGACGATCACGTCGACTTCGAGCAGGAGCTGGCCAAGATCGCCTGATCAGAATCGCCCCTGGGAGCTTCAGCCCGACACCACCGGCGGCCGGCGCTGTCCGGGCGCGCATGCGGCTCACTCAGCGGGCAGCGGTTCGAGCAGCCTGTCGACGGCCACCCCCACTTCGACCGGTTCGGGTTCGCCAGCCAGTAGCAGGCTGCGGGTCTCACCGGGCTGACCGCGCAGGGCCCGGCGCAGCTCGTCGAGCGGACGGCCGGCCACCGCCTGGCCGTCGACCGCCAGCAGCTCATCGTCCGGCGCCAGACCCCGATCGGCAGCGTCCGACGGGCTGAAGACCATGTCGATCAACAAGGCCCCGTCCTGGCGGCGCAGCTCGATGCCCACCCGGTCCCACTCGTGGCGATCGATGTGGCTGCGATCCGGGTACGGGTAGCACAGGTAGCGGCTCTCGGGACCGTGGATGGCCAGGTAGCAGCGGCGGTAGACCGGATAGCCGACGAAGCCGTCGACCGCGACGCCCAGCGAGTCCAGCACCGGCTTCAGGTGGTGTTCATCCGGGATGACGGCCGCCCAGCTGTCGGCCACGGCCAACCCTCCGAGCCGCAGCTCGCCCAGGCGCACCAGTGTTGCCGGATCCGAGCCGTAGGAGGTGTGCCAGACATAGCCGCCCACGCCGGCGGCCAGGGTATCGGCATCGACCAGCGACGCGGTGACCAGGGTCACGCCCGAGCCGGTGTCGGCCACCAGCCGCAACGGTCGACCATCCAGCGTCGCCTCCACCACCGGCATCAGCTGCTCCAGCGCATAGGGCACCGCCACCGCATCGGCGCCGGCGAAGCCGGGCGGAGGCATCTCGGGTATGGCGGCGGCCATGGTGACCTCGGCCCGCCGGTAGTCCAGGCCGAAGAAGTGGTGCTGGATGATGTCCTGGCCGATCAGGCCGTGCAGCGCCACGCCGATGTGATCCTCGGCCTTGCTCAAATCCGCCGCCAGCACCCGTTGCTCCTCGAGCCGCAACCCGTGGCCGAAATCGATGCTGACCCGCCCCACCCCGTTTTCGAGATCGCGCACCAGCGGCTCGTGGATGGCGGTGCCGAAGGCGCCGCTGTCGACCACCAGCTGGTAGGTCGCGGTGCGATCGTCGAGCTGCACCGGGAACAAGATCTGGCCGTCGAGCGGGATGACGGCCGGCCGCGGCGGCGGATAGACCGGCGCGTCGCCATCCGCCCCGGTATCGCCGTCGGGTGCGCCATCGCCGCTCGCATCGGCAGCACCGTCCGGCCCACCGTCGGTCGCGCCGCCGGCGGCCGAGCAGCCGCCGCCCGCGGCGGCCAGCAGCAAAACCGCCAGCCACACCGCCGGCGACACCGCCAAACGCTGCATCCGGGCGGTCGGGGGGCTCATCGGTTGCAACAGGGCAAATTGGCCGGTGTCTGCGAGCAGAAGTCGGCCACATCCCAGGGGTTGATCAGCATGGCGTTGCCCTGCAGCGAAAACGAGCCGCCCTCGATCTGATCGCAGTCGGCGGCCTGGCTGAAGGTCAGCTGACCGCTCTGGCCCAGCGCGTAGAGGCACATGCTGTTCTGGCCCTCGTAGCGGATCAGCCCCACGATGGCCTCCTGGTCTTCAATACCGACGCCCACCGTCCAGACCGCGTCGGCGACCACGTCGGTATCCGGTACGAAGTCCAGCTCGACGCTGTACTGCGGCGACAGGCCGTCGGTCATGCTGGTCTGGACCAACGACAGGGTCGAGGCCTGATCGTGCTGGCCGTAGTACATCTTCTCCGGAAAACCGGTGATGTCGATGCCGCCGACGGTGCCGGTGATGCAGTACTGCTGCACCAGGTGCTCGAAGTGCTGCGTCATGTAGTTCATGTCGCTGATGCGGCTGGCGTCGAGCACGTAGGGCACGTCGCAATCGATGCTCAACAGGCCGTCGCTGCCGCCCGGCTGGCACTGTCCGTCCTGGCAGCTCTCGCCGGCGGCGCAGCCCGGCGGGCACTCGCCGCCGCAGCCGTCCGCGCCGCACTCGCGCCCGCTGCAGTCCGGCTGGCAGTCCGGCTGGCACTGCCCGTCCTCACAGCTCTCGCCGGCGGCGCAGCCCGGCGGGCACTCGCCGCCGCAGCCGTCCGCGCCGCACTCGCGCCCGCTGCAGTCCGGCCGGCACGGCTGGCACTGGCCGTCCTGGCAGCTCTCGCCGGCCGCACAGCCCGGCGGGCACTCGCCGCCGCAGCCGTCCGGCCCGCACTCGCGCCCGCTGCAGTCGGGCTGGCAGGCGCACTCGGCGCAGCCGGTGTACTCCTCATCGCAACCGCACTGGCAACGCTCGGCCACCTCGCCGCGCTCACCGCAGGAGTCGACCCAGTACACCGTTTCCTCGGCGCAGACGGTCCGCTCGTGCGGCGTGCACGTCTCGCCGTCCCCGCCGCCGCAAGCGCTCCACACCAGGGCCAGACCGCAGCCCACCAGGAACCGCATCGTCCAAACGCACATGCTCGCCTCTCCAGTGTCCGTTTCCGGCCCCATTATACCATTCCTCCGCAGAAACTGCTTCGATAGCGTATACAGCTCTATTGGAATGGTACTGCTCTTGGCTTTGGTTGTGGCGGTAGCAACGCTGTGACACCCCTGCACAACAGCCACAACGTCGCTTGTCCGGCCCGGTCCGGGAGGCTATGATGGGAACCTCGGCGATACGGAGGTGGATATGCGCGCAGCGCTGGATCAGGGCTTCGCCGTCTCGGTCGAGGTGGTGCCGCCCAAAGGACCCGACCCGGCAGCCCTGCTCGAGCGCCTGGCGGTGCTGCAGGGGTTCGATTTCTGGGGCTTCTCGGTGGCCACCAACCCGGTGGCCAAGCCGCGGATGAGCGCGCTGGCCTTCTGCCGGCGGTTGACCGAAGCCAGCGGCCAGCCGGCCATCCTGCACGCCACCACCCGCGATCACAACCGGCTCAGCCTGCAGAGCCTGCTGTGGGGGGCCCGCGCCCTGGGCATCGACAGCCTGCTGGCCGCCAGCGGCGACTTCGTGGCCCTGCCCGACCGATCCAGCACCACCACGGTGCGCGACATCGACGTGCTCGAGCTGGTGCGACTGGCCCGCCGCTGCGGCCTGTGCACCGGGGTGGTGGTCGACCCGGATCCGGCCAAGGGCGGTCTGGAACGCGCCGCCCAGCGGCTGCTGGACAAGGTGGCCGCCGGCGCCCAGTTCGCCGTCACCCAGCCGGTCTACGACGAGGCCGGCGCCGACGCCCTGGCCGCCGCCGTGGCCGGCTGCGGGGTGCCGGTGGTGCTCGGCATCCTGCCGCTGCGCACCCCACGCCACGCCGAATTCCTGCACACCAAGGTGGCCGGCATCGCCGTTCCGGAAGCGGTGCGCCGCGCCATGCACCAGGCGACCGATCCGATCGCCGCCGGGGTGGCCAACGCCCGCCGGGTGCTGGCGCTGGCCCGCGAGCGATTCGCCGGCGCCTGTTTGATGCCGCCCTTCGACCACTTCGAGGTCTTGGCCCGCATTCTGGCGGGCTGAGCCCAGAACCGGGAGCCGCCGGGACATGGGCGCGACAGAAGCCAGTACCACCATCTTGCTGGTCGAGGACAACCGCGTCGAGGCCGAGGCCACCCGGGCCTTCCTCGAGGGCTGCGGCTACCGGGTGGTCTGGGTCGACGAGGGCGGCCGGGCCATCAAGGTGGCCCGCAGCGATCCGATCGACTGCGTGCTGCTCGACCTGGTGCTGCCCGACATGAACGGCAACGAGGTCTGCCGCTGGCTCAAGGCCAACGAGGACACCCGCGGCATTCCGCTGATCATGCTCACCGCCAAACGCTCGATGGAGGACAAGGTCAGCGGACTGCAGCTCGGCGCCGACGACTACCTGGCCAAGCCCTACGACCAGGTCGAGCTCAACGCCCGCATCTACGCCGCCCTGCGCACCAAGAAGCTGCAGGACGCCCTGCGCGCCCGCAACCGCGAGCTGGAGACGGCGCTGGGGCGGATGGAACACATGGCGGTGACCGATCCGCTGACCGGCCTCTACAACCGCCGCAAGTTCGAGCAGATCATGGAAGCCGAGTTCAGCCGCATACGCCGCTATCGCTCGCCCCTGAGCTGTCTGATGATCGACATCGATCACTTCAAACACGTCAACGACGATTTCGGCCACCGGGCCGGCGACCGTGTCCTGGCCGACATGGCCGAGGTCATCCGGGCCAACATCCGCGAGGTGGACACGCCGGCGCGCTGGGGCGGCGAGGAGTTCGTGGTGCTGCTGCCGGAGACCGACGCCGCCGGCGCCGTCCCGCCGGCCCGGCGCATCAAGGCCGCGACGGCCGAGCGGGCCTTCGTCGAGCTGCCCGGCTGCCGCATCAGCGTATCGATCGGAATGGCCACCGCGCCCGCCCGAGCGATCGACACCGGCGAGGCGCTGATCGACGCCTCGGACCAGGCCATGTACCGTGCCAAACGCAAGGGCCGCGACCGCATCGAGGCGGAGCCGGCCGACGCGCCACCGCCCGGGCCGCCAGCCGAGCCGCCGGCCGGTTCCGGCCCGGCGAATCGGGGATGACCGGCGTGGCCCGGCTGGTCCTGTTGGCAGCCATGGTCGCTGCGGCTCCCGCCAAGCCCGGCGATCCACCGGCGCCCGCCGATGTGGTGCTGCTGGGCGGCAAGGTGGTCACAATGGACCCGCAGCGACCCCGGGCCGCGGCCCTGGCCGCCCGCGACGGGCGCATCGCCGCGGTGGGCGAGTCGGCTGAGATCCGGCGCCTCATCGGACCGGCCACCCGGGTGATCGCGCTCGACGGCCAGCTGGTGCTGCCCGGATTCATCGAGGCCCACGGCCACTTTCTGGCCCTGGGCCGGGCCCTGCAGCAGCTCGACCTGCGCCCAGCGCGCTCCTTCGCCGCGATCGTCGACCAGGTGCGCCGGGCGGCCGCCACGGCCGCGCCCGGCGACTGGATCGTCGGCCGCGGCTGGCACCAGGACAAGTGGCACGAGCCGCCGGCGCGGCAGCGCGAGGGGCTGCCGCTGGCTGCGCCGCTGGATGCGGCCGCGCCCGACAACCCGGTGATGCTGGTCCACGCCAGCGGCCACGCCTTGCTGGCCAACGCCCACGCCCTGGCTGCAGCCGGCATCGCGGCCGACAGCCCGGATCCGCCCGGCGGCCGCATCGTGCGCGACGCCGCCGGCCGGCCCACCGGCGCCCTGCGCGAGAACGCCACCGACGCGGTGCGCACCGCCTGGCAACGCTGGCGCGCCGGACGCAGCCCGGCCCGCCGGCGGGCCGACCGGCGGCGCACCGTGGCCGCGGCCACCCGCGAATGCCTGCGCCACGGGGTGACCTCCTTCCAGGACGCCGGCTCGAGCCTAGCCGAGGTGGCCTTCTTCAAGGCCCTGGCCGAAAGCGGCCGGCTGGGAATCCGGTTGTGGCTGATGCTGGACGAGCAGGACGCCGTGCTGGCGCCGGCGCTGGATCGGGTGCGGCAGGTGGACAGCGGCGAACAGCGGCTGACGGTGCGGGCCATCAAGCGCTATGCCGATGGGGCGTTGGGCTCGCACGGAGCCTGGCTGCTCCAGCCCTATGCCGACCGGCCGCAGCAGACCGGCCTCAACGTCACCCCGGTGGCGTCGTTGCGGCGCAGCGCCGAGCTGGCCCTGGCCCACGACTTCCAGCTGTGCACCCACGCCATCGGCGACCGGGCCAACCGCGAGGTGCTCGACGTTTACCAGCAGGTGCTCGGCGAGGACGGCGCCGCGCGCCGCTGGCGCATCGAGCACGCCCAGCACCTGCACCCGCGGGACATCCCGCGCTTCGGCCGATTGGGCGTGATCGCCTCGATGCAGGCCGTGCACTGCATCTCCGACGGGCCCTGGGTGGCCGAACGGCTGGGCCTGGAGCGGGTGCAGCGCGGCGCCTACGCCTGGCGCTCCCTGCTACAATCCGGGGCCCGGCTGATCAACGGCAGCGACGCGCCGGTGGAGCCGGTGGATCCCATCGCCGGCTTCCACGCCCTGGTCACCCGCCGCATGCCCGGCGGCGGGACCGTTCCGGGCGAGCAGACCCTCGATCGCGACCAGGCCCTGCGCGCCATGACAAGCGACGCCGCCTGGGCCGCCTTCGAGGAAGAGCACAAGGGCAGCCTGGAGGTGGGCAAGCTGGCCGACCTGGTCGTGCTCTCGCAGAACCTGCTCGAGGTGCCGGCCGAACGCATCCGCGACACCCGCGTGCTGCTGACCGTGCTCGGCGGCCGCGTGGTCCACGACGCCCGCAGCCAGCCGGCCGGCGGCGGCGGATGACGGCCGGGTAGCCATGGACGCACCCGATCCCTTCAGCCGTCTCGAAGGCCTGCCCGCGGCCGAGCTGGCCGCGCTGGCCGGGCGCGGCCCGCTGGTGCGCATCCGCACCGATGACCGCAACCGGCCGCGCGGGGCCACCTGCCTGCTGGGTGCGGCCGCCCCGGTCGAGCGCATCTGGTCGGGATTGCGCGACCTGGGCGCGCTGCCGCGGCTGATCAAGATGGTCGAGTCGCTGCACCGCCTGCCGGCCGAGCACGGCCAGCCCGAGCGGGTGCTGGTGCGGCTGCGGTTCAAGATCGCCCTCTTCTCCACCCGTTTCGACTTCACCGCCTCGATCGAGCGATCGGAGGGCCGCTGGCTGGAGCTGCGCTACCTGGCCGGCAAGGTGCGCGATCTGCTGATCCGTCTGGAGCTGGCCGCGGTCGACGCCGGCCACAGCCTGCTGCTGTGCCGGGTCGACTTCGATCCCCAGTCCCTGGGCTGGCTGGCCAACATCTTCATCCGCCACCATCCCGAGATCGAGTGGGGCATCCACGCCGGCAGCGCGGTCAGCGTGGCCCAGGCCGCGCGCCAGCTCGCCGAACGGCCGGCGACCTGAACACCATGGACCACACTGTCGACAACCCGGTCATCGCCAAACGCTTCGCCGCCTGGCCGCGGCCGCAAAGGCTGGCGTGCGCCCGGCGGATCGCGGCTGAGCTGGGCGCGCTGTTCGGCTCTGGCCTGGCGCTGCCGGCGGGCCTGCCGGCCGACTGGCCCGGCTTGCAGGCCCGCCTGGCCGCCGCGATCGAGGCCCACCGCGGGCCGCGGGCCTTTCTGGTGGCGGCGCTTGGCGGGGCCGCCGGCCGGCCGGCGAACCAGCTGGTTGCCGACCTGGCCGAGATCCTGTTCATCCCGCGCCACCAGCGCAGCCACTACGCCGACCACCACCAGCCCTGGCCGCCCTGGGACATGCGCCGGCTGCTGCTGGAGTACGCCCTGGCGGTGGAGCGGCTCGAGCGGCTGCAGGACGCGCTGACCAAGCCCTACTGCGCCGAAAGTTGCAGCCGGGCACCGGTGGGCTGCTGCAGCGTGCTGGGCTACGACATGGGTGTGGTGCCCGAGCGCATGCTCGAGATGCAGGAGATGGAAGCCCTGGCGGCCGGCTGGCAGCCGCCGCTGATCGAGATCGACTGCCGCTACCACACCGACTGCGGCTGCGCGCTGCGGCTGTTCAAGTCGCCGGCCTGCTGCGGTACCCTGTGCGACGAGCTGCAAGACTGGTTGCGCCGCAGCCGGCCGGCGGCGCTGGTCGATCCCTGGCTGGCGGCCATGGCACGCTTTCGCAACTGCCCGCTGGACCGCGAGCGCATCTTCGACGCCATGGCCGAGGCGCGGCGCACCGGCGAGCGCCTGCTGGCCGCGGGAGCGAGCGCATGGACGCCGCATACATCGACATCTCGGTCCCGCTGAGCCCGGCCGTGCCGGTCTACCCCGGCGACCCGGCCTTCGCCATGGTCCCGGCGGCCGAGCTGCGGGCGGAGGATGCCGCCAGCGTGCGGCTCAGCCGGCTGCAGCTGGGCAGCCACACCGGCACCCACCTCGATGCGCCGTGCCACGTGCTGGCCGGCGGCGCCGGGGTCGCGGTCTTCGACCTGGCACAGCTCTGCGGCCCGGCCCGGGTGCTGGATCTGCGCGGCCGCGGGCCGCTGCTGGAGGCGGCCGCGCTGGCCGATCAGGCGCTGGCCGGAGCCACCCGCCTGCTGCTGCGCACCGCCGACGGCCCGCCCGCGATCGACGCCGGGGCCCGGCTGACGCCGTCGGCCGCCGCGCTGCTGCTCGAGCGCGGGGTGCGGCTGGTCGGCATCGATGCGCTGAGCATCGAGGACGTCGAGCACAGCGGCCTGGCCGTCCACCGCGCCCTGCTCGGGGCTGCACCACCGGTGGCCGTGCTGGAGACGCTGGACCTGTCGGCCGCGCCGGCCGGCGACTACCGACTGTGGTGCCTGCCGCTGCCGCTGCCCGCCGCCGACGGCGCCCCGGCCCGGGCGGTGCTACAGCCGATCGAACGGCCGGCGCGGCGCAGCAGCTCCAGCGGGCCGATGCGCTCGAGGTCGGCCAGCTGGGCGCGGCGGCGCAGCAGCAACGAACCGGCATAGCCCAGGGCGTTGATGGGGATGCCGGCCACGTCCTCGACGCTGCGCGGCACCAGCAGCATCAAGCGGCGGGTCAGCAGCAGGTTGTAGGGCATGGACTGGCGCCCGCCCGCCAGCGCCTCCAGGCCCACCGCGGCCCGCAGCGCGTCGAAGCGCCGGGCGCAGGCGGCGCCGGCGGCGGCCGGGTCGGCAGCGGCCCGAGCGAAGAGATCGTCGGTGGCGGCCAGGGCGTGGGCGAAGGGCAGCCGCGGGCTGGTGCCGGGCTCGGCCGCCGGCGTCCAGGGCGCCAGCAGCGGCGCCACCGGCAGGCCGGGCCCCGGCCCGGCCAGCGGCAACGGCAACGGCACCAGCTGCAGGTGCTTGTGCGGCTGGCTGGCGCCGGCCGCCTGCCCGCCGTTGTAAAACACCAGGCCATCGCCCTCGCGCAGACACCACCAGGCGGCCGCGAAGTCGGCCGCGCCCAACAGCACCCGCTGGTGCTCGAAGGCCCGGGTGATCAGCAACACGTGATCGGCCACCACCCGGTACTTGTTCAACACGGCGATGTGGCTCGCGCCCACGTCGCCCACGGTCAACGCCGGGTCGCAGGGCAAAAAGGGGTTGCGATCGTCCCGGCTCGCCGCCGCCAGCCGCCGGCCGGCCTCGTCCTTGCGCCGCAGGCCGGCCACCACCCAGACTGCGAAATCGACTCCCCCGTCGGCAAGGGTCAGCCGCTCGGTGTCGATCGGCTGCAGCGCCCCGCTATCCAGGGCTTGCCGGGCCACGGCGGTCACCCGCGGCCACAGCTCGCCCTGGGCCAGCCGCCGGCCCGGCGGGTTGGTCTCCAACTCCATCGTCCGCTCAACCATGGTGCACCCGGCCTCCCACCGGTCCATTGATAACAGGCCGACGCGACCGAGGCCAGCCGGGCCGGGGCTTGTCCGCCGGCGGCCGGCAGCGCTACAGTACGGCCGAACGCGGCGACGCTGAACAGAGCACGGGAGGGCGAGCCACCATGATCCCCATCTTCGTGGGCTACCTGGCGCTGACCGTGGGCCTCGGCCTGTGGCAGGCCTACAAGACCAAGTCGCAATCCGACTTCGTGCTCGGCGGCTCCAAGCTGCCGGGCTGGATGCTGGCGCTGAGCGAGCGGGCCACCGGCGAGTCGGCCTGGCTGCTGCTGGGCTTCACCGGCTTCGTCTACGCCACCGGCCTGAGCGCCATCTGGATCGGGGTCGGCTGCACGCTGGGCATCTGCAGCGCCTGGATCGTGCTGGCCCGGCGCTTCCGCGCCGAGGCGGCCGCCACCGGCGCGCTGACCATGCCCGAGTACTTCGCCGCTCGCTACCCGCGGCGGGCGGCCACCATCCGCGCCCTGTCGACCCTGATCATCACCTTCTTCTTCGTCTTCTACGTCGGCGCCCAGTTCGCCGGCGCCGGCAAGACCATCTTCGAGACCTTCGGTCTGGATCCGGCCTACAGCCAGCTGCTGGCCGCGGCGGTGATCCTGCTCTACGCCACCCTGGGCGGCTTCGTCAGCGTGGTGGCGGTCGACACCCTGCAGTCGCTGCTGATGATCACCACCCTGGTGGTCACGCCCATCATCATGCTGGTCATGGTGGCCGGCGACGACCAGGTCTCCATCGCCGGGGCGCTGAGCCAGGCCGGTGAGGGCATGGGCTCGCTGACCGGCGGGGCCACCGGCTTCGCCGCCGGGCTGCTGATCTTCAACAACCTGGCCTGGTTCTTCGGCTACCTGGGCGGCCAGCCGCAGCTCAACGCCCGCTTCATGGGCATGCGCGATGAGCGCAACGTGCGCATCGGGCGCAACATCGCGGTGGTCTGGACCGTGCTGGCCTACACCGGGGTGGCCCTGATCGGCCTGTGCGCATTGGCCCTGTTCGGCCCCGACGCGGTGCCCGACAGCGAGATGATCCTGCCCCACGTGCTCAACGAGCTGTTCCCGGGCTGGTTGGCCGCCATCCTGCTGGCCGGTGCGGTGGCGGCCATGATCTCGACCGCCCAGAGCATGCTGCTGGTGGCCTCGTCGTCGATCAGCCAGGACGTCTACCAGGGCATCATCCGCCGCGGCAAGGCCCGCGACCGCACCCTGCTGCTGATCTCCCGGGCCACCACCCTGATCATCGGCACCCTGGGGCTGATGCTGGCGCTGACCACCTCGGATCTGATCTACACCATCGTCTCCTACGCCTGGGCCGGCATCGGCTGCTCCTTCGCCCCGGCCATCCTGCTGAGCTTCTACTGGAAGCGCTTCGGCTCGGCCGGGCTGATCACCGCCCTGCTGGCCGGCATCGTCACCACCGTGGTCTGGATCGCCTGGCCCGACCTGATGGAGCTGATCGGCCGCCACGAATGGGCGCTGGACCTGGAGCAGACCCTGACCGCCCGGGCGCTGACCTTCGCCGTGGCCATCGGCGCGGCCGTGGTGGTCACCCTGATCCGGCCGGCCCCGCCGTCCGAGGCCAAACCACCGCTGCCGGATGGCGAGCCGCCGGCGGGCGGCGATCAACGCTCCGAATCGAAGAAATCGTAGCGCTCCACCCCCTCGAGCACGCCGGCCGCGTGGGGCAGGTCGGCCACGTAGACCCGGGTGTCGCCGTTGAGCTTCTGCAGCTCGTCCTCGGCGTTGCCCACCGCCACGGCCAGGTAGCGCGGGTCGCTGAGCATGTCGAGGTCGTTGCCCGAGTCGCCCGCGGCCAGCACCCGGGTGCGCTCCACACCCCAGCGGCGTTGCAGGTGCTCGATGGAGCGGCGCTTGCCGGCCTCGGCCGGCAGCACGTCGAACAGCTCGCCGCCGGAGTAGACCAGCCGAAAACGCAGCCCGGCACGGCGCAGCGCCTCGGCCACCACTTCGATCCGATCCGGATCGCGCAGGTAGTAGCTGGCCTTGAGCGGGGTCTGGAACTCGTCCGGCTGCGGCTCGATGTCGCCGAAGCCAGCCATCACCCGCCCCACCCGCTCGCGGTCCCAGCCGGCGATCAGGGTGCGCTCGTAGGTCGGATCGGGCGCCTTCCAGGGCGGCAGCCACAGCTCGGTGCCGACGAAGGCGGCCACCGCCGCCGGCTGCGGCAAGACGCCCTCGTCGACCAGGCGCCGAGTCGATGGATAGGAGCGGCCGGTGGCGTAGACCAGCCGGATGGCCTCGCCATAAGCGTCGAGCAGCCGCCGCAGGCTGGCCAGCCCGGCGGTGGGCTGGCCCTCGTCCAGCAGCGTGCCGTCGATGTCGCTGACCAGCAGCCGCAGGTCCTGCTGGCGGACCTGTTCGGGGAACTCGGCCTGCATGGGCTCATTCCTTGCGCTGCAAGTAGGCCGACACCCCGCGGGAGACCCGCAGCTTGTCGATCACCCAGGCGGCCCCGTCCACCTCGGGCACCGCCTCGAGCAGGCGGGCCTTCTGGCCGTGCGTCGGCACCCTGCCCTCGAGCACCAGCCAGCGTCCCTGCTGCTCCACGTCGACCTCGGCGGTCGGCTCGATGCGCCGCTCGCCGATCAGATCCTGCCAGCGGCGGATGAACTGCCGGCGCAGCTCACCGCCGGAAGCGGTACTCGGCTCCCCCACCTGTTCGCGATCGTTCCGATCCTCCATGGTACAACCTCCTGCTATCGTTTCCCCACCTGGGCCTCCAAAATCCCAGCGGGCGGTCCGCTGGCGGCTGCTTGCAGGCTCGAACACAAGTTACAGCAAATCCGATGCCAGGGCCCGGGGCGCCGGCCGCCTGACGCCGCCGGCGGCCCGGTAGTCCGGCACAGAATAGAATCGATCACGATTTCAGGTCCTTGTTGACCCAGCAGGCCGCACCGCTGCCCAGCCGGCCCACGATTGTCGGCGCCGGGCCGCCATTCGACCGGCTTGCAAAGCGAATCGAGCGGTCCGGGACGATGGGGTGACGCGCGCATCGCGCAGGTCGAAATGAGCCACCCGAAATGCTCGGAAACGCCCGCGGCAGCGCCCGGTTTGCACCCAACTGCCCGAAATGCTTGGATCGAACTCTGGCATCGGGTTTGCGTATACCCCCGGGATACCGGGGCAACCGGTCGCCGAACGAGACACCGGCGGAGTATTCGGCATGGACGCAGTGAGACGAGAAGTGAGACGAGAGTGGCCCCCATGAGCGCGAGCGATCGAGGCAAGCATCCCCAGATCCCGCTGGCTGTGGACAGCCGGGCCGGACAGGATCACCTGCTGTTGGCCGCGGCGGCCGAGTCGAGCCGCGAGGCCCTGGCCATCACCGACCCCGACGGCCGGGTGATCTACGTCAACCCGGCCTTCTCGCGCATCAGCGGCTATCGCTGGGACGAGGTGGTCGGCGGCGACCTGGCCGCGCTCGACCACGACGGCGACGGCGGCATCCCCCACGCCGAGATCCGCGACAGCCTCCAGCGCCAAGGCCGCTGGAGCGGCCGGCTGGTCCAGCGCCACAAGCACGGCGGGCTGTACCGGGTGGAGTGCTCGATCTCGCCGGTCTATGCGCCGGGCGGCCGCATGCTGGGCTACGTCTACCTGGAGTTCGACGTGACCGAGCGGGCCCGGCTGGAGACGGCCGCCCAGAACGCGGCCTACAGCAACAGCCTGATGTACGTGTTCACCGGGCTGCGCCACGAGATCGGCAACCCCATCAACTCCTGCCGCTCGGCGCTGGAGCTGCTGCGCGACAAGACCGAGTCCTGGCCGGCCGACAAGCAGGCCGACTACATCGACCGCGCCCTGGCCCAGCTGGAGCGGGTGAGCAGCCTGCTGCAGACGCTCAAGAGCTTCAACATGTACGAGCACCCGCGCATCGGCCCGCTGGAGCTGGAACCCTTCCTGGAGCGGCTGGCCACCATGGCCGGCGAGGACCTGGCCGCCCGGGGCATCGGCTTGGAGACCCGGGTGACGGCCGGAGCCGAGCGCTGCCGGGCCGATCCGCGGGCGCTGCAGCAGGTGCTGCTCAACCTGCTGGCCAACGCCTGCGAGGCGCTGGCCGGCCGCGAGCAGCCGCGGGTGGAGCTGTCGGCCGTGCCCAGCGGCGACGAGGTGCGCATCCGGGTCGAGGACAACGGCCGCGGCATTGCCGAGCGCGACCGGGATTCGATCTTCGAGCCCTTCTTCACCACCAAACCCCACGGCACCGGCCTGGGGCTGGTGCTGGCGCGGCGGCTGACCGCCGCCATGGACGGTATGCTGGAAATCGACAGCCGGCCCGGGGCGGGAACCCGGGCCGCCGTCATCTTGCCGGGAGGTGGCAGTGGAGACTGAACTCGAAGGCACCACGGTCCTGATCGTCGACGACGACGAGCTGTTCTGCGACGCGGTGGCCGACTACCTGAGCGACCACGGCATGCGCGTGCTGTCGGCCCATACCGGACAGCGGGCGCTGGACCTCGGCTCCAGCGAGCGGCTCGACGTGGTGCTGCTCGACCAGCGGCTGCCGGACGCCGAGGGCCAACAGCTCTGCCCGTCGCTGCTCAAGACCAACGAGCAGGCCAAGATCATCTTCATCACCGCCCACGCCACCTTCGACGCGGCCGTGGCCGCCATCCGCGCCGGCGCCCACGACTACCTGTCCAAGCCGGTCGAGCTCGAGGAGCTGCTGCTGGCGGTCAAGCAGGCGCTGCGGGTCCGCTCGCTGGAGCGGGTGGACGAGGTGCAGCAGTACCGGCGCAGCAAGGACAGCCAGGAGGCGCGGCCGATCGGCGCCGACGGCGGGCTGGCCGAGGTGGACCGGCTGATCGGGCTGGCGGCCAGCTCGGACGCACCGGTGCTGATCACCGGCGAGACCGGCACCGGCAAGAACATGGCGGCCAAGAACATCCACTACCGCTGCCAGGGCCGCCGCGGGCCCATGATCCCCATCAACTGCGCCGCCCTGCCCGAGAACCTGATCGAGTCGGAGCTGTTCGGCTACGAGAAGGGCGCCTTCACCGGGGCCGAGGGCACCCGCAAGGGCGTGTTCGAGATGGCCGAGGGCGGCACCCTGTTCCTCGACGAGATCGGCGAGATGCCCTCCCACCTGCAGTCCAAGCTGTTGTCGGCGCTCGAGGACCGGCAGGTCAAGCGCCTCGGCGGCGAGACCTTCCGGCCGGTCGACGTGCGCATCATCGCCGCCACCGCCAACGACCTGGACGATGCGCTGGGCGTGAGCTTCCGCGAGGATC
>CAYVQE010000067.1:0-10670 GCA_964454005.1 uncultured Myxococcales bacterium
TCCAGCCCGGAGATGACGTTGAGCAGGGTCGACTTGCCCGAGCCCGAAGGCCCGGCCACCGCGGCCATCTCGCCGGGGTGCAGCTCGAAGTCCACCCCGCGCAGGGCGTGCACCACCACCTCGCCCGCGCCGTAGTCCTTGGTCACGTTTTCCAGATGGATGATCGCTTCCATGACTGTCACCTGAGCACGTCCGCCACGGAGATGCGCTCGACGCGTCCCATGGGATAGAGGCTGAGCAAGAGGGTGGCGCCGAAGACCAGCCCACCGACGGTGGCCAGCATGCCCGGGGTGACCATGGCCCGGATGATCGGGTCGATGGCCATGCCCGACACCGACATGCCGTCGGCGTAGAACTGGCGCAGGTCCAACCCGTGCACCTGGAAGTAGTAGCCCACCCCGCCGCCGAGCCCGAGGCCGATAGCCACTCCGATCAGGGCGATGAACACCGTCTCGAGCAGGATCTGGGCCTTGATGCGGCCGGTCGGGGTGCCCAATGCCAGCAGCACCGCGAACTCGCGCTTGCGCTCGAGCACCGACATCAGGATGGTGTTGAAGATGGTGAACATCACCAGGAAGATCAGGATGCCCTGGAAGACGTAGTTCGAGCCGCCGTCGATCTTGATGTAGGCCGCCAGGTCGGGCAGCACCTCCTCCCAGCTGCGCAGCGCCGCATCCGGCGGCAGCATCCGGGCAACGGCCGCCATGACGGCCTCGCGGTCGGCTGGGTCGTCCAGCAGCACCCCGAGCTGGGTGGCCTGGTCGGTCTGCATGCCGTACAGCCGCCGGGCGAAGGCGTATGGGATCTGGGTGAAGTAGCCGTCGATCTCGACCGCGCCGGTGGAGAAGACCCCCTTGACCCGCACCATCTGCTGGGTGATCTCGCCGTCGACGTCGCTGCTGGTCAGCACCAGCTTCTTGCCCACCGCCAGCTGCACCCGGATCGGCGAGCGGATGCGCCCCGGCTCCAGACCGAACGGCGCCACCAGGGTAGCGATGAAGCCGGCGATGCGCTTCAGATCGCGCTCGCTCTCGAGTTCCAGCCGCTCGGCCAGCTTGTCACCGACGACCGCCTTGCGCGTATCGCCGGGCTCGAGGTAGCGGCCGGCGACGATCTTGTCGGCCAGCGGCGAGGTCGCGATTTCGATCTCCGGCTCCACGCCGACGATGGCCACCCCGACTGCGCCCAGGCCCGAGCGGGCCACGCCCTGGCCCACCGCCAGCAGCTTGGTGCCGGTCACATCGTCCAGCGCCTCGATGCGGCGGCGCAGCGGGCCCACCTCGTCGATCGTCAGGTCGACGGCCGGCGCGTCGCGGTACTCCTGATGCTCGACCGTCAGGTGACCGGCCTGCATCCGCACCGCATCGTCGACCAGCTCAGCGTACATGCCGTCGGCGAAGGCGATGAAGAACACGGCCAGCGACAGGCTGAAGCCGATCGAGATGATGGTGATGATGGTCCGCCGCCGGTTCCGCCACAGGCTGCGCCAGGCCAGCTTGATGAGCAACCACATGCCCGCCTCCCGTTACACGTGGCTCATGGCCCGCACCGGATCGATGCGGGCGGCCTTGGCCGCCGGGTAGAGCGCCGCCAGCAGGCACACGATCCACATGATCAGCACCGGGCTGACGATCGCCCGCAGGTTCAGCGTCGACTTCCAGATGGGATCGAAGGCCACGCCCGAGAAGGTGATGTCGCCGCCGGCGAAGCGCAGGTCGATGCCCACGAAGTGCAGGTAGAGCATGGCCGCCAGGCCCAGCACCACGCCGATGGCCGAGGCCGCCATGCCCATCACCAACGCCTCGGCCGACACGTCGCGCAGGATGCGCCACGGGGTGGCGCCGATGGCCTTGAGCACCCCGAACTCGCGCATGCGCTCGAAGGTGGCCATCAGCATGGTGTTGAGCACGCCCAGCCCGGCGGCCAGGAAGAAGACCAGACCGAACAGGGCCATGGCCGCGTCGAACAGCCCGACCATATCGCTCAGCGAGGGCATCAGCTCGCGCCAGGTCAGCACCTCCATCTCCGGCGCCGCCGACTCGACGGCCGCCGCCACCTGCTCGGCGGTCATGCCCTGGGGCCCGTTGAGCGCGATCTCGTGGATGCGGCCGCCGGAGACGAACAGCTCGCGGAAGTCGCGCCGGTGGATGATGGCCGCGGAGCGATCGATCTGCTCACCGCAGGTCTTGAGGATGCCGCTGACCGTGAAGAGTTCGTTGCCCGGCGAGCCGTCGGCCGCCTGGACCACGGCCACCACCTCGGTGCCTACCTCGGCATGCAGCGATTTGGCCAGCTTGCGGCCCAGCACCACCTGGCGCACCGGCCGGCCCATGTGCTCGCCCGCGCCGGCCTGGTGGACGAGGAACACCCCGCTGTCCAGCTGCTCGGCCAGCTCGAAAGCGCGCTTCTCGGCGGCCGGGTCGACACCCCAGAACTCGGCCCCGGCCGACTTGTCGCCGACCGACACCAGGCCGTAGCCGAAGGAGCGCGGCGCGGCCAGGATGTCCTCGGCGCCGGCCGCGTCCAGGATGCGCTGCGGCTCGGGGATGTCCTTGTAGAACGACCGCTCGGCTCGGTAGTCGGGGGCGTGGACCTGGGCGACGCCGGCCACCAGGTGGGTGGCGTTGTGCACCATGTCGGTGACCATGCCCTCGATCAGGCCGTAGAGCGCGATCAGGATGGCGGTATTGAGCGCCACCGCGGCCAAGGTGATGGCGGTGCGGCGACCGTTGCGCCACAGGTTGCGCCAGCCGAGACGAAAGGCGTTCATCGCCTCGGCCCCTCAGCGCTTCAGGCTGCGCAACGAGAAGCGGCGGTCGGCCAGGTCGACGTCGAACTGCACCTTTTGGTACTCGACCTCGGTGAACTCGTCGGGCGCGTCCTCGGGCTGCATGCGCATGACGGCCGGCACCCGGCGGTCGCCGAACGGGCGGATGTCGGAAAAGGTCAAGGTGCGGGCCTTTTCCATGTCCTCGTCGTAATAGACGATCCGCAGCGGCTGCATGCCGGCGCGGCGCACCCGCACCAGCAGCTTGCCCCAGACCACCGCGGCGTTGGGCTCGGGGTGACACTCGATCTCGATCACCGCCCGGCCGTCGCGCTGGCCCTCGAAGACCTTCTCGAAGGTGTAGTCCTCGGCCATGCGCGACTCCTTGACCAGGTCGTTGTTGGTGAAGTGGCTGCCCATCCAGGAGCTGCCCATCATCGACGACGGCACCTTGATCACGCGGTTGACCTTGGGCAGGTAGTTCCAGATCTTGTCGCCCACCCGCAGGGTGGCGGTGCCCTTCTCCTTCTTGGGCGACAGGATGCGCACCAGCGACTTGTCCTCACCCTTGGCGTAGAACTCCATCTCCATCTCGCGGGTCCAGTGCTCGGTGACGACTTTCATCCGCATGCGCCCCTCGGCCGACTTGCCGCGGTAGAGATCGTCGACCCGATCGAGGATCTGCTTCGGCGTCATCCGGTCGACGTCCGGCTGGCCACCGGCCGCGACCGGTGCCCACGGCAGCGCCAGCCCCATCCCCAGCAGTCCAATCCGGATCATGCTCCACATCCCTCACCTCCCTCGCCGTATGCCCATCATCCGCCCCCTGGCCGATGCATACCACAACCGTGACCACCGAGCCAGACATCATGCTGTAATCCATAGACAAATCACCTATTCTCGGGAACGTTCGTCCCCGCGTGCCGCTCGATAGCCGATCGGTTCGATCATCTCGGCCCTGATCGGATTGCACCGCCCTTCGCGGTGCTTGATCCGCCGGCCGGGCCGTGGGACGCTTTCGGCCATGAAAACCAAACACCTGATCCATGGAGCCTGCTCGCTGCTGTGCGCCCTGGCCCTGGGCGCCGCCGGCTGTCCGGACGAGGGCGCCGGCGAGGCCGAGCGAAAAAACCCGGAGGCGGCCGCGGCCGGCGCTGACGGCCAGCCAGCGGCCGCGGTCGACCTGCCGCACATCCGCCAGCGTGGCGCGCTGCGGGTGCTGATGGTGCGCCAGCACGGCGCCGACCGGCTGCCCCGCGGCGATTTTCCGCTCGATCACGAGCGCGATCTGATCACCGACTTCGCCGATAACCTCGAGTTAGAGACCGAGATCGTCTACACCGAGGGCCACGACGATCTGATCCCGGCCCTGCTCGAAGGCCGCGGCGATCTGATCGTGGCCAGCCTGACGGTCACCCCCGAACGGCGCCAGCGGGTGGCCTTCAGCGCGCCCATCGACATGGTGCGCGAGCAGGTCGTCTGCCGCGAGGAGGTCTCCGAGCTGGCCAAGCCGGCCGACCTGGACGGCCGCGAGCTGGCGGTGCGCCCGTCCTCTTCCTACCACACCACCCTGACCAAGCTACAACAGGACGTGCCCGAGCTGACCATCGAGGCGGTCGACGAACGGCTGGACACCGAGCAGATCATCCAGCGGGTGGCCGGCGGCGAGATCGAGCTGACCGTGGCCGACTCCAGCATCGTCGAGGCGGCCCGGCGCTACCTGCCGGACATCAAGGCCGCCTTCGATTTGACCGACGATCGGCCGGTTGCCTGGGCGGTGCGGCCCGACACGCCGAAGCTGCTCGAAGAGCTCAACCGCTTTTTGGGCTCGTCCAAGCTGCTCGAACGGCGCGAGGCGATCTACCGCGACGATCTGCCCGGGTTGAAGAAGCGCGGCGTGCTGCGGGTGCTGACCCGCAACAGCGCCACCACCTACTACCTGCACCGCGGCGAGCTGGTGGGCTTCGAGTACGATCTGGCCCGGGAGTTCGCCAAGCGCCACGACCTGAAGATCGAGATCATCGTACCGCCGGCGCGCACCGATCTGCTGCCCTGGCTGCTGGCCGGCCGCGGCGACGTGGTGGCCGCCGGGTTGACCGTTACCGAACGCCGGCGCGAAAGCGGGGTGGCCCTGTCGCGGCCCTACAACCGGGTGAGCGAGACGGTGGTCGGCGGCGGCGACGATGAGAAGCTGTCCGCGCCGGCCGACCTGGCCGGTCGCACCCTGGTGGTGCGCCGCGACTCCTCCTACTGGCAGACCCTGGAGAAGCTGCGCGACGGCGGCATCGAGCTGAAGATCGAGCCGGCCCCGGCCGAGATGGAGACCGAGCAGATCATCGGCCAGGTGGCCGCCGGCCGCTACGACCTGACCGTGGCCGACAGCCACATCCTGGCCATCGAGCAGACCTACCGCGACGACGTCAAGGGCCTGCTCGAGCTGGGCGAGCCGGTGCGCCACGCCTGGGCGGTGCACCCGGACAACCAAAAGCTGCTCGCGGCCATCGACGCCTTTTTCGACAAAGAGGTGCACGGTCTGTTCTACAACGTCACCCGCAACAAGTACTTCAAGAATGAGCGGCGCATGCGGCGCCACACCAAGGACCGTCCCGAGAAGACCGGCCGCCTGTCGCCCTACGACAAACTGGTCGAGCACTTCGCCGAGCGCTTCGGCTTCGACTGGCGGCTGATCGTCAGCCAGATGTACGCCGAGAGCCGCTTCAACCCCAAGGCGAAGTCCTGGGTCGGCGCGCGCGGCCTGCTCCAGGTGATGCCGCGCACCGCCCGCGAGATGGGGCTGACCGACCTGGAAAAACCACGCGTCGGCATCCACGCCGGGGTGCGCTACTTGAACTGGACCCGCGACCGCTTCTCCCCCGAACTCAGCCGCCACACCCGCAACTGGTTCGCGCTGGCGGCCTACAACGCCGGCATCGGCCACGTGATCGACGCCCGCGAACTGGCGCGCCGGAAGGGGCTGGACCCGGAGCGCTGGTTCGACAACGTCGAACGCACCATGCTGCTGCTGGCCGAACGCAAGTACGCCCGCAAGGCACGCTACGGTTACTGCCGCGGCAGCGAGCCGGTCCACTACGTGCGCTCCATTCGGGAGCGCTGGCGGGCTTACAAACGCATCGCCGAGCCCTGACGGCCGGTTGGACGGAACGCCACCTATCCGACACGAGGAAACCCATGAACTGGCAAGACCGAATCGATGACCTGATCGCCCGTCACGCCAAGCTGCGGGCCAACCCCGGCCGCCACGAGATGATCCAGGCGGCGGTGGATCGGCGCGAGGCCATGGTGGCGGCCAACGGCGCCCTGGCCACCTGGACCCCGATCGAATCCACCGGCCGCAGCCCCAAGGACACGGTCTGCGTCCGGCGCCCCGAGAGCGAAGACACCATCGATTGGGACTCGCCCAACAATCTGCCCATCGACCCGGCCACCTTCGACATGCTGGTCGAAGACGCGCTGGCCGCGCTGGCCGCCAAGCCCGAGCTGTACCTCACCGATCGGGTGGTGGGCGCCGATGCGCGCTGGGCGCTGCCGGTGCGCACCGTGGCCGATCAGGCCCTGACCGCTCTGTTCACCGACAACATGTTCCGGCCCACCCCGCCGGACCTCGACCGCAGCTGCTTCGCCGATCGCGGCTTCACCCTGCTGGCCGTGCCCTACGACAAGCTCGATCCCGCGCGCTACGCCGGCCGCCTGCGCGAGATCGAACCGGGCCGCACCTCGGACATGGCCGTGGCCATGGACTTCGATCGCCGGCTGGGGGTGGTCTACGGCTCGGCATACGGCGGCAGCGTCAAGAAGATGATCTTCACGGTGATGAACTACTACCTGCCGGCGGCGGGCATCCTGCCCATCCACTGCTCGTGCAACGAGGGGCCCGAAGGCGGCATCGCCTTGCTGCTGGGGCTCAGCGGCACCGGCAAGACCACGCTGTCGGCCGACGCCCGCCGGGCCCTGCTGGGCGATGACGAGCATGGCTGGAGCGAGCACGGGGTGGCCAACTTCGAGAACGGTTGCTACGCCAAGCTGATCGATCTCGACCCGGCCAAGGAGCCCGAGATCCACCAAGCCGTTTTCCACGACGCGCCATTGCTGGAGCACGGCGCCATCGTGGAAAACGCCATGGTCTACCCGACCGGCCACTTCGATCTGTTCGACGATCGCTTCACCCCGAACTCGCGGGCCTCGTATCCGCTGACCTTTCTGGCCAACACCAAGCAGCCACCGGTCGGCGGTCACCCCGAGACCATCCTGTTCTTGACCGCCGATGCCAACGGGGTGCTGCCGCCGGTCTCACGGCTGAACCGGGCCCAGGCCATGTTGTGGTTTCTGATGGGCTACACCAGCAAGCTGGCCGGCACCGAGACCGGCATCGTCGACCCCAAGACGGTGTTCTCGCGCTTTTTCGGTGAACCCTTCATGCCGCGCAACCCCGACATCTACGCCGGCATGCTGGGCGAGAAGCTCGATGCCCACGGCGCCCAGGTCTACCTCATCAACACCGGCTGGTCGGGCGGGGCCTACGGCAGCGGCCAGCGGATGGACATCCGCCTGACCCGGGAGATGGTCCACGCGGCGCTCAGCGGCGAGCTGGCCGGTGTGCCCACCCGCCCGGATCGGGTGTTCCACCTCGAAGTGCCCACCGCCTGCCCGGGCGTGCCCGATGGGGTGCTCGACCCGCGCTCGACCTGGGACGACCCCCAGGCCTACGACCAGCGCGCCCGCAAGCTGGCCGGCGAGTTCAGCGCGCATTTCGACAAGGCCTACGGGGCCAAGGGCATCAGCCCCGAGGTCAGCGCCCAGTGTCCGGGCAAGTGATGCGCCGAACATAGAAAGGACCGTCAGCGGTCCCGTCGCGCATCGGCGAGGCCGCAGGCCCCGGGGGGATGCGGGAGCAGCGGACCAACGTGGATCTGTTGAACGCATTCGTGGACGATTTCCTGACCCCCTTCGCGGGCAATCCACACCTGGGCCTGTTCCTGGTCGTCTGGTTCTCGGCCATCTTTCCGCTGGCCCCGCCCGAAGAGGCCTTCACCATGCTCGGCGGCGCAGCGGTGGCCGGCGGGGTGCTCGACGGCTTCGGCGCCGGCGCGGCCATCCTGGGTGGCATCATCGCCACCAACGCCACCCAGTACTGGATGGGCCGCGGCGGGCTGAAGCTGCTGTCGGGCACCCGCCTCGGCAACCGGATCATCAACTCCAAATCGTTCCGGCGCGCCCGCCGCGCCATGTTGGAAAAGGGCATTTGGGCGATCGTCGGCTGCCGCTTCTTCTTCGGCACCCGGGCGCCGACCTACATGGCCACCGGTTTCTTCCGTTACCGCTTCTGGAAGTTCTTCGCCATCGATTCGAGCGTGGTGCTGCTGCACGGCATCCCGTTCTTGATCGTCGGCTATCTGTTCCACGAGCAGATCGATGGCATCATCTCGTTCATGGAGGAGTTGGGACTTTGGAGTCTGCTGCTGCTGATCGCCGTCATCGCCGGTTTCTTCGGCACCAAGGTGTTGTTGGCCCGCCGGCGGGCCAGGTGCGGGGAGGCCTGAGCCGATGAGCACCACCATCGAACGGATCGCGGACTGGGCCAGCGGGCTCGAGCTGGAGGCGGTGCCCGAGCCGGTGATCGAGCGCTCCAAGCTGCAGCTGCTGAGCATGGTGGCCGCGGTCTACTCCGGCTATCCGACCCGGGCGGCCCGCGCTGTACGCGAGGTGGCCCTGATGAGCCGGGCCCGCGGCCGGTCCACCGTATTGCCGATGGGCGATCGGACCTCGGTCACCATGGCGGTCATGGCCAACGCGGCCGCATCGATGGCGTTGGACTACGACGACTACCTGTTCATGGGCCACCCGGGCCACTGCTCGGTGCTGGCCAGCCTGGCCCTGGCCGAAGAGATGGGCCTGGGCGGCCGCGAGCTGCTGCGGGCGCAGATCGCGGCCAACGAGGCGGCCGGCCGGCTGGGCGCAGCGGTGGCGCTGGGGCCGCAGAACGGCCAGCTGTGGACCCACATCCACGCCCTGGGCGCGGCCCTGTCCGGAGCGTTGCTGCTGGAACTCGACACCGCGGCCAGCGCCCACGCCATGGCCCTGGCCATGTACCAGCCGCCGCTGGCCATGTGGCCCGGCTTCATGGGACCGGACTCCAAGCTGCTGTCTGCCGCCTACCCGGCCCGCGACGGGCTGTACGCGGCCCGGCTGGCCTCGTGGGGGCTGCGGGGTCCGCTCGACATCCTCGACGATCGGCGCGGCTTCGGCGGACACTTCGCCGACCAGTTCCTGCCCGGCATGCTCAGCGGCTGGGGCCAAAGCTGGGTCAGCCATACCCTGAGCTTCAAGGTCTACCCGGGCTGCGCCTACCTCGACGCCGCCCTCGACGCCCTGTTCGATGCGCGCGCCCAGTTCGCCGCCGACAACGGGCGGCCGCTGGAGCCGGCCGACGTGGTGCGGGTCGAAGTGGACACCGGGCTGCTGGGCAGCGAGATGCAGCGGTTGGCCGACGAACGGGCCGGCGAGCGCATCAGCCCGGTGCGGGTCAACTTCTCCTTCCCGCTGTCGCTGGCGGTGGCGTTGCGGGCCGGACGGCTGACACCGGCCGAGCTGGACGAGGGGGCGCTGGCCGCTGCCAGCGAGCCGCTGCGCAGCCTGGCCGACCGCATCCGGGTCCGCCACGACTGGGGTCTGACCTTGAGGCTGATCGATGCCCTGGCCGCCGAGCTGCCATTGCGCCAGGTGCTGGCCGGGGTCGACCTGCGCCGACTGCTGGCATCGGGCGACGGCGGGCTGCAGCCAGCTGGTCTGCTGGCCGATCTGCAGCCGCGCGACCTGCTGCGACTGACCGCGCTGCTGTGGCAGCGCGCGCCCGAGCTGATGCGCCAGGCCGGCCGCGCGGCCGCCGACGGCCTGGGCCGGCTGGTGGGCGGCGGCGAGCAGGCCGCGCTCGACCTGGGCCGGGTGCGCTTCGAGCGGCTGGTGCTGCCCTTCGGCGCCCGGGTGACGCTGCAGGTCCGCGGTGACCGCAGCTACCGGGCCGAGGTCGATCTGGCGCGCGGGGCGGCCGGCCGCGACCCCGCCGAGGTCAAGGGCCTGGTGCGCAAGAAGTTCCGCGACCTGGCCGCCCCTCTGCTGGGCCATGACAAGGCGGATCGGGCGATCGCGTTGGTCGATGGGTTGGAGCGCTTGGACGACATCGGCGAGTTGACCGCAGCGCTGCGCCGCGATGACGACTGAGCCTGGAGCTACTTCTTCTTGCCCGCCGCCAGCAGCTTCTCGATCCGGGCCAGGTAGCCCTGCGCCACCAGGTGGGCATCGAGCCCCAGCATCTCGGCCATCTGGCGCAAGTAACCGCGCACGTAGACGGCCGCCGGCAGGTCGTCGACCACTTCTTGCTCGATGTTGCGCAGGTAGTAGATGCTGATCTTGGTCACCCGGACGTAGTCATCCAGAGTCAGTCCCCGGGCCTGGCGCGCCTGGGCCAGCAGGGCACCGGTGATCTCGGTCTGTTCGTCGAGCTGCGGCATCTCCGGGTCAGCCGTTTCACCGGCTACAAGCGCCTCGCCGGCCTCTGCAGCCGCCTCGGTCTCCCCGGCCACGCTCCCCTCCCCGGCTGCCATCTCGGCGATCGAAGCCCGGTCTTCCAAGGCTGCCTTTCCGTCCTCGTCCCCCTGGTCCGCCGCAACCGCCTCGTCCTCCGCGGCGGTCTCTTCCCCCTCGGCCGCCTTCTCCTCATCAGCGATCTTCTCCGTTTCAGCGGCCCTCTCCCCCTCGGCAGCCCTCTCCTCTCCAGCCGCCTTTTCCTCCTCGGCAGCCCTCTCCTCCTCGGCCGCCCTCTCCTCCTCGGCAGCCCTCTCCTCCTCGGCAGCCCTCTCCTCCTCGGCAGCCCTCTCCTCCTCGGCAG
>CAYVQE010000067.1:10770-31760 GCA_964454005.1 uncultured Myxococcales bacterium
CAGCCCTCTCCTCCTCGGCAGCCCTCTCCTCCTCGGCAGCCCTCTCCTCCTCGGCCGCCTTCTCCTCCTCGGCCGCCTTTTCCTCGTCGGCCGCCTTCTCCTCGTCGGCCGCCTTCTCCTCGTCGGCCGCCTTTTCCTCGTCGGCCGCCTTTTCCTCGTCGGCCGCCTTCTCCTCGTCGGCCGCCTTTTCCTCGTCAGCCGCCTTCTCCTCCTCGGCCGCCTTTTCCTCGTCGAGCCGGCGCACCTCGACCCAGTCGCCCTCCAGCCGGGCCAGCTCCATGTCGTAGGCCCGGCGCCGTTCGGGATCCGACAGGGTGCGGAAGGCCTCCTCGATGCGCCGCCGCAGCAGGTTCAGCTCGTCGGGCCGGAACAGGGCGTAGGTGGCCACCGAGTCCGGGCTGAAGATCCGCCGCGCCCGCTGGTAGGCCCGTTCGAGCTCCTGCTGGCTGGCATGCGGCTCGATCTCGAGCAGCTCGTAGAAGTTCTGTTCTCGAAAATCGCGCATCGCGGATATCCCGTTCCCGCCGCTCAGCCGATCTTCCAGCTGCCCGGCGATTCGACCCGGCTGGAGCGCCGGGCCACCTCGCGAGCGATCCGCCACAGGCTGTCGGCGATCGGCGTCTGGCGCTGATCCGACAACAGGGCCGTCCGCCGGCGGACCGCCTGCCAGACGACGTCGTCGTAGGCGATGTGGCCCACGTAGTCCAGATCCAGACCGAAGTACTTGCGGCAAGCCGCCCGCACCGCGGGGCCCAGCTCGGCGTCTTCCGCGGAGCGCACCTGGTTGATGATCAGCAACGGCCGAAAATCGGCCATCATCGCCCGGTAGGCGTCGCCCCGCTCGGGATCCATGCGGCTGACCACCCGGATCAGGTCGTGGGGCGAGCGGATGCCGTGCTCGTTGCGCCGGGCCATGGCGCCTTCGATGATCTGGCGAAAGGGCTCGGACTTCTCGCGGTGGCGCAACAACCGGTAGAAAGCGCTCTTGACGAAGCGGTAGGAGTTCTCCAGCGAGGTGGGCTCGGGAACCATCACCACCAGGCCCAGATCGCAGGTCAAGAAGAAGTCGAGCACGTTGAACGAGGTGCCCGAACCCAGATCCATGATCACCACGTCGGTGTCGATCTTGAGCAGCTTCTTGAGCACCCGCATCTTTTGGGTGTACTTGATGTTGGCCGATCCCAGAAAATCCTGCGCCCCGCTGATCAGCCCCAGGCCGTGAAAGCCGGTCTCGACGATGGTCTGCTCGACGTGCTCGACCTGGCGCTGGACGAAGTCGGACAGCGAGACGGCCGGCAGGTCGACCCCCAGGCAGGTGTGCAGGTTGGCTCCGCCCAGGTCGGCATCGACCAGCACCACCTTCGACCCCTGCCGGGCAAAGCAAATGCCCAGGTTGGCCGACAACAGGGTCTTGCCGATGCCGCCCTTGCCGCCGCCGATCCCGATCACGGTGGGCTGCCGCGGCGCCCTGGCGCGCAGGTCGGGGAAATCGAACGCGGTCTGTTCGCGCCTCGGCTCCATCCATCCTCCCAGCCGCCGCCCCGCTCAGCCCGCCGGCGCGGCGGCCGCCCGGGCGACCGCATCGGCCAACGGCGCGAGCTGATCGTCACCGAGCAGGCAACGCACATCGAGCAGCAACCGTTCGTGCTGCAGCCGCCCCAGCACCGCGGGCTCACCGCTGCGCAGCCGTTCGGCCAGGGCCGCACACCCGCCCGCCGGCGGCTGCAGGGCGACGGCGAAGCTGGGCCAGTTGAGCAGCGGCAGCGATCCGCCCCCTACCTGGGCCTCGGAAGCCTCCACCGCCAGCGACCAGCCCGGCAGGCGCTCCGCCAGGGCGGCCTGCAACCGCTCGGCGCGCCGGCGCAGCGCATCGGGCTCGGCCAGCATCATCGCCACCACCGGCAGGGCCCGCGCCGCCTCGTCGCCGCCGCGGTAGGCGTCCAGGCAGGCCTCCAGGGCGGCCAGTGTCATCTTGTCGACCCGCAGCGCCCGCGCCATCGGGTCGCGGGCCAGCTGCGCCACCAAGCGCTCGGCTCCCAGCACGATTCCCGCCTGGGGTCCGCCCAGCAGCTTGTCGCCGGAGAAGCATATTAGATCGGCGCCGGCTTCGAGCGCCGCCCGCGGCCGGTAGCCCTGCATCTGCGCCGGCGGCCGCTCCAGCAGGCAGGCCGAGCCCATGTCCAGCATAAAGGTCAGGCCGGCCCGCCGGGCCAGCTCGGCCAGCTGCTCCACCGGGGTCTCCTCGGTGAATCCGACCAGGGCGAAGTTGGATCGGTTGACCTTGAGGATCAGGCCGGTCTCGGGACCGATGGCCCGCTCGTAGTCGGCCAGCCGGGTGCGGTTGGTGGTGCCCACCTCGCACAGCTCGGCCCCCGAAGCCGCCATCACGTCCGGCACCCGGAACGAGCCGCCGATCTCGACCAGTTCGCCGCGCGACACCAGCACCTGGCGTCCCGCCGCCAGCGCCCGCAGCCCGAGGTAGACCGCCCCGGCATTGTTGTTGACCACCAGCGCCGCCTCGGCGCCGGTCAGCTCGCACAGGATGTCGCGCACCAGCGCCAAGCGCTGGCCGCGCCGGCCGCTGTCCAGGTCGAACTCCAGGTTCGAGTAGGTGGTGCACACCCGGCCCATGCGCTCCAGCGCCACCGGGGGCAGGGGGGCCCGGCCCAGGTTGGTGTGCAGCATCACGCCGGTGGCGTTGATCACGGTGCGCAGCCGGGGGCGGGTCCAGCGATCGATGGCGGCCTGGACGTCGGCCGCCCCGATGGCGGTCCGCTGGCTGCGGCCGGCCAGCAGCGCGGCCCGCCGATCGGCGATCGCACGCCGGGCGCCGCCCAGCACCAGGTTGCGCGGCTGCTCGGCGAGCAGGGCCTGCACATCTTCGCGGGCCATGACCGCATCGACCGCCGGCAATCGGCGCAGCAACTGGTTGCGCGCATCCACGGCGCACCTCCGCCCCCACGTAACGATTCGACATTATTATGCTTTCCTGGGCAGGTCAAGAAATCCGAGGCCCGGCGAGACGATGGTTTTGGCCGTTGCCGCTGCGATGGTAGAACTACGAGGGTGAACATCGGCGCTCAAAGCGGTCTGCTGGCGGCCATCGTCTCGGTGGCGGTGGCCCTGTCCGTGGTGCTGCGGGCCAGGCGCGGTCTGATCAGCACGCTGTTCACCCTGTTCGCCGCCAACCTGTTCACCCACTACCTGGCCGCCTTCCTGCACCAGATCTCGCGGGCTCCGATCATGCGCCAGGTGGACCTGATCTCGGCCGCCCTGCTGCCGGTGACCGCCCTGCTGTTCTTCGGCCATTTCCTGTGGCAGCAGCCCGAGCACGCCAGGCGCATTCTGCGGGTCTTCATACCGGTCTCGGCGCTGCTGGTGGTGTTGCTGGTGCTACCGTTCAGCCGCCATCCCCTGGTCTCCGCCTTCGTGCTGGTCTACACCTTCGCCGGGCTCTATCTGTGCGCCTGGCTGATCCATCTGCGCCAGCAGGAGCTGGACTCCAAGCGCGAGCGCACCCGGTTGCGCTACCTGCTGGTGTTCCACCTGGTGGCGGTCAGCTTCGTGCTGCTGGGCATGCTGCCCGCACCGCTGGACTTCCTGCGCACCTGGGGCAACCTGGTGTCGGTCTTCTTCCTCTACTTCGTTTCGCAGAGCCTGCTGAAGTACCGCCTGCTGGATCTGCAGGAGCTGCTCGGCCGTACCCTGGTGCTGACCGCGGTGGCGCTGATCCTGGCGGTGGTCTTCGGGGTCCTGGTGCTGTGGGCCGGCGGGGCGCCCGAGGTCTCGCTGTTCCACACCTTCGTGGCCTCGATCGTGATCCTGATCCTGTTCGAGCCGCTGCGCGATCAGGTCGAGCACAGCACCCGGCGGCTGTTCTTCCGCGAACGCTACGAGCTGCGCCGCCAGCTCGAGCAGCTGCGCCGCGAGGTGGCCAACATCCTGCAGCTCGAACGCCTGGCGCGGGTGCTGGTCGAGACCCCTTACGACAGCCTGGGCTCGACCCACGCCAGCCTGTTTCTGCAAGAGGAGGGCGGCGCCAGCTACCGGCTGCTCGACCACCGGGGCCCAGCGCCGGTGGAACGGTTGGACGTGGCCGCTCACCGGGCCTTCTTCGAAGAGCTCGAGCGCCGGCCCAGCGCCGTGCTGGCCGAGGCCTACGAACGCCAGCTGACCGACGAAGGGGCCCCGGCCGAATCCGAGCCCGCCGGCGACGCACCGCTGGCGCGGCAGGTGCTCGAGTCGATGAACGCCCTGCAGGCCGGCATCTGCATCCCGCTGGCCGGACGAGACGAGGTGCTCGGCCTGTGGTGCCTGCACGACGAGAACGGCCTGGAGAGCTACTCGGCCAACGAGATCGCTTTGCTGGTGGCCATCGGCGAGCAGGCGGCCATCAACATCGAGAACACCCGCCTGTTCGAACGCATCCGCGAACGCGACCGGCTGGCGGTGCTCGGCGAGATGGCCGCCGGTCTGGCCCATGAGATCCGCAACCCGCTGGGCGCCATCAAGGGCGCCGCCCAGTACCTGGAACCGGGCAGCGCCGGGCCGGAGGAGGACGAAGCCGAGTTTTTGGGCATCATCGTCGAGGAGGTCGACCGACTGGACAAGGTGGTCAATCAGTTCCTCGACTACGCCCGGCCGTTCAAGGCCGATCACGAGCCCACCGACCTGACCCGCGTGGTCGAACAGACGGTGCGGCTGACCGCCCCCGGCCTGGCCGGCGAGGACATCGAGCTGCGGCTGGAACTCGAGTCCGAGCTGGCGCCCGTCCAGGGCAATGAGCCCCAGCTGCGCCAGGTCGCGTTCAACCTGATCAACAACGCCGTCGAGGCCATGCCCCGGGGCGGCCAGCTGACCATCCGCACCCGCATGCGCGGCTCGGTCGCGCCGCCGCGGGCTCCCGAGCGACCGCGCGGCGCCCGGGTGCAGCTCGAGATCAGCGACACCGGCGCGGGCATCACCCCCGAGCAGCTCAACACCATCTTCGTGCCCTTCTACACCACCAAGGAGCGCGGCACCGGCCTGGGCCTGCCGATCTGCCAGCGGATCATCGAGCACCACGGCGGCGAGATCCGCATCCAGTCCGAACCCGGCCGGGGATCGCGCTTTTTGGTCGAGCTGCCCGCCGAGCCCTTGGGCCAGCCGGAGTCGACCGCGCTGGCCGACGAGACCGCGGCCGAAGCCGATCCGGCCGACTTGCCGTTGTCCAGCGAGCATGGTAGTCAGTAGCCGCGTGAGCAGACCGACTGGAGACGATGCGCGATGGCGGCCCGGATCCTGATCGCCGATGACGAACTCAACATCCGCAAGGTGCTCTCGGCCACCCTGCGCCGCGAGGGCTACGAGGTGCTGACGGCCAAGGACGGGGCCGAGGCCATCGAGCTATTGGGCTCAGGCAAGATCCAGGTGGTGGTCACCGACTTGAAGATGCCCCGGGGCGACGGCATCGAGGTGCTGCAGTACGTCCAGCACCACCGGCCCCAGATCCCGGTCATCATCATCACCGCCCACGGCACCATCAGCAACGCCGTCGAAGCGCTCAAGAGCGGCGCGCTCGACTACATCACCAAGCCGTTCGACAAGGCCGAGCTGATCCAGACCATCGCCAAGGCGGTGCGCACCGAGTCCCTGGCCAGCCGCAACCTGCAGGTCGAGCCCGATGCGGGCCGCGATCGCATGATCGGCCGGACGCCGGCCATGCGGGCCATCTACGAGATGATCGACAAGGTGGCCGACACCCCGTCGACGGTGCTGATCACCGGCGAGAGCGGCACCGGCAAGGAGCTGATCGCGGCCGCGCTGCACGAACGGTCGCAGCGGGCCCCCCGGCCGTTCATCAAGATCAACTGAGCCGCCATCCCCCGCGAGCTGATGGAGAGCGAGCTGTTCGGCCACGAGAAAGGCGCCTTCACCGGCGCGGTCAGCTCCAAGCCCGGTCGCTTCGAGCTGGCCGGCGGGGGAACCCTGTTTCTCGACGAGATCGCCGACATCCCGATCGAGATGCAGGTCAAGCTGCTGCGCGCTTTGCAGGAGGGCGAGATCGAACGGGTCGGCGGCGTGACCACGCAGAAAGTCGACGTGCGCTTGGTGGTGGCCTCCAACCGCGATCTGCAGCAGGAGGTCGAGCAAGGACGCTTTCGCGAGGATCTCTACTACCGGCTGGCGGTGGTACCCATCCGCCTGCCGCCGCTGCGCGAGCGCGCCGACGACATCCCGCTGCTGGTCGAGCACTTCATCGCCAAATACAACGACCGGCTGGGTCGCCAGGTCCGCGGCATCCAGGCCGAGGCGCTGGAGCTGCTCAAGCGCCACCACTGGCCCGGCAACATCCGCGAGCTGGAGAACACCATCGAGCGCTGCATCCTGTTCACCGATGGACCCGAGATCGGGCCGGCCGATCTGCCCGAGGAGCTGCTGCCGGCCACCCCCGGCGTGGCCGAAGCCACGGGGCTGGAGGGCGAGCAGTCGCTCAAGGCCATCGTCAGACGCAAGACCGCCGAGCTGGAAAAGGACCTGATCGTGGCCGCTCTGGCCGAGACCGCGGGCAATGTCACCCAGGCGGCCCGGCGGCTGAAGATCAGCCGCAAGAGCCTGCAGAACAAAATGAAGGATTTCGGGCTGCGCGAGTCGGACTGAAGCTTAACTTGACACGCATCCGGCGGCGCTGATAATGTTCCGAAAAATCAATTCCTTGGCGACGAGCTGCGGAGGCTTTCCATGCGAATCTGGCTCACGTCGATCGCGATTCTGGCCGTGCTGGCACCGCCAGTCGCGGTCCGCGCTGCCGAGATCACCGACGTCATCGATGCAGCCGACGGCGATGATCCCTTCGACATCAACATCGACATCCGGTTCAGCTCGACGCTGAACCGTTCCAAGATCACCCACGAGTGGCGCGATGCCTGGCAGCTGGCCGGCCAGCAGCACCGGCCCGACTACGACGAGCTGCGCTTCAGAGAGCAGATCTACTCGATGAACTACATGGTCGAGATCGGCCTCTACCACGACCTGGAACTCTACCTCGACCTGCCCTGGATCATCTCGGACGAGAAGAAGATCAGCTTCGCCAGCGGGGTCAGCGCCGACGGGGCGAGCGGCTCGCTGTCGACCCTCTACCGGGTCAATCCGGGCGCCGACTTCCAGAACGCCCTGGCCGAGAACCCGGCCGACGAGCCCACCTCGAAGCGCAGCGGCATCGGCGACATGCGGTTGGGCGTCAAGTGGGCGCCGTTCAACGACGAGCGCGACGACACCAAGAGCGTCTGGGTGATCGGTCTGGAGTACACCATCCCGTCCGGCCAGCTGGCCAAGCCCGTCCAGGCGGCCAGCGGCGGCGACGGCGGGGTGGGCATGGGCCACCACATCCTCACCCCATCGCTGCTGTTTTCGCACCGCTACAGCGTGCTCGACCCCTACGTCGGCGTCCACGCCAGCATCCCCTTCCCCGGCTCCGAGGCCAAGGACAACGGCTTTAGCATGCCGTACAGCGGCGGCTTTTTGACCGGCATGGAGATCGTGCCCTGGGAGAGCAGCGACCGGCACCAGAAGTTCGCCATCGACGTCCGGCTGTGGGCGACCTATTTCAGCGAGGTGGATAGCAAGGGCCGCTCCGAAGAGCAGGGCACCGTCAACGAGATGAGCGACTTTCTGGTCTCGCCCTCGGACGCCAACGGGGCGCGCCAGCTGCAGGCCACCGGCCAGTACACCCAGTTCGGCCTGCTGCTGGGCTTCGTGTTCCGCGCAGCCGAGTTCGTCAAGCTGCGTCTCGGCGTCAGCCTGGCCCACAACAGCGAGCACTTCCTGACCGGGGCCGATTTCTGCGTCGACAAGGACGACGACGGTCGCTGCGAATCGGCCGTCGACATCGAGAACCCCTACCGCACGGCCATCTACGACGATCCGGGGCGCCGGGTGCGCATCGAGGAGACCACCCTGTTCACCTACTGGATCACCGCCATGGGGACCTTCTGAAAACGGCCGGCGCGTTCGGCGCTCAAACGGTCACCTGAAGGGCGTCCCCTCCGACTCGACGAAAATCGGATTGGAGTAGAGGTAGACCCGCGGCGCGCTGCCCCAAGGCAGGGTACCGCCCAGCGTCTCGGCCTCGACCCGGTAGCAGCCGGGTGCGTCCACGCGGTGCACCAGTTGGCCACCGCGCCGGCGGGCCACCTCGACGCCGTCCTGGTAGAGCACCAGGGCCACCGCCTGGTCCGGCGTCGCCAGGTTGAGATCGGCCACCAATTCCACCCCGTCGCCGAGGGCGATGCGATCGCCCATCACGCCGAGCACCTCGCCACCGCCGCCGGGCACGGCCAGGAAGCGAAAACCGCCCGCATCGCCGTAGAAGGGCAAGGCGCAGAAGTGATGCCCGGCTCGCAGCGCTGCGGCCACGTCGGCCGGGCCGTAGGGCCCGAGCCCATCGCGAACCAACAGGTAAGTCAGCGGCGCCGCCAGCTCACCGGTATCGCTCACACCGCACAGCCCGTGGACCACCCCTTCGCGGCTGTAGTCGTCCCAGTGGGCCAGGCCGGCCACCGGCCGCCGGCCCAGGTGATCCAGTCCGGCCGGCGATCCCAGCAGTCCCCCGAGGCCGCGCTGCAGCCACCCCCACGGCCCCAGTCCGGCGATCTGATGGCGCGCATCGAGGAACTCGAAGGCGTCCGGTCGCAGCCGGCCCCAGGCCCGCCAACCCCGCTCGGTGTCCAACGCCTGGACCACGGTGGTCCAGCCGCCCAGCCGGCGCACCCGGTCGAAGGTCAGCGGGTCGCCGGCCGCCGGGAGGCGCTCTGTGCCGGCCGCCAGGTAGCAGCCGTCGGGGTCGCAGACCCGCTGCGCTGCGATCACCGCCAGCGGGGCGTTGGCCGCACCCTCGGCTGCGCTGGCCGCATCCTCGGCCGCCAGCACCACGAAATCCAGCCCGGCCTCGAAGGCCCGGCTCATCTCTCCGGCCAGCGCATCGGCCTCGGCGTCGGCCGCCACCGTCCAGTGGACTACCCCGCGCAGCAGGCGCCAGCGATCGGCGGGCGGTTCGGCCGCGGTGGCCACCACCGGGTAGCGCATCCCGACCACCCGGATCAGCGACGCGACCAGGATCACCAGCACCAGGCCGGCAACGGCCAGCACGAACCAGCGCCCCCAGCGCCGGGGCCGCCGCACCCGGATCGGCTGGGCCAGCTCGCGGTCGAACCCGCCCATGTCACTGGATCTAGGGCCCATCGTCTTTCCCCCGCTCGTCGTCGGCGAACTGCAGATCGTAGAGCCGGCGGTAGGTGCCGCCGGCGGCCAACAGGCTCTTGTGATCGCCGCTCTCGATGATGCGGCCGTCGTCGAGCACCAGAATGCGATCGGCGCGGAAGATGGTCGACAGCCGGTGTGCGATGACGAAGGTGGTCCGATCGCGCATCAGCTCCTCCAGGGCCTGCTGCACCTCCCGCTCGGCTTCGGTGTCGAGCGAGCTGGTGGCCTCGTCCAGGATCAGGATCGGCGCGTCCTTGAGCAGGGCGCGGGCGATGGCGATCCGCTGGCGCTGCCCACCGGACAGGCGGATGCCCCCCTCGCCGATGCGGGTGTCGAAGCCCTGCGGCAGCGCCTCGATGAAGCCCAGCGCATGGGCGCGGGCGGCGACCTGCCGCAGGTGGTCCCGGCGATCGGCCAGCGGCCCGTAGGCGATGTTGGCGGCCACCGTATCGTTGAACAGGATCACCTCCTGGGTGACCATACCCACCTGGGCCCGCAGGCTGTCCAAGGTGACCCGGCGCAAGTCGCGGCCATCGATCGCCACCCGACCGGCGGTGGGGTCGAAGAAGCGCGGGATCAGGTTGACCAGCGTCGACTTGCCGGCTCCGCTGGGCCCCACCAGAGCCACCACCTCACCCCGCCGGGCGCTCAGCGACACGCCGCGCAGCACCTCCCGCTCGGGTTGCTCGGGCTGGTAGCCGAAATGCACATCTTCGAAGACGAGTTCGCGCTCGAAGCCCGGCAGCGCCGCCGCATCGGGCGCGTCCTGCACCGTGCTGGCCTGATCGAGCAGCTCGAACACCCGCTCGGCGCCGGCCACCCCGGCGGCGGTGACGCTGCCGATGCGCCCCAGGCTCTTGAGCGGGTTGTAGAGCATCATCACCGCGGCGAAAAAGGAGACGAAGTGGCTGGGATCCAGCGACTCGTCGGCCAGCCGCGAGCCGGCGTAGTAGATGGTGGCCGCCAGGCCGGCGGCGCCCAGAAACTCCATCACCGGCGATTGCAGCGCGCGGACCGTGAACGAACGCAGCATGATGCGCAGGTAGTTGCGGTTCTCGGTAGCGAAGCGGGCCTGCTCGTGGCCCTCACCGCCGAAGACCTGGACCACCCGCATGCCCTTGATGCCCTCGTGCAGCCGATCGGCGATCGTGCCCAGCGAGACCTGGCTGGCGGTGCTGACCCGCTTGAGCCGCTTGCCGAAGCTGACGATCGGCCACAGGGCCACCGGCATGACTACGAAGGCGATCAAGGCCAGCTGCCAATCCAGCACGAAGGCCAGCACGGTCAGCACGATCACCTGCATCGAGTCGCGCAGGTAGGCGGCCACCGCATAGGTGACCGCCTGCTCGACCGCGTAGACATCGTTGGTGAAACGGCTGATGATCTGGCCGGTGGCGGTGTCGCTGTAGTAGGCCGGGCTCAGGCCGCACAGGCGCTCGAACATGCGGATGCGCAGATCGGCCACCACCTTCTGGCCGATCCGGCCCATCAGGTAGAACTGGCCGAAGTAGGCCGTGCCCTTGACCGCGGCCAGGCCCAGGATGAACAGGGGCAGCAGCCCCAGCATGGCGCTGCGATCGAGCTGCTCGACCGGCAGCCCGGGAACCAGCTCCAGAATTTTTTGGCCCCCGGCATGACCGCGGGAGACGAGGAACTTCAACAGCGGCCCCACCAGGTAGGCGTACAGCCCGGTGGCGCCGGCCAGCACGATCATGCACACCACGGCCAGGATCAGCTGGCCGGAGTATGGCCGCACCGCCCCCAACAGGCGCCAGTAGGTGCCCAGAAAAGAGCGTCCGCCGTCCTTGCCGCTGTCAGCCATGCGGCCTCATGATAGGCGGGCGCCACCGCATGGGGCAAGAACGTTGCTTGATCGACCTGCGCCGGCTGGCTATGATCGACGATCATGAATGTCTGGCACCAGCGGGTGGCTGCTAAAGCGGGGCTAGTAGCGCTGGCCTTGCTGGCCGCTTGTCCCGACGAGCCGCCCGCCGAGACCGCGGCCGGCAAGCCGGCCGCCGACGGCGGGCAGGAGTTCGCCGAGATCACCGTCAGCGCCAACAACCCGGACCTGCTCTATACCTATCTGCTGGCCGACGGCTCGTTCGCCACGGTCGATTCGATCGAGGCGGTGCCCGAGCAGGCCCGCGAGCAAGTGGTCGTCGTCGACACCGGCCTCAGCCCGGAGCAACGCCGGTCCTCGCAGGTGATCTACGTCGCCGACCTGACCGCTGCGCGCGAAGACGGCACCTATCCCTACAGCCTGGTCAGCCGCTACTCCTTCGAGCGCGACCTGCGCCGGGCCCCCGGCGCCGAGGGCGGCGCGTTGCCGCAGGAGTGCCAGGCGCTGGCCGCTTCGCCGCCGGACCGGGTGGTGCTGTACGAGACATCCTGGTGCGGCGTCTGCAAGGCGGCCGCCCGCTACCTGCGCGAGCGAAAGATTCCCTTCGTGCGCAAGGACGTGGAGTCGGAGCCGCAAGCCCAGCGAGAGCTGGCCTGCAAGGCGATGGCGGCCGGGGTCGAGCCCAAGGGGGTGCCGGTGTTCGACGTTGCCGGTGAGCTGTTGCTCGGCTTCGACCGCGACCGGCTGGCCGCCGCCGCCCGGCGTCTCAGCCAGCCCCCTGAAGGGCCAGCCACACCCCGGCCGTGAGCACGGCCACCAGCGCCAGCGTCGCCGTCATCCCGCGCCTGTGCCGCTGGCGCACGGCCTGGACGCCGAAGACCAACAGCATGATCACCGGCGTGGCGCCCAGCAAGACGATGCCCGCCCCGGCCACGAAGCGCAGCCCGGCAGCGTCGCCGGACCACCAGCCGCTCAGCAGCAGCGGCCAGTCGGCCACCGAACGGCCAGCGGCCGCCAGGCCGGCCACCGCGATCAGCGCCAGGGCCACGCCGCCGAAAGCGCCGGCGATCAAGACCCCGCCCAGCCGGCGGGCCAACCGTTGCAGACCATCTACCATTCGGCCACCCCCCGCCGGGCCATCTCGACCGCGGTCGCCAACAGCAGCAGAGCAAAGCCCAGCTTCAACCAGCGGGTCTGGATGCTCGGCATCAACCATGCACCCAGGGTGGCACCGGCCAACACGCCGGCGGCCAGTGGACCGGCCAGACCCAACTCGAGCTGGCCGCGCGCGATGAAACCGCTGAGCGCCGGCACCGCGGTCAGGCCCATCATGAAGTTGCTGGTGGCGGTGGCGCTCTTGAACGGCAGCCCCAGCACCAGATACAGCACCGGCACCACCACCAATCCGCCGCCGATGCCCAACAGGCCGGACAGAATGCCGGCCAGCAGGCACAAGGCCCAGGTCAAGTGCCGGCGCCAGGGGGTGGCCGCCGCCGCGCCACCGGCCGCCTCGGGCCGGGCCGACGAGCGCAAGATCTGCAGACCGCTGTAGACCAACACCACGGCGAACAACACCTGCAGCAGCGAGCCGGCCAGAAAGCCGACCAAGAAGCCGCCGGCCAGTCCGCCGGTGGCCGCGGCCACCTCGATCTCCAACGCCTGGAACACGTCGACCAACCCGCCGCGGCGCAGGTAGCGGCCGGCCGCACCGCAGGAGACGGCCAGGGTCGAGATCAAACCGGCCGCCGCCGCCTGGTGCATGGGGACCCCGAGCAGCAGGTTGAGAAAAGGCACAGCGATCAAACCGCCGCCGAGGCCCATCAGCGAGCCCACCAGCCCGGCCGCGACGCCGCCACCGGCCACCGCCAGCAGCTCCATATCCAAGTTCGCCTCCCGCGCAGCGCCCGTCACCCGCCGGTCCACCGGCCCCATGCTCTCCACTTTCAGTCCCCGCCGCAACTGGATTTTTCGATTTGACTTGTCTTGCCGGCGGGATTCTGATATTAGGGGCTCTTGAGTCAGTTCGATCTGAACAAACGAGTCAAGTTTGCGAACCTCCGTCCTCGCAGTAGACGGGAGGAACCCAGCCCCATGGCCCAGAAGCTGACCGAGATCTACCAGAACGCGGAGAACGACTTTCTGGAAAGGCGCTACACCGACGCCCTACGCGGTTTCGCCACGGTTGCTCAGGCCGCGCCGGATCACATCTGGGTCCGCTTTCGCATCGGCTCCATTCTCGAGCAGCTCAAGAAGCCGAACCGGGCGGTCGACATCTACCAGTCGCTGGCCTGGCACTGCATCAAGGGGGGCTACCCTCTGCTCGGCCTGGTGGCCATCAAGCGCGCGCTCGGCATCCAGGCCGCCTTCGAGGACGCCCTCAACGCCCTGGCCGAACTCTACGGTCTCGAGTCGGAGCGCATCCGCCCCGGTCTCGAGCTGTTTTCGCTGCCGCAGCTGGATCCGGATGCCACCGCCGAGCTGATCGACGAGCCCGAGGACAAGCTGGACGCCACCGCCACCCAGATCGCCCAGGATGTCCCGGATACGACCTATCCGACCGAGCTGCCGCCGATTCCCCTGTTCTCGCTGCTGACCGTCGAGTCCTTCTTCCCGATCCTGGAGCTGTTGCAGCTGCGCACCTACGCTCCCGGCGAGAAGGTGGTCAGCCAGGGTGAGCCGTGCAGCTCGATCTACATGCTGGCCCACGGCCAGATCGAGGTCAGCGAAGAGCACCAGGGCAAAGCCCACTCGCTGGCCCGGTTGTCCAGTGGATCGGTCTTCGGCGAGATGGCCCTGATCTCCGAAGCGCCGCGGGTGGCCTCGGCCACCGCCCTGCGCGAGAGCGAGGTGCTCGAACTCAGCTGCGAGGACCTGGAGTTAGCCGCCGAGGATCTGGACGACATCACCTGGGTGATGGCCAAGTTCACCCGCGAGCGCTTTCTGCAGCACCTGCTGTTGACCTCGCCCGTGTTCAAGCCCTTCGGCGACGAGGAGAAGCGCGAGATCCTCGAGCGTTTCACCTCGGTGGGGGTGCCGACCGACGAGGTCATCATCAAGGAGGGCCAGCCCGGCCCCGGCCTGTACATGATCCTGGGCGGTGAGGTCGAGGTGAGCAAGTTCGAGGGCGACAGCCAGGTCCACCTGGCGCGCCTGTCCGAGGGCTCGGTGTTCGGCGAGATCTCGCTGGTCAACGCCTCGCCCACCACCGCCACGGTGCGCGCGGTTCGCGGCGGCGAGTTTCTGTTCCTGGCGCGCGAGGACTTCCAGGATTTGATTCGCGAGCGTCCCGCGATCGCGGAAGGCCTGGCCGAGTTGAGCCTCGAGCGCATGGAAGAGCAGCGCTCGGCGATGCAAAAGGCCGGCCTGGTCTCGGCCGACGGCGTGGTCATCTTCTAGCCCGCCCAGCGGCCGGGGTGGGGGACTTCGGCCCGGTCTAATTCACGGTGAAGGGGAAGGGCACCTTCTTCGGCTTGCCGCCGAACTCGGGGAACTTCAAGCGCTTGATGATCCCCTGGATGCACTTGGCCACGTAGGTGCCCTTGAACTGGGCGGTGCGCGCCGAGATGCGCGACGAGGACACCTTGCCGTTGTTGGCGATGGTGAAGTTGATGACCATCTTGCCGCGGACCGAGGAGTCGACTCGCTTCTGCTTGCGGTTGCAGGCCCTGAACTCGGCCAGATGCTGCTTCATTACGCTGAGCACATCGGCGTTGCTCAAAGGCGGCAGCTTCTTCTCCTTCGGCTCGTCCTTCTTGGGTTTGGGCTGGGCGATGCCCGTCTCGGCGGCGAAGGCCTGATCGTCCGGGTCCTCGAAGTCCAGCACCCCACCCTTGGACTTGCGCCGTTTGGGCTTCTCGGGCTCGGATCGCCGGGGCTCGGGCTTCTTGGCCGCCACCCGGGGGGTCGGCCGCGGTTTGGGTTTTTGGGCCCGGCGCCGGTTCCGGCGGGGGCGCCGGCGGCGGCGCCGCTTGTCGCGATCGGGCTTGCCGCTGGCCGCGGCCAGGCGCTCGTCACCGTCGTCGCCCTCGTCCGCCCCCTCGTCATCGCCCGACCCGTCGTCGGCCGCTTCGTCGCTGTCGGCCTCATCCGATCCGGCCGCCTGCTCCTCAGCGGCATCCGACTCGTCCTTTCCCACCGCCCCGGCTGCACCGGAATCGTCCGCGGCGCCCTTGTCCGACTCGGCCGCGGCGACCGCTTCGTCAGCGCCGCCCTCGTCCGGCTTGTCGGCCGGCTGCTCCTGCTCGCCGGCGGGCGGCGCAAGCGGCTGCGTTGAGGGCTCGGTCGGCGGTTCGCTCCTGGCCAGCATGTAGCCCAGCAACCCCACCAGCACCAAAACCACCAGCCCGGAGCCGATCATCAACCCGACGGCCCAGCGCGGCAACCCGCTGCGCGGCGGGATGTAGCGCTCCTCGGGTGGAGCGGTGCGCTCGCGTTGCTCCTCGAGCTTCTCCCGGCTGGCCGCCGCCTGGGCCTCGAGGTCGGCCTCGTCTTCCTTGCGCGGCGCAGCCTCGGCCGGCGGCTCCTCATCCGGCTGCTCCTGCTCGGCCCGCTGACTGGCTGCGGCCTCCTCCTCGGCGGCGATCTGGGCGATCAGCGAGCTGTCCCCATCATCCATCTCCTCGCCGACCGCATCCCCGCCGAGACCCTCCTGCTCGTCACCGCCGAATGGCAGATCTTCCTCCTCGGGCTCCGGATCCTCCGGGCGCAGGCTGGACAGCTCCTCCTCGGCCAGGTTGCTCAGAGAAGACAGCGCCGCCGGTTGCCAGTCGACATCGGTCCCGGCAAAGGCCGCGGCCGACGCCGCAGCCGAAGCTTCGCCCTCTTCGCCGAAGGCGTCCTCCTCCTCGCCCTCGTCCTCGTCCTCGTCACCGTACCAGCCGCCGGCGGCCGCCCCCCACTCCTCTTCCGCAGCCCGGTCGTCTTCGTCCTCCGGCTCGGCGTGGGCGGCCATGCCGGGGGACCAGTCAGCGGCGCCGGCCGCCCAATCCTCGGACGCAGCGGCCTCCTCTTCCTCGTCGGCTTCGTCGGCTTCGTCGGCCTCAGGGCCTTCCTCGGCCAGAAAGGCGAATTCGGGCACCTCGAACACCGACAGCCAATCCTCGAAGCCCGAGCGCCACACCAGGGTGTCGCTGTCGAGTTCGCCGTGGTGCCACCGCTCGGCGAAGTCGTCGAGGCTCATCGGCCCGATCTGCTCCTCATCCACAGCCGCGTACCACTCGACCCGCTGCCGATCGACGTCGGCCGGCGGGCCGGCCGTTTCGTCGCCCAGCGGCTCCGCCGCCCCCGGGTCGGCTTCCGGCTCGGGCTCCGGCTGATCCTCGCCGTGGGCCTGCTCTCGTTCGGCCTGGACCTGCTGCATCTCCTCGATGTTGAACACGCGGGTGGCCTGCCGGTCCAGGTCGGCGTCCTCCTCCTCCTCGTCGGGCCCGGCATCCAGGCCGCCGCCCTCGTCCTCGCCGCCCAGGATGTTGTCCAGCGCGTCGCGCAGATCGTCGTCCTCGCCGAGATTCAGGCTCTCGTCCGCCGCCCCGCCGACCTCGGCCTCATCCGGCCCATCGGCCGCAGCCCCCTCGGGATGGCTCTCGACCGCAGTGGATTCGCGCTCGGGCTCCAGGCCGCCGCCGGCGTCCACATCGGCTTCCGGCTGCGGTCCGGCTTCGGGCTCCGGTTCGGGCTGTGGTGGGCGAACGGTAATGATCTCGCCACACTTCTTGCAGCGCACGCGCACGCCCTTCTGGCCGAGCTTCTCGTCAGCGATGGCGTACTGCGCTGCGCAACTCTCACATCGGAATCTCATGTGGACTCCCCAAAACTCACCGCTCCGGTTCCTGGAGCGACCAACGGTCGGCACGTCCGAGTCTTGGACGCCCATCCAGCGCGCCCGGATCTACCGTCCGGTCCGGCCACTGGAGCAAGAAAACCGTTGATTTCACAGGATCTTCGAATAGCACATGGCAAGGACGCTTGACAAGGTTTTTCATCCCGCCGCCGCGGCGAGCGCGCGCTGGGCGGCCCGGCGCACGACGTCGTCGATCTCGATCTCGGCCATCTCCGCCAAACGACTGCGGATGGGCGCCTCGCCACGGGTCGCCATGACGGTCACCATGCGCTTGCGTACCGCCGGATCGGCGTCGCGCGACAACTCCAGCACCCGCTCGGCAGGCAGCCTGTCCATGGCCTCCAGCACCCGGGTGGCCTCGCGCCAGCGTCCCCGTTGACCGGCCGCCACCGCCCCCAACAGCAGCCCGGCCAGGGCGTCTTCGTCATCGGCCGACAGGGCCGCCAGGGCCGCTTCGCGCTGCTCCGGGTCGCTCAACAAGTCGATCAGGTCGGCGACGTCGAGCTGCTCCAGGGCCCGCAGTTCCTCCCAGTCGTCGCTCAAATCCAGCGCGATGGCTCCCGCGGCGTGCTCCTGGGCCTGGATCGCCTCGGCGGCCAGCTGCTGGATCTCCGCCGCCACGGCCACCCCCAGCGCATCCGCATCGACCAGCAGGCGCCGCCAGTTGTCGGCCTGGGCCCGCGGCTCCAGGTCGTTGGGCAGCACGCCCCGGGCCACCTGCATCGCCTGGCGCAGCTGCTGCTCGACCAGCGCCGCGGTCGTCGGGGCCAGGCCCAGCTCGACGGCCATGCGCCTCATCTTCTCGGTCATGGCCAGGCCGAAGTGCAGAGCGCGGCGCAGCACGGCCTTGACGATGGCCTGGAAGCGGGCCACCGGAAACGACTTGATGAAGATCAGGTACTCGTACTCGTCGCGCGAACTCCACCAGGTCAGGATGTCCAGGGTCAACCGGGTGACCCCCGGGGTGGGCAACTCCTCGAAGGCCTGGACCTCGAGCGGCAACGCCGGGCCGCCCAGCTTGCGGTAGGCGACCACGTCGAACTTGGAGGCGGCGATGAAGAAGTTGCGCCGGCCGGGCTCGATGCGCTGCAGCCACTGGCGAGCCGCATCGAGCACATAGGCGACATTCTGCTCCAGCGGTTGGTTGAACACCAGCTCGCCGCTCTTGCGGTAGCCGCGATCGAACAGGTGCAGCCGCACCTCGAAGCGTTCGGCGAGCTGCTCCAGAAAGCGCACGTCGATGCGGTTGTCCAGGTTGAACAGCCAGTACCGCACCCGATCAGTGCCGCTGCGGTCCTCGCCGACCAGCAACAGGACGATCAGCGGAAAGTTTTCGATCCGGTGCAGTTGGAAGAACAGGTCGCAACGCTCGCCGAAGCCCCCCGGCTCGCTCTCGAGCTGAAAGATGTGCAACGCCCCCTGGTCGAGAAATGTGTAGTGGGTCTGACCGCTTTCCTGCCAGCGGCGCAGCAGGGCGGCGTGGCGCCGCTCCTGCCGCTGGGTGTCCTCGATGTGCTCGAAATCGGACTCCTCGAGCTCCTGGACCACCGGCCCGCCAGCGGCGGCCGGCCGGCCACCATCGTCACGCCCGTCGGCCGCCGGCATCGTCTCGGTCTCGGTGACAGCGGGCGTGAGCGGCTCGACTGCGCCGAACCGCCCGCCGGGCCAGGGGCTGGGGGGCGGTTGTCGCCCCAGCGCCCGGGCGCAGCCCTGGGGGCCGAAGGAGAAGTAGGCCGCCCGCACGTATGCCGGCACCGGCCGGCCGAGCTGCTGCAGCTCGCGGTAGAAGGCGATGCGCAGCTCGATCTCGCGTTCCTGCCAGGCCGGGGGGTAGCAGCAGACGTAGCATTCGGCGCGCTGGTCGTGGACATGGACCGGGTGCTCGGCGGCGAACTCGCGGCCGCAGGCCGGACAGCGCACCAGGTTGAGCCGCTCGTCGAGCAGGCTGTCGAGCAGCTCGGGATGACTGGCCAGATCGATGATCCGCAGCAGGTCGGCGCGAAAGACATGCCCGCAGCTGCAGGTCAGCTGCTCGTCCCGGCGCTCGGTCTCGAGCACGGTGCCGCCCGTCAGGATTCGAAGAAGCGGCCGGCCAACAGCTGCAGGCGCTCGCGGGTGACCGCCGGGATGCGCGCCGGATCGGTCAGCAGCGCCCCGTCCAGGGCATGTTGGCAAGCGCATTCGCCCGCGAGCGGAAGCTTCTCGGCCAGCGCGGCGATGGTGCGCCGGGCGGTGGCGATGTTGCCCAGCAGCACCTCGACCACGGCGTCTGCCTTGACGTCTTCTTCCGACTGGTGCCAGCAGTCGTAGTCGGTCGACAGCGCCAGGGTGGCGTAGCAGATCTCGGCCTCGCGGGCCAGCTTGGCCTCGGGCAGGGCGGTCATGCCGATGACCGCCGCGCCCATGCCGCGGTAGAACTCGGACTCGGCCCGGGTGGAGAAGACCGGCCCTTCCATACAGATATAGGTGCCGCCCCGGTGGTAGCGCGCCCCGAGCTGCTCCAGGGTTCCCGCCAGCGCGTCCACCAGCACCGGGCAGACCGGATCGCCGAAAGGCACGTGGGCGACCGCGCCCTGGCCGAAAAAGGTCGCCGGTCGCTGCCGGGTGCGATCGAAGTACTGATCGGGCAGCACCATGTCGCCCGGCCGGATCTCCTCGCGCAGGCTGCCCACCGCCGAGACCGAGACCACCCGCCGCACGCCGAGCTGCCGGAAGCCGTGCAGGTTGGCCCGCGCGTTGACCTCGCCCGGCAGCAATGCGTGACCCGGCCCGTGGCGCGCCAGGAACACCAGCCGCGCGCCACCCAACCGGCCGATCAGGTACGGCCCCGAAGGTCGGCCGAAGGGGGTCTCGAGTTCACGCTGCTGCTGGTCCTCAAGCCCCTCCATCGAGTACAGCCCGCTGCCACCGATGATCCCCAGAGTCGGTTCGTCCACGTCGCGCTCCTCGTCCCGGCTTCGCGTTCCGAGCCCGGGCAGCGTAGCAGGGGCCGCGGTAGGGGGTCAAGCGCGCTCACCAGCCCCGGTGACCAGCAGCTGGCCGCAGGCGGCCTGCAGCTCGGCGCCGCGGCTGCGGCGGACGAAGGCGCTCAAGCCCTTGGCGGCCAGCAGCTCCAGAAAGGCCTCGACCCGTTCGGGATCGGGGCGGTCGAACGGGGCCCCCGGGTGCGGGTTGTAGGGGATCAGGTTGACCTTGCAGCGCAGACCGCCCAGCAGGCGCACCAGCTGGCGGGCCTGCCCCGGGCGATCGTTGATCCCGCCCAGCATGACGTACTCGAAGGTGATGCGGTCGCTGCCGCGCACCGGCAGAGCGCGGCAGCCGTCGAGCAAGCGGGCTATCGGATAGCGGCGGTTGATGGGCATCAGCCGGTCGCGCAGCGCGTCGTCCGGGGCGTTGAGCGAGACGGCCAGCTTGGCCGGGCAGCGCTCGACGAAGCGGCGCATGGCCGGGACCAACCCGATGGTCGACACGGTCACGTGGCGCCGCGATAGTCCCAGGCCATGATCGCAGAGCAGGATGGCCACCGCGTCGACCACCGCCCGCAGGTTGGCCAGCGGCTCGCCCATGCCCATGAAGACCACGTTGGTCACCGGCCGCTCGAGCTGCGCCGTGCGCAGGTGGCGCACCGCGGCCTCGACCTGGCCGGCGATCTCGCCCGCGCTCAGGTTGCGCACCAGCCCCATGGTGGCGGTGGCGCAGAAGGTGCAGCCCATGGCGCAGCCGACCTGGGTCGAGACGCACAGGCTGCGCCGGCGCTGCTCCGGCATCCACACCCCCTCGACCGACAATCCGTCGGCCAGCGCGTAGCGCAGCTTGCGGGTGCCGTCGGCGGCCCGTTGCTCGTCGGCCACGACCGGCGGGCGCAAGGGAGCCGTGGCGGCCAACCGGGCCCGCAAGGGCTTGGCCAGATCGGTCATCTGGGCGTAGTCGGCGATGCAGCGGCCGTGCAGCCAGCGGAACAGCTGCCGGCCGCGAAACGGCTTGTCGCCCTGATCGGCGAACCAGGCCTGCAGGCGTTCGAGCGGCAGGGATGCCAGGTCCACCCGCGGCATCGGGTCTCCTTGCGGG
>CAYVQE010000068.1:0-31673 GCA_964454005.1 uncultured Myxococcales bacterium
AGCTCAAGACACAAGGCTGCTACCTGGCCCCATTCGACAACCAGGGCATGCTGCACGCGGAGATCGGTGGCGAATTCGCCATCGAGGGCGCGGCCGCCACCCCGGTGGCCTACAGCACCAAGCTGGGTTCGTTCCTGTCGCGCATCTTCGTCGCCAGCAGCAAGGGCAAGATCTACCGGGTCATCGTCGACCACGGCCAGTACGAGGAGGGCAACCCCGAGGGCGAGAAGATCGTGGCCCACGACTCCGACCCGACCAAGGACTGGTCGACCGATCTGTGGTTCGACGCCATCGATACGAATTTCGTGGCCTCGCCGGTGCAGACCGAGCGGCGGCCGGTCACCATCGACCCCACCCTGGCGCTCAACGGCGAGCGCAACCTGATCCTCTACTACGGCACCGGACCGATCGACGACATGGACTACCACCCCGGGGTGCAGGAGTACTTCTACGCGGTCAAGGAGACCCGCGACGCCACCGACCCGACCATCCTGAACCCGAAGGGCGAGCTGGTCGACGTCAAGGACGACTTCGGCCCGTCGGAGCGGCTCTACAACAAGCCGCTGATCATCGGCGGCAACGTCTACTTCTCGACCTTCCAGCCGGACACCAACGCCTGCGGCTCGGGCAGCTCCAAGGTCTACACCTTCGACTACGAGGACTTCGATCCGCTGAAGTCGGCCTTCGCGCCCAAGAGCTACGCCGGCATCGTCAAGGGGCCCTCGATGCGCTGGACCGCCCAGGGGCCGCAGGTGGTGGTGACGAGCAAGGATGCGGGCACCGACGAGGTCGTCACCGAGAACCTGGGCGAGGTGGAGCTGGTGCAGTCGGCGCGGGCGCTCTACTGGGGCGAGGTGCTGTAGCCGCGGCCGTCGCGGGCGCCGGAACCATCCTTCCGGACCTCCGCCCGGCTGCGGCCGGCCGGGGGTCCGGCGGGTTTCGGACCCCTTGCCGCCGGCCGCCGTCCGCAGTAGAACACGGAGACATTCCGCCGCACGGGAGGAGCGAGGCATGCACGCGATACGATGGTTGGCGATCGGACTGCTGGGCGCGGCCCTGGCGCTGGCGGGCTGTCGTTCCTGCGACCAACCCGAGCAGCCGGATGCGGCCGGCGGGCCGGCGGCCGCGCCGGCCGCAGCCCCGGCCGCCGATGCCGGCGCTGAGCCGCCCCAACCGGCGGCCGACGAAGCCGCGGCCGCCGCGCCCGAGCCGGGCGAGCCGGACGAGCCGGTCGATGCGGACGAGTTGCGCGAGAAGCTCGCCAAGCTGTCCGAGGACAAGAAGCTGCGGCCCGGCCTGGCCAGGCGCATGGCCGGCATCCCCGAGCCCACCGCCGCCGAGATGGCCGATCCCAAGCTGCAGCATCTCAACGAGGCCACCCGGCGCGCCCACATCATCATGGTCAAGGCCCAGCAGCGGATGATGGAGATGTACCCGCCCGGCGACGGGCCGCCCGATCCGCAGATCGACGAGGCGGAGATCCAAGAGAAGCTCGAGGCGGGCAAGATCCCCGGCAAGGCGGGGCCGGGCGACTGAGCGCCCACCGCGGTCGCTCGACCTCCGGCCAGCCCAAGTCAGCGGCGCGATCGAAACCACATCATATGGGGGGCGTTCCAACCGCGAGGCCCAATATATAGCTAATTTTCATTAAATTAAGCAAAGTTATAGCTAATTGTTGTTAAGAATTCTTGACTTGAGATCCGGGCTGGCGCATACTGTGTTGAGTCCATCGGCTGGTCGCGACCCGCCCGGCCCCGAAAGGCACGGGCGGAAGAAGCTGCAAACGGGAGACGACCCGAAATGAAAAAGGACCGGAGGAAGGCGGCGGTGGCGGTCGAGGAGCGCGGGCGGCGCAAGGCGCGCACCTCGGGCCGCGCCCAGAGCGGCGCCGGGGCGCACCCGAACAACCTGCGCCGCATGCGCGAGTCCTTGCTGATGAGCAAGGCCGAGCTGGCCCGCAAGGCGGGCCTCAGCGCGCTGACCATCGATCGGGTGGAGGCCGGCTACAACTGCCGCATGGACACCAAGCGCAAGATCATCCTGGCGCTCGGGTTGCGGCTGGCCGACAAGGACAAGGTGTTCGGCGAGCAGCCGGAGGATGCGTGATCGCCCGGCGCGCGGCGGCTGCTGCCGGCGCCGGTGAACAGGCGGGATAGCCATGGCGAAAGCGAAGAACGTAATCGGGCTGGACATCGGATCGAGCGCGGTCAAGCTGATCCACATGAAGGCGAGCAAGCGCGGCTACCAGCTGCAGAACTTCGGCATGGCCAACCTGCCGCCCGAGGCCATCATCGACGGCGCGCTGATGAACTCGACCGTCATCGTCAGCACCATCCGCGACCTGATCCAGTCGCAGCGGCTGCGGCACAAGGAGGCCGGCATCGCCATCAGCGGCCACTCGGTGATCATCAAGAAGATCACCTTGCCGGCCATGACCGAGGAGGAGCTGGAGGAGTCGATCCAGTGGGAGGCCGAGCAGTACATCCCCTTCGACATCAACGACGTCAACATCGACGTGCAGGTGCTCACGCCCGAGCCCAGCGAGCAGGGCCAGATGGACGTGCTGCTGGTGGCGGCCAAGAAGGACATGATCAACGACTACCTGGCCGTGGTCCAGGAGGCCGGGCTGACGCCGATGGTGGTCGACGTGGCCGCCTTCTGCGTCGAGAACTCCTTCGAGATCAACTACGACCTGCCGGCCTCGGACACGGTGGTGCTGGTCAACATCGGCGCCAGCGTGATCAACATCAACGTGCTCAGCGAGGGCACCACGGCCTTCACCCGCGACATCTCCATGGGCGGCAACCAGTTCACCGAGGAGATCCAGAAGCAGCTCAACGTCTCCTACGACGAGGCCGAGGCGCTCAAGCTCGGCGGCGGCGCGTCGGCCGACGCCGACTCGGTGGTGCCGCAGGAGGTCGAACGGGTGATCGTGTCGGTGTCGGAGACGCTGGCCGGCGAGATCCAGCGTTCCTTGGACTTCTACGCCGCCACCGCCGCCGACAGCCAGATCGCGCGCATCTACCTGAGCGGCGGCACCTGCAAGATCCCCTCGCTGTACAAGATCATCGAGAACAAGGTGGGCGTACCGGTCGAGGTGCTCAACCCGTTCCGCAACATCGAGTTCGACCCCAAACGATTCGACCCGGAGTACATCCGGGAGGTGGGCCCGGCGGCCGCGGTGGCGGTGGGGCTGGGGCTGCGGACCCCGGATGACAAGTGAGGTCGGCTGACGATGATCAAGATCAACCTACTTCCGATCCGCCAGGCCCGCAAGCGCGAGAGCGTCAAGCAGCAGCTGATCCTGTTCGCGGTGCTGCTCATCGGCGCCGGGGTGGGGCTGTATCTGTGGAACAACCACATGACCACCAAGGTCGACGACAAGAAGAAGCAGATCAGCACCACCAAGCAGCAGATCGAGCAGTACAAGCGCGCCATCGGCGAGGTCGAGAAGTTCAAGGGCCTCGAGGAGACGCTCGAACGCAAGCTGAAGATCATCGAGAGCCTGGTCAAGGGCAAGTCCGGTCCGGTCAAGGTCCTCGATCGGCTCAGCCAGCTCGTGCCCAAGCAGGTCTGGCTGACCAATTGGAGCGAAGGCCAGGGTACGGTGACCTGCGAGGGCGAGGCGCTGGGCAACAAGTACGTGGCCGACTTCGTCAGCGCGCTGAAGGAATCCTACAAGGATGGTACGGCGGCCGCGCTGGCTGACGGCGAGAAGGCCGGCAAGAAGTACTTCACCAACGTCAAGCTGGTCGAGGTCGAGGCCGACAAGCAATCGCGCTTCGTGACCTTCAAGGTCACGATGAAGGTCAACTACTCCATCTGATCGGCGACTGCGGATCCGGGCCAGCGAAAAGGACGAGTCATGGACAAGCTCATCGCCACCATCCAGAAAACGCCCATGTCGCAGAAGATCGCCCTGGTGATCTTCATCATCGCCGGCATGGGGGTGGGCTACTACTTCCTCGTCCACACCGATCTGGAAAAGGACATCGAGAAGCTGGATCGCCAGCTGGCCAAGCTGGAGACCGAGCTGCAGGAGAAGCAGGAGATCGCCGGCAACCTGTCGAAGTTCCGCAAGCGGGTCGAGTTTCTGCAGCAGAAGCTGGCGGAGAAGAAGAAGAACCTGCCGGACGACGCCAACCTCGACCACCTGCTCAAGACGCTCAACGAGCTGTCGGAGAAATCCGACATGCGGATCGTCAAGTTCACGCCCAAATCCGAGGTGCGCAAGAACTTCTACGCCGAGATCCCGGTGGCCCTCGAGATTCGCGGCAACTACCACGAGATCGCCACCTTCTTCGACAAGGTCGCCAAGGAGGAGCGCATCGTCAACATCTCGAACATCAAGCTCGGCGATCCCGAGATCAAAAATGGCAAGGTGGTGCTCAAAGGCGAGTGCGTGGCCAAGACCTTCAAGGCGGTCAAACCGAAAAAGCAGAAGGGCAACAAGAAAAAGAAACGGCGCAAGAAGCGCGGGCGCTAGCCCCTGTGAAGCGGATGGTCGAGCGAGGAGCAGCGGCCGGCGAACGAGAGCGCGAGGAAGCGACGATGCGGACGGATGTGACGAACAGAGCTGGTGGGTGGCTGGTGGGCGGCGTCTTGCTGTTGGCGCTGGCCGCTGGCGGCTGCGGCGACGACAAGAAGCGACCCCAGGGTCCGTCCGGCCCTTCCGGGCCTTCCGGCTCCACCGGAGCCGCCGAGGCCGGGGGGCCGGCCAAGGCCGGCGGTGGGGAGGCGGTGGCGGACGCCGCGCTCGAGGAATCCCTGGCCGACACCTACATCTACTCCCCGGTGGGCAAGCGCGATCCGTTCAAGTCCTTCTACAAGGATGAGAAGGGCGCGGAGAAGGCCCACGACGGGCCGGTGGGGCCGCTGCAGCGCTACGAGATCGATCAGCTGGAGCTGGTGGCGGTCGTCTCGGGCATCGCGCAGCCGCGGGCGATGGTCACCGCCCCCGATGGCAAGGGCTACGCGGTCCGGCTGGGCACGCGGATCGGCAAGAACTACGGCCGCGTGACCCGGATCAAGAACAGCGAGATCATCATCGCCGAGGATTACCGCGACCCCAACGGCCGCAAGGTGACCAACTACATCCACATGTCCTTGGAAAAGGACGAGGAGAAGAGGTAGCGATGGTCCATCGGTCGACCGCTGCTTGCAGGTGGGAAACGATTCTGGGCTCCGCAGGCCCGGGTGGGCGAAGGAGAGGATCCATGGCACCGCGACACATCCCGATCCCCTGGTTGGCGCTGCCGCTGCTGCTGCTGCTGACCGGCACGGCCGTGCCGGGTGAGGCGGCGAGCGGCACGGACAACCTCATCACGGATCTCGAGGTCAAGCCGAACCAGCACGCTACCGAGGTGATCCTGCGCGCGAAGTCCACGCCGACCTTCACGGTCTTCAAGCTCAGGAACCCGGACCGGCTGGTGGTGGATCTGATCCACACCGGCCTGGCCGCACCGCTGCGCCAGCCGCGGGCGGTCGACGACGCCCGCCTGGGCCGGATCGCCACCACCCAGTTCAAGCAGGCCGGCAACCGGGTCAGCCGCGTCATCATCGGGCTCGAGGACGGGGTGCGGTTCCAGGCCCGCACCGAGGGCAAGGCGGTGCATATCTCGGTGCGCGACGCCGACGCACCGGCCGCGGCCGAGGGGGTGCGCGCCAGCCGGCCCGCTCCTGCAGCGCCCGAGCCGCGGCAGCCGGCCGCCGCCGCAGCTGCGGACGAGGCGGACGAGGCGGACGAGTCCCCCGAGCGCGACCACAAGGTGGTCGAAGCCTTCGGCGACGCCGATGGCGCCCGTCCGGTCACCATCCGCCGCATCTCGGACGGTGAGCGCGACGCCGTGACCCTGCTGACCGATCAACCGATCGGCGCCTACCAGGTGCTGGAGGTCTACGATCCGTTCCGGCTGGTGTTGGACGTCTACGGCGCCTCGGCCGAACGCAAGTACTACAGTCGCAAGCTCTCCGGCCGCTACGCCGAACGGCTGCGGGTCGCCGCCCACCCGAATCGCATGCGCCTGGTGCTCGACCTGGCCGAAGGCCGGCGCCAGCCCTACCGGGTCGAACGGCTCGGCCGCGGTCTGCGGGTGCGCTTCGCCCCCGGGACCGAGGCCGCCGAGCAGGAGGTGGCGGCCGCAGAGCAGGCGCCCCCGGCAAAAGCCGAGCCCGAGCGCGCCGCTGTCGCCGAGCCGGCCGCGGTCGCCGAGGCCGGACCCGCTCCGGCCGCGGCGAAGTCCGGTCCGGGCCGGCTAAAGGATCTGACCTTCAGCCAGGACGGCCGCAAGTCGCGGGTGGTGCTCGATCTGGACGGCGAGGCCCGGCCCGAGGTGGTGCACGCCGACGCGCGCTCGACCGTGATCGAGATCCCCGACTGCGAGATGCCCATCATCCTGGAGCGCACCCTGGATACGTCCGAGTTCGACGGTGCGGTGAAGTCGCTGTCAGCCTATCGGGTCGAGGACAGCGGCAGCATCAAGGTGGTGGCGGTGACCGACGGCCAGGTGCCCAATCGCCTCGAGCGCAAGGGCGGCAAGCTGCACTGGGTGTTCGAGGCCGAGGGCGGCGCCCGGACCGCGGCGGCGGCCGAGAACTCCGGCGACGCCCCGGCGGCCGCCAGCGGCGAGTACAGCTACGCGCCGGACCAGGTGGCCGGCTACTCGGTGCGCCGGCCCGACCTGGCCGACGACGCCGGCGGCGGCTCGAAAAAGAAGCGCCGGCAGTACCGCGGCCGGCGCATCTCGCTGGACTTCAAGGACGCCGACATCCACAACATCCTGCGGCTGATCTCCGAGGTGGCCAAGCTGAACATCATCACCAGCGACGAGGTCAGCGGCAAGATCACCATCACCATGCGCAACGTACCCTGGGACCAGGCCCTGGACATCATCTTGAAGACCAAGAAGCTGGGCAAGGTGCGCCACGGCAACATCATCCGCATCGCCCCGTTGGCCGAGCTGGCCAAGGAGCAGGAGATGGCGGCCAAGGCGGCCGAGGCCAAGAAGACCCTCGAGCCGCTGCGGGTTCGCATCATCAGCGTCAACTACGCCGACGCCAATGACATCCAGGATCAGATCAAGGACGTGCTCAGCGATCGCGGCGGCGTCTCGATCGACGCGCGCACCAACGTGCTGATCGTCAAGGACGTGCTGGAGAACCTGATCAAGGCCGAGGGCCTGGTGCGCACCCTGGATACCGAGACGCCCCAGGTGCTGATCGAGGCGCGCGTGGTCGAGGCCAATACCACCTACCTGCGCGACGTGGGTATCCAGTGGGGCGGGAATCTGAACTTCGGCGCGGCCAGCGGCAACCCCACCGGCCTGCCCTTTCCGTCGGACATCGCGGTGGCCGGCGGTTCGGACGACAACGAGACGATTTACGAAGGCACGTCCGATCCCGGCAGGTTCGCCATCAACCTGCCGGCGGCGGTGGGCAGCGGCGCCGGCGGCGCCCTGGGGTTCATCTTCGGCTCGGCCGGCGGCGCCGCCCAGCTCAACCTGCGGCTGAGCGCGCTGGAGAACAAGGGCGCGGTCAAGATCATCTCGGCGCCCAAGATCACCACCCTGGACAACGCCGAGGCCAAGATCGGCCAGGGTGTGTCCATCCCGATCAGCGTCACCTCGGCCGCCGGCGTCAACACCATGTTCGTCGAGGCCAAGCTCGAGCTGGTGGTCACGCCGCACATCACCCAGGAGGGCAGTGTCCTGCTCAAGATCAAGGTCACCAAGAACCAGCCCGACTTCTCCCGCACCGGTGCCAAGGGGGACCCGACCATCCTCAAGAAGGAGGCCGAGACCCAGGTGTTGGTGCGCGACGGGGATACCACGGTCATCGGCGGCATCTACACCCGCAACACCTCCAAGACCTTCTCGGGGGTGCCGGTGCTGTCGCACATCCCGGTGCTGGGCTGGTTTTTCCGCAAGCGCACGGTCAACGACGAGCGCACCGAACTGCTGATCTTCATCACCCCGCGGATCGTCAATCGGCTGCAGGCCACCGTGTCGCAGCGCTAGCGGACGATGGTGTTCGATGGCTGAAGGAGACTGATTCATGGCTGAAGGAGACTGATTCATGGCGACCAAGAAGCATGCTGTACTGCTGGTATTGGCGCTCGTGACCGGTGGCTGGTTGTTGGGCGGCTGCCTGGACAACGACCGCTCACTGGTCATCCTGTGGGCCCAGCCGACGATGGAAAGCGAGTGTGAGCTACCGCCCCCGCAGGGCGTCGACGGGGCAGAATTTCGGACCGGGGGGCTGCTCGATCTGGCGTTCTATACCGAGCCGGCCTACCTGATGATCATTCAGGCCCACAACTACCTGGTGAACAACACAGATGAGGAGGCCAACCAGGTCAACAGCAGCGACATCTTTTTGGAACGGGTCGAGATCGGCTATCGCTGGCTGCGCAACCGCGATCTGATCGCCAGCAGCTACCCGGGCCTGTTGGAGATTGAAAACGAGAAGCGCAAGATTCCGATCAGCGGTACGCTCGGCGCCGCCGCGGGCATGGATGATCCCGGGCAGCTGGTGATGAGCATTCCGGAGGCGATCCCGTCGTCGGCCGGTGTTCAGCTGGCCGATCTGAGCGAGCAGGACGCCGAGCTGGTGGTCTTCGGCATCAAGGTCAAGCTGGTCGGCTCCACCCGCGGCGGGAGCAAGATCGAGTCCAATACCTTTCTCTTTCCGGTCGAGTTCTGTTTCGGTTGTCATGCCTGCCCCGCCGGCGGGACCTACGAGAGCTGTATACCGGGACAGGACGACTTCAGCTGTGGCTCGGACTCGGATGGAACGTAGAGATTTCGCCGGCCGTTTGAGGACTTGCCAGCCATCGACCGGTATCAGCTGACCCCGTGTGCCCCGGCCCGAAGCTTGCGCTGCGGCCCGTGTCTTGACATCCGTCTGCCACTCGGCTAGACAGGGATGCATCGGCGGGCTCACCGCGGCCGCTGGTGGGCGCCGGAGGAGAGCATGAGCGAGCGGAGACGTCTCGAGATCCTGGAGCGGATGCTCGGCCGGCTGACCGGCGCGGCCCCGGCCGGGCCCGAAGATCCGGCGGCGGAGTCGGGGACGGCCGCCGCGACCGACGGGCCGCGCAGCCGCAGGCTGCAGGTTCTGCGCGCCATGCTGGCGCGGCTCGAACGCTAGCGCCGCAAAAAATGCGGCACGAGATCGATGAATCGATGAGCTGGAGAGCCACTCGGTTGTTGTTGTCATGTGAACCCAGTAGAACGTTCAACGAGTTGGAAGTTCCCAGGGGAACTTCGGGCCAGAGGGCGCGGTAACCACGAGGGGAGTGCGCACCATGTCGTTTCAGGCAGAGCTGGAAGCCATCTGCGCCGAAGTGCCGGGCAGCCAGACCGCGACCGTGATGAGCCTGGATGGAATCGCGGTGGCCAACCACAGCGTGGCTGAGCCGGCGCTGGACACCGAGGCGCTGTTCGTCGAGCTGGTCGGGCCGCTGAAGCAGGCCATCGCCGCCATGGGGGCGGTCGATGCGGGGCAGCTCGACGTGTTGGAGCTGGCGGCCGGCCAGGGCGTGGTCCTGGTGCGCATGCTCAGCGAAGAGCACTTCGTGTCCCTGCTGCTGGCGCCCGATGCGCTGGTCGGACGTGGCCGCTACGCGCTGCGCCGCCACCGCCCCTCTCTGCGCCGCGAGCTGATGTGAGCCGACGGCGGGATTGACGCGATGCTGTCGACCACCGACTTCAGGCGCGGGCTCAAGATCGAGATCGACGGCGAGCCCTTTCAGATGCTCGAGTTCCAGCACGTCAAACCGGGCAAGGGTGGCGCGTTCGTGCGCACCAAGCTCAAGAGCCTGCTCAGCGGCAGCGTGCTCGATCGCACCTTCAAGTCCGGTGACAAGGTGGACCGTCCCGACCTGGTGGACAAGGAGATGCAGTTTCTCTACCGCCAGGACGACGAGTTCTACTTCATGGACAACGACAGCTACGAACAGATCTTCATCGACCGCGATCAGCTCCAGGGAGCCGACGATTTCCTGTACGAAAACTGCCAGGTAACCGTGCTGCTGCACAACAACAAGCCGATCGCCATCGAGCTGCCCAACTTCGTCGACCTCCAGGTCGTCGAGACCGATCCGGGGATCAAGGGCGATACCGCCAGCGGCGGCACCAAGCCGGCCACCCTGGAGACCGGCGCGGTGCTCCAGGTGCCCTTGTTCCTGAACGAGGGCGAGAAGATCCGGGTCGACACCCGCACCGGACAGTACGTGGAGCGGGTCAAGGACTGAGCCCAACCGCACCAGGCGCCCGCCCGCCAGGGCGATTTCCAAAAAGAGTTTGACTGGCGCTGATAAAACGGATATCATTTCAAACCGGGCGAGTATCCCGAAAGGGCTCGGAAACCAAGGGTTTTTGGGCGAGGCGGGCGGTCGCGCGGCAGGTGGCGGGAGCGGCGCTGGAGCAGTCGCGGTGACCGGTCAGGTCGAACCGAGCCGAGCGCCCCGAGCCGAGCAACCGGACGAGGCCAGATCTTGGCGATCAACAAGAACAAGGTCAACGACAACGCCCTGAAGTACATCCAGAAGGGCCAGATCAAGAAGGCCATTCGGGAGTACGACAAGATCCTGGCCGAGGATCTGGGCGATGTGCGCACCCTGCTCAAGAAGGGCGATCTGCTGGTGCGCGTCGGCGATCGCGGGCAGGCGGTCGAGACCTACCTGATCGTGGCCAACGCGTACTCGCAACAGGGCTTCCACCTCAAGGCGGTGGCCGTATTCAAGCAGATTCTCAAGATCGACGACTCCCGCATCGACGTCAACCTGCGCCTGGCCGAGGAGTACCAGAATCTGGGCATCGTGGGCGATGCCATGTCGCACCTGCAGATCGTGGCTGGCTATTACGACCAGCAGGGCATGATGCGCGAGTCGCTCGACATCCTGCGCCGCATCGTGGACCTGGACCCCGACAACATCGCCAGCCGTATCAAGCTGGCCGAGCTGTACTCGCGCGAGGAAATGATCGGCGAGGCGGTCGAGGAGTTCCAGCGCGCCGCCGAGGAGCTCAAGAACGCGAACCGCATCGAGGACTTCATCAAGGTCGCCGAACGGCTGATCTACCACGATCCGTCGAACATCCAGCTCATCAAGGAGGTGGCCAACATCTACCTCCAGCGCGGTGACACCAAGCGCGCCCTGGGCAAGCTGCAGATATGCTTCAAGGCCGATCCGCGCGACCTGGAGACGCTCAACATGCTGGCCATGGCGTTCCAGGAGCTGGGCCAGCTATCCAAGACGGTCTCGGTGCACAAGGAGATGGCCAAGATCTACCAGGAGGCCGGTGACGTGGGCGAGGCCCAGGAGATCTACCGCCGCATCCTGGAGATCGCGCCCGACGACGCGGAGGCCAACCAGGCCCTGGGCGCCGGCGCCGAACCCGGGCCGGCTTACACGGAGGCGGAGTACGCCGAGGCGGAGGTTGCCGAGGCGGAGATTGCCGAAGCGGAGGTTGCCGAAGCGGAGGTTGACGGGGCGGATGTCGCCGCGGCCGAGCCGCAGGTCACCATGCCGACCGGCCAGCAGTATCAGCCCGAGCCGGCGGGCGGCGCCGAGCCCGAAGCCGCGGCTGATTTCGAGGCGGTCGAGCTGGACTACGAGCCCGAGGTGGCCGAACCGATGACGGTCGAGGCGCCGCGGCCGCAGGTCCCCGAGCCGGAGGTCACCGCCGCTGCGCCGCCGCCGATCGGCGTCGACGAGCAGACGCTCGAGTACATCTCGCGGCTGTTGACCGAGACCGACGTCTATATCAAGTATGGCCTGCACAACAAGGCCTATGAGCACCTCAACAAGGTGTTCGAGCAGGACCCCAACAACATCGAGTCCCACGACAAGCTCAAGGATCTCTACCTGGCGGCCGGTCAGCAGAATCACGCCTGCCAGGAGCTGGTCACCCTGATCCACCTCTGCGTCCAGGCCGGCCGCCAGGAGCAGGCGCGCGCCTACCTCGAAGAACTCACCGGGCTCGAGCCCAACCACCCGGATGCTCCGGGTCTGGCGGCCATTCTGTCTCAGGGGGCGCCGGTTGCGCCGGAAGCAGCCGCGCCGGACATGGATGCGGTGGCCGTGGCCGAGGAGGGCCTGTCCGAGGACGAGGCGCTGGATGTCGATGTCTCGCTGGACTTCGACGACTCGACCGAGTTCTCGGTCGATACCGGAGAACCGGTCGACGAGCCTTCCTTCGCCGAGGATCAATTCACAGACCCCGGCGCCCCATCACCCGAGTCGGCCACCGAGGTGCTCGAGATCGAGCAGCCGCCGCCCACCGAGCCGGTCGAGCTGGAAGCGGACGTCGTGCCGCTGGACGACGAGGCCGCGGACGAGGTGGTGGTCGAGGAGACGCAAGAGGCCGACCTGGACGACCTCGACGATCTGCCCGGGCTGGACGACATGGAGGCCCTGCTGCAAGGCGACTCGTCCGGCGAATTCGATCCGGGCGCGGACGAAGAGGACGAAGAGCTGCCGACCCGCATCGCCGACGTCGGCAATCTCCAGCAGCAGCTGCAGGGTGGATCGGCCGCACCGGAGCCGGCGAGCAGCCTGGACGACTACGCTGCCGGGGAAGACACGCTGGATGTCGAGCAGTTCGAGATGGCCACCGAGCAGGAGGCGCCAGCGGCCGGCGGCGACGGCGAGGCACCGATTATGCTCGACGACGGCGCCGGGCACATCCAGGATGAGGCGGCCGCCGAACTCGATCTCGAACCACAGGCAGAGGCCGCCGCACCGGTGATCGAGCTGGAGGCGGAGCCGGAGGCCGAGCCGTTGCTGGAGGCCGAGCCGGAGGCCGAGCCGTTGCTGGAGGCGGAGCCGGAGGCCGAGCCGTTGCTGGAGGCCGAGCCGGAGCCGGAGGCCGAGCCGTTGCTGGAGGCCGAGCCGGAGCCGGAAGCCGAGCCGTTGCTGGAGGCCGAGCCGGAGCCGGAGGCCGCACCGGCCCCGCGCCCGGAGCCGGCCGGTCAGCCGGCTGCGGCCGAGCCCGAGCTGATCGACTTCGACGAGGCTGCGGATGGGTTCCCCAGCGAGGCCGAGCCGGACGCGGCAGAGCCGGACGAGGAGGTGCCTACCCAGCTCGGCATCCAGGGGCCCGGTCAGGCAGAGCAAGCAGAACAGGCGGAGCAGGCGGCGCAGGCGGATGCAGCCGAGGAGGCCGGAGACGAGGATCTCGAGGACGGTCTGGAGGAGATCGACTTCTTCATCCAGCAGAATCTGCTCGACGAGGCCGCCGATGCGCTCGATGGGCTGCGTGAATCCTTCGGCGAACTACCGCAGATCCAGACCATGGCGGACAAGCTCGCCCGGCTGCAGCAGGGCGAGGCGGCGGTCGCCCAGGTGACACCGGAGGATCTGGGCCAGGAGTTCGACCTGGCGGCCGAGCTCGAGCAGGAGGTGGGCGAGGAGTTCGCCGCCCCGATCGACGACGAGTTCCAGTACAGCGTCGACGACGTGTTCTCTGAGTTCAAAAAGGGCGTCGAGAAGGTGGTGGAAAAGGAGGACTCGGCCACCCACTTCGATCTGGGCATCGCCTACCGGGAGATGGGTCTGACCGACGACGCCATCACCGAGTTCAGCGTGGCCGCCCAGGACGAGAGCCGCCGATCCGAATCCTTGACCCTGATCGGCCTGTGCATGGTCGAGAAGGAGCAGTACAGCGAGGCCATCAACCGCTTCAAGGATGCGCTGCACTCCGCCCAGATCGGCGAGGAGCAGGCCACCGGCCTGTACTACGAGATGGGTGATGTCTACGAGCGGCTCCAGGATCTGAAGGAGGCGCTGTTCTACTTCAAGAAAGTCTACAAGCGCAATCCGAAGTTCCGCGACGTGACGGCCCGGCTCAAGTCTCTGATCAAGGCGGCCGGTTTGAAGAAGGGCGGCGAGCGCAAATCGGCTGACAAGACCGAGGCGGACGAATCCGCGACCGGGTCCGGTGGCAAGTCCGCCAACAAGGACAAGATATCGTACATGTAGTCGAGCCGCCGAGGGGAACGATGAACTACCTGCAGCACTTCCAGCTCAACCAGGAACCGTTCTCCAATGCGCCGGTGACCCGTTTCTACTACAACTCGGTCCAGCATTCGCAGGCCATGGTGCGCCTGATGTTCGCCGTCGACAACATGCGTGGGCTGGCGCTGTGCATCGGCGACATCGGCGCCGGCAAGACCACCCTGGCGCGCCGGATGCTGGACCACATGCCGGAGAACCAGTACGAGGCCGCCCTGCTGGTCATCATTCACTCCGGCATCACCGCCTCCTGGTTGCTGCGGCGCATCGCCTTGCAGCTCGGGGTGGAGAGCCCGGCCGAGGAGAAGCTGACCCTGCTCAGCCAGCTCTACCAGCGGCTGGTCAAGATCTATGAGCAGGGCAAGAAGGCGGTGGTGTTGATCGACGAGGCCCAGATGCTGCAGAGCCGCGAGATCATGGAGGAGTTCCGCGGCTTGCTCAACCTCGAGGTGCCGGAGCGCAAGCTGCTGTCCTTCGTGTTCTTCGGCCTGCCGGATCTCGATCAGAACCTGATGCTGGATCCGCCCCTGGCCCAGCGGGTGGCCCTGCGCTACCGGCTCGAGCCCTTCAATCTCGAATCGACCGAGGCCTACATCAAGCACCGGTTGCGCATGTCCGGCTCGCGCAAGATGTTCTTCACCAACCAGGCGGTCGAGCGGATCCACGCCCACAGCCGCGGTGTGCCGCGCCTGATCAACACCCTGTGCGACAATGCCCTGTTCGAGGCCGCCCTGGGGAGCAAGCACGTGGTCGATCGCGCCATGGTCGAACGGGTGGCGGGAATGCTCGGTCTGGATCAGGAGTTGGACGCCTCCGAGGCGATTCAGGCCCGGCGCGCGGCCGGAATCCTGGCCCCCGGCGAGTCCTCGGCCGGCCAGATCCGGTCCAGCCGCCCGGCCCACCGCGTACCGACCATGGAGGAGATCGACAGTTTCCTTGACAGGCACGGCAAGGTTTAGTAAATCCACGAGGTTCGTGGGCTGGCAGGCCTCGGCGGTTGTCGACGGCCGCTCAGCACGCGGGTGTAATTCAGTGGTAGAATGCAAGCTTCCCAAGCTTGACGTCGTGGGTTCGACTCCCATCACCCGCTTGGTCCACGGTTGACGCCTCGAACACCGCCCAGGTGCTCGGGGCATTTTTTTTGGGGCCGCCGTGCGCGCAAGGGCGCGAATCTTTTTGTCGATACCGGTGCTGGTGCTGTTCGCCGTGCTGGCGGCGGGGGTAATGTTCCTCAAGAGCGACCTGGCCGCCGAGCGGGTCTGCGCGCTGCTGCGCGCCGGGGGGCAGGAACGGCTGGGACTGGCGACCGACATCCAGGCCTGTCGCATCGATTTGCTGCCACCGGCGCTCGAGGCCAGTGGACTGCGCCTGGCGGCGGCCGACGGCGGTCGCCTGCTGACCGCCGCGCGCATGCTGTTCGAACTCGACCCCTTGTCCCTGCTAGCGGGCGAGTTCGAGGTCGATCGGGTGCTGTTGGTCGAGCCCCACCTCCACCTGCGGCTGGCCGATGGTGCCCTGGTCGGTTTGCCCGCGGGTCGCTCGGATGCGGCGGCGGCCGAGCCGATGGCCGGCGCCTTTCCCAGCCAGTTCGAGGTCGCGGGTGGCCGGCTGGATCTGGTGATCGAACGCTGGGGGCTGCTGCAGCTCCAGGGGCTGAACCTGTCGCTGAGCGCGGTCACCGGCGAACGGCTGGAGCTGGCCGGTGAGGTGGCCGGCGGCAGCCTGGATCGGTCCGGCCCGCGGGGCACCAGCCTGGATGTGCGGCCGAGCCGCTGCCGGGCGGTGTGGGCCGACGAAGCGCTCGAGGTCGAGCAGTGCGCCCTGGGCCTGGACGCGGCCGTGCTCAAGGGCCAGGGGCGCATCCGCTTCGAGCACGGCCGGCCGCAGGGCCGGCTGTCGGCGACCCTGGCGGCGCCGGTCGCGCTGGCGCCGCTGGCGATCGACGACCTGCCGGACATGCGCGGCCAGATCGTGCTGAGCGCCGACGCCAGCGCCGACGCGTCCGGCTGGCGCGTCACCGGTGCGTTGGACCTGGAGCGCTTCGGCCTGGGGCCGCTGCACGGCGTGGACCTGCAATCCAGCTTCGCGCTCGACCCCACCGGCGCCGATCTGCGGCAGCTGCGGCTGACCTGCCCGGCCGGTCGCGTCTCGGGCCGCACCCGGCTGCGCTTCGACGAGCGGTTGAGCCTGGAAGGCGCCCTGATCCTCGAGCAGGCCCACCTGATCCGCGCCTTGGATCTGGGCGGATTGAGCTGGGACTACATCGATCTGCGCGGGACCGGCCAGGCCGAGCTGCGCGGTCAGCTGCGCCGGCCCGAGGGGCCGCGGGCGGTGGTCGATGCCCGCGTGCAGGCCGACCGCCTGCGCATCCAGGTGGGTGCGGGCGGTCTGGTGGTGCTGGATCTGGACGGGGCGGCCCTGGCCGCACAGGGCACCTTCGACCGCCAGGGCATTCGCATCAGCGGGGCCCGGGTCGATCGCGGCCAGACCCGGGTGACGGGCGAGGGGCTCATCCGCTGGCGCGCCTGGGGGGTCGATGCCCGGGTGCGAACGAGCGGAGCCCGGTTGGCCGATCTGGCGCCGATCGCCGGTCTGGCGGCGGATGGGGTGCTGGAACTGGAAGCCGCCATCGGCCAGACGGTGCTGAATCCGACCCTGGTGGTCGACTTCGACGCCGAGCGGCTGGCCTTGGGCGGCCACGCCCTGGGGCGACTGCGGGGCCGGCTGGGCATGGAGGACCTGCGGCTGCGCTTCGAACCCTTCGAGCTCGCTCGTCACGCAGGAACGCTGCGGGCGACCGGCTGGCTGGATGCGCTGGAGCCGCACCGGCTGGAGATCGAGACCGACCTGTCGCGCGTGGCATTGGCCGATCTGGCGACCGCCATCTGGCGCATTCCCCCGCCGGACTTCCTGGGGGGCTGGGCCGGGGGACGGGTGGCGGCCGGTGGCACGCTGGCCGCACCGACACTCGATTTCAGGCTGGCCTTCGCCGATCTGCGCCTGGGCGAGCAGCGCTTCGCCGAGGCCGGGGCCATCGGCCGCTACGCCGAAGGCGGCTGGCGGCTCGAACTGCTCGAAGCGCGCATGGGCCAGGGCTGGCTGTTCGCCCGCGGCTCCATCAGCGCCGATCTGAAGCTCGACCTGATGGGCTATTCGACCGGCTTGCGGGCCGACTCTTTTTCATCTTGGTTGCCGTTCGACGGGCAACTCGATTTCCGCCTCGACTTGCACGCCGAGGCCCGCGGGCTCCTGCGCTCGCCCGCCATCGAGGGCTGGCTCAAAGTGTACGATGCCGAAGTGGCCGGCCAAGCCATCGGCGATTCGATGTTGACCGCCCGGGCGGAGGCCGATCACCTCGCGGTGCAGGGGCGCTTCGGCGGCCGGATGGCCCGGCTCGAGTTGCAGGCCCGGCTCGAGTCCGGACTGCCCTTCTCGGGCAGCCTGCGTTTCGCCAGTGACGCGCTGGGCCGCTTTCTGGTCCCGCTGGGTCTGACCGGGGCGGACCAGGCGGCGCCGCAAGCCGCGGTCCGGGGCCGGATCGAGGCCGCCGGTGCACTGCTGCACCCCAGCGGGCTTTCCGGCCGGCTGCAGATCGATCACCTGGCGTTGGCCCTGCCGAGCTGGCGCATCGCCAACCGCGGCCCGCTGCAGCTGCTGTGGCGCGATGGCGCGTTGCAGGTGGAGGCCTTCGCGCTGGCCGGCACCGAGACCCGCGTTGCGCTGAGCGGCGGGGGCACCCGAAAGAACGGGCTGCGGTTGGACGTCACCGGCCGGGTCGGCCTGGCGCTGCTGCCGCTTCTGAGCCCGTCGTTCGAGCGCGCCGGTGGCCGAGCCGACCTGGCGTTGCAGATCCGTGGCGACTGGTGGTCCCCCCGGGTGTCGGGGACCCTGGACCTGACCGCGGATCGCATCCGGATGGCCGGGCTGCCATCCGACATCGAGGCCGTCACCGGCCAGGCCAGCCTGAGCCCGGAGCGGATCGGCATCGAGCGCCTGGCCGGCCGCTTCGGCGGCGGCCGGGTGGCCGCCTGGGGTCAGATCGGGCTCGACGGTTTGGCGCCGGCCGAGCTGGCCTTGACCATCGAGCTCGATACGGTCCGCTACGCTGCGGGCGATGGGCTCTGGGGTGTGGGCACCGGCACCTTGTCGTTGACCGGGCAGCCCGACCGAGGCCTGCAGTTGGGCGGTCAGGTGCGCGTTCAGCGGGCCGCCTACTCCGAACGGATCTCGCTGGTCAGCCTGTCCAACGGTCTGTTCCGGCGCCGGCGGCCCCGGGCCCGCACCTACGACCGGGCGGCCGAGTGGGTCGACTTCGACGTGCGCCTGTTGATTCCCGAGAAGCTGCAGGTCCTCTACGATCTGGAGCTGGCTCGGTTCGAAGCCGAGATGAAGGGCGAGCTGCGGCTGACCGGTACCAACGAGCGGACCGGTCTGCTCGGCGAGCTCGAGGCGCTCAGCGGCGAGGTGGCCTACCTGAGCAAGACGTTCGAACTCGATGCGGCGCGGGTGGTCTTCGTCGACGAGACGGCCATCGAGCCCAAGCTCGAAATCCGGGCCTCCCGTTCGGAGACGGTCGACCGCGGCGAGGAGGGCAAGACCGACTACACGATCGGCCTGTCGTTGATCGGCGGCGGCGATGATCTGCGCATCGATCTGCACTCCAATCCGTCGCTGGATGAACGCGACATCGTCACCCTGCTGTCGCTCGGCATCACCAGCCGCGACATGGATCGGCTGCAGGGCGACGACCTGATCGGGCTGGGCGGCGAAATCTTCCTGCGCTCGCTCAAGGCCGACGAGCGGTTGCGCAAGTTCTTCCCCTTCCCGGCCGATGTCATCCAGCCCAAGTACGTGCGCATCCGATCGCGTTACTCGGATCAGACCCAGACCACCACGCCGCGGCTCGAGGCAGGCGTGGAGCTGCGCTTCATCAGCGAGGATCTGGATCTGGATTATAGCCGCTCGATCTACCTCGAGGGCGGCCAGCGGCTGGATCAGAGCCTGGACCTGTCCTATCGGTTGTCCGAGGGGGTGTCGACCCGACTGCGTTGGGAGAGCGACGTCGAGAGCGACTTCGGCGATCTGGGCCTGGATTTGAAGTTGGAGTGGGAGTGGTGAAGCCGTGACCCGTCTGCTGCCGGTATGGATCGGGTGCGCCGCTCTGCTCGCCGCCAGCGCGGCAGCCGCGCCGGCGGAGTCGGTGGACCCCCTGGCCGGCCACCAGGGCAAACGGGTGGTGGCCGTCGAGCTGCGCGGTCACCGGCAGGTGGGCTTGACGCGCGCCGAGGGCTTGAGCTTCGTCGCGGTCCAACCCGGCGATCGGTTTTCGCTGCGGGCCGTGCGCCGCTCGGTCAAGCTGCTCTACCACCTGGGCTTGTTCGGTCAGGTGCGGGTCACGGCGCGGCCGGCGGCCGGCGGCCTGCGGTTGATCTTCGATCTCAGCCCCAAGCGCCGGGTGCTGGCGGTGGAGGTGTACGGCTGTGAGGCCGTCGACGCCCGGTTGCTGCTGCGCCAGTCGCGGCTCGAGCGCGGCGACGAGTACGACCACTGGAAGATGGAGGCCGGTGCGGCTGACATGCGGGAGCTGTACGCGCGGCGCGGCTATCGTCGGGCGCGCATCGTGTCGAAAGCCGAGCAGGACGACAGCGGTGACGTGTGGGTGCGCCACTTCATCCAGGAGGGGGCGCCCACCCGCATCTCGCGGCTGTGGTTCCGCGGCCGGCCCCGGTTCGACCGCTCCCGGCTCGAGCGGGTCATCGGGCTGGAGCGCGGCGCGGTGTTGAACCAGGAGCGCCTGGAGGCGGGCATGGAGGCGCTGCGGGACTTCTACCGCGAGCAAGGATACTGCGAGGCGCGGGTGCGCGGGCCCCAGCTCGACCTCGGGCTCGAGGCCCGCTGGGAGGTGGTGCCGATCGACGTCGAGCCGGGGCCGCGGATCGCGTTCGCCTTCGTCGGCAACCGGGTGTTCGACGACGCGCAGCTGCGCGACGCCCTCGCGCTCGAGGAGAACAAGCGGCTGGATGACTACGTGCTGGCCGACCTGCGCCAGCGGCTGGCCGATCGCTACCGGGGCGCCGGCTACGCCCGGGTGCGGGTGGGCAGCCGGGTGGAGCACGATCGCCGGCGCCGGCGCAAGCGGATCACCTTTGTCGTCCGGGAGGGACCGCGGGTGACGGTGCGGGCGATGGAGTTCGTCGGCAACCAGGCCTTCGACGACGATGCGCTGCGCGCCTACGTGGCCGACGCCATGGTCGACGCGGTACCGCAGCCGGCGCTGGGTCAGCCGGTCGACCCCGGCGACATGGACCCGCTGGGCGGCCACCCGGCGGTGGGTCGGCCGCGGCCGGTGGATCGGCCGCAGGGCTTTTTGTTCGAGCTGGTGCCGGAGCGGATCTACCTGCGCCGGCCCGTGCACAAGGCCCTCGAGGACATCGAGGATCTCTACCTGAGCCGCGGCTACCTGGGGGTCCGGCTGGAGCCGCCGGTGTTGTCCTACTCGGATGACGGCGCCGATCTCTACCTGTCCTTTCCGGTCCACGAGGGCCCCCAGACCCGGGTGGAGTCGATCGCCTTCAGCGGCAACCAGGCCATCCCGGCCGAGAGCCTGCTGGCGGTGGCCGACCGGCTCGAGCGCTTCGTCAAGCCGGGCGGGCCCCTGGATCAGTACGGCGTGGAGCTGCTGCGCAAGGAGCTGGCGCGCAGCTATGCCAAGCGGGGATACGTATTCTGCCGCGTGCGGCAGGATGTGGCCATCTCCGGCGATCGCCGGCGGGCCGACGTGGTCTACCATTTCGACGAGGGGCCTTCGGTGCGGGTGGGCCGCGTTCTGCTGCGCGGCAACCTGCTGACCGACGAGAAGGTGTTCCGGGCCCTGCTGCAGCTGCGTCCGGGAGAGCTGTTCACCCCGGAAAAAGTGGCCGCCAGCCAGGAAGGCCTGCTCGAGCTGGGGGTGTTCTCCGGGGTGGACGTCAAGATGCTCGAGCCCGATCGAGCGGAGGCCACCAAGGACGTGGTGGTCCACGTGCGCGAGCGCCTGGGCCACCACCTCACCCTGGCGCCGGGCATCTCATCGGGTGAAGGCGTGCGGATGTTGCTGGGGTACACCCACCGCAACTTGTTCGGTTACGCCCTGGAGTCGGTCAACCGGGCCCGGGTCAACTACCAGGTCTTCTATCCGACCGGCTTGGTGCCGGCTGCGCTGAGCGAGCGCTTCGACCGGATGCCGTTCTACGAGGGCCTGGAGTGGAATCTGATGTCGGGTCTGCACTGGCCGCGGATGTGGTTTGTCGGCCGCGGTCTGACCGGGCGGCTGGACCTGGCCGGTTTGCGCGACCACGCCTTGTCGTTCGATCTGACCAAGGTGTCGATCACGCCCGGGGTGGATTTCGATTGGGCCGAGGAGCTGGCGGCCACCATCGAGTACGAGATCGAGTACATCGAGCTGAGCTGCCCCTTCAAGGGGGCCCAGGCCGCGGTCGACGCCGGGCCCTGCGGCGACTCACCGAGCCGTTGGATCCGCTACGACGAGGGCCGGCTGCCGCTGGGCTCGTTCCGGCCGGAGCTGTCGTGGGACCACCGCGACAACCCTTTCGATCCCCACCGCGGCCTGCTGATGGCCCTGCGCGTCGAGCTGGCCCATACCCTGTCACCGGCCCGGCCGGTCTGCTACCTCAAGCTCGACGGCCAGGTGACCGGCTATCTTCCGGTGACGCGGCGGACTACGCTGGCCCTGTCCATCCGGGCCGGCGCCTTGTTTCATCTGCTCGACGACTCGCGCACCCCGTCCCACAAGCTGTTCTACCTGGGCGGGCGCAACTCGGTGCGCGGTTTCGGCGAGGAGAACCTGATCCCGGCCGACCAGGCCGAGGCCTGCTTCTGCGCCGAAGAGGCGGCTGACGGCAGCTGCATCGGCAAGCGCACCTGCGTGTCCCAGGGGGGCAACAGCTACCTGACGCTCAAGGCCGAGTACCGGTTTCCGCTGCTGCCCGATCTGCTCTCGGGGGCCCTGTTCGTCGATGTGGGCAATCTGTGGGTCGAGACCGGCAACTTCGATCCCTTCGATCTGCGCCCGGTGGCCGGTCTCGGGTTGCGCCTGGCCACGCCCATCGGGCCGCTGGCCATCGACGCCGGTTTCAATCTGATGCCGGATGAGTCGCGGGGTGAAAGCCCCTGGAACCTGCACTTCAACGTGGGCGTGTTCTGATCTGCGTCCCCCCGACGGCGCCTCAGGGAACAACGGTGAAGTCCGACTCGAAGTTCAGATCCTCCATCGAACGCCACAGCTCGCTGAGATCGTTGTACATCACCACCACGTCGTGCTTGCGGCCGGTGTGATCCAGGGCGTGCCTCTTGAAGACCGCCTCTTCCTTGAAGCCCAGCCGCTGCAGCAGGTCGATGGCGGTTCGATCATCGGCACGCACCAGCGACTGGATTTTCTGCACTCCGCGCTCGATGGCCCGGTCGTAGAGTTCGCGCAGCAGGATCTTGCCTAGCCCCTTCTTGCGGTACTTCTTGGCGATGACCATCCGGATCTCGGCCACGTGGGTCGACCAGCCGTGGCGCTCGGTGTGCAACGTACCGTCGGCCACCATCCGCTCGTGGCCCGCCTGGCGAACCAGCGCCAGCAGCGGCAGCACCCGGTCGTAGTCGAGATTGGTGCACCAGTTCGTGACCACTTCGCGCTGGCTCACGTCGTGCTTGAAGAACCGCCGATCGCGCCGGGGTAGATCGCGGAAGAACGAGAACAGCCGGTCGCGATCGTCGGGGCGCATCGGCCGGATCTCGACCTTCTCGCCCTTGGCCAGTTCGAAGGTCTTCGGGTACTGGGAAAAGTCCATCAACTCGGGCGTGCGCTCCATGGTCACCTCGTCTCGGCTGTGGATTCGGCCCGGCACCGGGCCTTGGGGTCAATCGGCGTCGGTCGGCTTGCCCTCGACGATATGCTCGACGAGCCGCATCGATTCGTCGTCGAAGTTGACGAACTCGACGCCCATGCCGTGCTCGGCGTCCGGATCCTCCGGGTCGGGCTCGGCCACCCGCACCACCCGGCCGAGCCCCTCGATCAGCTTGGCGCCGTCGCGCAGGTAGAACTGCAGGTAGATCAGGCTGCCGACCTCGCGCGGCTGCTCGGTGCGGATGAACATGCCGCCCATGCTGATGTTGGTCGAGTACTCGGCCAGAAAATCGTCCAGCGTGTCGAACCGGTACTGGATGAGCAAAGACAGTGATACCCGCGGGTAGCGGCGGCGATCGTCGGCTGGTTTGCTGTCGCTCATGGCGCATCCTCCAGGCCTGTCGCGCAGGGCCGCAGGATAGTTCAAGCCCGGCGGGGGGTCAAGCCCCCCGGTAGTGAAAACGCCGTTGCCGCGGCAGCTTGGCGGTCAGCCGGGCTCGGCTTCGGACCGCAGCTGGGAGCGGACGGCGCGTTGCAGATCGGCGTCGCTGGGCAGGTCGGTCGACAGCGGCCGCAACACCGCCCGAAAGCTGCTGGGACCGGTCATGGCGCGCAGCCGGCGCTTCAGCTCGGCGGCCCGCTCGGGCTGGTCGGCGATGGTCAGCCGCCGCGGACCGGGCCGGGCGGATTCGGCTGCGGGCGCGGCCACCTCGGCGGGCTTCTGGGGCGCGCCGCTACAGCCGAGCAGCAGCAGCAGTGCGCCGCAGCAGCGCGGCAGCCCCGCGGATTTCAGCGGGCCTCCAGGGTCCATTCGGTCAGCTCCTCCACGCTGCGCAGGGCCACCGGGCGCGTCTGCGCAGCGTGCGCGATTTGATCGGCGTTGCCGGCCGGCAGCACCAGGCGGCCGAAGCCCAACCGATCGGCCTCGGCGGCCCGCGCCGGGCCGGCCGGCACGGCGCGCACCTCGCCGGCCAGCCCGACCTCGCCGAACACGGCCAGGTCGTTGGGCACCGGCCGGTCGTGCAGCGAGCTGAGCACGGCGGTGCACACGGCCAGGTCGGCGGCCGGCTCGTCCAGGCTGAGGCCGCCGGCCACGTTGAGAAACAGATCGCAGCCGGCCAGCTGGGCGCCGGCCCGGCGCTCGAGCACGGCGGCCAGCAGGGCCACCCGGTTGGGGTCGCAGCCCCAGGCGGTGCGCCGCGGTTGGGCCACCGGGGTCGGGCTGACCAGGGCCTGGACCTCGACCAGCAGCGGGCGGCTGCCGCGCAGGGTGCAGAAGACCACCGAGCCCGGGCTGTGCCGCGGCCGGTCGGCCAAAAAGGCGGCCGAGGGGTTGTCCACCTCGACCAGGCCGCGACCGGTCATCTCGAACACGCCGATCTCGCTGACCGGCCCGTGGCGGTTCTTGTGGGCGCGCACCACCCGCAAAGCCCGGCCCGGATCGGCCTCGAAGTACAGCACCGTGTCGACCAGGTGCTCCAGGGTGCGCGGCCCGGCCAGGGTGCCTTCCTTGGTCAGGTGGCCGATCAGAAACAGGGGAATGGCGCGCTGCTTGCACAGCTCGACCAGCCGCGAGGCGGACTCGCGCACCTGGCTGACGCTGCCCGGGGCCGAGGGCAGGTCGCCGCAGCGCATGGTCTGGATCGAGTCGATGACCACCAGCGCCCAGTCGCGCTCGGCCACCACCGCGGCGGCGGCGTCGCAATCGGTGCCGGCCAGCAGCTCCAAGCCGTCGAGCCCGAGCGCCAGCCGCTCGGCGCGGCCGCGCAGCTGCTGGTGCGACTCCTCGCCGGAGACGTACAGCACCGGACGCTCGCTGTCGGCCAGCCCGGCGGCCACCTGCAGCAGCAGGGTGGACTTGCCGATGCCCGGCTCGCCGCCGATCAGCACCGCGCTGCCGGGCACCAGCCCGCCGCCCAGCACCCGGTCGATCTCGGCCAGCCGGCTGGAGCGCCGGGACTGTTCGGCCAGCACCACCTGACCGGCGGGCACCGGCCGCGGCGCGGCCGGACCGGCGGTGCGGGGGGGCGCGGCGGCCGCGGGGGCTCGCTCCTCGAGCGTGTTCCACTCGCCGCAGCCGGGACACAGGCCGAGCCACTTGGGCTCGATGCGGCCGCAGGCGCTGCAGCGGTAACGGGTCTTGGGGCGGGCCAGGGCTTCCTCCTCTCCGGACGCCGGCCCAGTCTACCCGAGACCCTGACAGGAGTGAACGCTTTGCCGGAAAGGGCGGCGGCGCTTTTTGCCGTGCCCTTGGGTACGGCGTTTTTTGCCCGCCGGCCGGCGGCTGGCTATACTGGTCGGGCCATGGCGAACGAGGACGTCAAGACCGGCTCGGCGACCCGGGCCATCGAGGTCGAATCGGGCCCGGGCCTCAGCCTGCAGCGCTGCGTGCTGGTGCAGGTCCAGGGGCCGGAGCCGGGACAGGTGCATCCGTTGAGCGAGGACCGGACCGTCATCGGCAAGAGCCCCGAGGCCGACTGGCCGGTGGCCGACCTGACCGTCAGCCGGCAGCACTTCGAGGTGCTCGCCGAGCGCGGCCGCTACCTGATCCGCGACCTCGGCTCGACCAACGGCACCGAACTCGACGGCGCCCGGGTGCGCGAGGCCTACCTGCGCCCGGGCGCGACCATCAAGGCCGGCGAGGTGGTCTTCCGCTTCCAGACCGAGTATGACGCCGTCCACATCCAGCCCTCGGAGCGCGAGCACTTCGGCGATATGATCGGCACCTCGGTGCGCATGCGCGAGATATTCGCCCTGCTGGAGAAGGTGGCCCCGTCCGACGCCACCATGCTGCTGTTGGGGGCCACCGGCACCGGCAAGGGCGCGGCCGCCCGGGCCGTCCACCAGCACAGCCCGCGCGCCGAAGGCCCCTTCGTGGTGGTCGACTGCGGCGCGGTGGTCCGCAATCTGATCGAGAGCGAGCTGTTCGGCCATGTCAAGGGGGCCTACACCGGCGCCACCGGCCAGCGCCAGGGGGCGTTGGAGCGTTCCCACGGCGGCACCCTGTTTCTCGACGAGCTCGACGACCTGCCGCTCGATCTGCAGCCCAAGCTGCTGCGGGCCATCGAGGAGCGGGTCTTCGTGCGCCTGGGCGCCGACCAGCCGCTGCCCTTCGACGCGCGGGTGATCGGGGCCAGCAAGAGCGACCTGTGGCACGAGGTGGCCGCCGGGCGCTTCCGCGAGGATCTCTACTACCGCCTGTCGGTGGTCACGGTGCATCTGCCCGGGCTGCGCGAGCGGCCCGAGGACATCCCGCCGCTGTTCGATCACTTCGCCGCCGACGCCGGCATGCGCTTCGACGCGCTCGACGAGGGCGCCCGGGCCCGCTGGCTCAACCACTCCTGGCCGGGCAACGTGCGCGAGCTGCGCAACGCGGTCGATCGCTCGCGGGCCCTGAGCGCCGACGGGCTGACCGCCGGCGCGGCCCTGGCGCCGGCCGGCGAGGCGGGCGGCGCCGGGCTGGTGCCCGACTACGGGCTGCCGTTCAAGCAGGCCAAGGAGCGCCTGCTCGAGGCATTCGAGCGCGAGTACCTGCAGCGGCTGCTGGCGCGCTCCAGCGGCGGGGTGGCCGGCGCGGCCCGCGAGGCCGAGATCGATCGCAAGTACCTCTACTCCCTGCTGGAGAAGCACGGCCTGGGCCGCCCCAAGAAGGGCTGATCGGCTGGCACCGGCTCTCCTGTTGTTGACAGGCTCGGCGGGGCCGTGCTGGAATGGCTGCACCGCAAAGGAGTCCGTACGCGTTCACAAGGAGGCCGAGCCTATGCCCAAGCTGTTGACTGCGACGCTGGTGACCGTGCTGGTCGCGGGTCTGTTCCCGCTGGCCTGCGGCGGCGGTGGTGATCCCGTGATCGAGGTGGGCCAGAACGTCCGCCAGCTGTGCAACTACCCGCTGTCCGGGGTGCGCGAGGAGACCCGCTGCGCCAACGATTCGGTCTGCACCCAGATCGACGAATTCTGCTGGCAGGCCGAGCCGGCCGCCGCTGTGGCCTGTGAGGACGATGCCGACTGCGCCGCCGAGGAGTTCTGCCACCAGGGCTACTGCTATCCGGCCTGCGAGAACGACGGGGACTGCGGTGGCGACGGGGCGCAGAGCTGTCTGGACAACGGCCGGCCCGGCGGCGGCGACTGCGCCGACACCTCGCAATGCGATGCGGGTTGGACCTGCGACGGTGGTACCTGCCGGGCCAAGACCTGCCGCAGCTACGGCTACTGCCGCCAGTGCGGCCGCGACGGCCAGTGTCCCACCGGGGTCTGCGACCATGGCTGGTGCCGGGCAGAATGCCAGGCCGACGGCGACTGCGACACCGGGCTGCTGTGCACCGGCGGCATCTGCCGGCCGCCGCACGCCACCGACTTTTCCTTCACCAACGTGGGCGATCGCGACCTGGAGATCTACCCCGGACAGACCGTGGTCCGCGGTGACGCCGACGCGGCCGTGTTCTGCGACCTGCAGTGGGAGTCCGATGCCGATCCGATCGTGTTGGCCCCGGACGACTCGGCCATGCTGCGGGTGCGCTTCCGGCCGGCCGAGTTGGGCGCCTACCGGGCCTGGATCGACATCCATTCCAATGACAAGGAGATGCCGGTGCTGCCGCTGCTGATGTGCGGCGAGGCGGTGGCAGCCGAGTGCGGCGTGGCCTACGACGGCGACTGCCCGCCGTGCCCGAGCTGCACCGCCGGCGACTTCGTCGGCTACGAGACCAAGGATCCGGTCTGCCAGTAGTTCCCCGCCGCCGGCTCACTCCTCCGCCAGCGGATCTTCGAGGGTGCAGTCGAACTTGGCCGTCAAGAGATAGCCGTTGGTGAACCGGAAGTTGACCTTGCCGGCCAGGTTGGCACCGTACTCGCGACCACCATTTTTCAGGGTCAGCTTGCCGGACTTGATATCGGGCCACTGCTCACCGCTGGGCCGATAGATGTCCACCCGCTCGGTGAACTCCGGCTCCTCTTCGATCACGAGCCCATCGAGCTTCTCGAGATCGGTGATGTCGATGTTGAGGATGGCGGCGTACTCGATGCCCCCCTCTTGCAGGATGCGGTTGTAGAACAGCTTGTAGGCTTGATGCTCCTCGTAGAGGTGGCAGTCCAGTTCGTCGTAGGAGCAGTCGATCAGCTTGCACTGGCTGCCGCTCAGCCCCCCGTCGCCGCCGCAGCCGGCAGCGATCAGGACAGTCAGAGCGAAGGTCGTCGTATGCAAGGTGGTTGCGAGCCGTCGCATGGGCTTCTCCCGTAGCCGTTGGGGTGGGGATCTATTGCTCCTGCCAGGTGCCGCGGCGGAACACCAGCGATTGGTGGCTGGTGCCGTCGATCGGATCGATCCAGCTGTAGGCGTAGGCGATGCCCACCTGGCCGTCCCCGGTGACCGCCAGCCGGATGTTGCGCCCGTCGGTGGCGTCCGGATCGGCGGCGTCGATCAGATCCTGGTTCTTGCTCCACTTGTTCTGCTGGCCGAGCTCGTCCGGCCAGGCGCCCTCGAACAGGGCCAGCCGGGGGCCGTCCTCGTTGTGGTTGCAGTCCAATTCGTCCGGGTCGTACTCGCTGCAACGGTAGTAGGCCACCATGGGCATGCCCGAGACGGGCTCGATGACCATGGAGGGGTACAGGCCGGTCGAGCCGTCCGAGTCGATGATGCCGGTCTCCCAGCTCAGCCCGTCGGCCGAGTGCGCGATCATCAAGTTCTTCGAGTCGGGGTCGAAGTAGGCCAGCAGGAAGCGTCCGTCCGGGGCGATGGCCAGGCTCAGCGGCTCGTTTTTCAGGGCCCGCTCGGGCCGGGCGATCACGTTCCAGCACCAGCCGGTCGACTGGATGCACTCCAGCCCCTGGGGGCAGTCGGCCGCCGAGGCGCACTCCAGCGTGCCGGTGAAGGCGCCGTCGACCCGGTGATCGAAGCTGATCACTCCGTCCTTGCCGTTGTAGAAGGCCACCGCCGGCTCGCCCGCGGCGTCGAAGGCCAGGCTGTTGAACAGCCCCGAACCGCGGGCCAGGTCGACCCACTGGTGGCCCCAGCCGCCGCCGCCCGGCGCCGACCAGGTCCATTCCAGATCGGAGGAATCCTGGGCCTCCTTGGTGTAGCCGTTGTGGATGTCGCGGTAGGCGATGCCGATGGTGCCGTCCGGCGCCACCGCCATCGACGGCCACAGCCCGACCACGTCGCCGAAGTCGCAGATGGCCTGCATCTTGGGGCAGTCGTCGCCGGCGGCGGCCTCGTTCGATGTCGCCACCGCCGCCTCGCTGCTCCAGTTGCCGGGCCCGGTGCGCCGCGCCACCATCACGTCGGTGCCGCCGCAGACCTGGCTGCCACCGGCGCCGCCGAGGAAGGTGACCAGCGGGGTGGCGCCGTCGAATTCGATGTCGATGCCGGACAGCAGCACCGAGGAGATGGTGGTGATGTCCTCGTGCTGCCAACTGTCGCCCGCCGACCAGGCGTAGCGCACGTGGTCGAAGCGCACCGGCACCTCGTCATCGCCCAGGATGGGCTCGGTGCACACGGCCACGCACTCGCCGGTGATGCAGCTCCACTCGGCGCTCTGCGGCGGCTCCGCGGTGCAGTCGGCCTCGCTGTTGCAGGGCTCGGTCTGCTCGCCCAGCTTGTAGTAGGCGATGGCGAATTCGCCGTCGGGCCCGGCCGCCAGGTCGAGCTGCAGCCCGGCCTGCTCGGCGTCGACCGTTTGCAGGTTGCCGAACACCAGCACCCGCTGCGTGGCGTCCTCGTCGCCGGTCTGCCCGTCCTGGCCGGCGTCCTGGTCGCTGCCGCCGTCCTCGTTACCGCCGCCGCCCGAGCAGCCGAGCGCCAGCAGGCCGAGCGCCAGCCCGGCGGCCAAGGTCAATCGCATCGGCCATGCAGCCTCACGCATGGTCCACCTCCGTCGGGTTGTCGGATCCGCGAACACGGTCTATGATACCCGGCGCAGCGGCGGATGGTCAATCGCGGCCGCACGGAGGTGACAGCGGGTGGCCAAGTTCTCCAAGAGAAAGACCCTGGTCAAGTCGCGCGCCGACGGCCCGGCCTCGGTGTCGTTCCACAAGTACAAGCTGGTGGTGGTCGAGGGCCCGCGCGAGGGCCAGGAGTTCGTGGTCGACCGCGATCGGGTGCTGGTGGGCTCGAGCCGGGGCAACGATCTGATCATCGAGGATCACACCGTTTCGCGGCGCCACTTCGAGATCGAGGTCACCGAGCAGGGCGCCCTGATCCGCGATCAGGGCAGCACCAACGGCACCGACGTGGAGGGCTGCCGAATCCGCGAGGCCTACCTGCACCCCGGCGCCCGCATCGGCGCCGGCGAGGTGGTGCTGGTCTTCCAGCCGCTGCGCGAGCGGGTCGAGATCCCGCTGAGCCCGCACAACGCCTTCGGCCGCATGCTGGGCCGCTCCACCCGCATGCGGGCCATGTTCCACTTGGCCGAGCGGGTGGCCGGCCGTGACACCACCCTGCTGCTGACCGGCGAGACCGGCACCGGCAAGGGGCTGCTGGCCGAAGAGATCCACGCCCACAGCCCGCGCGCCGAGGCGCCCTTCGTGGTCGTCGACTGCTCGACCATCCCGGCCCACCTGATGGAGAGCGAGCTGTTCGGCCACATCAAGGGTGCCTTCACCGGCGCCGTGGCCGACCGCTCGGGCGCCTTCGTCGAGGCCGACGGCGGCACCCTGTTCTTCGACGAGATCGGCGAGCTGCCGGCCGCGCTGCAGCCCAAGCTGCTGCGGGTGCTGGAGAAGCGCGAAATCAAGCCGGTCGGCACCACCCGCAACGTGCGCGTCGACGTGCGCATCCTGGCCGCCACCAACCGCAACCTGCGCGCCGAGGTCGAGGCCGGGCGCTTCCGCGAGGATCTGTTCTTCCGCCTGAGCGTGTTCGAGCTCAAGATCCCGCCGCTGCGCGAGCGCAAGGAGGACATCTCCTTTTTGGCCCGCGCCTTCCTCGAGCTGCTGGCGCCCGAGGCCGACCGGCAGATCGGCGACGACGCCATGCGCCTGCTCGAGCGCCACGACTGGCCGGGCAACGTGCGCGAGCTGGGCAACGTGGTCGAGCGGGTCTGCCACCTGGTCGACGACCCGGTCATCGATCGCGGCTCGCTGCTGTCGACCTCGGTCACCGGGGTGGGGCCCAACCCGCTGACCTCGGGCTCGGTCGGCCGCGGCAACCTGGCCTTTGCGGAGGCCAAGGAGATCGCCGAGAAGGAATACCTGGTCGACCTGCTGCGGCGCCACCGCTACAACGTCTCGGCCGCCGCCCGCACCGCCCGCATCCACCGCCAGAGCCTGCACCGCCTGCTGCGCAAGCACGAGATCCAGGCCTCGGAGCTCGAGTAGACAGGCCTGCGCCCGAACCGGCAACCGAGATGCTTCAGCTTAAGTCCCTGTTTGTCCTGTAGTAAAAAAACTTTGCGGCCCCTCGGCCGCCGGAGTGGCCCCCGGCTGAAACCATCGGGTTTCACCGGGCGGCTGCTTCTCCGGCCCAGCGGACGCTGTTTTTCATTGTTTTCAGCAGGATCGGTTTCATGCTGAGCCAGTGGCACGGAGCCTGCAGCTACATCCGGGCAAGCGAGGAAAGGAGGCGTGTCATGCGCAAGTGCTCGATTCTGATGCTGGTGGCGATGGCGATGTTCGTGGCGGTGCCGGCGTTCGCCCAGGACGAGGCGCCCGGTGAGTGCACCGGTGGGCTGTGCGGCACACCGGACGAGTCGGGGGGTGGCGGCTGCGGCTGCGGTTGCGGCTGCGGCTCGATCCTGATCGCCAACACCGACCTCGGCGATACCTACCAGTACGCCG
>CAYVQE010000069.1:0-6709 GCA_964454005.1 uncultured Myxococcales bacterium
GTCGGCTGATAGCCCACCGCCGAGGGCATGCGTCCCAGCAGCGCGCTGACCTCGGAGCCGGCCTGGGTGAAGCGGAAGATGTTGTCGATGAACAGCAGCACGTCCTTGCCTTCCTCGTCGCGGAAGTACTCGGCCGCGGTCAGCGCCGACAGGCCCACCCGGGCGCGGGCGCCGGGCGGCTCGTTCATCTGGCCGTAGACCAGGGCGGTCTTGGCCAACACCCCGGACTCCTTCATCTCCAGGTACAGGTCGTTGCCCTCGCGGGTGCGCTCGCCCACGCCGCCGAAGACCGAGAAGCCGCCGTGCTTCAACGCCACGTTGTGGATCATCTCCATGATGATGACCGTCTTGCCCACCCCGGCGCCGCCGAACAGGCCGATCTTGCCGCCCTTCATGTAGGGCTCGAGCAGGTCGATGACCTTCACGCCGGTCTCGAACATCTCGATGTTGACGCTCTGATCCAGAAAAGCCGGCGCCTCGCGGTGGATGGGGTAGAGCTTGCTGGCCTCGACCGGGCCGGCCTCGTCGACCGGGCGGCCGACCACGTCCAGGATGCGGCCCAGGATCTCCTGGCCGACCGGGATCTGGATCGGGTGGCCGGTGTTGTCGGCCGGCATGCCGCGCACCAGGCCCTCGGTGGAGTCCATGGCGATGCAGCGGGCCAGGTTCTCGCCCAGGTGCTGGGCCACTTCGAGGATCAGGTTGCCCTCGGTGTCGTCGATGGACGGATTGGACACCGCCAGCGCGGTGTAGATGTCGGGCACCTGGCCCGGGGGAAACTCCACGTCCACCACGGGGCCGATGACCTGCTTGATCTTGCCTTGGGCTTGCTTGCCGTTGTCGGCCATGGGTCGCTCCTCGTCTGCTCTGCGATCAGCCAGATTGCCTGAGCGCTTCGGCGCCGCCGACGATGTCCATCAGCTCGGAGGTGATGGCGGATTGGCGGGCCTTGTTGTAGTCCAGCGTCAAGTGGTCGATCATGTCCTTGGCGTTCTCGGTCGCGTTTTCCATGGCGGTCATGCGCGCGCCGTGCTCCGAGGCCACCGACTCGAGGATCACCACGAACAGCTGGTTGGCCAGGTAGCGGTGGATCAGCTGGTCGAGCAGCTCGGGCTTGGACGGCTCGTACAGGTAGTCCACCCGCGACAGAGTGTCCTCGTCCAGCTCGGGCGGCTCCAGCGGCAGCAAGGGCCGGAAGACCACCCGTTGCTGCACCGCCGACTTGAACTCGGCCAGCAGCAGCGTCACCCGGTCGACCTCGCCGCGCTCGAAGCGGGCGGCCAGGTCCTCGGTCAGCTCGACCGCCTTGCGGAAGTCGGGCTTGCGCAGCATGTCCTCGATGTTTTCGTAGATCTGCACTCCGTTGCGCTTGCAGTACTGGTAGCCCTTCAAGCCGATGGTGTGTACCCGGATGGAGTCGCGCCGATCGTGGTGGTCGAGCAGGTGGTGCTCCAGGGCGCGCAGCACGTTGGAGTTGAACGAGCCGCACAGGCCGCGATCCGAGGTGAGCACGTATAGATCCTCGGTCTCGGCCGGGTCGCGCCGGGCCAGCAGCGGATGATCGCGCACGTCCTTGCGGTGGGCCACCCGGGCCAGCACCGCCCGCATCTGGTGGGCGAAGGGCCGCGCGGCCAGCACCGCATCCTGGGCCTTGCGAAACCGGGCCGCGGCCACCATCTTCATCGCCTTGGTGATCTGCTGGGTGTTCTTGACCGAGGCGATGCGTTTGCGGATGTGTCTGAGCGACGGCATGCGACGGCCTTCCTTCTAGACGACCCGACAGGTCGCGTTGGGTGAACGCGCAGGGTGGCCCATCGGCTCACTGCTCGCTGGTCGGCACGAAGATGCCCTTGAACTCCTCGAGCACCTTGTCCAGCTTCTCCTGCAACTCGTCGGTCAGCTTGCCCTGCTCGACGATGGCCTTGAGCGTGGCGGCGTGCTTGTCGCGGGCGAACGACAGCAGCTCTTCGGTGTAGCGGCCCACGTCGCTGACCGGGTAGGGCCGGATCCAGTTCTGGCCCTCGGCGTCGGTGGCGGTGCCGGCGTACAGCAGCAAGATCTGTTCCTCGACCGAGTAGGGCGAGTACTGCTCCTGCTTGAGCAGCTCGTAGAGCCGTTCGCCGCGGGCCAGCTGCTCCTGGGTGGCCTTGTCGAGGTCGGAGCCGAACTGGGCGAAGGCGCGCAGCTCGCGGAACTGGGCCAGCTCCAAGCGCATCATGCCGGCCACCTGCTTCATGGCCTTGATCTGGGCGTTGCCGCCGACGCGCGAGACCGACAGACCGGTGGACACGGCCGGCCGCTGGCCGGCGTAGAACAGGTCGGTCTCCAGGTAGATCTGGCCGTCGGTGATGGAGATGACGTTGGTCGGGATGTAGGCCGACACGTCGCCGGCCTGGGTCTCGATGATGGGCAGCGCGGTCAACGAGCCGCCGCCCTTCGCGTCCGACAGCTTGGCGGCCCGCTCGAGCAGGCGCGAGTGCAGGTAGAACACGTCGCCCGGGAAGGCCTCGCGGCCCGGCGGCCGCCGCAGCAGCAAGCTGAGCTGGCGGTAGGCCACGGCCTGTTTGGACAGGTCGTCGTAGAAGATGACCGCGTGCATGCCGTTGTCGCGGAACCACTCGCCCATGGTGCAGCCGGCGTAGGCCGCCAAAAACTGCAGCGGTGCCGGCTCGGAGGCGCCGGCGGCGACCACGGTGGTGTAGTCCATGGCGCCTTCGCGCCGCAGCCGGTCGACCACCTGGGCCACGGTCGAGGACTTCTGCCCGATGGCCACGTAGATGCAGTAGACGTCGGTGTTTTTCTGGTTGATGATGGCATCGACCGCGATGGCGGTCTTGCCGGTCTGGCGGTCGCCGATGATCAGCTCGCGCTGGCCGCGGCCGATCGGGATCATCGAGTCGATGGCCAGGATGCCGGTCTGCAGCGGCTCCTTGACGGGCTGGCGGGCGATGATGCCCGGCGCCTTGACCTCGATGTCGCGGGTCTCGTTGGATTCGATCTCGCCCTTGCCGTCGATCGGCTCACCCAGAGCGTTGACCACCCGGCCGGCGATGCCCTTGCCCACCGGCACCGAGGCGATGTCGCCGGTGCGCTTGACCTGATCGCCCTCGCTGACCTTGTCCACCTCGCCCATGATGGCGATGCCGACGTTGTCCTCCTCGAGGTTCAACACAAGGCCCTTCAGCCCGTGCGGCAGCTCCACCAGCTCGCCGGCCATGACCTTGTCCAGGCCGTGGACGCGGGCGATGCCGTCGCCGACGCTGATCACCGTGCCGGTCTCGGCCACCTCCACCCGGCTCTCGTAGTCAGCGATTTCTTCCTTGATGATGCGGCTGATTTCTTCCGCCTTGATCTGCATGGCACCCTCGACGTGTCAGTTTGGTTCAGGCTCGAGTCTTGGCCAGCGACTCTCGCATGCGGTTGATCTGCGAGCGCATCGTTCCGTCGACCAGCAGGCTGCCGATGCGCACCGCCACTCCGGCCAGCGCCTCCGGGACGACCGCCGGCTCGACGATGACCTGTTTGTCCAGGTTGTCGGCCAGGATCTTGCGCAGCCGCTCGACCGCTTCGCCGCCGAGCTCCACGGCCGAGTCGACCTTGACCCGCACCCGGCCCTCGCGCTCGTCGACCATGGCCCAGAACTCCTCGGCGATGGCGCCCAGGTAGGCCACCCGGCGGCGTTCGACCAGCAGCTCGTAGAAGCGATCCAGCGGGGCGCCCCAGCCGAGCTGCTCCAGGATGCGGCGCAGCACCCGTTTGCGTTCGTCCAGTGAAAAGGCGGGATTTTCCAGAACCTGGGCCAGGGTGCGGTCGGACTCGACCAGCTGAGCGAAGTCGGTCAGCTTCTCGGCCACGCCGGTCGCCTCCGCCTCCACCAAGTCGAGCAATGCCCTGGCATAACGGCGTGCGACGCTGCGGTTGATCACGGCCACCGTCCTTTGGCTGGGGGCATTAATGATGTCCTTCGCCGACGGCTCGGAAATAGACCATGAAACGCAAGCGCGGTCAAGGAATATCCGAACTGCCGCCCCGGGGGCCGGGTTGGCCGTATTCGTCCGCCAAATCGAGGCCTTGCAGGATGGCGTCCTCCATCGAGCCGTAGCTCCAGCGGCCCCAGCGGCCTATGGAGTGGACCGCCTGGCGGCCGAGGTGGCCGAGCAGCCCGGAGACCGCCGCCGGCCGCTGGCGGTCGTAGATGGCGTAGGCCGGCTCGAGCAGCAGCGGGTGCTCGACCAGCACGTCGCGCTCGGAACGGATGACCCCGATCCGCTGCAGGTCGGCCAGCACCCGGCGCCGCAGCGCGGCCAGGTCGGGCCGGCTGCCCTGCCGGAAGGCCACTTCGGTGTAGATGCCGGCGCAGCCCGGCGGGGCCATCTGCGGGGCGAAGTTGCTGCAGTAGCCGAAGCGGTACAGGGCAAAGCGGCGTTCCGGAACGTAGACCCAGTGGCGCGGGTCGTCGTCGCCGCGGATGCCCAGGTTCAGGTTGTAGACCGCGGCGGCGCGCAGCCGCCGGATGGCCCGGCGCAGCCGATCGGGCAGCGGCCGGCACATGGCCGCCAGCGCCGGCAGCGGCGCGCAGCTGACCAGGCGGCCGAAGCGCAGCCGCTCGCCGTCGCCCAGGCGCAGCTCGCGGCGGCGCAGGTCGATGCGCCGCACCTCGGCGCCGCAGCGCAGCCGGCGGGCGGGCAGGCCGCGGGCCAGCGCCTGGACCAGCCGCTCGATGCCGCCGCGGCGCGGGTAGCGGAAGCGGGCGTTGTAGCCCTCCTCGCCGCCGCGGTCGCACAGCGCGCCGAGCACCACCTGGTGCAGATCGGGCTTGGGCACGAAACGGCCGATCCAGTCGGCGGTCAGCACCTGCGGCGCCACCGTCCACAGCTTCTGGTTGTAGGGGAACAGGAAGTGGCGGGCCACGCCCGGGCCGAAGCGCTCCAGCGCCCACTCGCTGAAGGCCTGCGGCGCGCCGCGGGGCCGCGGCCGGCGCCGCGGCGGCCGGTAGTGGGCGGCGAACACGCCCTCGAGGCACTCGGCGGCCACCTCCGGCGGCAGGCCGTAGAAGTGGGCCTGGAAGGGATAGCGGGTGTCGACGCCGTGCGAGTGGACCCAGCTGTCGCGCAGGTGATCGAGCAGTTCGCCGGCCAGCAGCTGGCCCAGCCAGCGGCGGGTGCGGGTCTGCGACAGGTGCAGCAGGTGGCCGGTGCGGTCGAAGGTGAAGCCCTCGATCGCGTCGGAGCGGCACATGCCGCCCGGGCGCTGCTCGCGTTCGAGCAGCAGCCAGTCGCCGCGCCAGCGCCGGGCCGCGGCCAGGCAGCTGATGCCGCCGCCGATGAACACCGTCTCGTGGAAATCGGTCACGGCGGGTCGGTCCGCTGGGTGATCTGCTCGCGCACGAACTTGACGAGCGCCCGGCGGTGGTTCTCGTCGATGCCGGAGAAGGTCACCGCCACCTCGTACTTGCGCCCCGGCACCACCGAGCTGCAGCGCACCACCTCGGCCAGCACCACCAGCGGCCGCCGGGCAGCCTCGCCGAAGTACTTCAGAAAGCCCGGCGTGTAGCGCTGCCAGCCGACGAAGTTCATCTCGATCTTGAGCTGGGCGCCGGCCGGGAAGTGGCGCCCGGTCTCGATCTGCAGCCCGCCGCCGGAGATGTCCAGGATGCGCGCCGGGCCGTAGCGGCCGCGCTCGGGGTAGGTGTACTCCTTGACCTGTATCTCGTCCCGGCGTTCCAGCCGCTGGTAGCGGCGCCGGTCTCGATGGCTCTCGTCCACCATGGCAGCCTCGCTCGCCCTTCCCGGGCACCCCCGATGTCTATCGCAGCCCGGCCCGGCTGTCCATCCCGCGCCCGGCCGCCGCCGGCCGCCCCGGCTGACGATTTGTCAGCTGCATTACCGCCGGCGCGCCCGCGGTGACAAAAGATCGCACCCCGGTCGCTGCGGACCCGGCCGGCTCCGGCTGGGCTGGATTCAATGGGCCACAAAAACAGTCGCTTGGGATCCATCGGGGCGCTGCGCTCGGTTGGCACACCGCTTGCTATTACCAGGGAGCAGACGGCGACGACCTTCGCCGGTCGGCCCCCGGTCTTCATCGCCGCTGCCGGGCGCCGCCGGCCGGGCGAATCGCAGCTGTCGTAGGCTCGGCTCGGGGTCCGACCTCCTCCCGGACCCCGAGCCCGAGCCACCGATTTTCCCCTCGGCAGCCCGGCGCGCGCTACTTGGTCAGCTTGAGCAGCTCGTCGATCACGTCGTCGCTGGTCAGGCCGCTGGCCTCGCCTTCGAAGTTGAGCACCATGCGGTGGCGCAGGGCCAGGTGGGCCACCTGGTCGACGTCCTCGCGCGACAGGGCGAAGCGCTGGTCGAGCAGGGCGCGCAGCTTGCCGCCCAGGATCAGCGCCTGGGCGCCGCGCGGGCTGGAGCCGTAGCGCACGTAGTTGCGGGTGATCTCGGGCGCCCGGTCCAGCTCGGGGTGGGTGTTGAGCACCAGCCGGATGGCGTGGTCGCGCACGTGGTCGGCCACCGGCACCTCGCGCACCGTGCGGCGCATGGCCAGCACCTCGTCGGCGTCCATGATGCGCTCGGCCGCGGGCACCTCCACGCCGGTGGTGCGCTCCAGGATCTCGGCGATCTCGGCCGCGCTGGGGAAGGCGAACAGCACCTTGAACAGGAAGCGGTCGAGCTGGGCCTCGGGCAGCGGGTAGGTGCCCTCCATCTCCAGC
>CAYVQE010000069.1:6719-13874 GCA_964454005.1 uncultured Myxococcales bacterium
TGGTGTTGCCGGCGGTGACGCTCTGCTCCTGCATGGCCTCGAGCAGGGCCGACTGGGTCTTGGGCGTGGCCCGGTTGATCTCGTCGGCCAGCACCACGTTGGCGAAGATGGGCCCGTGCTGGAACTGCATGCAGCGGGCCTTGGTCTCCGGGTCCTCGCTGATGACGGTGGTGCCGGTCACGTCGGCCGGCATCAGGTCGGGGGTGAACTGCACCCGGCTGAAGCGCAGGTCGAGCGCCTTGGCCAGGGTGTTGACCAGCAGCGTCTTGCCCACCCCGGGCACGCCCTCGAGCAGGGCGTGGCCGTCGCACAGCAGACAGGTCAGCACCGCGTCGATCACGTCGCGGTAGCCCACGATGACCTTGCCCACCTCGTCGACCAGCCGGCCGAAGTCCTCGCGAAAGGCTGCGGCCCTCTGCTGGGCGTCCTTAGCCGTCTCCGCCATGACACCAGATCCTTTCTCGGCCCCGACGGCAGAATCGGCCATCGCCCCGGCGGGTGTCAAGCCGGCGTGGGCTTGAAATCGGTGGCCACCAGGTACAGCTCGCGCGAGCCCTTGCGGCTGGCGTCGGGGTGGACGCGGCGCACCTTGGCGAAGCGCTGCTTGAGATCGGCGACCAGCTGCTGCAGCTCGGGCCCGTCGAAGACCTTGGCGCACAGCCGGCCGCCGGGGCGCAACAGCGCGGCGGCCACCGCGGCGCTGGAGCGCACCAGCTCCACCGAACGCACGTGGTCGGCGAAGCCCACCCCGCTGGTGTCCGGCGCCATGTCGCTCAAGACCACGTCGGCCGGCCCGCCCAGCGCCCGGCGCAGCCGCTCCGGGGTGTCGGCGGCGGTGATGTCGCCGACGAGCACCTCGGCGTTGGGCTGCTCCAGCGGCGCGCACTCCAGCCGGTCGATGCCCACCACCCGGCCGCCGCGGCCCACTCGGCCGGCGGCCACCTGCAGCCAGCCGCCGGGCGCGCAGCCCAGGTCGAGCACCCGGGCGCCGCGGCCCAGCAGCCGGTGCTTGCGGTCGAGCTGCTGCAGCTTGTAGGCCGCCCGCGAGCGGAAGCCCTCGGACTTGGCGCGCTGGTAGTAGCCGTCCTTGCGCTGGTAGCGGCTCATGCCGCCACCCCGAACACCCACACCGCGGCGCCGCCGAGCAGGATGCCGATCAGCAGCAGCAGCCCGCCCCACAGCCAGCGCTGGCGGGCATCGGCGAACAGCGCCGGCGGCCGGCGAGCGGGCGCGGCCGGCTCGGGCAGGCGCAGCCGCAGCGCCCGGTCGAGCCCGGTCAGCAGCGCGGCCGGATCGCCGGCGGGCTGCGCGTCGTCGTCGGGCGCCTCGTCGCGCAGCCGATCCATGGCGTAGACCGCGTTGACGAAGAAGCGCACCGCCTCCGGATGCTGGGCACGCACCGCGGTGAAGGCCACGCCCATGCCCTGCGGCGGCTCGCCGGCGCCGCCCTCGATGCGCACCACCCGGCCCAGCAGCTCGAGTTCGTGGCGGCCGAGGTCGTCGGGCAGCCGCACCCGCAGGCTCAGCTCGCTGCCCACCGGCGGCGGCGAGAAGTTCTTGATGAAGATGCCGTCGGCCGAGATGTCGGACGACAGGTGGATGAACTCCTGCTCGCCGACCTCGTACTGCACCACGGCCTCGAAGGGGACACGCCGGCTGCGGCGCCGCTCCGGGCGGGGCGGCGGTGCGCCGTTCGCCCCGGGCGGAGCCGGGCTCACTGCGGCTCCTCCACCTCGATGTCCAGGTCCAGGTCGTAGTGGTAGATGGAGTCCTGGCCTTCGGCGCCGGCCTGCGTCGAGCGGAGCTGATCCTGCTTGAGTTGCTGCTGCTCGTAGACCTCGCGCACGAAGTACTCGATGATGGGCACCGAATCGGCCTCGACCGAGGTGAAGGCGAGGCCCATGCCGCGCTTGTGCGGATCGGCGTCCTCGTCGACCCAGGCCACCCGGCCGCGGATCTTCAGCGGCAGCTTGCCCCACTCGTCGGGCAGGGTGACGGTCAGGGTGACGTCGGTGCCCACCGGCGGTGGCGAGAAGTTCTTGATGAAGATGCCGCGCTCCGAGATGTTGGTCGACAGGTCGGCGTACTCCCGGCCGCCGATGTTGTAGCGGCACACCCGGAACATGGGTTTGCGCTCGGACTGGCGTCGCTCGTCGCCCATGGGATTCATTCCTCCTGCTGGGGCGATTGTACGATCGATCGTCGCCGAGTGGCAAAAATTGGGCCCTCAGTAGGAATGCTCGTCGAGCACCACCTTGCCGCGGAAGGTGCGGTAGATGAACACGGTATAGGCCAGCACCAGCGGCATGCCCAGCGCGGCGATGATCAGCATGGTGCTCAGGGTGCGCGCAGAGGACGAGGCGCCGGCGATGGTCAGCGCCACGCCGCCGTCGACCGCAGCCGGCACCAGGGCCGGGTAGAGGCTCAGGCCCACCAGCGCCAGGTGGGCGCAGATGGCCGCGCTGGACAACAGAAAGGCCCAACCGCCACGGCCGGCGCGCAGCGTCAGCGGCAGCCCGGCCAGCCCGCCCAACAGCAGCGCCAGCACCGGCCAGAACCAGACGCTGCCCAACAGGCCCTCCATGCGCGCCGGGGCGAAGAACAAGGTGGCCACGGTGGCCAGCACGAACAGCCCCACCCAGCCCATCCAGGCCCGCCCGGCCCAGCGCCGCAGCCGCTCGGCCAGCTCGCCCTCGGTCTTCATGGCCAGATACAGCGCCCCGTGGCAGACGAACATGACCAGGCCCAGCAGGCCGATCAGCAGGGCGTAGGGGTGCAGCAGGTCGACGAAGGTGCCGCTGTAGTCGCCGTTGGCGTCGAGCGGCAGGCCGAGCAGGATGTTGCCCACGGCCACGCCGAACAGCAGCGCCGGCACCAGGCTGCCCAGCCCGAAGCTCCAGTCCCACAGCCGGCGCCAGCGCGGCGAGTCCACCTGGCCGCGGAACTCCAGCGCCACCGCGCGCAGGATCAGACCCACCAACAGCAGCATCAGCGCCAGGTAGAAGCCGGAGAAGACCGAGGCGTAGACCGGCGGAAAGGCCGCGAACAGGGCCGCCCCGGCGGTGATCAGCCAGACCTCGTTGCCGTCCCAGACCGGCCCGATGGCGTTGATGAACAGCCGTTTGTCGCGCTCGGAGCGGGTGAACAGGCTGAGCACGCCGGCGCCCAGGTCGAAGCCGTCGAGCACCGCATAGCCGGCCAGCAGCCCGCCGAACAGCAAGTACCAGGTGATCTGCAGCCCGCTGGGTTCCATCAGGCCACCTCCTCGCTCGGCTCGCCGTCCGCGGCGGTGGCGGCGGGCGGGCCGTGGGAGGCCTCGCGGTGGAGCAGGAAGATCCACAGCGCCCCCAGCGCCAGGTAGACCAATCCGAACAGGATCAGCGAGAACAGCACCTCGCCGGCGCTGACCCTGGGCGAGACCGCATCGCTGGTGCGCAGCAGCTTGTAGACGATCCAGGGCTGGCGGCCCACCTCGGCCGCGATCCAGCCGAACTGGCTGGCCGCCAGGGTCAGCGGGGCCACCAGCACCACCAGCTTGAGAAACCAGCGCGCGCCGAGCAGCTTGCGCCGCCACCACAGCAGCAGGGCCAGGCCGCTGACGCCGACGAAGAGCAGGCCCAGCAGCACCATGTTGTGGAAGGAGACGAAGGACAGCCACAGCTCGTTGCCCTGCGGCACCTGGTCGGCGGGGAAGGCATCCAGGCCCTTGATGGGCGTATTGGGATCGCCGAAGGCCATCCAGGACAGCAGCGACGGGATCTCGATGGTGGCGTGCAGCTCGGGCGGCGCCGTGGAGGGCAGGGCGAACAACACCAGCGGTGCGCTGTCGTGGCTCTGGTAGAGCCCCTCGATGGCGGCGAACTTCTCGGGCTGGGTGCGGGCCACCTGTGAAGCGTGCAGGTGGCCGGTGGGAAAGACCGCCAGCAGCGAGCCGATGGCGGCCGCCGCGGCGCCCAGCTTCAGCCCGCGGCCGGCCACCGCATCGCCCTTGCCCTTGAGCAGCATCCAGGCCGAAACCCCCATCACGAAAAAGGCCCCGGTGATCAGCGAGGCGACCATGGTGTGGGTGAAGCGGGGCCACATCGAGGGGTTGAACACGGCCTCGGCGAAGGAGGTCAGCTCGGCGCGGCCGTCGACCAGGGCGAAGCCGGCCGGGGTCTGCTGCCAGGAGTTGGCCACCAGGATCCAGAAGGCCGAGATGGTGGCGCCCACGGCCACCATCAGGATGGAGAAGAAGTGAACGCCCGCAGAGACCCGGCCGCGGCCGAACAGGTACAGGCCCAGAAAGGCCGACTCCAGGAAGAAGGCGAATATGCCCTCGGCCGCCAGCGGGGCGCCGAAGATGTCGCCGACGAAACGCGAGTAGTCGGCCCAGTTGGTGCCGAACTGGAACTCCATCACGATGCCGGTGGCCACGCCCACGGCGAAGGTCAGCGCGAACAGCTTGCCGAAAAAGCGGCCCATGCGTTGCCACACCGGATCGCCGCTGCGCCAGCCCCAGCCCTCGATGATCACCAGCAGCCAGGCCAGCCCGATGGTGATGGGCGGGAAGAGGAAGTGGAAGCCGACGGTCACCGCGAACTGGATCCGGGCCAGCAGCACCGCGTCCATGATGGTTGCGCTCCTCCCTCCGGGCCGGGCGGGCCCGGTGCTCCCGCTTGTATACCGGGGCCGAGCGGCGGCGGTCAATAACAAAAAGACAAATACAGTCCCGTTGTCCCCTGTTTGCCGCGTGTGCTCCGATGTGGTCGCGCCGCTTCCTTGCAGCCCGCTGCACCGAGGCGTTAACATACTAGACTGCAACTGCCGATGGGATGAGACCGGCCCGCGCGGGCCGGAATGGATGCGATGTCGATGAACCCGCCGAATGAAGCCGAATGAAGAGGTGGACCATGTCCAAGCACAGCCTGCCCGCCTTGATGCTGCTGCCCGCCGCGGCCCTGCTGCTGGCCCATTGCGGTCGCACCAGCCCGGCCTTCTGCGACAGCGACGCCGATTGCCAACCCGGTTACGCCTGCCTCGAGACCGCCGATGGCGTCATGCGCTGCCAGCCGGCCGGTTGCGGCTCGGATCGGGACTGCCCGGGCGACGAGATCTGCGTCGCCGGCAACTGCCAGCCGCCCGGCGGGCCCTGCGACAGCGATGCCGACTGCCCGGATGGCTATACCTGCATCGACGGCGGCTGCCAGCTGGCGCCCGACTGCGAGTCCGACAGCGACTGCCCCGACGGCTGGCAGTGCATCGACGGCGCCTGCGTCTACGACCCCTACTGCGAGACCGATGCCGACTGCCGCGATGACGAGATCTGCATCGGGGGCCAATGCCAGCCGCGCGATCCCGACTGCCGGGTGGATTGCGACTGCCGGCAGGGCTGGGGCTGCAACAACGGCTGGTGCATGCAAACCGACGAGCCGCGCTGGTGCTGCGAGAAGGCGGACTGCCCGGCCGGCGAGCCCTGCACCGACTACGCCGGGCTGCCCGGGACCTGTCCGGAGTGCGTCGTCGATGGCGACTGTCCGGACCTGTACCTGTGTATACAGGGCGGCTGCGTCTACCAGGGCGAGTGCGACAGCGACGCCGATTGCCCGCCCAACTACGCCTGCCGGGATCACCGCTGCGTCTACCAGCCGGAGTGCTGGTCGGATCACGACTGTCCCGCCGGCACCCGCTGCGTCGACGGCCGCTGCGTGGCCGCGCCCCAGTGCCAGACCGACGCCGACTGCCCGGACGGCTTCGCCTGCCGCGACCAGCAGTGCGTCTGGGTGGGCGAGTGCGAGAGCGATGCCGACTGCCCCGAGGCCCACGTCTGCCGCGACGGGGCCTGCGTCTTCGTCGGCCAGTGCCGCGACGATCGCGATTGCCCGGCCCAATACCGCTGCGTCGACTACTACTGCCGCTTCGTCGGCGAATGCGAGAGCGATGCCGATTGCCCGGACGGCTGGGTCTGCCGCGATCACTTCTGCGAGCGGCCGGTGTGCACCCCGGACAGCTGCCCGCCGGGCACCTGGTGCGACCCGATGACCGGCGAGTGCACGCCGGGCTGCGACGAGGACGGCGACTGCCAGCAGCCGCCCTACTGCCTGCTGGCCGAGCACCGCTGCGTCGAGTGCTTGAGCAGCCTGCACTGCCCGAGCGCCCAGATGTGCATCAACTACGCCTGCCATGCCAGCTCGGAGTGCAGCGACGACAGCGATTGCCCGGATCAGTTCGCCTGCCTCGACGGCCAGTGCGTCTACGCGCCGGATTGCTGGAGCGACGCCGACTGCCCGGGCCCGAGCTACCGTTGCCTCGACGGCCGTTGCGTCTACCAGGATCCCTGCGCGGACGTCAGCTGCGAGCCGGGCTTCCACTGCGAGGGCGGCGCCTGCGTGCGCGACCCCTGCCAGACCGACGCCGACTGCCCGGCCGGCCAGTACTGCGTGGGCGGCATCTGCCAGGGCCAGCAGTGCAACAGCGACGCCGACTGCCCGCCCGGCCAGTGGTGCATCATGGGCTACTGCGTGCAGGCCTGTTTCTCGGACGGCGACTGCCCGCCCGGCTACGTCTGCGTCGACGACGTCTGCCAGTACGATCCCTGCGCCGAGGTCAGCTGCCCGCCGGGCACCCAATGCATCGACGGCCAGTGCGTGATCGCGCCCGAGTGCGAGACCGATGCCGACTGTCCGGCCGGCGAGCTGTGCGTCGACGGCCAGTGCGTGGCCGAGCCGGAGTGTCAGACCGACGCCGATTGCCCGCCGGATCACCGCTGCATCGACAACCGCTGCGTCTACCTGCCCGAGTGCCAGTCCGACGCCGATTGCCCGCCGGGCCACAGCTGCATCGACGGCCGCTGCGTGATGGTGGTCGAGTGCATCGACGACGCCGATTGCCCGCTGGGCATGCGCTGCGTGGACAACGAGTGCGTGCCCGTCGGCGAATGCCAGAGCGATGCCGACTGCCCGGCCGGCCACAGCTGTATCGACAACCAGTGCGTGTTCAGCGGCGAGTGCCGCACCGACGCCGACTGCCCGCCGGCCCACTCCTGCCGCAACTACCAGTGCGTGTTCACGGGCGAATGCCTGACCGATGCCGACTGCCCGCCGACCCACGCCTGCCAGGATTACCAGTGCGTGTTCACGGGCGAGTGCCAGAGCGACGCCGACTGCCCGGACGGCT
>CAYVQE010000069.1:13974-31517 GCA_964454005.1 uncultured Myxococcales bacterium
GGCGAGTGCCAGAGCGACGCCGACTGCCCGGACGGCTATGCCTGCGAGAACTACCAGTGCGTGTTCACGGGCGAGTGCCAGACGGACGCCGACTGCCCGGACGGCTATGCCTGCGAGAACTACCAGTGCGTGTTCACCGGCGAGTGCCAGAGCGACGCCGACTGTCCGTCCGGATACAGCTGCCAGGACTACCAGTGCGTGTTCACGGGCGAGTGCCAGACGGACGCCGACTGCCCGGACGGCTATGCCTGCGAGAACTACCAGTGCGTGTTCACCGGCGACTGCCAGACGGACGCCGACTGTCCGCCCGGATACAGCTGCCAGGACTACCAGTGCGTGTTCAGCGGCGAGTGCCAGACGGATGCCGACTGTCCGCCGGACTTCTCGTGTCAGGACTTCCAGTGCGTGTTCACCCCCGAGTGCCGGACCGACGCCGACTGCCCGGGGGACGACTACCGCTGCATCGACAACCGCTGTGTCTGGCAGGACCCTTGCGCGGGCGTCAGCTGCGAGCCCGGCTACCATTGCGAGGGCGGCCAGTGCGTCCACGACGGCTGCGACAGCGACGCCGACTGCCCGGCCGGCCAGTGGTGCGTCGACGGCACCTGCATGCTGCAGCAGTGCATCGACGACGGCGATTGCCCGGGCGGGCAGTGGTGCATCATGGGCTACTGCGTCCAGGTCTGCCTGAGCGACGACGACTGCCCGAGCGGCTACGTCTGCCAGGACAACACCTGCGTCTACGATCCCTGCGCCGGCGTATCCTGCCCACCCGGCACCGAATGCGTCGACGGCCAGTGCGTGATCCAGCCCGAGTGCGAGTTCGACTGGGACTGCCCGCCGGGCCACGCCTGCATCGACGGCCAATGCGTGTTCGAGCCGGAGTGCCAGACCGACGGGGACTGCCCGCCGGGCCACGCCTGCATCGATGGCCAATGCGTGTTCGAGCCGGAGTGCGAGAGCGACGCCGACTGTCCCGAGCTGCACCGCTGCATCGGGTTCCAGTGCGTCTACCAGCCCGAGTGCGTCGACGATCTCGACTGCCCGCCGGGCGAGGTCTGCGAGGAAGGCCTGTGTATGCCGGCACCCGGTTGCGAGACGGACTGGGACTGCGACCCGGGCCAGCGCTGCATCGACGGCACCTGCCAGGCGGTGGAGTGCTGGTCCGACTGGGACTGCGGCGCGGGTCAGATCTGCGTCGACTACCGCTGCGTGCAGCCCGAGTGCAACGACGACTTCGACTGTCCGGCCGACGAGCGCTGCGTCGACGGCCGCTGTGAGAGCGCGGTGGCCTGCCAGGGCGAGGCCGACTGCGAGTGCAACCAGCTGTGCGTCGACGGCAGCTGCCAGCCCGGCCCGCAGGAGCTGTGCGCGCCCTGCGACAGCCAGGACGACTGCGGCGGGGGCGGCAACTTCTGCCTGTCCAACGGCCAGGGCGAGCAGTTCTGCGGCACCGACTGCGCCGCCGGCCAGACCTGCCCCAACTGCACCTTCTGCGCCGAGCTGATGGACGGCCAGGGCAACCTGGTCGGCATGAACTGCGTGCCCGATTCCCTGTCTTGCCAGGATTTTTGAGCCCGCCGGCCGCAATTCTTACAGAAAACCGGGCCCGGCTCCGTCTACCCGCTTGATTTGCGCTCGGCGCCGGGTGACAAACGGGCGCGGAGCGATTTGCGCGGCGGTTGACGAGCGGCCCCGAGCGGGCCGGGGAGGCGAGCATGAGGGTCTTGTGCAGTCCGTTGTCGTACCTGGGGTTGTTGCTGCTGGCGCTGGGCCTGGCGCCGGCCTGTGACGGTGGCGGTTCGAGTTCGCCCGATCTGGCAGCCATCGCCATCGAGGCGGAGTCCAGCCGCATCGCGGTCGGCGAGACGCTGCAGCTGACCGCCCGCGGCCAGTACAGCGACGGCGCCAGCCGCGACCTGACCGGCCGGGTCAGCTGGACCGCGTCCGACCCGGCCGTCGCCCGCGTGGACGCCGGCGGCCTGGTCGAGGGGTTGGCCGCCGGCACGGTGCAGATCAGCGCCGGGGCCGAGGGCGTGACCAGCCAGGGCTTGGCGCTCGAGGTGGTGGCCGCCGCCGAGCGGCTGGTCTCGATCCAGCTCGACCCCGGCCAGCTGAACCTGCAGATCGGCGCCGCCGGCCAGCTCAGCGCCACCGGTACCTACCTCGACGGCCAGAGCCGGGACCTCACCGCCGAGGTGGTCTGGAGCAGCTCGGACGATGCGGTGGCCAGCGTGTCCAACACCCCCGGCTCCGAGGGCCAGGTGGTCGGCCTGGCGGGCGGCAGCGCCGAGGTGAGCGCCGCGCTCGACGACGTGGTCTCGGCGCCGGCCGCGGTGGCGGTCAGCGCGGTGTCGCTGGTGTCGCTGGAGATCACCCCCATCGAGCCCAGCGTGCCGGTCGGCCAGCACATCCAGTTCACCGCCACCGGCCGTTTCTCGGACGACAGCACGGCCAACATGACCACCCTGGTGCAGTGGACGTCATCCAATCCGCTGGTGGCCGAGTTCTCCGCCGCCGCCGGCGAGCAGGGCCGTTGCAGCGGGCGGATCGAGGGCAGCGTGCGCATCAGCGCCAGCTTCGGCGGGGTGACCAGCGCCGAGCGCACCCTGAACGTGGTCGGCTCCAGCCTGGTCGAGCTGCAGATCGAGCCCATGGCCGCCGAGCTGGCGGTCGGCGCCACCCGACAGTTCAGCGCCAGCGGCGTGTTCTCCGACGGCCAGGTGCTGGATCTGACCGATTCGGTCAGCTGGCTGAGCGACGATCCGGCGGTGGTGGACTTCGACCCGGCCAGCGCCGGCCAGGCACGGGCCGTGGCCGAGGGCCAGGCCATGGTCTGGGCCGAGACCGGCGAGGTGACCAGCGCCCAGGTCAGCGTGACGGTCAGCTCGGCCACGCTGGAGGCCATCGAGGTCTCGCCCATCCAGCCCAGCCTGCCGCTGGGCCAGCAGCTGCAGTTCACCGCCACCGGCCACTACAGCGATCAGACCAGCCTCGACCTGACCGCTGCGGTCTCCTGGTCGTCGGGCGAGCCGGCGGTGGCCTCGGTGTCCAACGCCGCCGGCAGCCAGGGCCTGGCCACCGGCCTGAGCGAGGGCAGTACCGCGGTGCGGGCCGCGCTCGGCGAGGTGGTGGGCGAGCAAGCGCTGCAGGTCGAGGACCTGCAGATCGTCAGCCTGAGCATCAGCCCCGACTCCGCCAGCCTGCCGCTGGGCGAGAGCCTGGCCTTTGGCGCCACGGCCCTGTACAACAACGGCTCGCAGGCCGAGGTCACCCAGGCGGTCAGCTGGCACGTGGCCAATGCCATGGTGGCCGAGGTGTCCAACGCCGACGGCGAGCGCGGTCTGGTGACCGCGATCGGCCAGGGCAGCACCACCCTGTGGGCCACCGCGGCCAACGGCGTGGCCGCCAGCCCGGTCGAGGTGAGCGTGACCTCGGCCAGCCTGGATTCGATCAGCATCAGCCCGCACAACCCCTCGGCCGTGCTGGGCGACCAGGTGGTCTTCAGCGCCACCGGCCATTACTCCGACGGCAGCCAGCTCGATCTGACCGGGGAGGTGACCTGGTCGTCGAGCGATCCGGCGGTGGCCACCATTTCCAACGCCGGCGGCTCGCGCGGCGTGGCCACCACCCTGAGCCTGGGCGAGACCCTGATCGGCGCCGAGCGCGACGGGATCAGCGCCAGCCAGGTGCGGCTGGAGGTGGTGGCCGCCAGCCTGGAGAGCATCAGCCTGGCGCCGGCCGCGGCCAGCATCGCGGTCGGCGAGGCGGTGCAGTTCAGCGCCACCGGCCATTACTCCGACGGCCAGCAGCGCGATGTGACCGCCCAGGCCTACTGGACGGCCAGCGATGCGGAGGTGGCCCACCTGTCCAACGCGGTCGACTCCAAGGGCCTGGCCACCGGCCTGGCCGAGGGTGCGGCGCAGGTCGGCGCCTCGCTGCAGGGCATAGCCAGCACGCCCGCCGAGCTGACCGTCAGCGCCCCGCTCAACCAGCAGCCGGTGGCGGTGATCAGCGGCGTTAGCAACGGCACGGTGGGCGCGGCCGCCAGCTTCTCCGGCGCCGGCTCCTCCGACGCCGACGGCACCATCACCCACTACATCTTCGATTTCGGCGACGGCAGCCCGGCGGTCGACAACGGCGCCGAGCCGGAGATCGAGCACGTGTTCGATGCCGCCAACACCTACACGGTGACCCTGACGGTGCGCGACGACCTGGGCGCCACCGGCTCGGCGGCCCACCAGATCGCGGTGGTCGCGGAGCCCAACGAGGCGCCGCAGGCGGTGCTGATCTGCCCGGGCTCGGGCCAGGTGGGCCAGCTGCTCGAGTTCGACGGCGCCTCGTCCTACGACCCCGACGGCAGCATCGTCAACTACACCTTCAACTTCGGCGACGGCAGCGGCGATCACGACAACGGCGGTGTGCCGAGCATGAGCCACGCCTTCGCCACCGAGAACGTCTACACCGTCTACCTGACCGTGACCGACGACGACGGCGCCCAGCACCAGGCCAGCTGCCCGGTGTCGATCGGCGCGGCCACCGTGCCCGAGGTCAACATCATCCGGCCGCAGGGCAACATCGAGGTCACCCAGGGCGACGCCCTGCTGGTGCTGGTCGACGCCACCGGCCAGGGCGGCCACGACGTGACGTACGTGGAGCTGCTGGCCGACGGCGCGGTCGCGGGCAGCGACGACACCGCGCCCTACGAGTTCGACTACACGGTGCCGGCCGCCGCCGCCACCGACTCGACCATCGTGCTGCAGGCGCGGGCCTACGACGACGCCGATCCGGCCGGCATGGGCCAGTCGGATCCGGTCGTGCTCGAGGTGCGCAACCACCCGCCGCTGGCCGACTTCACCGCCTCGGTCTCAGACGTGCTGCAGGTGACCGTCGACGCCTCAGCCACAAGCGACGTGGAGACGGACGCGGCCGATCTCGAGGTGCGCTTCGACTGGGAGGCCGACGGCGCCTACGACACCGCCTGGAGCACCCAGAAGATCCAGAACCACACCTACGCCGCCGAGGGCGACTACACCATCCGCATGCAGGTGCGCGACGCCGTCGACCAGACCGATGCCACCGAGCGCAGCGTCAGCCTGGCCAGCCAGCAGACGGTGGGCGGGACCATCTCCACCACCACCTGGTACGGCACCATCATCATGACCGGTTCGGTCACGGTGCCAGCCGGCGAGGTGCTGACCATCAACCCCGGCACCCAGGTGCTGGTGATGTACCTGGATCAGAACGGCGACGGCGAGGGCGACTTCGGCCTCGACATCCAGGGCCAGCTGCTGGCCGCGGGCACGGCCGCCGAGCCGGTGCTGTTCTCCATGTACGGCGCCGATCACAAGGAGCCCGGCGCCTGGCAGGGCATCGCCATAGCCGGCGACGCGCCATCCAGCCTGGGCTCCTGCCTGGTCGAGTACGCGGTGGTGGGCGTGACGCTGGGCGACGACAGCGGCCTGACCGACTGCACGGCGCGTTTCAACCTGGACGCCGGGCTGCTGCTCGATACGGCCCACGGCGCGGCGCTCGACGGCGTCCTGGCCCACGACAACACCGGCGCCGGGCTGGTCTGGCTCGACAGCGACGGCGTGACCGCGCTGGACGTGACCAGCCAGGACAACGGCGGGCACGGGCTGCAGCTCGACAACAGCGACGGCGGCAGCCTGGACGGCTGCGACCTGTCGCGCAACGGCGGTCACGGCCTGGCCCAGATCGACGCCAGCCTGGCCGTCGACGGCTGCACCGTGACCGAAAACAGCGGCATGGGCGTGCTCTACCGGGGCGACGCCGACGGCAGCCTGGGCCACAGCCAGGTGACCTACAACGGCGACGTGGGCATCCGGGCCGAATCGGCGGCCGGCGGCGATCCCGAGCCGGTCATCCGCTACAACAACGTCTACGGCAACTCGGTCACCGGCGGCACGGTGGACCTGGTGGCCGACCCCTCGGGCACGCTGGATCTGAGCGGGCCCTACTCGGCCGGCAGCTACGACTCCGACCTGTGGACCGCGCCGCAGAACGGCCTGCTGCGGCGGGCCTACGTGGACTTCGACGAGAATTACTACGCCACCGGCTACCTGTTGACCGAGCTGGGCGTGGTCCAGTCCATGGGCAGCAGCTGGGCCGGTTGGGTGTGGCTGAGCGACGAGGAGGTCTCCAGCCTGCAGGTGCGGCTGAACCAGTCCTACTCCACCGGCTCGAACTACGACAACCGCATCCGGGTGACCCAGGTGGAGTACACCCTGCCGGACGGGGTGGGCGTGGAGCTGTCGGTGGCCAACACCGCCGGGGTGGTCGACGCCCGCACCAACTACTGGGGCAGCTTCCCCAACGTGCTCGATCGCGTCACCTACACCCGGGCCGCCGGGCTGGACATCCAGGGCTTCGTCGGTGAGGCCTTCGATGACGGCTGGGACAGCGGCCCCTACTTCGCCGGCGAGCTGGCCAGCCAGACCTGGAGCGGCACCGTCTACGTCACCGGCGACGTGTTCGTCCCGGCCGACCAGACCCTGACCGTCGCGGCCGGCACCCGGGTGCTGTTCGTGCCGGTCGACCAGGACGCCGACGGCATCGGCGACTACGCGCTGGACGTGGCCGGCAGCCTGCTGGTCCAGGGCGCGGCCGGCGACCCGGTGGTGTTCACCGCCCACGGCGCCACCCCGCAGACGGCCGACTGGGAGCGCATCCGCATCCACGGCGCGGGCGGCAGCGATGTGAGCTGGGCCGAGCTGCGCTACGCCCAGGTGGGCCTGGAGCTCGAGGACGGCAGCAGCCTGAGCGAGGTGCTGCTGGCCAACTGCAACCGCTACGGCCTGTGGCTGGACGGCGCCGACGGGGCCGTGCTGGACGCGGTCACGGTGGAGAACAACGCCGACATCGGCGTCTACGCCCTCGACACCGCCGGCGCCGACCTGGGCGCGCTGACCGTGCGCAGCAACGCCGGGGTGGGGCTGTGGGCCGCGGGCTGCATCGGCACCGCGCTGCACGATGCGGTGGTGCGCGAAAACGGCGCCCACGGCGTGGTGCTGGTCGACAGCCAGCTGGACATCAGCTACAGCAACCTGCTCTACAACGGCGGCGAGGGGCTGCGCTACGCGGGCAGCAGCGCCGGCAGCCTGAGCAACTGCAACGTCAAGTACAACGACCTGCCCGGGGTGGTGGCGCTGATGGGCGACGGGACCAACCCCTCACCGGTGCTGAGCTGGAGCAACATCTACGGCAACGCGGTGGTCCAGGCCGAGGCGCCGGGCAGCGCCGACCCCTCGGCCACGCTGGATCTGAGCGGGCCCTACTCGGCCGGCAGCTACGACTCCGAGGTCTGGACCCTGCCGGTGACCGGCCAGCTGGTGCGGGCCTACGTGGATTTCGACGAGAACTACTACGCCAGCGGCACTCTGCGCACCGCCAGCGGGACCACCGTCGCCAGCTTCGGCTCCAGTTGGGCCGGCTGGTCCTACCTGGGCGATCAGGACACCGACGGGCTGCAGGTGCGCCTCGATCAGTCCTACTCGACCGGATCGAACTACGACAACCGCATCCGGGTGACCTCGGTGGAGTACCTGGAGCAGCTGGCGCCGACGACCACCGAGATGGTCACTCTGACCGCCAGCGGCCAGATCTCCGCCTCGCATAACTACTGGGGCCAGCAGACCAACATCCACCAGCGGCTGGAGATGAGCCGGGCCGACGCGGTGGATTTCTCCAGCTGGGAGCTGGCCGAGGTACCCGACTGCGGCCCGCGTTGACGGCTCACCGCGCTGGGGGCACCAGCAGGCGACCTTCCAGGCTGAGCGCGGCGGTGCCGGTCAGCCGTACGCTGATGGGGCCGGCGTCGCCGTGGTCCACTTCGAGCCGGGCCTGGCCCGGCCGGCCCAGGGCGTGGCCCTGCTCGGCCTCCAGGCGGGTGGTCGGCGGGCTGGTGTCGATGGCGTTCTCGCGCACCAGCAGCGCGGCGGTGGCGCCCATGGCGCTGCCGGTGAAAGGGTCCTCGGCCACGCCCACCGCCGGCGAGAAATCGCGGCAGTAGAGTTTATTCGATCCGGCGTGGGTGTAGAGGTGGGTCGAGGCCGCGCCCAGCTTGTTGTTCAGATCGGCCAGGGCGGCGAAGTCGGGCCGGGCGGCGTCGATCGCCTCGCGGCTGACCACCGGCACCACCAGAGCCCACAGTCCGGTGTAGGCCAGCCCCAGCGGCCACGACGGCGGGATCTGGTAGCTCTCCATGCCCAGCGCCCCGGCCAGCAGCTCGATGCGGTAGCCGAAGTCGGCGAAGCGCGGCGGCGCCTGCGTCATGGTCACCTCGACCCCGGTGGCCGGATGCGGCCGCAGATCGAGCGCGATGTCGCCGGCCGCCACCACCAGCGCGATGCGCGCCGGCGGCTCGGCCGGCTCGACGCGGCCGGCCCAGGCCAGCGCCGCGCCCAGCGCCAGGGTGGCGTGGCCGCAGAAGTCCACCTCCTGGGTGGGGGTGAAGTAGCGGGCCCGCCAGTCGTCGTCGCCGCGGCCGACCAGAAACACCGTCTCGCTGGCGTTGATCTCGCGCGCCATCTGCTGCATCTGGGCGTCGTCCAGCTCGGCCGCGTCCAGCAGCACCCCGGCCGGGTTGCCGGCGAAGGCCCGGTCGCTGAAGGCATCGATCAGCTGTACGTCCACGCTCTGGGCGTCCATGGCATCGCTCCTCGGTCGCTCAACCGCCGCCGCGTTCGATCCAGGTCGAGATGTCGGCCGCGGAGTAGGTGTTCCAGAACAGCAGCGGGCCGGGCTGGCTTTCGGCCGCGTCCAGCAGGGCGGCGGCGGCCTTGCCGGTGTAGGTGGTCTCCAGCCCCAGCCCGGCGCGCTCGGCAAAGGCGGCCACCGCCGCCTCGGCCGCCGGGGTGGGGTGGCCGTAGCCGGCACCGATGTACCCGTCGCGCAGCTCGAGATTGGCCGCCGGCCGCGCCGGCAGCGCGAGCCCCGGCGCCCAGCGCCGCAGCAGGCGCCGGACGCGCCGGGCCAGCGCCTCCAGCCGCGGCCGGTTGGCCAGCAGCCGATCGATCACCCGCACCGCCACCACCCGGCTGGCCAGTCCGCCGAGCTGCAAACCCAGCGCCAGTCCGACCGCGGTGCCGCCGGTGCCGTAGGGTACGAACACGGCCCGCGGCTCGGGCAGCGCACCGGCGTGCACCTGGCCGGCCAGCTCCAGCCCGGCGTTGACGAAGCCCAGCGCGCCCAGCGGCGAGGAGCCGCCGCCCGGGATCAGCACCGGGGGCCGCACCTCGGCCAGCCGCAGCCGGGCCAGGGTCCAGGCCACCACCGCCGGCAGGGCGTACTTGGAGCCGCAGGGCACCAGCTCCACCCCGGCGCCGCGGTCGGCGGCGGCGTTGCGCCGCACCGCCTCGGCCGCGGGCTGGTCGAAGACCACGCCCACGGTGCGCAGCCCATGGGCCCGGCCGTGCAGCGCGGTGGCCAGCAGGTGGTTCGAGCCGACACCGCCCATGGTGACCACCGTATGCGCCCCGGCCTGCCGGGCCGCGCCCAGCAGCCACTCCAGCTTGCGCACCTTGTTGCCGCCGTAGAGCGCCGAACTCAGATCGTCGCGCTTGACGAATAAATCCGCCCCCAGCCCGTCCAGTGCCGCCACCGGGGTCGGCCAGTCGCCCAGCCCCAACGGCGCCACCTCCCGGACCAGCCCGGGCACCATCGCATCCAAAGCCCGCTCAGCCATCACGCCCAAAGCGATACCACGGATGCCCCGGCGATACCACACGATCGGGCACGCAACTGCAGCCCCATTGAGCTCCGGTGACCGTTTCGTGGTAGCTTGGCGGGCATGGGCCGGTTGACCACCGATCCGAATACCCGACGGCTGCGGCGATTCGTGCTGCTGGTGGTATTCGCCGTCACCCTGCCCAGCCTGCTGCTGTCGGGCTTCGGGCTGATCGCGATCGACAACGAGCGCGATGCCGCCCGGCAGCGGGTCTACGAGCTGTACGAGCCGGTGGTGCGCAAGCTGTCGCTGCGCATCCCGGCCGAATTGTTGACTCGGCTGAAGATCCGATGATGGCGGTTCACGCCATTCGAAATCCTCTGCGGACCTCGAATTGACAGGCGCTGCGGGGCTGTGGCATGTTGCGTCCATGCACCGGCCTGCGCGAGGGCATGCCGCGTCGACGCGGGTGCTTGCCCGTTTAGCATTCATCCTGATCGGAGTGGCGGTGGGTCGCGGTTGCGCGACGGGGGGACCGGCCGAGCGCCCGTCCGGCCCGGCCCCGGCGGCCGAGGGGGACGCGGCCGAGCGGGCGGTGGTGCAGCCGGAAGCGAAAACGGACCAGGCAGAGCAGGCAGAGCAGGCAGAGGAGGCGGTGGTGGCGGTGGAACACTTCGGATCGGTGGTTCGGGCCCGACTCGAGAACGGGCTGACGGTGGTGGTCGAGCCCTATCATGCCGCACCGGTGGTGGCCATCCAGGTGTGGCTGGAGGTGGGCTCGGCCGACGAGGGGCCCGAGGAGCATGGTCTGGCCCACCTGCACGAGCACATGCTGTTCAAGGGAACCGAGTCGCGGGGCGTGGGCGAGATCGCCCAGGCGGTCGAGGCGGCCGGCGGTGACATCAACGCCTGGACCTCGTTCGACCACACGGTCTACCACGTGGTGCTGGCGTCGCAGTTTTTCGAGCTGGGTCTGTCGGTACTGGCCGATGCGGTGCAGAACGCGCGTTTCGATCGCCAGGAGCTCGAGCGCGAGAAGCAGGTGGTGCTCGAGGAGATCAAGCGCACCCGGGACATGCCCAGCCTCTGGCTGATCGAACGGCTGGTCGCCGTCGCCTACAAACGCCATCCTTACGGCCACCCGATTTTGGGCAGCGCCCAGTCGGTCAAGGCGGTGACGCGCAAGACCATCCGCTCGTTCTTCCGGCGCCATTACCGGCCGGCGCGCATGACCCTGGTGGTGGCCGGCGACGTCGATGCCGAGGTGGTGATCGAGCGGGCCCAAACCCTGTTCGCCGGCGGGTCCAGCGGCGGCGCCAGGCGCCCGGAGCGCCCGGCCGAGCCGCAGCAGCGCAAGCCGCGGGTGCAGCTGCTGCGCGACGACATCCAGGAGACCCACCTGGGCCTGGCCTGGCCGGTGCCGGCGATGGATCACCCGGACGTGGCCGCCATCGACGTGCTGGCCACGCTGTTGGGTCAGGGCGAGAGCTCGCGGCTGACCCTGCGGCTCAAGCGCGGACTCAACCTGGTCAACGAGGTCTACGCCAACGCCTTCATCCCGCCCGATCCGGGTCTTTTCCTGGTCGGCGGGGCTTGCGCCGCCGACCGGGTCGAGGCGGTGATCGAGCAGCTGGCCCGGCAGGTGGCCGCGCTGGGCGCCGAGCCGGTGAGCGCCGACGAGCTGGCCAAGGTCAAGACCATGATCGAGAGCGACGTGCTCTACATGCGCGAGACGGTCCAGGGCCGCGCCCGGCGCATGGGCTCGTACCAGGTGCTGATGGACGACCCGCGCTACGGCGAGCGCTACTTGAGCCAGGTGCTCAGCGTGGAGCCGGCCGACCTGATGCGGGTGGCCCGCAGCTACCTGCGGCCGGACCGGGTCAACGCCGTGGTGCTGCTGCCCGAGGCCGAGGCGGGGCGCCTCGACCGCAAGTCCGCCCTGGCGGCCCTGCGCCGTGGGGCCGAGTCCCAACGGGCCGCCGAGCCGGCCGCCGGCGAGGTGCAGCGGATCAAGATCCGCAACGGGCCGACCGTGCTGGTCGAGGAGGATCACAGCAACGGCCTGGTGGCGCTCAGGGCGGTATTTCTGGGCGGCAGCCGCTACGAGGACGAGCAGCTGGCCGGCATCAACAACCTGCTGGCGGGCCTGTTGACCCGGGGCACCGGGCGCCGCTCGGCCGACGCGATCGCCCGTGAGGTCGACGCCATCGCCGGCAGCCTGGACGGCTTCTCGGGACGCAACACCATCGGGCTGCAGGCCGAGTTCCCGGCCCGCTTTCTCGACCGCGGGCTGGACCTGTTCGCCGACTGCCTGCTGCATCCGGCGCTGGCCAAGTCCGAGATCAAGCGCGAGCGCCAGCTGGTGCTCGAGGAGATCGCCAAGCGCGAGGACAACCTGGCCGGGCTGGCCTTCGACCGCTTCACCTCCGCGCTCTACAGCGATCATCCCTATCGCCTGCCGGTGCTGGGCACCCGCAAGTCCACCGCCGGCCTGCGGCGGTCGCAGCTGCGGTCGTACTACCGGCGCTACTTCACGCCGGACCGGATGGTGCTGGCGGTGGTCGGCGATGTCGACGGCGAGCAGGTGGTCGAGCGCATTCGCGAGCTGTTCGGCCACGGCCTGCGGCCCAAGGATCGGCCCAAGCCGCCCCAGGTGCCGCTGGACCGGCCGCCGTCCGAGCCGCGCATCACCTTCAAGCACCGCGACCGGGCCCAGGCCCACGTGGTGCTGGGCTTCATGGGCACGCGCCTGGCCGGCGCCGATCGCCACGCCATCGAGGTGCTGATGGCCGCGCTGGCCGGGCAGGGCGGCCGCTTGTTCGTCGACCTGCGCGATCGGCGGTCGCTGGCCTATGCCATCACCGGCTTCAGCCTCGAGGGGATCGAACCCGGCTTTTTGGCCTTCTACCTGGGCACCGACCCCGGGCGGGTGGACGAGGCGCTGGCCGCCCTGCGCGAGCAGCTGGACGCGGTTCGCCGCGAGCCGCTCAGCGCCGCCGAGTTCGAGCGCGCCCAGCGCCACCTGATCGGCACCCACGCCATCTCGCTGCAGCGCACCTCGGCCCGCGCGGCCGCACTGGCCTTCAACGAGCTCTACGGTCTGGGCCACCTGGCTCACACCCGCTACGCCGAACGCATCCAGGCGGTCACCCGCCAGGACGTGCAGCGGGTGGCCCGCAAGTATCTCGAGCCCGGCACGGTCACCCTGTCGCTGGTCGGCCCCGAGCAGCAGCTGCCCGAGCCGGCCGACCTGTGGCAACCCTGACCCCATCTTCCGGGGCATCGTCCAGCCGGGCGAGCCGCAGTTGGCAAGTCCCTTGGGGGCCGCTCCGGGCTATTGACCGCGGCTGCGGGCTGGGGCAACATCGGCGGGTCTCTGGATGGGCGATGATGAGGCTGGAGAGCGAAGATGTGTCGGGTGCTTTGCATCGAGGATGACGCCGAGACCCGGATCCTGCTGCGCAAGGGTCTCGAGGCGGCCGGCATGACCGTGGCTGCGGTCTGGGGCGGCGAGAAGGGGCTGCAGGCGGCCATGAGCGGGCGCTTCGACTGCGTGCTGCTCGATATCATGATGCCCGGCATGGACGGCCACCAGGTGCTGCAATCGCTGCGCGCCCAGGGCCTGACCCGCCGGCTGCCGGTGGTCATGGTCACCGCCCGCGACGACCCCGAGACCCGGGCCCGGGCCGAGGCCGCCGGGGTGGACGGATTCATCACCAAGCCGTTCGAAATCGCCAAACTGGTCGAGACCGTGCGCTCGCTGGTCGAGCGCCGGCGCGCGGGCGACGGCTGAGCATGGCCGCATCCCGGCCGCCCGCGGGTTGGTTCGAGCTGATCCTGGCCCTGCCGGCCGGCGCCGCCGAGGCGGCGGCCGCCTGGCTGCTCGATCGGGGATCGAGCGGCCTGGAGCTGCGCGACGCGAGCCACCCGCAGCCGCCGGCCGATCTGCCGCCGGACTGGATCGAGCTGCGGGCCAGCTTTGCGGCCGACGGGCCGGCGCCGGCCGAGCAGCTGCGCGCCGGGCTGGCCGGCCGGCTGGCGGTGGCGCTGGGCGGGCCCGAGCGGGCCGAGGGCGTCTTCGAGCTGGTGCTGGCCAACATCTTGTCCGGGACCCTGATGGCCATGGCCGCGGCGTTGCTTGAGCGTTTGGCCCCGGGCGGCGAGCTGGTGTTGTCCGGGGTGCTGGGCGAGGAGCAGCCGCGAGTCGAAGCCCATTTTGCCGCGGCCGGCTGCCGCCCGCTGGCGGTCGAGCGCGACGGCGACTGGTGCGCTCTGCACCTGGCCGGACCGGGGCAGCCGGGCGCAGCGGAGGCGGGGCGGTGACCGCACCGCGGCTGCACCTGCCGCAGGCGGCCTGGGGCGGGCGGGTGGCGCTGCCGGCAGCCGACCGCAAGCACCTGGTCGAGGTGCTGCGGCTGCGCGCGGGCGACGCGATCGAGGTCTTCGACGGCCGCGGGGCGAGCGGAACCGGCCGGCTGGTGCGACAAGCCGACGGCTGGTGGTTGGAGCTGGGGCCGGCGCGGCGGGCGGCCGAGCCGCGGCCGGGCTGTTGGCTGGGCCTGGCCTTGCTCAAGGGCCGCAAGTTGGACGCCGTGGTGCGGATGGTGACCGAGCTGGGGGTGGCCGGTGTCCAGCCGCTGCTGTGCCGCCGCTCGGTGCCGCGACCGGCGGCCGACCGGCTGCAGCGGCGGCTGGAGCGCTGGCGCACCATCGCCGCCCAGGCCGCCCGCCAGTCCGGCCGCACCACGGTGCCGGCGCTGGAGCCGGTGCGCACCCTGGAGCAGGTGCTGGCCGCGCCGCCGCCCGGCCAGGGGCTGATGTTGCACGAACGCGCCGGCGGGCGGCTGGATCGGCGGCTGGCCGCTTTGGCCGCGAGACCGCGCTGGCTGTTGATCGGTCCCGAGGGGGGCTTTGCCACCGAAGAGCGGGAACGGGCCGAGGCGGCCGGGGTGTCGCCGGTGGGGCTCGGCCTGCCGCTGTTGCAGGCCACCACGGCGGCGGTGGTGGCGGCCGCTTTCGCTTGCGTTTCCGGGGGGGACCCGCTTGACAGGGGACAGGCCCTGGAGTAAACCTGGGGCCGATGATCTGCCCCCATTGCGCTTTTCCCAACGAGCCCGGGGCCGCGGTTTGCGTCAAGTGCAAGCGGTCGCTGAGCGAGCCCGCCGCCGATGCCGATCCGGCCGCGGGGCCTGAGCCGGAGACCGGCTCGCCGGCCGCCAGCGCCGCCGACGCGGGGGACGCCGCGGTCGAGCGCGAGCTGGAACGAGCGCGACAGCTGGAGCGGGCCGGTCGGCTGCGCGAGGCATTCCTGGCCTGCCAATCCGTCATGCTGGACACCCGCACCGAACTGCCCCGGGCCCTGGAGGCCGAGATCCACCTGGCCATGGGACGCATCAGCAGCGCCCAGGGCAAGCCCGAGCGCGCCAAGCGCTATCTGGATCGGGCCGCCGCCCTGGTGCCCGAGCTGGACGGGCTCGAGGCCGCCCGCCACCGCCTGCGTGAACCGGTCTCGGCGCCGGCAGCTGGAAAGCAGGCCGAAGCCAAGCCCGTCTCGGAGCCGGCGGTGGCAGGGGAGGCGGCACCCGAGCCGGAGCCGGGGCCCGAGCCGGAACCGGGGCCCGAACCGGAACCGGCAGCGGCCGGGCAGGAGACGCCGGAGCCGGAGTCCGAGCCCGGGGCGGAGGCGGAGCCCGAGGCGGCTTCGGAGGTCGAGGTCGAGCCCGAGCCGGCAGCTGGCGGGGAGCCGGGGCCCGCACCCGAGCCGCTCCAGACCGAGTCGGGATCGCTTTTTCGGCCCTCGGTGCAGGGACGGCTGTGCTGGGCAGCCGGTTTCTGGGTCCGGGAGCTGGCCCTGGCCATCGACGGCTTGCTGGTGCTGGGCTTGATGGCCGCGGCGGTGGCGCTGGGCGCCCTGCTGCTCGATCTGGACGGCCAGGCGCTGCTGGCCACGCTGGCGGGTGGTCTGGGCAGCCTGGTGGCGGTGGGGCTGACCTTCATCGGGCTGCTGCTGGTCTATGCCACCGGCTTCGCCCGCTTCGGTGGCCAGACCGTGGGCAAGATGGTGTTGGGGCTGCGGGTGGTGCGCCGCGACGGCCACTCGTTGACCACCTGGAACGCCCTGCGCCGGGCGCTGGGCATGTTGCTTTCAGGCCTGCCCGGGCTGGCCGGCTTTCTGTGGGCCGGGTTCGACCTGCAGCGCCGCGGTTGGCATGACCGGGTGGCCGGAACCCTGGTGGTGCGCATCCGGCCGCAGCGGGCGGTGCGCCGGGAAGATGCCGGGGCCGCCGCGGGGCCCGAGGCGCCGCTGGAGCCGGCACCGGGCGGCGAGCCCGTCGAGCCTGCGGCCAGCACCGGTGGAAGCTGAGCCGGAGATGAACCGAGCCCTGATCCCAGGCAGTGGCGAGGTGCCGGCCCGCTCCGAGCGTCCGGCGGGCCGCAGTCGCTGCTGCGCCGGCCACCGGGGGGGCCCGCCTTGACCATCGCACTGGCCAAACATCTGGTCGCCACGGGGCAGGTCCCGGCCGCCCAGATGGACGATGCGCTGCAGCGCCAGGCGCTGTTCGGCGGCTCGCTGGACACCAACCTGCTCGAGCTGGATTTTCTCGACGAGACCCGGCTGGCCGCTGCCCTGGCGGCGGTTCACGGCCTGGAGCCGGCCGATGCCGCCTTGCTGCGTGCTCGCGATCCACGCATGCCCAAGCTGTTCCCGTCGCGGTTGGCGCAAAAGTACCAGGTGGTGCCGGTGAGCATGAGCGGCCGTACGCTGACCATCCTGGCCGCTGCGCGCATCCATCCGCTGGTGATCGACGAGATCAACTTCATGCTGAGCCTGGCCGTGCAGACCCGTCTGCTCTGCCAGGCGCGCTTGCGGCAACTGATGCGGGATTGGCTGGGGCTGGAGATCGAGCCGCGCTTCGAGGATCTGATCGAGCGGCTGGGTTCGTTTCCGGGTCTGGAGGAGCAGATTGCGGACGCGGCCGAGGACAGCGGCCGGCTCGAGTCCCAGGCCGCGGCCGAAGCGCTGGCGGCTGCCCGGCGGGCCACCCCACCGGATCACGAGCAGCGCGTCCGCCGGGCCCTGAGCGACGCCGAGCAGGCCGAGCAGCGCGAGGCGGCCCGGCGCGAATCGGCCCGCAGCGGCGCCATCGGCCTGCGCCGAGCCATCGAGCAGTGTCTGGCGGCCGAGAGCCGGGACGACATCGTCGACGGTCTGCTGCGCTTCGTGCGCCAGTACTGCCGCTTCGTGGGCCTGTTCGTGATCAACGACGACAACATCCTCGGTTGGGACGCGGTGGGCGGTCCCGAGGCGCGGGAGCGCATCCGGCGGGTGCGGCTGCCGGCCGGCGTCAGCTCGGTGCTGGGCACGGTGGTGCGCACCCGGGCTTACTACCTGGGGCCGGTGCCCTCGTCGGGCAACAACGACGACCTGCTGCGGCTGCTCGGTCGCGAACGACCGCGCAACGCCCTGATCGTGCCGCTGCAACTGCGCGACCGGATGATCGGGTTGATCTACTGCGACTCCGGGCCGCGGGCCATCCGCGGCAACCGCATCCACGACGTGCTGGTGTTCGCCAACCAGCTGTCGACCGCCTTCGAGCAGTTGATCCAGCGGCTCAAGCGCCAGACCGCCCAGGCCGTGGCGCCGGCAGCCGCGTCGGCATCCGCCATGGCCGAGGCAGCCGCCCAGCACGTGACCGGGCCCCCTGCGCCGGAGCCGCAGCCGCAAGCCGAGCCGGAGCCGGAACCCGAACCGGAGCCGGAAGCAGAGCCGGAGCCGGAAGCCGAGCCGGAGCCGGAAGCCGAGCCGGAGCCGGAACCCGAGCCGGAGCCGGAACCCGAACCGGAGCCGGAAGCA
>CAYVQE010000070.1:0-31247 GCA_964454005.1 uncultured Myxococcales bacterium
CTGGCGCTGCGAGTCGTTGAAGTAGGCCGGCACGGTGATGACCGCCTCGCTGACCTCCTGGCCCAGGTAGGCCTCGGCCGAGCGCTTGAGCTTCTGCAGGATCTTGGCGCTGATCTCGGGCGGCGAATTCGACTTGCCCTGGACCTCGACGTTGGCGTCGCCGTTGTCGGCCCGGGTGACCTTGTAGGGCACCAGCTCGATCTCCTCCGAGACCTCGTCGAACTTGCGGCCCATGAAGCGCTTGATCGAGAAGACCGTGTGCTCGGGGTTGGTGACCGCCTGGCGGCGCGCCACCTGGCCCACCAGGATCTCGCCGTCCTTTTGGTAGGCCACCACCGACGGCGTGGTCCGGTTGCCCTCTTCGTTGGTGATGATGTTGGCGCTGTCGCCCTCCATCACCGCCACCACCGAGTTGGTGGTGCCCAGGTCGATGCCGATGCAGCTGCCCATGTCGAATTTCCTCCGCTATCTCCGCGAATTGGGGGTTGAAACTCGCTCGTCGCTCAAATCCGCTCAGCAAGATAATCACAGCCCAAAGCTTGTCAAGGCAGCGCGGGGCGGGGATGGTCTCCAGCAGGCGCTGCTCAGGTGGTCGCCGAGGTGGGCGACTCGAAGGTCTTGTTGTCGGCCTCGATGGCGCCGTCGGTCTTGGACTCGTGGGCGATCTGCATATCCAGCGCCAGTTCGAGCACCTGGTCCATGTTGTCGACGAACACGAAGTCGAGCTTCTCCTGCACCTCGGGCGGGATCTCGTACAGATCCTTTTCGTTGCGCTTGGGCAAGATGATCCGCGCGATGCCGGTCCGCGCGGCCGCCAGCACCTTTTCCTTGATACCGCCCACCGGCATCACCTTGCCGCGCAGCGTGATCTCGCCGGTCATCGCCAGATCCGACACCACCGGCCGACCGGTCAGCAGCGAAGCCACCGCCGTGCCCAGCGTGATGCCGGCCGAGGGCCCGTCCTTGGGGATGGCCCCGGCCGGGATGTGGACGTGGATATCCGACTTCTCGAAGAAGTCGTCCGGAATGCCCAACTCGTGGCTGCGCGAGCGGATGTAGGAGAAGGCCGTATGGGCCGATTCCTGCATCACATCGCCCAGCTTGCCGGTGATGTTGAGCCGCTTGCCGCCCGCCATTCGGGTGGCCTCGATGAACAGCAGCTCGCCGCCGACGGCCGTCCAGGCCAGGCCGGTGGCCACGCCCGGCACGTCGGTGCGCTCGGCCAGCTCGGAGAAGTGCTTCTGCGGTCCGAGGTACTCGAACAGCTGATCGGCCTCGACCCGCACCTTGTCGTCCTTGCCCACCGCCACCCGCATGGCGATCTTGCGACAGATGTTGGCGATCTCGCGCTCCAGGTTGCGCACCCCGGCCTCGCGGGTATAGTCCGACACCAGTGCGGTGATGGCCTCGTCGCTGAACTCCAGCAAGTCGGGGCCGATGCCGTGGGCCTCGAGCTGCTTGGGGATGATGTGCCGCTTGGCGATCTCGAGCTTCTCCTCGACGATGTAGCCCGGCAGCTCCAGCACCTCCATGCGGTCCTTCAGCGGCCCCGGGATCGGGTCCAGCAGGTTGGCCGTGGTGATGAACAGCACCTTCGACAGATCGAAGGGCAGGTCGAGGTAGTGGTCGGTGAAGGGGTCGAGCACCTCGAGCAGGGCACTGGACGGATCGCCGCGGAAATCGGCGCCGAGCTTGTCGACCTCGTCGAGCATGATCAGCGGGTTGTTCGAGCCCACCTTGCGCATCGAACGCAGGATGCGGCCCGGCAAGGCGCCGACATAGGTGCGCCGGTGGCCGCGGATTTCGGCCTCGTCGCGCACCCCGCCCAGGCTCATGCGCTCGAACTTGCGCCCCATGGCGCGGGCGATGGAGCGGCCCAGCGAGGTCTTGCCGACACCCGGCGGGCCGACCAGACACAGGATGGGCCCCTTCATGTCGTTTTTCAGCTTGCGCACCGCCAGGTACTCGAGGATGCGCTCCTTGGGCTTGTCCAGGCCGAAGTGGTCCTCGTCCAGGATCTCGCGCACCTTCTCGATGTCCAGGTTGTCCTCGGTCGACTTGGACCAGGGCAGCTCACAGATCCAGTCCAGGTAGGTGCGGGCCACGGTGTACTCGGCGCTCTCGGGGTGCATGCGACTGAGCCGCGTCAGCTCCTTGTCGGCCTCCTTGCGGGCCTCCTTGGGCAGCTTGGCCTCGTCGAGGCGCTCGCGCAGCTCATCGACCTCCTGCGAGGCGGTGTCGTCCTCACCGAGCTCCTTCTTGATGGCTTTCATCTGCTGGCGCAGGTAGTACTCGCGCTGGCTCTGGTCGATCTGGCTCTTGATCTCGTCCTGGATCTTGGAGCCCATCTCGACCACCTGGATCTCGCGGTTGAGCAGCCGGGCCACCGTCTCCAGCCGGCCGCGCACTTCAGTCGTCTCGAGCACCTCCTGCATGTCCTCGAGCTTCAGGTTGAGGTTGGTGGCCACGAAGTCGGACAGCATGCCCGGCTCGTCGATGTTCTGGGCGGCCACCTGGGTCTCGCGCGGCAGGATCGGCGAGGCCTCGATCAGCTTGGAGAACTGCTGGCGGATGTTCTGCACCAGCGCGTCGATCTCCACCCCTTCGATCGGCTTGGATTGCATCACCTCGATCTTGGCCTTGAAGAAGGGGTCGGTCTCGAACACGTCGGCCAGCCGGATGCGCTGGATGCCGCGGACCAACACCCGGATGCTCTCATCCGGGAACTTCAGCATTTTCAGAATGGTTCCCACCGTGCCGTGCTCGAACAGGTCCTCGACTCCCGGCTCCTCGACCGAGGGGTCGCGCTGGGCCACCACGCCCATCAGGCGGTTGCCGCTCAACACGCTGTCGACCAGTTTGACGGACTTGCCCCGGGCCACCATCAGCGGCAGCACCATGGACGGATAGAGGACCGTATTGCGAACCGGCAGAATCGGAAGCTCGCTCGGAATTTCGAAGCGTTCCTTTTGCTCTTCGTCGGACTGCACTTCGAACTCAGCCGAATCCATCTTTTCTGTCATCGATTCTCCCTTGTTGTCTCCTTTTTGACTCCCGATCCTTAATATGGTCAGCAATCGCCCAAGCGCAAGGCTTTCCGCAAAATTTCACGGCCGCCCGCGTCATCCGCCGCAAAAGCGCAGGCCGATGATGCGGTAGACCAGCCGGGCCGCCAAATACTCGGTGACCCTTTGGCCGGCCAGCGGCAAACACTCGACCACGTCGGCGGCCACCACCTGCCGCGCGTCGAACACGGCCCGCAGCAACCCGCACACCTCGTGCCAGACCAGGCCGCCGGGCTCCGGCGTGCCGACCCCGGGGCAGATCGACGGGTCCAGCCCGTCCAGGTCCACGGTCAGGTAGACCCGCGGGCCGAGTTCGGCGACCACCTGCTCGATCCAATCCGGCGTGCAGCGGATGCGCTCCGTGGTCCAGGGCCGCAGCCCCTGCTGCTGGAGGTATCGATTCTCCTCGGCCGACCAGGAGCGCAGGCCGACCTGCACCGCGGGACAGCGTTCGCCCACCCGGCGCATGACGCAGGCGTGCGACAGGGGCGAGCCCTGGTAGCTGTCGCGCAGGTCGGCGTGGGCGTCGATCTGCAGCACGCTCAGCGGCTCGCCGAGCACGGCCAGGGCCGCGTCCAGCGCGCCCAGGGTCAGGCTGTGCTCGCCGCCGAGAGCCACCGGGAACTGTCCGGCGCGCAGCACCGGCTCGAGGTGGCGACGCACCGCGTCGAGCTGCTGGCGCGGTCCGCGGACGTCGGGATCGAGTGCGTCCAGGGTGGCGATGCCGACCCGGCAAGGCTCGTAGCCCAGCGCCTCGTCGAACCACTCCAGCGCCGCCGAGGCGGCGATGATGGCCGCCGGCCCTTCGCGGCTGCCGGTCAACCAGCTGCTGGTGGCATCATAGGGCAGGGGAGCCACCACCGCCCGGGCGCCGGCCGGATCGGCCAGTTCGGCGGGCAGGGCGGCGAAGCGCTGCGGCTGGAGCGGGGTCCGGGCTTCCATGCCGTCTGTGCTACCCCGGCCGGCGGAGAAAATCAAGCGAGTCCGAGTCGTTTTCGAGCCGGCCGGCCCGACCGAAAAAAGGCTGGACTCACCGCACCCGTTTTGACTACCCTGCCCGTCAAATGCCGCTCCAGCAGGGACAGGAACCCCCCCCGCCCGTGACGGCGCAAGACGTGATTTATGGTGCGATTGCAAGACATCATCGATGAAATGCGCCAAAACAATCAAGGCGTTGCAGTCGATGAGATCAAAAAGGCCTACGTGTTCTCGGCCAAGGTCCACCAGGGCCAGCTGCGCCGCTCGGGCGAGCCCTACCTGGTTCACCCCATCGGCGTGGCCGCCATCATCGCCCAGCTGAACCTGGACGAGGCCAGCGTGGTGGCCGGCATGCTCCACGACACGCTCGAGGACACCCTGGCCACCCCGGAGGAGATCGAGGAGATCTTCGGGTCCCGGGTGCGCTTTCTGGTCGAGGGGGTGACCAAGCTGTCGCAGGTCAGCTTCGCCAGCGGCGAGGAGCGCCAGGCCGAGAACGTGCGCAAGATGCTGGTGGCCATGTCCCAGGATCTGCGGGTGATCCTGGTCAAGCTGGCCGACCGGCTGCACAACATGCGCACCCTGCAGTACATGGACGAGGACAAACGGCTCAAGATCAGCCAGGAGACGCTCGACATCTACGCCCCGCTGGCCAACCGGCTCGGCATCCAGTGGATCCGCTCGGAGCTCGAGGATCTGGCCTTCTCCTGGCTGCATCCCGAGGAGTACCGCGAGATCGACGCCCAACTCGAGCGGGTGCGGGCCGAGCGCAAGCAGTACATGGAGGATGTGGTCGATTTTCTGCAGACCGCCTGCGATGAGAACGGCATCCAGGTCACCGTTCCCGGTCGCATCAAGCACCATTACAGCATCTACCGCAAGATGCGGCAGAAGGCGGTAAGCTTCGACGAGATCTACGACATCGTCGCCTTTCGCATCATCACCCACAGCATCGGCGATTGCTACCGGGTGCTGGGCCTGATCCACGCCCAGTGGAAGCCGGTGCAGGGGCGGTTCAAGGATTACATCGCCATGCCCAAGATCAACCGCTACCAGTCGCTGCACACCACGGTGCTGGGCATGGACGGCGAGCGGGTCGAGATCCAGATCCGCACCGAGGAGATGCACCGGGTGGCCGAGCACGGCGTGGCCGCCCACTGGCTCTACAAGGAGGGCAGCCGGGCGGCCAAGATCGAGAACGATCTATCGCAGTTCAACTGGCTGCGCGACATGATCGACCAGAACAAGGACGTCCAGGACCCGTCCGAGTTCCTGGAGACGGTCAAGGTCGATTTGTTCTCGGACGAGGTCTTCGTGTTCACCCCGCAGGGCGACGTCAAGGCCATGCCCCGCGGGGCCACGGCGCTGGATTTCGCCTACGCGGTGCACACCGAGGTCGGCCACCGTTGCGCCGGTGCCAAGGTCAACGGCAAGATCGCACCGCTGCGCCACAAACTCAAGAACGGCGACACGGTCGAGATCCTGACCAACCCGCGGCAGAGCCCTTCCAAGGACTGGCTCGGCTTCGTCAAGACGTCGCGCGCGCGCAACAAGATCCGCTCGGTCATCCGCTCGGAGCAGCGCCGGCGCTCCCAGGAAATCGGCCGCGAGGTGCTCGAGCGCGAAGCCAAGAAGAAGGGGCTCAACCTCAACAAGGCCTGGAAGGCCGGGCAGGTCGGCAAGGCGGCCGAGGCGCTGGGGTACAAGAACCCGGATGAGATGCTGGTGGCGCTCGGCTACGGCAAGGTCAGCACCACCCGGGTGCTCGAACAACTGCTGCCGCCGGAGAAGCGCAAGTCGGCCGAGGAGGCGCTCGAGCAGACCAAGCCCTCGCGCATCGGCCAGTTGTTCAAGCGGCCGCCGCGGCGGACCAAGACCGGCATTCTGGTCCAGGGTCTGGACGATGTGCTGGTGCGCTTCGCCAAGTGCTGCAACCCCATCCCGGGCGACGACCTGGTCGGGGTGATCACCCGCGGCCGCGGGGTGACCGTCCACACCCGGCGTTGCCGCCGGGTGCGCGACGCCGATCCCGGCCGCCTGATCGACGTGCGCTGGGACGTCGAACAGGATGTGGTGCGCACGGTCAGCGTGCGGGTGCACTGCGAGGACCGTCCCGGAATGCTGGCCAACATCTCGTCGGTGCTCAGCGAGGCCGACATCAACATCAGCCAGGTCAGCGCCCACAACGACGAGGCCGGCCGGGCCATCTGCAACCTGAAGCTGGGCATTCAAAACCTGGATCAGCTGCAGCGGGTGCTCAAGAAGATCGCCAAGATCAAAGGCGTGCTGGCCGCCGATCGCATCCAGGGATGAGGCGCGCCCGTCCGAACGAAAAAGCGTTGAATCGGAGCGCGTTTTTCCCTAGCATGGCCGGCGGTGAACCAAAAACCTGGGAGTGATGTCATGATGGGTTCTTTCCGCTGGATGGCGGTGTTGGGTGCGTTGATCGCTGCAGCTCTGTTCGGGTCCGGCTGCGGCGGTTCGGGTTGCAAGGACGAATGCACGCCGGGCTCCAAGAGCTGTGACGGCGACACGTTGATGACCTGTGGCGACTACGACGGCGACGGCTGCGCCGAGTGGGGCGATCCCGACCCCTGCCCGGATCAGTGCCAGGACGACCGCTGCGTCATCACCTGCAGTAACGTCTGCACCGACGGCGCCCGGCGCTGCGCCGGCGACGGGTTCCAGGTCTGCTCCGATGCCGACAACGACGGCTGCACCGAGTGGGGCCAGACCCAGTCCTGCGGTCCGGGCAAGACCTGCACCGGCGACGGCCAGTGCGTCGATGCCTGCGTGGATCAGTGCGCCGCTGGTCAGACGCGCTGCGCCGACGATTCGAGCCAGTTCCAGGAATGCGTCTGCCCGCCGGACGATTGCTGCGACTGGGGCGATCCCATCGACTGCCCGGCCGGTGAGAGCTGCTCCAGCGGCCAGTGCGTCGCCTGCAGCGACGATTGTACCCCGGCCGGTGCCCGGCGTTGCTCCGGCGCTGCGGCCTACGAGGTCTGCGGCGACGTGGACGACGACCCCTGCAACGAGTGGAGCCAGCCCACCGACTGCCCCCAGGGCGAGGAATGCGTCGGAGGCGTCTGCAGCCAGCCCTGCGACGACGAATGCCCCGGCAATGGGGCCCGCACCTGCACCCAGGATCAGCGCGCCTTCCAGACCTGCGGCGACTTCGATACCGACGCCTGCCTGGAGTGGGGCGACGCCAAGGCCTGCGCCGCTACCGAGATCTGCATCGAAGGGGTCTGCCAGTTCGAGTGCGCCGACGAGTGTGCCGCCGGCGAGAAGCGCTGTCTGGGCAACGGCTACCAGACCTGCGGCGACCACGACGGGGATCCCTGCAGCGAGTGGTCGGCGGTGACCGAGTGCAAGCACAACGAGACCTGCTCCAACGGCGTCTGCTCGGTGACCTGCCAGGACGAGTGCCAGGCCAGCGCCCGGGAGTGCTCGGGCTTCCAGTCCTGGCGCGAGTGCGGCGAGTTCGACCACGACCCCTGCACCGACTGGGGCGAGCCCCAGGGCTGCGCCCTGTGGGAGCGCTGCCTGGACGTTGCCGGCCCGGCCGACTGCGTGGTGATCTGCTTCAACGACTGCGATGTACCCGGCCAGCAGGTGTGCTCGGGTGATGGCTACAGAGTCTGTGCAGACAGCGACTGGGACGCCTGTCTCGAGTGGAGCGAGGTCATTCCCTGCGCCGAGGACGAGCGCTGCTCCGAGAATCCGGAGACCGGCCAGGGTGAGTGCACCAGCATGCCGTGCACCGACGACTGCGCCAGCGCCGGGCTGCGGGAGTGCTACGACGCCAATGGCTGGCGCGAGTGCGGCTCGTTCGACAACGACGACTGCCTGGATTGGGGGCCGGCGACCGTGTGCGCGGCGGGTGAGGTCTGCGCGGCCGGCGAATGCGTGCCCTCCTGCGAGGACGCCTGCGCTCCCGGCGAGGTGGGCTGCATCGACGGCGAGACCCGCTACGAGTGCGCCGATGCCGACGGCGACGGCTGCCTGGACCAGGTGCCGGTGGCCTGTGGTCCGGATCAGAGCTGCATCGACGGGCTCTGCCAGTCCGACTGCGTCGACGACGATCTGGAGCCCAACGACACCGCCGATGAGTCGTATCCTCTCGCTGCCGGCAACCAGCACGCGCTGGTGATCTGCCCGGACGACGACGACTGGTACGACCTGGCGGTGCCGGCCGACCAGGGGCTGTCGGTCACCATCGGCTTCAACCACGACCAGGGCGATCTCGACCTGGCCCTCTACCACCTCGACGATCCGGCTCAGCCGCTGGCTGTCAGCGCCGGCATCAGCGACTCCGAGACTGTGGTGGCCCCGGCCGGGGAGGCGGCCTTCTACCTGGTACGCGTGTTCGGCTATGCCGGGGCCTCGAACGTCTACGATCTGACCATCGACTACGTGGCCGCCGGCGACTGCCTGGACGACGGCCTGGAGGAGAACGATTCGCTGGAGGCGGCCAAGTTCGTGCTGGACGGCGTCTACGAAGATCTGGTCATCTGCCCGGACGACGCCGACTGGTACGTCAACTACATGTTCGCCGGCGAGAACCTGGTGGTCGACGTGCTGTTCACCCACGCGGCCGACGGCGACCTGGATCTCGAGGTGGTCGACGCCCAGGGTGTGGTGCTGGACACCTCGGAAACGACCGACGACGACGAGCAGCTGACGGTGCCGATCGAGGTCGAGGGCACGTACTACGTCCACGTGTTCGGCTACGACGGCGGCCGAAACGACTACGACATGATCATCACCTACGGCGATCCCTGCCAGGACGACGACTACGAGGAAAACGACACCCGGGCGACCGCCCAGCCGCTCGCTCCGGGCACCTACGACACGCTGATGCTGTGCGCCAACGACCCGGACTGGTACGCGGTCGAGGTGAGCGCAGGCGGCGATCTGTTGGCCGGCATCACCTTCACCCACACCGACGGCGATCTGGATCTGCACCTCTACGATCCGGCCGGCGACCAGATCGACTACTCGGTCTCGACCGACGACGACGAGCTGGTGGGTGCCGAGGGCCTGGCCGCCGGAACCTACTTCGTGCGCGTCAGCGGCTGGGACGGAGCCGAGAACCTCTACGATCTCGAGATCGTGGAGTAGCCACCGGCAGCGCTGGCGGGAGTCGAGGACAACCGAGCGGGATCGGGGCGATATACTTCGACCAGCGACACGCTCGTCGGGGGGGCGGAAAGGGGATCCGTGGCCTCTCTGGGCACGATCGGCAAATACGAGCTATTGAAGCAGCTCGCGGTGGGGGGGATGGCCGAGATCTATCTGGCCCGCCAATCCGGCCCCGAGGGCTTCAGCAAGCTGGTGGTCATCAAGCGGATCCTGGAAAACCTGGCCGCCCAGGAGCGCTTCGTCCAGATGTTTTTGGACGAGGCGCGGGTGGCGGCGCGGTTCAACCACCCCAACATCGTCCAGATCTTCGACCTCGGTCGGGAAGAAGACGCCTTCTACATCGCCATGGAGTACATCCCGGGCGAGGACATCAAGTCGCTGGTGCGCCGCTGCGCCAAGCGGCGCCAGCGCATTCCCATCGAGCACGTGGTCAGGATCTTCTCGGGCGTGCTCGATGGGCTGCACTACGCCCACGCGCAGCGAACCCTCGACGGCCAGCACGTCGGTGTGGTTCACCGCGATGTCAGTCCGCACAACATCATCGTCTCGTTCCAGGGCACCGCCAAGCTGCTCGACTTCGGCATCGCCAAGGCGCGCAGCGAGATCTCGACCACCATCCCGGGCCGGGTCAAGGGCAAGCACGCCTACATGTCGCCGGAGCAGGTCCACGCTCAGGATCTGGACGGCCGCTCGGACATCTTCGCCGCCGGCATCGTCATGTACGAGCTGCTGACCTGGTCGCGGTTGTTCAAGCGCAGCAAGCACATCGAGACCCTGCGGGCGGTGTGCGAAGCGCCCATCCGGCCGCCGCGCGAACTCAACCCCGACATCGATCCGGCGCTCGAGGCCATCGTGCTCAAGGCTCTGGCGCGTGAGCGCGAGCAGCGCTACCAGACCGCTCAGCAGATGCAGATGGATCTCGAGGACTACCTGCTGCAATCGGGCAAGCGCTCCAACACGGTGCTGATCGGCCAGTTCATGCAGCAGCTGTTCAGCGAGAAGCTCGAGGCGCAGGAGAAGGCTCTGACCCAGGTCCACGCCGACAACCTGGAGAGCGCGGTGCTCCAGGCCGAGGAGAAGGAGCCCGGCCCGGACCTGGTGGCCTTCCTCGACATGTTCTTCGACGACGGCACCAAAGGCGACCGCACCCCCGGCTCGCTGGACCGGAATGGCTCGGCGCCCGAGTTCACCCCGTCGGGCGACTACACCCCGGCCCAGCTGCCCGAGCAGGATCTGCTGGCCGGGGGGCATCGCTCCGAGATCCCGCCCCGGGCCCGCGGCGAGTACATGCCGCGCCGCGCCCCGCCGCCCAAGGCGCCCGAGGGCATGGACGTCAAGCACGTGGCGCCGGGGCGACAGCAGCGCGAGGCCCGGGCGCCGGCCGAACCGGCCGCGGCCGAACCGCAGCCGGCCCCGATCGACCCGCTGACCGGCGACATCGTGGACCCGGGAGCCGGCGGCGCCGGGCTGGACGCCGGTACGGACTACGTCGCCGAGCTGGACCCGCTGGGCAAGTCGAGCAAGAAGGGCAAGGTCATCGGCTTTCTGCTGCTGCTGATCGTCATCGGCGGTGGTGGCTTCCTGCTGTATCATTTCCGCGATCAGCTGGCGACCGACGAGGTGCCGGCGGTCGGGATGGTCGAGGTGGTCAGCGTGCCTGGCGGGGCCGATGTCTACCTCGACGGCGAGCACCAGCTGGCCCGCACTCCGATGCAGATCGACGATATCGAACCCGGGGTCGCGCACGAGCTGCGCGTCAGCCTACCCGGGCTGCCCGAGTGGCAGACGCAGTTCACGCTGGAGGACACGACCAAGCCGTTGGCGATCAAGGCCATCCTGTCCAAGGAGGCCGCCGAGAAGGCGCGCATGCGGGGTGAGCCCATCGTCGCCGGGATCGCGGGCGAGGGCAAAGGCGCCATCGCGGTCGGCTCCGAGCCCCCGGGGGCGCTCATCTACCTGGATGGGGTGGCCACGGGGAAGAAGACGCCGGCGACCTTGGAGGGGGTGGCGGCCGGGCTGGATCACGTGGTGCTGCTCGAACTCGACGGCCATGCCCCGGGCTTCGAGCGCCTGCACCTCGAGGCCGCCGAGACCGCCGAGGTGAAGCTGGGCCTGGAGGCGGGCGAGCCGCCCCAGGGACGCATCAAGGTGCGCTTCGAGACCGAGCCCGAGGGCGCCGAGGTGCGCATCAACGGCTACCCGATGCGCTCCAAGACGCCGATGGCGGCCAAGATGATGGCCAAGGGCGCCTCCGAGGTGGAACTCATCCACGATGCCGGCGAGCGCAGCCTCCGGGTCCGGCCGGTGCCCAACGTCGATCTGACCATCTTCGTCGAGCTCAAATAGACCGGTTGTAACTGAACGGCTACGACCGGTTCAGCGGCCGACCGCGGGCGAGCGGAACGCCTCCTGCTCGAGGGCCTTGGAGCCGCGGGCGTAGGCGGCCACCCGGCCGCGGGCGTCGATCAGCACCAGGGTCGGCAGCGCGGTGGCCCGGAAGGCGTCGCTGGTCAGGCCGCGCGGGTCGATGGCCCGCCGGGTGGGGAACATCCGTTCGTAACCGGCGAAGAAGTCCTGCAGTGTCTGGCGCTGCTGGTGGCTGACCGCCACCACCGGAATGCCGTGGCGGCGCTCCCACTCCGGCAGCGCTTCGGCCAGCTGCTTGCAGGGACCGCACCAGGTGGCGAAGAAGAACAACAGCAGCGGCGGCTTTTCGGGAATGGCGCCCTGCCAGGCCCGCAGGCCGGCGGTGGCGGGAGCCGGGCTGCCCGGCTCGAGTGCCTCTGGCCGGGCCGGAATGGCGTCCGGAAAGGGCGCCAGCTCGGGCTGCAGCACCAGCCGCTTCTCGCCGCGCAGCACCTCCAAGGCCAGCTCGCGGCCGGCCGCAGCCAGCATGACCGTCTCGCGCAGGGCGTCCGGCCGCTCCAAGGGCTCGCCGGGCCGGCCCAGGATGGTGTCGCCGCGCTGGAAGCCGGCGGCCGCGGCCGGCGAATCGGGCACCACCGAGCGCACCACCACCGCGCCTGCGGCCAGCCCGTGCCGCTCGATCCGTTGCGCGTCCTCCGGGCCGTAGCGCACGCCCAGCCAGCTCGGTTGCAGCTCGGCCAGCGCGGCGCGCTCGGCCTCCAGGGCGGGCAGCGCGGGTGGCACCGGCCAGGCGGGCGGTCCGGCGGCCGGCCCCGGCAGGCGCCAGGCCTCGCAGCGGCGCAGGGCCCGCCAGCGGGCGCGCCGTGCCGGAGCGCCGGCGGTCAGCACGGCGCCGGCCACCGACTCGAGCACCAGCCGCAGCCGCAGCAGCATGCCCCGGCGCACCGCCTGGCGCAGGTGCAGCTCGCGGGCGGCCAGCTCGCGCTGGTGCAGCCGGATCAGGCGCTGGTGCAACCCGCGGCGAGCGGCCACCCAGGGCTCGAACTCGGCCAGCAGCTGCTCGGCCAACCGGCGCCGATCGCGCTCGGCGCGCATGTCGCGGTCGTACTTCAGGCCGTGGGCGCGCATCAGCGCCGGCAGGTGCTCAGCGTTCCACTCCGGATGCTCGGCGACGAAGTCGGCCACTGCGGAACGCGACAGGTCGCGCCGGGTGGCGCGCCAGCGGCGCTTGAAAGCGCGGCTGCGCTTGCGCAGCTGCTCGGCGGTTCGCTCGTGTTCGCGCAGCGCCAGCAGCGAGCGGACGGGGTCGACGCCCAGGGCCGCGGACAGGCCGTCCAGGAGGCGGCGCTCGGTAGGCCAGCCGCTGGGCTGGCTCCAGGCCCGGGCCAGCAGCCCGTCGGCCAACCGCGCCAGTGGCTGGCCCCGGGAGCGGGCCCGGTGCTGCAGCAGGGCGCGGGCGTAGGATTGAGAGGAGCGATGGGGTACGTTGGGGCTGCGATCGGCCAGCAGCACCCGGTCGTGGGCCGGGCCCAGTGCCATGCCGGGGCGCAGCAATTCCAGCAGGCGCAGCGAGTGGCCCAGCCGCGGGCTGTCGCCGACCGACTCGGGGAAGCAGCCCCAGGCCGGCCGGTCGGGCAGGGTGGAGAAGACCCCGCAGCGGTTGGGCCGCAGCGCGAGTTCGGGGGACCGGCCGTGGATCAGGTGGTTGAAGGCGCCCGCGTAGCACTGCGACATCCAGAACACCAGCCGCACCCCGGGGCTGAAACGATCCAGCCAGCGGCCGAGCTGCTCCAGCTCGAGCCGCTCGCCCCACAGGCTGATCGACACGGTGGGCTCTTTGCCGCGGCGCACGCCGTGATCGGTGACGTAGAGCAGCAGGGTGTCGCCGGGGCCGAACTCGTCGTGCATGGCGTGGAACCAGGTGGCCAGCGCGCCCCGGGTGGCCGGCAGCAGCCGCACCCCCTCGAGCTGCGAACTCTGGTAGACCAGATCCGACAGCAGCCGGCCCAGCCGGGTGCCGTCGAGCAGCCAGTGGGCGGGCAGCCGGTCGGGCCGGCGCTCGGCCATGTCGGGCGCCGGGTCGGCGCCGTCGGCGCAAAAGACGGTGATGTCCCGCCGCGCCACACCGCCCGCGTCCAGCAGCGCCAGCACGCCCTCGAGGTGGGCCAGGTGCGAGCGCACGTTGGAGCGCTTGCGCGCGCCGCCGTTGATCAGCACCACCTCCAGCCGCCCGGCCGCCACCGACTGCGCCGGCGGCCGCCGGTTGGCCGCTCCGCCGCCGCAGCCGCCCGGCCCCAAAACCAGCGCCGCCAAACCGACCGCCACCACCGCCCGCAGGCCCATCGCACCGCTCTCCAACCCCCCCCGAGCCAAAGCCCCGAGTCTAACGGCCCCGACCCAAGCCTGACAAGCCACCGATCGCTGAGTGATGGGCTATCGACACGAGATTTTGTTCGAGCAGGCGTAGAAGGGTCTTTTCAGTGGCCCTATTCGTGGTACCATCAAAGTTGCAATGGCGATGCGCTGGGTTTGAGTGTGGAACCAGCCAAGAGGAGCTGAAAATGACGGACACTCGATTCAGTGAAGACGTGAAGCCTTTGACCGAGCTCAAGACAAGGGCATCGGCTTTGGTTGACCAGGTCCGCAGATCGCGACGGCCCTTGTTGTTGACGCGACGTGGTCATGGTGTGGCCGTGTTGGTGGATCTCGAAGAGTATGAACGGCTCGTCGACCGGGCTGAGTTTGTTTCAGCGGTGGAAGAGGGGATTCACGCGGCTGCTGCAGGTGACCTCCATTCCCACCAGGAGGCTGAACGCATTCTCGATGACTTCGGATCCGGTGATGCCCGGTAGAGGCATCCTGTGGACCGGTCTCGCCCTCGAAGACATCGTTCACATTCGTAATTACGTGAAACGGGACGACCCTCTGGCCGCAGCTGAGCTCGCCGAGAGAATCCGGCGTGGCGTAAAGCGGCTGTCCGACCATCCCGAATCTGGCAGAACGGTTCCCGAGCTTAGTGCGCTGGGTCTGCGTGAGGTCGTCGTTACGCCGTACCGGATCGTGTATTCAGTGGAAGAATCCAGGGTTGTTATTCTACGCGTCTGGCATGGCCGGCGCGGGCGCCCAGATCCACGAGCGATTCGTACAAAATAAACGAGTGCATTGCATCACGTTTTTGGCATTATCCGAATACATGGAGCGAGCGACAGAGACGCTGGCAGGACTTTTTGGTCCGGCCCGGGAAGGTTCTTGAGAGGAGGCGGTATGGGTCGGGGTGTTTGGCTTGGGCTGTGCCTGGTGGTGGGCCTGGGGGCTGGCGCCTGCGATGACGGCGGTGGGCAGCAGCCGGCGGGGGACGGCGATGCGGGGGTGGATGGGGGCGATGCCGGGCTCGACGGCGGGGATCCGGGGCGCGATGCCGGCGACGGCGGCGCCGACGCCGGCGGCGATGCGGGTGCGGATGGCGGGGACGGTGGCGACGGTGGGGATTCCGGGCCGGATGCTGGCGACGGGGATGTCGAGGACGGCGGCTGCGAGGACCCTTGCCCGTTTTCCGGCGGTATCCGCTGGGGTTGCGCGCAGCGTTTCATGTACGGCATCAACTATGCCTGGCACCACTTCGGCGGCGACTTCGGCGGCATCGCGGCCTGGGGCCAGAGCGGCGTGGCCGGCCAGGCCGAGATCATCCGGGCCGAGCTGGCCGCCATGCGCGCCCACGGCGCCAGCGTGATCCGCTGGTGGGTCTTGCCCGATTTCCGCGGCGACGGGGTGGTCTTCGACGCCGACGGCAATCCCAGCGGATTGGGCGGCACGCTTCGCCAGGACCTGGCCGCCGCCCTGCGCCTGGCCGCCGAAGAGGACGTCTACTACATGCTGTGCCTGTTCTCCTTCGACAACTTCCGGCCGGATCGCGAGGAGTACGGGCTCTGGATCCCGGGCATGCAGCCGCTGCTGGTCGATGCCGACCGGAGGGCTTTGCTGCTCGACAACGTGGTCCGGCCGCTGGTGCAGGAGGTGGCGGCCAGCCCCCACCGGCGGCGGGTGATCGCCTGGGACGTCATCAACGAGCCCGAGTGGGCCATGGCCGGCCCGAGCCCCTACGGCGACGAGGACTACGATCCCAACGGCGAGCTGTTGACGGTCAGCCACCAGCAGATGGAGACCTTCGTCGCCGAGGTGATCGCCGTGCTGCGCCAGGAGAGCGACGCGCTGGTGACGGTGGGCGGCGCGGCCTGGAAATGGGCCCAGGCCTGGACCCGGGTCGACCTCGACTTCTACCAGTTCCACATGTACGCCTGGATTCACGAGTGGTACCCCTACGACCAGCCGCCGGCCACCTTCGGCATCGAGGACAAGCCGGTGGTCATGGGCGAGTTCCCCACCGGCGCGCTGGCCCCCGGCGTTTCCTATGCCGATGTCGTCAACAGCTGGTTCTCCAACGGCTACGCCGGCGCCCTGTCTTGGCAGTACATCGAGGCCTCGGCCGAACAGCTCGACGCCGTCGGGGACTTCGCCGCCGAACACCCCTGTCAGACGAGTTACTGAATCGGGTCGTCTCGACTCGCAGCCTCTTGTCTCGGCCCGGGGGCAGGGGTTAGAGTCGGGCGGATGGCCCCGCTGGGCTGTTGGCGGCCGCGGGCGCGGGTTTGCGAGGGCTTTGGATGCGGTGGCAGCGCTGGTCGATGTGGTTGGTTTGGGCCGTCCCGCTGGCGGCCGGTTGTGGTCCGGGCGGCGGCGACCCGTGCGGGCTCGACTGCGGCCCGCACGGCCAGTGCGCCATTCGCTCGGGCCGCGCCGAGTGCCTGTGCGCTGCGGGCTGGGCCGGTGAGCGCTGCGACCGCTGCGCCGCCGGCTACCGCGCACAAGGCGCCGACTGCGTGCCCGTCGGACCCGACCCCTGCACGCCCAACCCCTGCACCCAACCCTACAAGACGGTCTGTCAGGTGGTCGAGTACGAGGCGGCTTGCCGCTGCGACCCGGGGGCCCAGGATGCCGACGGCGACGGGCTGTGCCTGCCGGACTGCGCCGCGCTGACGGTCGATTTCCCGGCCCAGCCCTGCGACGACAGCAGCGGCGAGGCGCTGCTGCTCGGCACCCGCTCCTGCAGCACCCTGGTCCGCACCGAACTCGACGAGGCGCCCGCCGGAGCGCTCCACCTGCGCGGCGAGCACAACGGCTGGGAGCTGGGCCCCGCGCTCGATCAGGTCGCCGACGGGGTGTGGCAGGTCGAGCTCGACCTGCCCGCCGGCGACTACGCCTACAAGCTCTACGACGCCGGCGCCGAGCGCTGGTTCGAGGATTCCAGCAACCCCTTCCACCTGTGGCGCGACGGCGAGCGCAACTCGCGGCTGCGCGTACCCGACTGCGATCGGCCGCTGCTGGTGCTGCTGCACCAGCCGGTCGTAGAGCAGGGCGAGGTGCGCTTCTCGGTGCAGTACCTCGACGGCGCCCAGGGCGCCGGCCTGGCCGATGCCGGCATTGCCGTCCGCCGCGGCGAGGTGCCGCTGGACGTCGCTGTCGACTCCGCAACCGGCGTGGCCCGCATCGCCGATCCGGGGCGCAGCAGCGGCAAGTGGCTCTACCGCATCGAGGCCGCCGACAGCGCCGGCCGCAGCGCCCGGGCGCTGGTGGTGCCGGTGTGGGTCGAGCCGCAGCCCTTCGACTGGCGCGACGCGGTGCTCTACTTCGCCATGACCGATCGCTTCGCCAACGGCGATCCCGGCAACGACGCCCCGGCGCCGGACGTCGACCCCAAGGCCAACTGGCACGGTGGCGACCTGGCCGGCCTGCGTCAGTGGCTGGAGGCGGGCTACTTCGACGAGCTGGGCGTCAACGCCCTGTGGCTGTCCTCGGTCAGCCACAACACCGGCGGCGGTTTTTTGGGCAGCGACGGCCGCCGCTACGCGGCCTACCACTCCTACTGGCCGATCAGCACCGGCTGGACGGACGCAGCGCCGCTTCCCGGCGTGCTGCCGGTGGATCCGCACTTCGGCGATCTGGAGCAGCTGCGCGAGCTGGTGCGCATCGCCCACGCCCACGGCATCCGGGTGGTGGTCGATCTGGTGCTCAACCATGTCCACCAGGACTCGCCGCTGTGGGCCTGGCACGAGTTCGACGATCCCCCCTGGTTCCACCTGCCGGCGGCCGGCTGCCAGGAGACCGACTGGACCCAGCCCATCACCTGCTGGTTCGCCGATTACCTGCCGGATCTGAGCTACACCAACCAGGCGGTGATGGACGCCCTGATGGACCACGCCGTCTGGCTGGTGCGCACCACCGGCATCGACGGCTTTCGGGTCGATGCGGTCAAGCACATGATCGACGACGTGGTGCTGCACCTGCGCGGCCGCATCGAGCGTGAGCTGCGGCGCACCGGGCTGCGCTTCTACCTGGTCGGCGAGACCTTCACCGGCGAGGACGGCGCCGACCAACTGGCCCATTACGTGGGCCCCGACCGGCTCGACGGCCAGTTCGACTTTCCTTTGTTCTGGCAGGTGACCGCGGTGCTGCTGCGCCAGGAGCGCGACCTGGGTGCGCTGCGCGACATGGTCGGATGGAACGACGGCCGCTACGGCGACTGGGCGGTGATGAGCACCTTTTTGGGCAACCATGACGTCTGCCGGGCGCTGTCGCAGGCGGCCGGCGACATCGGCGATATGTGGTGCAACGGCGGCAAGGAGCAGGGTTGGACCGCACCGCCGCAGCTGCCCGACACGGCCGCGCCCTTCGAGCGGCTGCGGCTGGCCTGGACCTTTCTGCTGACCTCGCCCGGCGTGCCCCTGATCTACTACGGCGACGAGCTGGGCCTGGCCGGGGCCGGCGACCCGGACAACCGCCGGCCGATGCCGGACGCGGCCGCCTGGACCGAGCAGCAGCGGGCCACCCTGGAGCACGTGCGGCGGCTGACCGGGCTGCGCCATGCCCACCCGGCGCTGCGCCGCGGCCAGCGCCATTCGCTGTGGCTGGCGCCCGACCGGCTGGTGTGGTCCTACGGGTTGGAGTGGGGCGGCGACCGGGTGCTGGTGGTGCTCAACCGCGACGCGAGCCCGCGCTCGATCGAGGTGCCGGTCGAGGCGATCGAGCTGGAAGACGGCACCGTCCTGGCCGGCGGCCTGGACGGGGGCAGGTTCGAGGTGAGCGCCGGCCGGGTCGCGCTCGAGGTCGCCGGCCAGGGCGCGGTCGTGCTGGTCGCGCAGTGAGCGAGGATGGCGATGAGACAGTCGATTGCATGTGCAGCGCTGGCGCTGGTCGGGCTTTTGGCCGCCGGCTGCTCCGGTGGCGACTACGCCCGGTTGTACCGCACCGAGCCGCTGGCCCCGTCGCTGGACGAGGCCGGAGTGCGCGGCTTCGATCACCTGGGCGCGATCCTGATCGACCGGGGAGCCAACTTCGGCGTCTTCGCCGGCAATGCCCACGTGGTCGAGCTGCTGCTGTTCGACGACCCGGAGTCGGAGCGGCCCACCCGGCGCATCCCCATGGAGCGCTTCGACGAGGTCTGGAACATCTACGTCGAGGGCATCGGCCTGGGGCAGCACTACGGCTACATCGCCTGGGGGCCGAACTGGGTCGAGGACCCCGAATGGTTCCCGGGCTCGATCCACGGCTTTTTGGCCGACGTGGACGATGAGGGCCACCGCTACAATCCCAACAAGCTGCTATTCGACCCATACGGCGTGGCGCTGCACCGCGACCACGACTGGACCAAGGGCTCGATCGCCTCCGGCCCGGCGCGCACCGAGGTCACCTGGGACGCCGCCGCCAAGAGCGTCATCGTGCGCAGCAAATACGAGTGGAGCGACCACGAGGCCCGCTGGCTCGAGCAGCGTTGCGATCCCGAGATCGACGGCCACCGGCCCAACGATTTGATCATCTACGAGGTCCACCCCAAGGGCTTTACCGCCTCGACCGCCTCGGCGGTGCTGCATCCGGGCACCTTCCGCGGCATCGGCGAGAAGGCAGACTACCTGGCCGATCTGGGCATCACCGCGGTCGAGCTGATGCCGGTGATGGAAAAGCCCCTGGACGGCACCTACTGGGGCTACAACAACATCAGCTTTTTTGCCGCCGAGCTGAGCTACGCCGCCGAGCGCGAGAACGAAGAGGTGATCGACGAGTTCAAGTGGATGGTCGACCAGCTCCACCAGCGCGACATCGAGGTCATCCTCGACGTGGTCTACAACCACACCGGCGAGGGTGGGCTGTGGCGGCAGAAGATCGCCCAGGACGACGTCGTGCTCGACGGCAACGTCGAGCTGATCAACCACGACGCCAAGGAGGTGGCCGGTCTCTACTCCTTCCGCGGTCTGGACAACGCCGGCTACTACGCCCTGGGCGAGGACCCGCGCTTTTTCTGGGACCACACCGGGGTGGGCAACCAGGTGCGCTGCAACCACGAGCCGGTCAAGCGCCTGATCATGGACTCGCTGCATTACTGGGTCGAGGAGTTCCACGTCGACGGGTTCCGTTTCGACCTGGCGCCGGTGATGGGAGCCGAGGACCTGGACTACAACAGCTGGGAGGCGTCGACCACGATCTTGCAGGAGATCATCGACGATCCGTTGTTGCGCGAGCGCAACGTGCGCATCATCGCCGAGCCCTGGTCGCTGGCGCACTTCAAGCTGGGCGACTTCCCGGCGGCCAGCGACGGGTCGGCCGTGGCCTGGTACGAGTGGAACGGCAACTACCGCGACGTCTGGCGCGGCTTCGTCAACTTCGACGACCGCGGCCTGAGTTCCAACGAGGGCCCGCTCGACGTGGGCGCGACGCTGACCGGTTCGCAGCCCCTGTTCGGCGACGACGGCCGGCGGCCCTACCACTCGGTCAACTTCGTCACCGCCCACGACGGCTTCACCCTCTACGATCTGTTCAGCTACGACGAGAAGCGCAACCTGTGCGGGCCGCTCAACCCGATCTGCTGCTCCGACCCGACCAATCCATTCTGCGATCCCCACTCCGGCGAGGAGCACAACCGCTCGCGCGATTGGGGCGCAGACAACGAACCCTTCAAGCGCCAGATGATGCGCAACCTGTTCGTCGCCCTGCTGGTCTCCCACGGCACGCCCATGCTGTTGGGCGGCGACGAGTGGATGCGCACCCAGCTAGGCAACAACAACGCCTACTCGACCAGCGCCGACAACCCCTACAACTGGTTCGATTGGGGAGCCTGGCAGGCCGACGACGCCCGGGTGCGGATGCACGACTTCGTGCGCCGGCTGATCGCGCTGCGCAAGGCGCACCGCTACGCCTTCGCGCCGGCCGACTACGATGCCGGCGCCCCGTTCGCCTGGAAGACGGCCGCCAACCAGGACATGCAGCCTGAGGACTGGGCGGGCCGGGTGGTGATGCAGCACTACCACGACGGCTCGATCGGGCCCGAGCTGGCCATCCTGATCAACATGCACCCCCACGACCAGGTCGAGTTCAGCCTGCCGCAGGGGCGCAACTGGGTGCGGCTGGTCGACACCCAGCAGTACTTCGACACCACAGAGTACGCGCAGGTGCAGGCCGCGCCCCGCGTCTCGCACAACATCCGGCTCGACGATGCGGAACCAGTCGGCGACAGCTACGGCGTGCCGTCGCGCGCCATCGTCATCCTGGAGGCGAGACCCTGATAGGCGGCGACCGGGCCGATGACGACCACCGGCGCTCAATCCAATGGAGATCCGATGCGTTCGAGTCCGAATGACGAGGGGCGGCGGTCGCGCCGGCCGGTGCTGGCGGCGCTGGCGGTGTTGCTTGGTTTGGCGCTGCCGCTGCGCGCCGGGGCCGAGGCCGGCAGCGATCGCTTCAGCGCCGGCGGCTACTTCCGCATCATGGCCCGGCCCGACTTCGAGGGCGGCTGGTCGCGGCTGGGACTGTGGAACATCTCCGGCCGGCTGCTCAACGAGGGGCCCTGGGGCGCGCTCGAGCTCAAGCTCGACATGCTGCAGCCCGATCCGGGCAGCAACGACGTCTGGACCAGCATCCACGCCAAGATCGAGGGCGGCTCGGTCCACGGCGCCGACGTGCACAACGGCTCGTTGGAGCGGTTCGGCTTGACCCAGCTCTACGTCAAGGCCGGCAACGTACTGTTCGAGAACGTGGTCTGGCAGCTCGGCACGCTGCACCACTACTACGGCCAGCTGGGCCTGTACGACATGCGCCCGGCCGAGCTGTTCTACGAGACCATGGGCCTGTCGGCCACCTGGCAGACCGAGCACGCCGACCTGCTGGTCGGCTTCGGCGATTCGGGCTACATCGTGCGCGGTGAGGACTACAGCACCATCCTGACCGGCGGCGTGGGGCTGCGGCTGCGGCTGGTCGACGGGTTCGAGCTCGGCTTCGGCGGCCAGTTCTTCTACGAGCCGGCGGTCAAGGGAAACCGCAACGGCCCCCACCGCACGCCGCTGCCGGCGGGCATCGGCTACGAGGACTACCTGCGCGGCGAGATCGTCGAGCGCTTCGCCGATCTCTACCCGGAGCAGTTCGCCGGCGACGCGCCCTTTTTGAGCCCGCAGCCGACCGACGTCTGGTCGTACAAGGCCATCGCCTACCTGGGCTTCGGCGGCTTCGGGCCGCTGAAGTGGAACAACCTGTTCGTCAACTTCGTGCGCCGCCATCCGGAGAACTACACCGAGCAGAGCCACGCCGACGTGTCCAAGCGCATCTACCTGGCCGCGCTGACCGACGAGCGCTATCAGCTCAACCTGGGCGACGAGATGCAGCTGGCCGTGATTCCGCAGATCTGGGACGTGGCCATCGGTGGGCTGCTGGGCTGGCACTTCGATCGCGACGACGACCTGTCGGCCAGCGAACGCGACCGGCTGTTCTACTCGGTGGTGGTGCGCAACCAGTGGTACCTGACCCGCACCCTGCACCTGCTGGCAGAGACCTCCTGGGCCCAGGAGATATCGAAGCAGGGTGACCTGTGGCGCGGCCATCACGATTCGGTATTCGCCGCCGAGGACGGGCTGGCCGACAGCGAAGGCCTCGAGTTCGGCGACCTGGATCGGCGCAACACCTGGCAGATCAAGGCCGGCCTGGTGCTCAACCCCACCGGCATGGGGCTTTTCACCCGGCCCTCGATCCGGCTGCTCTACGGGCTGCAGTACTCGAACATGCACAACGCCTTCGGCAACTCCTTCATCGAGACGCTCGACCAGTTCAACGAGTTCCGCGAGACCCGGGACCGCCACTGGCACTCGGTGATCGCCATCGAAGCGGAGGCCTGGTTCTGATGCGATCCGCGAATTCATCCCTCTGGCTGCTGGGTCTCGGCCTGCTGGCCGCCGGCTGCCTCAAGAGCGTGCCCGTCCAGAAGATGGCCGAGCCGACGCCGATCCGGGTGGCCCTGGTGGCCGACGCCGTGCACAGCCGGGCCGCCCAGCCCGTTCCGGACGCCGTTGCCAACGCGCTGCTCGAGGTGATCGAGAAGCGCAACCTGGTGCCCCGGACCGTACCGGCGGACGAGATCGGCGAGGCTTTCGGCCGCCTGCGCGACAGCCGGCGCCGGCTGGAGTGGTTGGCCGGCCGGACCGGGCCGGCCGAGCTGCTGCTGCTGGTCGAGACCCGGGCCGTGTTCTACTCGCAGCTGTCGGGCCGCTACCGCTGGACGGTCTACACCAAGCTCAGCCTGGCCCGCAGCGATGATCCGGCGGGCGTTCGCAGCGAGCGGTTCGACCTGCCGGCGGTGCTGCGCTACGACCACCAGCGGGCGCCGGCGGCGTTGGCCGCGGCCGCCGACGGCATCGCCCGCCGCCTCGGCCGCTTGGTCGACGAGCTGGTGGCCGCTCCGCCCGCCGGGCAGACCGAACAGGCCGCTCCGGCCGCTGCCGATGCGGCGGCCGCCGATCCGGGCAGCATCTACTTCATCCTGGTGGACCGTTTCTGCAACGGCGACCCGAAAAACGACGGCGCTGCCGACCGCTCCGATCCGGCCGGCTGGCACGGCGGCGACCTGCAGGGCGTGCTCGATCGGCTCGATCACTTGCAGCGGCTGGGTTTCCGCACCGTCTGGCTGTCGCCCGTTTTCGCCACCCGGCAGGACAAATTCCACGGCCACGGCGCGTTCCACGGCTACTGGACGACCGACCTGCGGCGGGTCGACCCGCGCTTCGGCACGGCGGAGCAGCTGGCCCGGCTGGCGCGCGAGCTTCACCGGCGCGACATGCGGCTGATGCTGGACCTGGTGGTCAACCACGTGGGCTACGACGCGCCGCTGCTGGAAAAACGGCCGGGCTGGTTCCACGGCCGGGGCACCATCGCCGACTGGAACGATCCGGAGCAGATCGTGCATCACGACGTCCACGGCCTGCCCGATCTGGACCAGGCCAACCCCGAGGTCTACGCCTACCTGCTGGACGCGGCCCGGCAGTGGCTGGAGACCGCCGGGGTCGACGGCTTCCGGCTCGACGCGGTCAAGCACGTGGATCTGTCTTTCTGGCGGCGCTTCAACCGCGAGCTGCGCTCGATACGGCCGGATCTGATCCTGCTCGGCGAGCACTACGACGGCGATCCGCGGCTGGTCGACCGGGTCCAGCGCCGGGGCGGCTTCAGCCACATGTTCGACTTCCCGCTGGCCTTCGCCCTCAAGGATGTCTTCTGCGACGGGCACTCGGCCGGCAAGATCGGCGCCGTGCTGGCCAACGACAGGCTCTACGCCGATCCGCGACGGCTGGTGACTTTCCTGGACAACCACGATCTGCCCCGCATCCGCACCGCCTGCGGCGACGACCCGGAGCGGGTGCGCCAGGCGTTGACGGCGCAGTTCGCCCTGCGCGGCGTGCCGGCGCTGACCTACGGCACCGAGGCCGGGCTGCGCGGCGCCGGCGAGCCGGAGAACCGCGGCGACATGGTCTTCGCCGACGAGCGCTTCCGGGCGCTCGAAGACCATGTGGCCGGGCTTCTCCGGTTGCGCCGGGAGCATCCGGTGCTGCGGCGCGGCCGCAGCCGGGTGTTGGGGCTTCAGCGCGGCGTGCTCCGGGTGGCCCGCTTGCTGCCCGATCGGGCGGCGTTGATCGTCATCAACGGGTCCGAACGGCCGCGGAGGCTGGCCCCGGCGGCCGGGCTGCCGGTGGCCCGGGTGCGCGACCTGTTGACCGGCCGCGAGCTACAGGGCGAGATGGCGATCGATCCCGGCCAGACGCGTTTGCTGCTGGCCGAAGCCGACCCGCCGGGTGCCCTGGCGGCGGCGATGGAGCCGGATCGCCGGCAGCGGCTGGTCCACGTCGCCGCCCGGGGGGCCGAGCTCGAGCCGGGCGAGCGGCTGCTGCTGGTGGGCTCTGGACCCGAGCTGGGTCACTGGGACCCGGCGGCCAGCCCGGCGCGGTTCACCGCGGACGACGGCGGCCAGCGGCTGACCCTCGAGCTGCCGGCCGGGTTGTTGTTCGCCTTCAAGCTGGTGGTGGCGACCGCCGCTGGGGGCCACCGCTGGGAGCGGCGGGCGGACCGCTATCTCCATGTGGAGCCGGGCGAGGAGCCGTTGCGGCTGGATCTCGCCTGGACGAAGGGACGCTGACACCGGCCGCTGGCGGGCGGTCGAGCAAAATTCCGCCGCCCTGCGGGCGGGAGTTTCAGAGTAGAGGAGATCGAGCATGAGAGACCATCACGAGAGGGCTTGGATGCCGCGCTGGTCGGCCATCGCCGCCTTGCCGCTGGCGCTGGTGCTGGCCGCCTGCGACGGCGGCTCCACCGAGACCGACGGCGGCGCCGACGGCCAGACCGCGGCCGACGGCGCCGACGGCAGCCAGGGCGACGCCGCCGCCGATCAGGATGCGCAGCTGCTGGTGATCTCGGTCCAGCCGGACCACGGGCCGCTGGCCGGTGGCAGCCAGGTGCTGGTATCCGGCCGCGGCTTCGTCCAGGGCGCCGGGGTGGACTTCGGCGCTGCGGCGGCCGCCGCGGTCTCGTTCATATCGAGCTACCAGCTCGAGGCCACCACTCCGGCAGCCCAGGCGGAGGGCGCGGTCGACGTCACCGTGCGCAACCCGGGCGGCGCCCAGGCGGTGCTGGAGGCCGGTTTCGAGTACCGGGAAGAGGTGGCCCCGACCATCGGCTGGTGCGTGCTGCAGAGCCCGGCCGCCACCGAGACAGACCGCGACCAGCCCAGCGAGCCGATCTACGGCCGGGTCTACGCCGCCGGCTGCAGCGACGGCGACCAGCACTGCCAGGCCGTCGCCGGCGAGCTGGGCCTGGGCCCGGTCGGCTCGGATCCGACCCAGGCGCCGGGCGCCTGGAGCTGGACCGCCGCCGCATACAACCCGGGCCACACCGACGACGACAACGACGAGTACAGCGCCGCGCTGACCGCGGCCGAGGCCGGGGAGTACGCCTACGCCTACCGCTTCAGCGCCGACGGCGGCGGGACGTGGACCTATTGCGATCTGAACGGCAGCGACGACGGCTTCACCCCGGAGCAGGCCGGCCGGCTGACGGTGCGCGGCGAGCAACAGGCGGTGGACTGGTGCAACCTGCAGTACCCGCCGGCGACCGGCACCGTGGCCGGGGTGGCCAGCGAGCCCATCTTCGGCCAGGTCTTTTTGGCCGACTGCACCGAGGGGCCGGGATCCTGCGCCGCCGTCAGCGGCCAGCTCGGCCACGGCCCGACCGATGCCGACCCGAGTTTGGACCCGGACGCCTACAGCTGGCAGCCGGCCGAGCCCAATGCGGGCGTGGAGGGCAACAACGACGAGTGGCAGGCCGCGCTGGTGCCGGCGGCGGTCGGCGACTACGGCTATGCCTACCGCTTCAGCGCCGACGGCGGCGACAGCTGGACCTATTGCGATCTGAACGGCAGCGATGACGGCTTCGCCACCGACCAGACCGGCAGCCTGACCGCGGTGGCCAGCCGGGACATCGGCTGGTGCAGCCTGCAGCATCCGGCCAGCACCACCTGCGGCGTGGGCAACGACAGCGAGCCGTTCTTCGGCCGGGTCTACGTGCCGGACTGCACCGAGGGCGAGGCCCGCTGCGGCGGCCTGCTGGCCGAGGTGGGCTACGGTCCCGAGGGGGTGGACCCGTCGGCCCAGCCGGGGCAGTTCAGCTGGACTGCGGCCGAGTACAACCCGGGCCACACCGGCGACGACAACGACGAGTACACCACCGCCATCAACGCCGCTGCGGCCGGCACCTTTCGCAGCTGCTTCCGCTTCTCGGGCGACGGCGGCCAGAGCTGGACCTACTGCGACCTCGACGGCAGCGACGACGGCTTCACCACCGACGCCATGGGCACGGTGACCGTGCAGGAGTGATTTTTCACTACAGTTCCAACGCCGCCGCCAGCTCGGCCCGATCCCAGGGCTTGGCCATGACCGCGTGGACCCGGCCCGCGGCCCGGTAGCGGCTCAGCTCGCCGGGCCCGACCATGCCCGAGAACAGCACCCGGCGCGCTGCGGGCCGGCGCTGGGCCACGAAGCCGAGCAGGTCCATGCCGTCGTGCTCGCCGAGCTTCAGATCGACCACCACCCGCTCCACCGGGTTGCCGGCGTCCAGCAGGTAGACCACCGCTTGGTTACAGCTAAATTGAAGCGGATCGGGCGGGTGGGGCGCGCCCCGGGGGTCAGCCGGACCCCGACCGCGGGCCCCAGGGCAGTTGATCGCGCAGGGCATCGAGCAGGCAGGCCAGCACCACCCCGGCCAGCGCGACCACCGGCATCAGGAAGCGGTTGGAGAAGTGCGAGGCGTGGGTGAAGTCGTACTTGCAGTAGAACAGGAAGGTCAGCCCGGCGAACAGCGCCATGACCAGCGCCGCCGGCCGGCTGCGGCGCCACAGCCGCGGCAGGCCCAGCCAGCCGATCAGAGCCACCGCCGCGGTGGCCAGCAGGCCGTGGCGCGGGTCGGTCAGCTGCAGCGCCAGGCCGTCGGCCAGCGGTCGCGAGAAAGAGCCCACATGGCTGCCGATGCGGTGGACGCCGGCCTCGACCACCCACACCCGCTGGTAGCCGGTCAGCCAGGGGGCGCCGAACATGTGCCAGTTCAACCCGGCCTGCAGGCCCAGCCCGACCGCGGCCCCGGCGCACAGCCGCAGCAGCGGCCGCCAGCGGCGGCCGGCCAGCCACCAGCTGCCGACCAGGGCCAGCGCCAGGGCGTTGGGCAGCTTGACCCACACCGCCAGGCCCAGCAGCAGCCCGGCCGCCAGTCCGCGGTGGGCCAGGGCAGCGCCCACGCCGGCGGTGACCATCAGCGCCGACAGGATGTCCGGGCAGTAGGAGTAGGCGAAGTGGTGGAACATGGGCGACAGGCCCACCGCCACCGCCGCCACCGCTGCCGCCGCGTCGCCGGCCACCAGCGCGGCCGTGCGCCGGATGGCCACCAGCAGCAGCAACAGGCTGACCAGGTTGTAGAGCACCAGCCCGAAGCCGTCCCAGGCGGCCATGAAGGGCGCCGAGACCAGGGGCATCAGCACCGGGTGCTTGGGGTACCAGCGACCGTCGCGGCCGCGGGCGATGTTGCTGTCGGCCAGCGAGATGCGGCTGTGGGGACCGGTCTGTGTGAAGATGCGCCGGTCGGTCTGGTTGCGCTGGTCCAGATCGCCGTCGACCAGGAGCGAGTGGGCCGTATTGGCATAGTAGATGGAATCGCCCTTCATGTAGCTCTCGTGCGGCAGGCGCACGCCCACCTGGTGGACGTAGAAGGGCAGGCAGACGGCCACCAGCAGCAGATCCTGGACCAGCGGCCGCGCCAGCCAGGCGCGCAGCCGAAAGCGGCGCAGGCTGCGGTCGGCCGCCAGGGCCCGCAACCGCCGGGCGGCGCCGGGCAGCCGCAGGGCCAAACCCAGCCCGGCCAGCAGGGCGGCTGTGGCCAGCAGCCCGAGCCGCCATGGCCACCGGCTGCGCTCGGCCGCGGTCGCTTGCGGGCTGTCGGGCGGGCGCAGCCAGGCCAGCTCCAGCGGCTGCCAGTCTTCGCCGGGCGGCCGGCACTCGATGGCCAGATAGCTCTCGCCGATGCTCTGGCTGTACTCTAGGCGCAGCTCGTGCCGGCCGGCCTCCAGGGCGACGAAGCCCTCGCGGCGCCGGCGGGCGTGGCGCAGGCCGTTGTCGACCACAAGCCGGCCGTCCAGCCACAGCCGCGAGCCGTCGTCGGAGTCGAGGGCGAAGCCCCAGCGGCCCGGCCGCGGCGGCTGGAACCAGCCCTGGAAGCGCACCGCGTAGACGGTCTGGTTGGACGAGGCCCGGTTGCCGGTCATCGAGATCGACCAGTCGCGCAGCAGCGGCTCGACGTGATCCGGCTCGCCGGTCGGCCGCAGCGCCTGGTCCCAGTAGCTCGCCCGCAGCCCGCAGCCGGGATGCGGCGGCGGCGCCGCCCACCACAGGCCGGCGGCGGCGGCCAGCAGCAGCAGGCTGGCCCGGCCCGATCGCCACCAGTCCGGTCGCGCCGGTCTCATGGCCCGGTCTCCGGGCCGGCCTCGGTCTCGCCGGGCCATACCAGCCACCAGACCCGCAGCGGCCCGTCGCGCCACAGCGGCCGGGCGCCGAATCGCTCGGGCCGCGGCCGCGGCCGGTGCCAGTCGGGCACGATCAGGTAGCGCAGCCCCAGCCCCGCCGCCCGGCGGCGCACCGCCGCCGGTGCCAGCCGGCGGTGGCCGCGCAGGGTCTGGGTGAAGTCCGAGCGCAGCCAGAAGTCGTCGTCCGCCTGGGTGCAGCGCGAGATGTAGCCGCCGATCATGGGGTGCTGGTGGCCGGTTTGGCGCAGCAGGGCGCGGTTCCAGTCGCCCAGGTCGAACACCACCTCTGCGGCCGGCCGCGCCCGCAGCGCGGCGCTGAAGCCCGGCTGCTCGAGCGGGCGCACCTCGATGCCGCGCGGCGCCAGCTCCAGCAAAATCAGGCCGGTAGCGCCCAGCAGCACCAGCGGCGCCACCGGCAGCCGGCCCAGCCGGCGGCGGCCGAGGCGGGCGGCCACGGCGGCCGCGCCCAGCCCGGCCAGCACGCAGCAGGCCACCAGGGCCAGAAAATGCCAGCGGCCGGGCACGCCCGAGATGCGCACCCAGGGCATGACGATCTCGGCCAGCTGGTAGGGCAGGGGCACCGCGTCGAGGATGCGCCCGCCCCAGTGCAGCACCGGGCCCAGGGCCATCAGCAGGCCGAAGCCGGCCAGGCCCAGCCAGGCCCAGGGCCGGCGGCCACGGGGCCGCAGGATGAAGGCCAGCGCAGCCAGCGCCAGCACGCTCCAGCCCAGGTACCAGCTGTTCTCGGCCGAGTTGCCGGTCCAGTCGCGCCACCAGCCCTCGAAGGAGCCGGCCCAGGCCGAGATCCAGCCGGGCACGAAGAAGCCTTGCAGATCGGCCGAGAACCAGCGCGGATCGTGGGGCGCGACGAAGTCGGTGGTGGCCCAGGCGTACAGCTTGACGGCCACCAGCACGCCGCCGGTGACCAGCCACAGCCCGGCGCCCAGGCCCACCGCCCGCAGCAGCCGGGCGTCGAGCAGGCGTTGGCGCAGCCGGACGGCCTGCACCGCCGCGGCCAGCAGGGCCACCGTGCCGGCGAACACGGCGTAGTACATCTCGGTCAGGGTGAGAAGAAGCATGGCCCCGCCCAGCAGCAGCCCGTCGCGCTTTCGGCGGCGGCGCCAGGTGCGCACCAGGCCCAGCAAAAACAGCGGGAACCACTGCATGGCGGTCAGGTTTAGATGCCCCTGGGCGTGGGCGAAGTGGTAGTGGGAGAAGGTGAAGGCGCAGCCGGCCAGAAAGGCGGCCCAGCGGTCGCCGGTCAGCTCCAGCAACAGCAGGTACATGGTCAGCCCGGAGGCGGCGAAGGCGAACAAAAAGACCGTGTTGTAGGCCGCCGGCTGGCCGAACAGGGCGTCGACCGGCAGCGCCAGCAGGCAGTTGAGCGGGCTCAGGGTGTGCATCAGCAGGGTGGTGCCCCCGGGGTGGTGGAGCATGTCGGTGAACCAGGGGTTTTGCCCGCCGGTCAGGGCGCGTTCGAACCACCACATGTTCCACAGGTTCTGGAAGGCATCGCCGCCGTGGCCGGCCAGGTGGCTGCCGAAGCCGGCCACCACCCGCCAGGCGTAGGCGCCGCTGAGCAGCAGATAGGCCGCGGCCGCGGCCAGCTCCGGTGCCCGGCGCTTCAGCCACGGACGCCCGGCGCCCATCCCGCTGCCGGCGGATGCGCCCATGACCGCTTCACCGCCTCCGCTGGCGCAGGCGCATGGCGATCAGGTCGGCGAACATGCGGGCCGGATCGCGCAGGGCGTCGACCTTGGTTTTGCGATCGTCGTTCCAGACCACCGGCACCTCGCCAACCGCGTAGCCCAGCCGCCGGGCCAGGTAGAGCACCTCGACGTCGAATGCGAAGCCGTCCACCGTGACCCGGCTGAAGATGGCGCGGGCGGCATCGCGCCGAAACAGCTTGAAGCCGCACTGGGTGTCGGCGTAGGCGCCGGCGGCGGCCAGCCGCGCCAGCCGGTTGAAGGCGCGGCCCATGATGCGCCGGTGCAGCGGCTGCGGCCGCTCGATGCGGGCGCCGGGTACCGAGCGCGAGCCGATCACCATCGGCCGGGAGCGGCCGGTCGCCAGCAGGCGCTCGAGCTCGGCGATCGGCGTCGACAGGTCGGCGTCGGAGCACAGCACCCAGTCGCCGGCGGCCGCCAGCACCCCGGTGCGGGTGGCGCGGCCCTTGCCGCGGTTGGCCGCCAACCGGATCGCCCGCAACCGGGGCCAGTCGGCCGCCAGCCGGTCGACCAGCCCGGCGGTGTCGTCGCTCGAGCCGTCGT
>CAYVQE010000071.1:0-30890 GCA_964454005.1 uncultured Myxococcales bacterium
CGGTCTCGGGCTGGTCGCCGCTGACCATGACCACCTTGATGCCCGCGGCCTGGCAGCGATCGATGGCCGCCCGCACCGCGCGCCGCGGCGGATCCTGCAGGCCGACCAGACCCAGCAGGCGCAGATCGACGTAGGGGTCGGCGTCGCGCTCGGCGGTGGTCTTTTCGGCCAGCGCCAGCACCCGCAAGCCCTGGCTGGCCAGTTGGCGGGCCCGCTGCGACCAATGCCGGCGCCCGTGCTCGTCCAGCGGCCGCTGCGCCCGCTCGCTGTCGCCCGGCTCGGCCTGGTGGGCACAGGCGGCCAGCACCGCGTCCGGCGCCCCCTTGACCATCACCGCCAAGCCCGCCGCGTCGCGGTGGAAGGTGGCCATCATCATGGTCGCCCGATCGAAGGCCTCCTCGCGCTGCTCGGGCCGCTCGCGCCGCAGCGCCTCGCGCTCCAGCCCGTGCTCGCGGCCGGCGCGCAGCAGGGCGACCTCCATCGGATCCCCGCTGGGGCCGTCCTCGGCGCCGTCGCCCAGCGCGGCGTTGTTGCACAGCACCCCGACGGTCAACGCCCGCTCCAGCAGCGGATCGGAGCTGGCCGCGGCTTTTCCGTCTCCATCTTCGTCGCCGCCGAGCCGGTGCTCGCCGCCGGCGGTCAGCACCCGGGCGACGCGCATGCTGTTCTCGGTCAGGGTGCCGGTCTTGTCGGAGAAGATCACCGTGGTCGAGCCGAGGGTCTCGACCGCGGTCAGCTTGTTGATCAACGCGTTGCGCCGGGCCATGAGCCACATGCCGTGGGCCAGGGCGATGGTGGCCACGATGGGCAGGCCTTCGGGGATGGCCGCCACGGCCAGCGCCAGGGCGGTCTCGATCATCAACAGGGTGGGCTGGCCGGCCAGCAGCCCGGCGCCGGCCACCAGCAGGCCGGTCAGCAGCACCAGCAGCGCCATGCGCCGGCCCAGCCGGTCGAGCCGCTGCTCCAGCGGCACGGCGGCGGCCTCGGCCGCGCGGGCCATCTGGGAGATACGGCCCACCTGGGTCTGGTCCCCGGTGGCGGTGACCAGCGCCTCGCCGTTGCCGTCGGCGATGCTGGTGCCCTTGAACACCATCGAGCACCGCTCGGCCAGCACCGCTTCGGCCGCCACCGGGGCCGGATCCTTGGCCACCGGCATCGACTCGCCGGTCAGCGGCGCTTCGTTGGCGCGCAGCCCGGCGGCGTCGAGCAACCGGGCGTCGGCGGCCACGCTGTCGCCCGGCTGCAGCAGCAGCACGTCGCCGGCGGCGATGCGCGCCGCCGGCACCACCCGCTCGGCGCCGGCGCGGCGCACCCGGGCCCGGCCGTGGCCCATGCGCCTGAGCGCCTCCATGGAGCGCCGGGCCCGCCACTCGCTGAAAAATCCGATCAGCACGTTGACCACCAGCACCGCGGCGATGGCCACCGCCTCGGGCCACTGGGTCGAAGCCAGCGACAGGATCAGAGCCCCCACCAACACCAGGATGACCACGCTCTTGAACTGGCGCAGCAGGATGGTCAGCACCCCGGCCTGCTGCTGGGCGCCCAGCACGTTGAGCCCCCAGCGCTCCAGCCGGCGCTCGACCTCATCCGGCTCCAGGCCGTCGCGCTCGGCGTCCAGCCGCTGCAGCGCGGCCCGCGGCTCGAGCGCGTGCCAGTCGACGGCTCCCGGCTCCGGCGGCTCGGCACCGCTCGCCCGCTCCGACCGCTCCGTGGCCTCCGCCCGCTGAACGTCCTTCATCCGCTCTCCAGTCCACCGGGAACAGCGGTCCGGCCGCCGCCGGCCGCCTGCATCCGAAAAGGTCTACCGCTGCGAGCGCCGCTCAAGCCAGCCTAGCGCGGTCAGCACCAGCAGCGCCAGCGCGGTCACCCCGCCGGCCAGCAGGTACTGGCGCAGGGCGGTGGTGATGCCCACCGTGGCGGTCAGCAGAATGGTGGCCGCGGTGGTCAGGCCTTCGACCCGCGAGTCGCGCTCGCGCAGGATGGTGCCGGCGCCCAGGAAGCTGATGCCCAGGATGATGGCCTGCATGATGCGGATGGGATCGGCCCGGATCGGCTGGTGCTCGCCGCCGTCGGGCAGGGCCGCCGGGCCGAAGTGCGAGATGCCCAGGTAGCCGAGCTGGACCAACAGGGCGGCCGCGGCGGCCACCAGGATGTGGGTGCGCAACCCGGCCGGCTTGTGGGCCCGCTCGCGCTCGGCGCCGATCAGCCCGCCCAGCAGCCCGGCCAGGGCCACGTGGCCCAGCAGCTGTAGCTGGTTCAACCAGTCCACGGCCGATCGCGCCTCAATCGCGGATCTGGGCCTTTTGCAGCCGGCCGGAGTAGTCGATGAACACGGTCTTGATCTCGGTGAACTCGTCGATGGCCGCGCTGCCGGCCTCGCGCCCGCCGTTGCCGGAGTGCTTCATGCCGCCGAAGGGCAGGTGGACCTCGGCGCCGATGGTCGGGGCGTTGACGTACATCACCCCCACCTCGAGATCGCGGATGGCCCGCTGGGCGGTGTTGATGTCGCGGGTGTAGATCGAGGCCGCCAGGCCGTAGTCGACGTCGTTGGCGATGCGCACCGCATCGCCGTAATCCTCGGCCCGCAGCACGGAAAGCACCGGCCCGAAGATCTCCTCGCGGGTGATGCGCATGCCGTGCTCGGCAGCGAACACGGTCGGCTCGACGAAAAAGCCACGGTCATAGCTGGCCCCGCCGAGCTTGTTGCCGCCGGCCAACAGCTCGGCGCCCTCGTCGCGGCCGCTGTCGATGTAGCCCAGCACCGTCTCTAGCTGCTGCTGGCTCGACAGCGGGCCCATGTCGATGGTCTCGTCCAGCGGATCGCCGACCCGCAGCTCCGCGGTGCGCTCCAGCAAGCGCTCCAGCACCCGATCGTAGACGTCCTTGTGGATCACCAGCCGGCTGGTGGCGGTGCAGCGCTGGCCGGCCGAGCCGAAGGCGCCGAACAGCACCCCCTCGATGGCCAGCTCGATGTCGGCGTCGTCCATCACCAGCTGCGGGTTCTTGCCGCCGAGCTCCAGCTCGACCGGCTTGAGCAGCTTGGCCGCCCGGGTGTAGACGTCGGTGCCGGCCGGCACCCCGCCGGTGAACGACACCGCCCGCACCCGCGGATTCTCCACCAGCTCGCGGCCCACCCGGCCGGCCGGGCCGGTGACCAGGTTCAACACGCCCTTGGGCAGCCCGGCCTGCTCGAATGCCTCGACCAGCATGGCCGCGCATTGCGGAGTCTGGCTGGCCGGCTTGAACACCACGCTGTTGCCGCTGATCAGCGCGGCCCCGATCTTCCAGGCCGGAATGGCGGTGGGGAAGTTCCACGGTGTGATGCAGCCGACCACCCGATGGGCTGGCGCAGCGTCATGGCGAACTTGTCCGGCAGCTCCGAGGTGGTGGTCTCGCCGCGCAGCCGCCGGCCCTCGCCGGCGATGAATTCCAGAAAATCGATCGCCTCCTGTACGTCACCGCGGCCCTCGGCGATGACCTTGCCCATCTCGCGGGTGACCATCTCGCTGATGGCGTCTTTGTGGTGGCGCAGCTGATCCACCGCCCGGCCGATGATCTCGCCGCGTTCGGGCGGCGGGGTGCGGCGCCACCGCGTCCAGGCCCGCTCGGCGGACTCGATGGCGGCCACCGTCTCGCGCTCTCCGGCCAGCGGAAAGCGCGCCAGCACCTCGCCGGTGGCCGGATCGATCGAGTCCAGCTTCTCGCCGTCCATGGCCGGTCCCCACTCGCCGTTGATGAACAAGCCCTGCATGGCCATCTCGCGCTCCTTTCCGCCGGGCCCCTGTTCGCTCGCAGGAGCCGAGTCAAACAACACACCGGCAAGGATCCGCAGCAAGTGGCATGCCAGGCGGCGGTGCCCGAAAAAGTTGCATTTTCAACGCCGTGGGGTGGACCCTCGGTGGTTCGTTTCAAGCCGCCGGTTGAGGATCAACCGTCCGCGTCATCGCCTTCCCAGCGCGGGCCCAGGAAGGGCTCGAAGTGGTACCAGTGGCTGGGAAAGCGGCGGACCACATCCTCGAGCATGTGGGCGTACTCCTGGGCCGAGCGCTGCACCGCGGCCCAGCGCTGGTCGCGGCTTCGGGCCTCGACCCGGCGCGGGCCGTAGGCCACCAGCCGGTAGCGGCGGCGGCCGGTACGCAGGGCGAAGAAGGTGAACAGCGGCGCGCCGGTGGCCAGGGCGAACAGGTGCGGGCCGGCCGGCAGTTTTACGCGGCAGCCCAGAAACTGCACCTCCACCGCGCGCTGGGCCGCCGACCACAGCCGGTCGCCGGCGAACGACACCATGCCGCCTGTGCGCACGAAGCGCAGCCCCTCGATGGCGCCGAAGCGGTCGGCCTGCTCGGCCGGCGCGATCTGGACCTCCACCCCACCGCCGGCCAGATCCTCCTTCTGCATGCTCTCGACCTGTTCGCGCTGGCGCTGGCCCATGAACAGCATCAAGCGCACCCCCTCGGCGCGGAACAGCCTGGCGGCCACCTCCCAGTTGCCCAGGTGCGACATCAGCAGCACCCCGCCGCTGCCGGCAGCCGCGGCCTGCTCGATGCGCTCGAAGCCCTCGTCCTCGCGCTCCAGCGCCCCGCCGCGGGCCAGCCGCACCCGCTCGGCGAACAGGCCGGCGAAGCGGTGGAACTGGCGCCAGGTCAGCACCAGCCGGGCCAGCCGACCCTTCTCGGGCAGCAGGTGGCGGTAGAAGCGCATCGAGTTGGCCACCCGCTGCGGAAGGAAGATGAAGTACCCGCTGGCCACCCACCAGGCGAAAAAGGCGATCAGCCACAGGCCCAACCAGCGCGAGGCCGCGATCAGGCCGCGGTAGAACCAGCCGCTCACGACGCCGGCTCCGGTTGCGGCCCCGCAGCGCCGCGCTCGGCCAGCAGCCAGGTCTCCTCGCGGCCGGCCGCGGTCGGCTCGGCGTGCAGCGGCTGCAGCCCGGCATCGCGCAACGCCGCCTCCACGGCGGCCAGCGGTCGGAAATGCACCGGCCGCCGGCGCACCGCCGCGCGGGCGGCCTCGGCCGCGCGCTCCCAGGCCCAGCGGCCGCGGCCGGGCACGGTGGCCCGCAGCACCAGCCGGCCGCCGGGGGCCAGCCGGTCGCGGATCGCCACCAGGCTGCGCGCCAGCGCGGCGTCGTCCAGATGGTGGATCACGTCGAGCAACAGCACCGCGTCGTAGTCCCCCCCGGCCGGGCCCAACTCGGGCGCCGCGCCCCGGCGCACCGCGCCTCGTTCACCGATGGCCCGGGCGGCCACCCGCACCCGCTGCGGGTCGGGCTCCAGCCCGTCGATGTGCAGCCCGGGCCGGATGGCCAGCAGCCAGGCCGCCGGCACCCCGAAGCCGCAGCCGACGTCGAGCACCCGCTCGGCCGGACCCAGCAGCGCGTCCAGCCGGGCGAACATCGGATCCAGGCGCAGCTTGAAGCGGGCGAACAAGCGCGCCCCGGGCGCCAGATGGCGGTAGCGGGCCCGGACCAGCCGCCGGTGGGCGGCCGAGCCGGCCGGCACCGCTCGGGCCGGAAAAGGCCGCGGGGCGAACAGGCGCTCGAGCAGCGGCGGCAGCAACACGAAGGTGCCCAGCAGCGTACAGCCCAGGCCCAGCAAGGTGGTCAGCCCGGCCGAGCGCGGCACCGCGTGATCGGCCAGCGCCAGCGTGCCCAGCCCCACCAGGGTCGAGCCGCCGGCCAGAAACACCGCCACCCGCACCGGCCCCAGCCCGGGGCTGTGCGGGTCGAGGTAGCGCTGCTGGCCGCGGACGAAGTAGATGGCGTAGTCGACCCCCATGCCCAACACCACGATGGCCAGCATCAGCCCGGGGATGTCCAGCGGCTTGTCCAGCAGGCGCATCAACCCCAGGCTGGACACCAGGGCGAAGGCCAGCGGCAACAGGGCCGCGGCCACCAGCACCGGATCGACCAGCAGCACCAGCAGCAGCAACACCACCGCCAGCCCGACCACCGCCAGCATGCGCAAGAACGACTGGCCCAGCTGGTCGGCCAGCCGCCGGTTGAACAGCCCGGGGTCGAACACGGCCGCCCCGGCGGCCGCGGCCCGCCGGCTGAACGCGGCTGCCCGATAGTCCGCGCCCGGCACCACCTGGCCCAGCCACACCCAGCCGCCTTCGGTGCGCGCCAGGCCCAACAACCCGGCCGCCGCCGGCGGCAACCGCGGCGGCTCGACCGGCGGCCGGCGCAGCTGCTCGATGAAGGGGGCGAAGGCGCCGGGAGCATAGCCCAGCTCGTCCCCGGCCGCGGCCAGCTGTCGCTCCAGCGCGGCGCTGCGCTCGGGATCGAAGAACTCCTGCCAGGCGCGCCGGTTGGCGGCCGCCCGGTCCACCCCCGGCAGCAAGCCCGAGGGCGAGAACCCGGTCTCCAGCACGGACTCGCGGCGGGCCGCGGCGATCAGCTCGGCCAGCCGATCGGCCTTGGCCCGCAGGTCCGACAGCTCGGCGCCCTCCAGCATCAGGTAGCTGCGCTGGAAGATGTCGCCCCAGACCGCCTGCAGCCGCCGCTCGGCCGCCAGGGTCTCTTGGCTGACGGTGTTCATCGCCCGCAGGTCGACCTCCAGCGCGGGCCGGCCCACCAGGGCCAGGCCGGCCGCCGCCGCCAGCGCCAACCCGGCCGCCCACCAGCCGCGGCCGGTGGTGACCGCGGCCAGCAAGCGGGGCAGCGGCAGCCAGGCTCGCCGCCGGGCCGGCCGCAACTGGGGAAAGATGGGCGGAAAGATCAGATGCACGAACAGGAAGGCCAGCCCCACGCCGAGCGCCGCGAACAGACCCACCTGGCCCAGCATCGCGAAGCCGCTGAGATAGAGCGTGGCAAAGGCGCCCGCCGTGGTCAGCGCGGCGAACAGACCCACCGCCCACACCTCGCGCGCGGCCCGCCGGCCGCGGGTGGCGCGGTCGCGGTCGAGAAACTGCAGGTAGGCGATGCCGTGATCCACGGTGATGGTGATCAGCGCGCCGCCGAATCCCAACGCCAGCGCCGAGATCGATTTCTCCACCAGCGAGTAGATCAGCAGCGCGCCACCGGCGCCGGCCAGCGCCGGCAGCAGTGCCAGCAGGCCCAGCCAGGGCCGCGGAAAGCAAAGCAGCAGCAGCAAGGCCACCCCGAGGGTGGCCACCCAGATGGCCCGCCGGGCGTCGGCCCGCACGATGGTCTCGTTGTCCAGCGCCGAGCGATAGGCGCCCACCGCGGTCAGCCGCACCTTTGGCCCGGGCCCCAGCGCCCCGGCCAGCCCGGTGCGCACCGAATCCAGCAGCGCGGTGATCCGGCGCGCCTGTTCGGTGTCGCTGCCCGGCCGGCGGGGATCGGCCACCAGCAGCAGATGCCGGCCGTCGCCGGAGAGCAGGTGCCGGCCGAAGGGCCGCGCGCCGGGCGCCGGGTTGAGCGCCGCCAGCCGGGCCAGCACCAGCCGGCGCAGCCCCAGGGGATCGCGGGCCATCCACTCCGCCCGGCCCACCCCCTCCAGCTCGGCCAGCGCATCCAGGTTGCGCTGCAGCGCGGCCCGCACCGCTTGCGGCTCCAACAGCGGTGCCACCTGGCGGCGCAGCTGGCGGGCGTCGAACAGCTGCGGCAGGTGGGCCACCAGCTCGTCGATCAGCGCCGGCAGGGCCCGGCCGGCGCGCTCCAGGCCGACCCGATCGAACAGGCCGGAGCGCTCCAGCTCAGCCGCCACCCAGTCGGCTGCCCGCGCCAGCCGCTGCGGCGCGGCCGGCGCGCCGGCGGCCAGGCCCAGGTCGATGGTGACCAGGTCCAGGGCCGGGTGCCGGCCCAGAATGCGCCGCGCCGAGGCCAGCACCGGATCGCCGCCCGGCAGGGCGCGGGTGATGTCGGTCTCGATGTGCAGCCGCGACAGCCCGATCCAGAAGGCGGCCGGCACCCCGGCGACCACCGCCAGCACCACCGCCCAGCGCAGGATGTGCTGGCGCCGGGTCATGGTCCGGGCGGCGGCAGCAGCCGGGCCCGGCGCCGGCGCGACAGCAGCAGGCGCCGCGCGATCAGGCCGCTGAAGGTGGCCGAGTTGCGCCAGAAATCGGTCCAGGGCCTAAAGTGCGAGATCCGCTCGCCGCGCGGGGCGTAGTGGACCGAGATGTCCACCTCGGACACCGGCATGCCGTGCCAGCGGGCCAGTACCAGGATCTCGACCTCGAACTGGAAGCGTCTGGACCGCGCGCCCCATTGCAAGACCTCGGGCAGCGGATAGACCCGGTAGCCGCTCTGGCTGTCGGCCACCCGGGGCCCGCCGGCGGCGCGCACCCAGAAGTTGGAAAAACCGCGGCCGAAGCGGCTGGTCCAGGGGATGTGGGGCCCGAGCATGCCCAGCCGGTTGCCCACCAGCAGCGACCGCGGCCGCTCGTGCGCCGCGGCCAGCAGCCGTTTGGCATCGGCCGGGTCGTGCTGGCCGTCGGCGTCCAAAGTGATGGCCCAGTCGGCCACCCGGGCCGCCGCGGTCATGCCGGTCAGCAGCGCGGCGCCCTTGCCGCGGTTGTGCGGATGGCGCAGCAGCTCCACCCCCTCGATCGCGGCCAGCCGCTCGCGGGTCGCGTCGGTCGAGCCGTCGTCGACCACGAACACCGGGCAGCCGTACTCGCGCACCCCGGCCACCACCGCCGTTAGCTGGGCGGCGTGGTTGTAGACCGGAATGACGAAGGCGAAGCGGTCGCGAACGGGCTCTGGCGCCGGGGCGGTCATGGGATAGAAAAACCCTCGCCGCGCTCTTCGAGCAGGCGGTCGTAGACCACCGCGTACAGCTCGTCCAGCGTGCCGATGCCGACCAGCTCCTCCTGCTCGAGCGCGATGCCGAACAGCTTCTCCACCGTGGCCAGCGCGTCGAGCAGGTCCACGCTGTCGAGACCGGCCGCCTCGAGCTGCTGGTCGCGGGCGATGGCCGTGAACTCGGCGCCGAACTTCTCGCCCAGCGCCGTCTCGATGCGCGCGATCACTTGCTGCCGGTGCGCCTCCGCGTCCATGGTTTGCCCGCCGTCGCGCCTCAGGCGCGGCCGAAGATCAACGAGGTGTTGACGCCGCCGAAAGCGAAGTTGTTGTTCATGCCGATGGAAAAACGCTCGGCCCGGGCCGCGCCCAGCACGTGGCCCAGCGGGGCGCACTGCGGGTCCGGGTGGTCCAGGTTGAGCGAGGCGGCCATGTAGCCCTCGTTCATCATCAGCAGCGTGGCGATCGACTCCAGCGCCCCGCTGGCGCCCAGGGTGTGGCCCATGCCGCCCTTGATGGCGCTGACCGGAACCCGGTCGCCCAGCAGCCGGTTGGTGGCCTCGGCCTCGGCCCGGTCGCCGGTCTCGGTGGCGGTGGCGTGGGCGTTGACGTGCTCGATGGCGTCGGCGCTCAGGCCGGCGTCGGCCAGGGCGCGTTCGATGGCCCCGGCGATACCGTCGGCGCAGGAGTTGGTCAGGTGGGTGCCGTTGCAGTTGGTGCCGTAGCCGAGCACCTCGCCCCAGATGCGCGCCCCGCGGCGGCTGGCGCTGTCCAAGTCCTCCAGGATCAGCGCCCCGGCGCCCTCGCCGACCACCAGTCCGTCGCGTTCGGCGTCGAAGGGCCGCGGGGTGGCCTCGGGCCGGTCGTTGTAATGGGTCGAGGTGGCCCGCATGATGTCGAAGATGCCGGCGTCCATGAAGTGCATCTCTTCGGCGCCGCCGGCCAGCATGCGCTCGGCCTTGCCGGCCTGGATGGCCTCGACCGCGAAGCCCACCCCCTGCGAGCCCGAGGTACAGGCGGTGCACGAGGCGATCAGCGGCCCGCGGGTGCCGAACATCACCGCCAGGTTGGCGGCACAGGTGTGGCTCATGAACTGCAGGTAGGTCGACGACTGCATGCCCAGCAGGCTCTGCTGCTCGAAGACCTGGCGCAGGAAGCGCTCCATGGCGTCGGAGCTGCCGGCGGTCGAGCCGTAGGAGACCCCGCAGCGGTCGTCGGCCAGATCTGCGGGCTCCAGGCCGGCGTCGGCCACCGCGTCGCGCGCCGCCAGCGCCGCCAGCAGGCCCACCCGGCCCATGCCGCGGCTGACCTTGCGCGGCAGCACGTCGCGCTCGCCCAGCTCGACCACGCCGGCCACCCCGGTGCGCAGGTTGGTGATGGCCTCCCACTCCGGCATGCGGCACACCCCGCGGCGGCCGGCCTGCAGCCCTTGCGAAAAGGCCGCCAGGTCATTGCCGATGGGCGAGCGCAGGCCCATGCCGGTCACCACCACCCGTCGTCTCATCGGCCGTCTTCCTCCTGGTCGGGCCGCGGCAGGTAGGCCACCGCCCAGGTGCCCGGGCCCATGTGGGCGCCCGAGGTCAGCGACATGGGCTGCAGCAGCACCTCCGAATCACCATAGCGCTGCCCGCACTGGGGGGCCACCTCGGCAGCCACCCAGTCGCGGTCGTCGGTGTACTCGATCAGCACCCGCCCCGGGCCGGCGGCCGCGTGGGCGGCGTCCAGCCGGGCCAAGGCGAACTCCAGCTGGGCCTGGCGGTTGCGCACCACGCCGACCTTCTTGGCGCCCTCCGGGGTGGGGCTGACCACCGGCTTGACGTGGAACAGATCGCCGAAGAAGGCGCCCGGCTTCGACAGCCGGCCACCGGCGGCCAGCCACTTGAGCTGGTCGAGAAAGATCCACTCCCGGCTGGCATCCACCGCCCAGCGCGCCAGCCGCACGACCGCATCCGGGTCGTCTACGCGCCGGGCGTGCTCGGCGGCGGCCAGGGCGATCAAGGCCAGCCGGCCCGAGGCGGCCCCGGTGTCGATCAGGCACAGCCGGTCGTCCGCATCGGCCGCGCGCTTCCAGGCGGCCGCGGTCTCGTGGTTGCCGGTGAACACCGAGCCGACGCAGATGTAGAGCACCCGGCGGTGCATGCCGAGCGCCTTGCGGTAGTGCTGGTGGCGCTCGTAGACCGAGGCCTGGGAGGTGGACACGCTTTCGCCCCGGCGCATGGCGGCGTAGAGATCTTCGGGTTGGACGTGGATCTCGGGCATGGCCACCGGCCCGATGTGCACGTAGGAGGCCAGCAGGCTCATGCGCAGCCGCCGGGCGTCGGCCGCGGTCAGCGAGCCGGCCGCGTCGGTCATCACGTGGATGGCCCCGCTGTCGGCCGGGGCCAGAAAGCCGGCCGCCTGCTGCTGCATGTCGTCGCTGGCGAAGCGCAGCAGGTCGGCGCGCTGCTGCAGCCGGCCGCGCACCCGGTCCGGATCGTCGGCGTGCAGGTGGACCTTGACCAGATCGCCGCGCTGCATGGTGACCACCGACTCGCCCATCGAGCGCAGCTCGGCCACCAGCGCCGGGGCCTGCTCGGCCCGGACCACCGCGTCGATGCAGAAGCCCTGCTCGCTGTGGCCCTGGAAGCCGGCGCCTACCTCCAGCGTGCCGCGGAAGCGGTCGGCGATCGAGCGCAGGTGGTCCAGCTCGCCGGCCAGGTGGTGTAAGAAGGCGTCGAAGAAGATGTACATGCCCAGCGCGCCGGCATCGACCACCCCGGCCCGCTCCAGCTCGGCCAGCTGGCCGGGGCTGTCGAGCACGGCCTGCTCCAACCGATCGAGCAGCCGCTCCAAGGCGGCTTCGCCGTCGCCTGCGCGCGGCGGTGCCTCGGGCTCGCCCTCCGGGGCCAGCCCGGCGGCCAGCGAATCGAACAGCGTCAGCATGGTGCCCCGGCGGGGCTCGGCCACCGCCTGCCAGGCCAGCTCGCGGCCGTGGCGGACGGCGCTGGCCAGATCGCCGTCGGCCTCGTCGGCCAGCAGGCCCTGGAAGAACTGGGCGGCGATGTTGCCGGAGTTGCCGCGGGCGGCCAACAGCAAGGCTTCGAGCAGATCCTGGGCTGGACGTTCGGTGTCGCGCAGCGGTTGCAGGCTGAGCACCAGGTTGCGGCCGGTGTCGCCGTCGGCGACCGGGAAGACGTTGATCCGATCGAGCAGGTCGGCCCAGGCGGCCACCCGCTCGCTGCCGGCGGCCAAAGCCGCCCGCAAGCGGGGGTCGGCGGCCAGGGGCGATGCCAGGCGCAGCTCGACGGTGGTCTCAGGCTTCGTTTCCATTGGCTGCAGTTCCGCCGTCGGGCGCGAACAGGCGACCCGCCAAGATGGCGTCGGTGATGCGTTGCAGGTCGCCGTCCAGCGGCCGATCGGTATCCACCGCCGGGCTGATGTCCCGCACCGCGGCCACCGCCCGGGCCAAGGCCGGCCGGTCGGCGAGCCGGCCGCGGATCTCGGCCGCCTGCACCGCGGCCAGCAGGCCGACCGCCACCGCACCGGCGGCCAGCGTGCAGACCCGGTCGGCGTCGCGGGCGGCGATGGTGCCCAGGCTGACCTTGTCCTGGTTGTGCGACTCGGTCGAGCGCGAGAAGGCCGCCGCCGGCATGCCCAGCTTGAGCGCCTCGGCGGTCAGGGCCGAGGCGGTGATCTGCATGCCCTTGAAGCCGTGGTGCAGGTCCGCCTCGGCGGCCCGCACCAGGTCGGCCGGCAGGCCGCGGCTGAAGCGCTCGTCGACCAGCAGGGCCAGTTGGCGGTCGATCAGGTCGGCGGCCGAGGCCAGTGCCGACTTGAGCGCGTCCATGGCGAAGGCGATGTGGCCGCCGTAGAAGTTGCCGCCCATCAGCACCGCGCCCGAGTCCGGATCGAGCAGCGGGTTGTCGTTGGCGCTGTTGGCCTCGGTGGCCACCCAGCGTTCGACCCACTCCAGCCCGTCGGCCAGCACGCCCAACACGTGGGGCGTACAGCGCACCGAGTAGGGATCCTGCAGCCAGTCGGGATCGCGCGACTCCGGCGTGTCGCCGGCCGCCGCCAGCAAGCGGCGCAGCTCGGCGGCCACGCCGGCCTGGCCCGGATGCGGCTTGGCCGCGAACAGCCGGGCGTCGAAGTGGTGGGCGTGGCCGCTCAGAGCGTGGACCGCCAGAGCGGCCGCCGCGGTGGCCGCCCGCAGCAGCTGGCGGGCCCGGCCGCAGACCACGGCGGCGATACCGGTCATGATCGAAGTGCCGTTGATCAGCGCCAGCGGCTCCTTGGGCGCGAAGCGGTAAGGCGACAGACCGGCTGCGCGCAGCGCCTCGGCGGCCGGCAGGCGCCGGCCGTCGAGCCAGGCCTCGCGCTCGCCGGCCAGGCAGGCGGCCAGGTAGGATAGCGGGGTCAGATCGCCGGACGCGCCCACCGAGCCCAGCGCCGGGATCACCGGCGCCAGGCCGGCGTTGAGCAGATCGGCCATGGCCTGCAGCAGCCCGCGGCTGACGCCCGAGTAGCCGCGGGCCAGTCCGACCAACCGGCAGAAGGTTCCGGCCCGGGCCTCGCGCGCGCCCAGCGGCTCACCGGCGCCGCAACCGTGGTAGCGGATCAGGTTGGCGCCCAGCTCCCGGCTGCGCTCGGCATCGACCCGGTTGCCGCAGGACTCGCCGTAGCCGGTGGTCACGCCGTAGACCGGCACCCCGCGCGCCACCGCCGCCTCCAGCGCCTGGCGCGAGGCCTGCAGCCGGCGGTCGAACTCCGCCGCCGCCGACAGCACCACCGCGGCCTCACCGCGGGCCACCGCATCGATGGCGTCCAGAGCCACCGGCTCCGCGCCCACTTCCACCGCGGACCGGCCGCGGCTGGCCGCCGGCTCCACCTCGATCCGTCGATTCAACGCCCTGCTCCTCTCCGGTCCGGCCCCGGCGTGCATCGCCACCCGGCGCGCCGCGTCATGTTCAACCCAACGGTGCGAATTGTCAAGCGAACTCGAATCCGGGCCACCCGCTACGCATCTTCGAATCCCCCGTCTGGAGCACCCTTGGGAACTTCTAATCCATCGATTTCTCCAGTGGGCTTACATGGCAACATCGGTATATGGATTCTCCAACCCATCGATCCTATTGTCTTCCGCTCTGTGGGCGGGGCGACTTCTGCCTCGTTGACGGGGCGCGGTGGCTTGGATAGCGTGGGGGTGATTTTCGACATCAGCTTCTGGGAGGTCGGCATGCTGCCCATCAAGCGGGTGGTTCTGTTCAAGCACGGGGTGGGGTACTTCCAGCGCCAGGGCACGGTGGCCGGCGATCGGTTGATCGAGCTGTCGTTCAAGGCCGGCGAGATGAACGACGTGCTCAAGAGCCTGACCGCGCTGGACTACGGCGGCGGCAGCTTCGCCGCGCTGAGCTACGACAGCGAGGAGCCGCTGGAACGGCGGCTGGCCGAGCTGAACATGAACATCCCGGACAAGGGCGCGGTGGCCGCCTTTCTGGACGGGCTCAAGGGCGCCCGGGTTGCGCTGCCGCGCGGCGGCCGGACCCTGGAGGGCAGCGTGGTGGGCATCGAGGAGGTGCGCCGCGAGCGGGACGGAGCGCTGCTGACCGAGCCCCACCTGGCCGTGCTGGCCGAGGGCGGCCGGCTGGTGCGGGTGCCGCTGCTCGAGGTCGACGAGCTACGCTTCCTGGACGAGACGGTGCAGAGCGACCTGGCCACCCTGCTCGACATCCTGTTCTCGGGCCTGCGCAAGGACCGCAAGCGGCTGTCGATCCAGGCGCTGGGCCAGGGCGAGCGCCAGTTGTCGATCAGCTACGTGGTCGAGGCCCCGGTGTGGAAGACCTCCTACCGCATCGTGCTGCCGGCCGCCGCCGAGCGGAAGCCGCTGCTGCAGGGCTGGGCCCTGGTGGACAACACCACCGAGGACGACTGGAACGGGGTCCAGCTCAGCCTGGTGGCCGGGCTGCCGATCTCGTTCATCCACGACCTGTACACCCCGCGCTACCGCCGCCGGCCGGTGGTCGAGGTGGAGGAAGAAGAGGCGGTGGCGCCGCCGGTGGTCGAGTCCGGCGAGCTGATGGACATGGGGGACGTGGACATGGTGGAAGAGGCCTTCGCCGCGGAGCCGATGGCCCAGAAGGCCGCCGCACCGCGCCGGGCGTCCAAGCGCATGCGGGCGGCGGCCCCGGCCGGGCCGCCGCCCGAGATGGCCGATGCGGCCCGCGACTCGGTCGACGTGCACACCCGCACCCAGGAGGTCGGCGACCTGTTCGCCTACGAGATCACCCAACCGGTCGACATCGCCCGCTCGCGCTCGGCCCTGGTGCCCATCCTGCAGGCCGAGGCCGCGCTGGAACGGGTGGTGCTGTACAACCCGGACATCCGCGACAAGAACCCCATGACCGCCTTCCGCTTCGAAAACGACACCGGCCTGACCCTGGAGGGCGGTCCGGTGACCGTGTTCGAGGGCGACGGCTATGTGGGCGAGGCCATGCTGGACACCATGCGCCGCGACGAGAAGCGAATCACCCCCTACTCGGTGGAGCTGGGCGTGACCGTCGGCCACGAGCAGATCCACGAGCGCCAGGCGGTCACCCGGGTGACCAAGACGGGCAACTACATCCACCAACACTACCGCCGGCTGCTGCACACCGACTACCGCTTCCAGTCGCGGTTGCAGCGCGAGCTGAACGCCTACCTGGACCACCGCTTCAGCCACGACGGACGCGAGGACACCCCGGAGCCGGTCGAGATCACCGACAGCTTCTGGCGCTTCGAGCTGGCCCTGCCGCCCGGCCGGACCACCGCCTTCCGGGTGACCGAGGTGGCCGATGACTACGAGGCCATCTCCATCCCGGGCATCGCCCACAAGACCATCCACCGCCTGGCCCGCCAGGCGCTCATCTCCGACGAGACCGCGCAGCAACTCGAGCGCATCGCTGCCCAGGCCGAGACCATCGGCAGAATCCAAAAGGACATCCAGCGCGCCGAGCGCGAGGAGACCAAAATCGAGGACGGCCAGGCCCGGCTGCGCGACAACCTACAGGCGCTGCGCACCTCGACCGAGGAGGCCCAGCTGCGCCAGAAGTACGTGGCCAAGCTGGCGGCCGAGGAGGAGCGCATCGAGGCCCTGCACGCCGAGATCGAGTCGCTGCGCCAGCGGCTGGAACGCGAGCGCGAGCAGCTACGCAAGATGATCGACGCGCTGAAGCTCGACTGACCCCTCATGCCAACGAACGCCGACCACTGGAGCCGAGACCATGACCCGCACCCGACAAACGATCGTCTCGGGCCCGGCGTTGCAGGCCGCACTCGCCGCAACCCTGTTGGTCGGCCCCGGACTGCTCTGGGGCCGCGGACCGGCGCGCGCCGGCAGCCTGCCGCTGCCGGTCGAGGCCAAGGCGGTCAAGCAGCAAATCGCCGATCGCTGCCCGGAGTGCCTGGAACGCGGCCTGGTGCCCTGCGGCCGGCAGGACATCGGCTTCGGTAATCGCTTTTTCAAACACCTGTTCGCCGGCCGGCCCGCCCGCGGCATGCTGGTCGGCCACACCATCGCGCCCGAGCGTTACGTGGACCTGCTGCGCAAACATCCACGCGCCCAGGCCGTGGCGAAGCTGCGCGCGGCCTTCGCTGCCACTCCCCTGTTTGTGATCGAGAAGACCGGCTACCGGGTGCACACCGTGCCAAAGCCGGCATCGGTCGAGGTGGTGCTGACCGAGAGACTGCACGCCTGCCTGCACGGCAGCGTTCAGCCCCTGTGCTGCTGCTGCGCGGGCTGTGAGGACGAATGCTGCGAGAAGAAGCTCGGCTCGACCCATGTCGAGCTGACCTGGAAAGACCCCCAGCACCCCGAGCGCAGCCTGGTCTACGACTGGTATCCCCACCCGGGCATGTCCCGGCTCCACGCGCAGGCCGCCGACGGCCGCCGCCGCGGCACCCGCTGGTGCCCTGCCGCCGCCGGCGGCGGTAGGCTCGAGTGAGCCGCTGCCGCCGGCGTCAGTCGGCGCTCTTCTCGACTAGCTGGTCGGCCGGGCGGCAGCGCCACTCCAGATCCAGCCGGCTCTGCGGCACGATCACGTCCTCGCGGTACTTCTTCTCGGGCGGCGGCTGTAGGTTGGTCGGCTCGCAGCTCACCCGCACCGACTCGCCGCAGACGGTCACCGGCCCATCACTGGTCGGTCACGGTTTCATCACCGCCGGTCTTGCCCGGCGGTTTGCGCGGATCATCGGGCGACCACTCGGCGATGCTCTCCACCTCGACCCGGCAGCGGTCCTGGCAGGTGTAGCGGTGGTTGTAATTGTAGTTCCAGTCCAGCAGCTCCGAGCCGCCGCCGCCGGCGGTGGTGATCAGAAAGTCGTGGCTCAGGTGGCCGAAGGCGTCGGCCCGCTCGGCTTCGGTGGGCTTGTCGCCGCGCGAGGGATCCACCGGCACCCAACCGTAGGGCGGCAGGTAGACCTCGGCCCAGCGGTGGAACACGTCGTCATAGGAGGCGTGGTCGCGGCGCACCACCAGCGAGCCGACGTAGCGGGCCGGCAAGCCGGCCGCGCGGCACATGGCGATGAAGACGAAGGCGTACTCCGAGCACGAGCCCGAGCCGCGCTCGATCACCTTGGGCGCCACGTCCCAGCCGCCGACCAGGTCGTAGTGCATCCGCTGGTGGATGTGGCGGTAGATCTTGCGTGCGATCCAGTAGGGGTTGCGCTCCTCGCCGACCGCCTGCTCCAGCGCCTGTTGGATGGCCTCGTGCTCGATGTCGTACTTGGGCGCGTCAGCCAGGTAGCGCCGCCGGATCGCGGCCGGGATCTCCCACAGGCCCTCGACCTTATGCGGGTAGACCACGTGGTCGACCGCCCAGGAGCGCACCCGGGCCCGCATGCGCACCGTGGCCGCGGCGCCGGCGGCCAGGTCGGTGAAGCTGAACCGAGCCACCGGCTGGCCCCAGCGGTCTTCGGTCCGTTCGGCCGGCGCCGGCTGGAAGCGCGGGCCTTCCAGCAGATCCTGGCTGCGGCGCGCACCCGGCACCGCCAGGTAGACGGCCACCGAAGGCAGCGCCCCGGGACCGAAGTTGCGCACCTGGTGGGTGAACTCCACCCAGGCCTCGCGCGGCTCGGAGCGCAGCACGTGCTCGTCGGCATCGCGGCGCAAGGCGTAGAGCGCATCGGTCTGGTAGTCGACCGCCAGCAGGCGCTGGCCGTCGAAGCCCAGCCCGGTGGTGTGCGGCCCGGGCGCATCCAGGCTGGCCACCACCTCGCCGCTGTCGGTGTGCACGGCGTAGAGCGCATCGGCCAGCCGGTCGGAGATCCACAGGTAGCGGCCGTCGTGGGCCAGCCCGTCAACGCTTTCGCCCGGAAAGGCCACCTGGCTGATGGTGGTGCCGTCGGCCGGGTCGACCCGGTGGATGCTGCTGGACTCGTCGTCCGAGACCCACAGGGCCTGGCCGTCGAAGGCCAGCGCCCGCGGCACCGCCACCGGCGCCGGGATGGAGCGGGTGTTCAAACCGTCGCTGGGCCGCAGCCGAAACAGCCGCGCCTGGCGCACGTCGACGCACCACAGCTGCTCGCCGTCGTGGGCCAGCCCGGCCGGCCGGTAGCCCGGCGCGGTCAGGCGCCGGCCGACCTCGCCGCTGGCCGGGTCCACGGCCAGCAGCTGATCGCGGCCGTGGTCGGCCACCCACAGCCGCTCGCCGTCATAGGCCAGCCCGGTGCAGGTCCGGCCCGGAGCCGGCCGCTGCCAGACCACCTGGCCCGGCGCCGGTTCGGCGTCAGCCGCCCGCAACAGTGGCGCCCACAGCAACAGTCCGATGATCGCGGCTCGCATGCCGTCTCCTTTCGCTGCGCCCGACCGGGGCGGGAGAACATCGTCCAGCGATCGCTACGAGGGTGCGGTGCCCCGATGCGGCTGTCAAGCGCTCCTGTGCGACCCGAATCTCCCAGCTCGACTTGGCTGATTTCCCGCTCTTGACACCCGCCAGCCGGCTGTGGGTTACTCCAGCGGTACGCGTGGGACCCGCGGCATCCTGCGCGGCGACCGCGAGAACGGCCACAGGCGAGGAGGTGCGGAGCATGGCTGCTGGTGTCAACAAGGTTATCCTGGTCGGCAACCTGGGCGCCGACCCCGAGGCGCGCTACACCCAGAGCGGTTCGCCGGTGACCAACTTTCGCATCGCCACCAGCGAGCGCTGGACCGGCCGCGACGGCCAGCCGCAGGAACGCACCGAGTGGCACCGCATCGTCACCTTCGGCAAGCTGGCCGAGCACTGCCGCGACTACCTGTCCAAGGGCCGTCAGGTCTACGTCGAGGGCCGCATCCAGACCCGCGAGTGGCAGGATCGCGACGGCAACCGGCGCTGGACCACCGAGATCGTGGCCCAGACGGTGCAGTTCCTCGGCCGCGGCGGCGGCGGCCAGGGCGGCGGGGCCGGCTACGACGATTCCTATGGCGATCCGGGTGGCGGTCCGGGCGGCCCGGGTGGTGGTCCGGGCGGCCCGGGTGGCGGTCCGGGCGGCCCGGGTGGCGGTCCGGGCGGCCCGGGTGGTTCCGGCGGCGGCGGGGGTGGTTCAGAGGGCCCCGGCGGCTACGATGGCGGCCCGCCGCCCATCTCCGACGACGACGTGCCCTTCTGAGCGCAGATCCGCAGGCAGCATCCAGAGCCCCCTTCGATTCTCAGAACTCATAGCCGGTCACCAGCGCCAGAGTGACGCCGATCTCGAAGGCCCGGGCGCCGGAACTACGGATCATCCGGTTCGAGTCCGATGCATCCGGATCGGAAAACGACATGGCGATGTGGCCGCGCACCGCGCCGCCCAGCCGGCCACCCAGGTACCAGCGCGGCGAGACGAAGGCGTTGAAGCCGATGCCCAGGTTGGCCACCAGACCCACGCTCTCCAGGTTCTGGCCGGGCTCGGGAATGTCGTCAAACTCGCCCTCGTCGCGCATGTAGAACACGCCCAGGTCGAAGTAAGCCACCGGCTGGAACCAGGAGTCGCCCATCATGGAGCCCTGCAGGCTGACCGCGGCCTCGGCCACGTTGCGCCGGCGGTCGTGGCGGGTGCCGCCGAAGGAGCCGCCCAGGCGCAGGCCCATTGTCAACCAGGAGGTGGCGTTGTAGCCCGCCGCCAGATTCACCCAGCCGGCGCTGTAGAACTGCTCCAGGCCCTTGAAATCCTCCTTGGGTGCCTCGTCGCCCAGGTAGATCGGCGGCGCCACCATGGCCCCCAGGCCGACGCCGAGCTGGAAGTCGCCGCCGCGGCCCCCCGGTGCGACGAACCAGCCGTCCTCGGTGCGCGGCCGTTCGCCGTCGACCCGCTCGACCTGGCCGTCGCTGCTCAGCTCCACTCCGGGAACGGCCGCCATCAGATCGTGGGCCGCATCGGGTAGGGCCTGGATGAACACGTCGATCACGCCGCTGATCGAACGGCTGATCCCCTTGGTCACCTCCACCTTTTCCACATCGAGCAGCTTCAGGTTGAGCAGCCAGGTCTGGCCGAAGCGGCTGACGTTGCCGGCGACCAAGTAACGCACCCCGAGCGCACCGCCCACCTCGGCCAGGCAGGAATCGTCGCTGCAGCCGAGCAGCTGCTTCTGCTGCTCGAGCTGCAGCGCCGAGCGGATGTCGGCCATGCCGATCACCCGAAAGGGGCCCATCTCCCGGATCTGATTGGCCAGCATGTCGCTCAGCGCATCCATCCGCGCCTGATCGATGCCGCCCTTGGAGACGAACTCGGTGACCGCCACCTCGATGCGCTCGGGCGGCTCGGTTGCAGCCGGCTGGCCGGCGGCCGCGGCCAGCGGCCAGGCGAGACAACACAGCGAGATCCAGGACCAGACGCGGGCGCGCATCGACAGCCTCCACTTCGGGAAATCGCCCTCGATTGTAGCGGCTCGGCCCGGGAGAAAACAAGAACCCGGAACAGGATCGAGGTGGGACCATCTGGCCCCTCGGGCGTGGATTGGGCGAATAAAAGGCGCCCCCCGGCCGGGGAGCGGTGGTTCGCGGCCGGGGGGGCGGATGCGCAACGCTGGCCGATCACTCGCAGCGGCCGGCCACGCAGCGCTGGCCCGGACCGCAGTCCGAGTCGCAGGCGCAGGCCAGCGGATCGAAGCAGTAGCCGTCCTGGCACTGCCAGCCGTCGGGGCACTCGGCGTCCTCGCAGCAGGGCAGCCGGCACTGGCCGCCGACGCACTCCTCGCCCGCGGCACAGTCCGAGTTGAAGCGGCACTCGGGCGGGATCTCGTTCTCATCGCGGCATACGCCGCAGTCGCAGAACTCGCCCTCGGCGCAGTCGGCGTCCACCTCGCACAGCAGACGGCACTGGGCGTCGACGCAGATCTCGCCGGCGGCGCAGTCGTCGTCGCGGGCGCACTCGGGGTCGGGCTGCGGCCGATCGACGCAGACGAAGTCCTCGCAGATCTGGTCCGGCGGGCAGTCGGCATCACCGCCGCACAGCAGGCTGCAGTGGCCGTCGATGCAGGACTCGCCCTCGGCGCAGTCGGCCGAGCTGACACAGCTGTCGTCCGGGGCCGGCACGCAGATGTGATCCTGGCACAGCATGCCCTCCGGGCAATCGGAGTTCATCTGGCACAGGTGGACGCAGGCGCCGTCGAGACAAACCTGGGCGCCGGCGCAGTCGTCCGAGCTGTCGCAGTCGATCGGGCTCGAGTCCTCGGGCCGGCAGGTGCCCGCATCGCAGATCTCGCCGTCGGCGCAGTCGGCGTGGCTGGCGCACTCGTCGGGCACGCAGGAACCGCCGCGGCAGGTCTGGCCGGCGGGACAGTCGGCATCCTCGATGCACTGCACGGCCACGCAGACCTCGCGCACGCACAGGTGCAGCTCGGGGCAGTCGGCGTCGCTGGTGCACTCCGGCTGGGTCTCGCCCTGGCACTGGTTGTCCTGACAGACCTGTCCGGCCGCGCAGTCGGCGTCGGTCCAGCAGTCCACCCCATCGACCGACCAGCAGCCGCTGCAGTCGCACTCGTAGCAGCCGTCGGCGTCGCAGTAGCGCTCCTCACAGTCGTCGATCGGCGCACAGCCGCCGTCGATGCAGGCCTCGCCTTCGGGGCAGTCCCAGTCGGTGCGACAGCCGGCCTCGCAGCTGCCGTCCTCACAGATCTGGCCCAGGGCGCAGTCCGAGTCGGTCCAGCAGTCCGGGTAGGGATCGTCGACCTGCCAGCAGCCGTCGCAGTCGCACTCGTAGCAGCCGCTGTCGTCGCAGTAGTAGTCGTAGCAATCGTCGTAGTAGCAGTCCCCGTCGCTACAGTCTTCCCAGCAGTCGTCGTCCAGGCAAACCGGACAGCCGCTCAGGCCGGCGGCCAGCGCCAGGACCATTCCCGCTTGCCACGCTCTCGCTAAAGTGCTCATCGTCCGCTCCTCCTTGCCACCCCGCCGCGCGCAGCGGGACGAAGACGCTTCGTTTTCGTACAGCCAGCGACCGATGCCAGCACCCAATGGCATTGCACGCTATGTGCCACAGTTCGAGCCTGATCCATTCCACCAAGAAGATCAAGCACCTCTGTTTTCGACCGGCCGGGCAGGGCCGCCCGGATGGCCCACAAGAGCCCGTCGATTCTGACATTTCGATCCGGGCCGGGCGGCCCGCGGCCGGCCGCCGGCTTGACATGCAGCGAAAATTTCATAACTTGCGGATAAATGCGGTCCAACCGGGGCGCGCCGGGCGAGACCGGATCGTGCTCGCACTTCACGGAGTGTTCCAGATGGGAACACAACCCATTCCAGAGTCGAAGCCGCCGGCTTCGGGCCCGATCCGCGATCGGCCCCGCACCGGACCGATCATGTGGCTGCTGCTGGCCGGACTGCTGATCCCGCCGGCGGTGGTCACCTTCATGGGCAACGCGGTCGGCGGCATCGAGCACCAGCGGCTGTGGGTGTTGCTGCTGGGCCTGCCCATTCCCGTCATCCTGCTCAGCCTGCCGCGGGCCTACAGCCTGGACGCCGAAACACTGACCGTCCACGGCCTGCTCTACCGGCTGCGCGTTCCGCGCCAACAGGTGCGGGCGGTGACCGCCATCTCGGCGCCGCGGGCGCTGCTGCACCCCGGCTCCACCTTTTGCTCCGACCCCGGCCACGCCCTGCGAATCGAACGGGCCGGGCGCATGGATCTGATCATCAGTCCCCGCGACCCGGCGCCCTTCCTGGCGCTCGATCCGCGGTCGGCCCAAACCGGGTCCGGGGCGCATTCCGACGACGAGGGGGTATGACATGAATGTTAGACCAGCGGTGTTCGCCGTGCAGGGCTGGTATCCACTGGATGCCGGGGAGTGCCGGGCCACCCTGGAGCAGTACCGGCAGTCCTTTCCCGGCCAGCCCACCGGCCGCTGTGCCGGGGTGGTGCCGCACGCCGGCTGGGCCTTTTCGGGCCGGCTGGCCGCCTGGACCTTCACCGCCCTGGCCGCGGCCGAGCCCGAGGTGGTCTTTCTATTCGGCGGCCACACGATGCCGGGCCAGCGGCCGCTGTGCATGCCCGAGGGCGCCTGGGACACGCCGCTGGGCGAGGTGCCGGTGGATGCCGAGCTGGCCGGTGCGCTGGTCGAGCGCTTCGGCTGCCGCACCGAGACGGCCGAGCGCTTCGAGCCGGACAACACCATCGAGCTGCAGCTGCCCATGCTCAAGTTCACCTGGCCCCGAGCCCGGGTGGTGGCGGTGCAGGTGCCGCCGGAGCCGCAGGCGATGCAGATGGGTGCCTGGGCGGCCGAGCAGGCCGAGCAGCGCGGGCTGCGGGCGGTGGCCATCGGCTCCACCGACCTGACCCACTACGGGCCGCACTACGGCTTCACCCCCAAGGGCAGCGGCCAGGCGGCTCTGCGCTGGGCCAAGGAGGAGAACGACAAGCCCCTGATCGAGCTGATCGAGCAGCTGCGCATCGACGAGGCGGTCGAGCACGCCCTGCACGAGCGCAGCGCCTGCTGTCCCGGGGCGGCCGGGGCGGCGGCCCATTTCGCCCGCGCCTGCGGCGCCGAACGCGGCCGGCTGATCGAGCACACCACCAGCCACGACATCGCCCCGCGCGGCGAGCCGCAGATGTGGGTCGGCTACGCCGGCATCGTCTATTGAGCTGAAGCGCGCAGACGCTACTTCTTCAGCTCGAACAGGGCGTCGGGGATGGAGCGGTTGACCTCGACGTGATCGGCGTGGCACAGCACCTGCCGCTCGCCGTCGGCGCGCACCTCGAAGCGGCCCGGGAACCAGTCGCCGGTGTGGCGACCGCCCCACTCGGCCCAGCGGATGTCCATCAGCTGCTGGCCGTGCTCGAACATCAGCCGCAGCGGCAGGTAGCGGCTCTTGTCGATCCAGAACTGCGGCCGGTCGCGCTCCCACTCCTTGGCCCCCAGCACCACGGCCAGCCGCGAGTCGGCCCGGGTCAGGGTGTCGACTCCGATGTCGACCTTCAGGCTGCGCAGCAGCCGCAGCCAGCGCTCACCACGGCTCTGGCGCTCGACGAAGAACAAGAACTGCAGCAAAACCCAATCGTCCAGCTGCTGCGCCGCGGCGCCCTCGCGCTTTCGCACGCAGCGGCCGCCGTTGCAGATAAGCACCGAGCCGTCGGCCCGCTGCCAGCGCACCTTGCGCGGGATCTCCAGGTAGAGCTTCTCCCGCTCCAGGTGGTCTGCGTCCGGGCCGCAGCGCAGCTCGACCACCATGCGCCGCAGGTTCATCTTCTTCCGCTGCTTGGCCATGCGGCTCATCAGCCAGCTGGCGCGCGGGATATGGGCCAGGGCGGTCGAGGCCCCGAGCGCGATCAGGATGACGAAGACCAGGCTGCGGGTTCGACGCATGGCAGGGGCGCCTCGTGCTGATTCGGGCGAAACAATCCGGCCCATCTGAGCGCAGCCGCACGGGCTTGTCAAGCGCTCAGCCCAGCGGCGGCGGGGGCGGCTGCGGCCCGCCGCGCAGTCTGGCGATCAGGGTATCGCGGTCGACGAACTCGAACACGTAGCGCCAAAACGAAATCAGATCGCCGCCGTTCAGCGCGACCGGCTGCTTGGCGGCCAGCCGCTCGCCGTTGACCACCGTGCCGTTGAGCGAGCCCATGTCCAGCAGCGCCAGCCGATCGCCCGACTCGGGCAAGAAGGCGGAGTGCAGCTTGGAGATCTTGGGCGCCCGCAGGATGACGTCGTTGTTGCGCGCCCGGCCCACCGTGATCTTGGAGCCGAAGGCGTTGCGCCGCGACTTGGCCAGCAGCACCACCCTCAGGCCGGCCAGCGAGCGGCCCAGGTCGCCGGGCTTCGACAGCGAGGCCTCGGAGGTATTGAGATCGATCCAGTCGTCGTCGCTCGGCGGACCGTGCTGCAGCACCAGACAACCGTGGCTGTAACGGCGCCGAAAGACCTGCTCGCCGCTGCGCTCGAACTCGCGCTGCAGCGCCTCGAACTCGACCGAGTTGAGCCCCTGCTCGTCCAGCACCGGCTGTTCCCTGGCACCCACGCCGCCATCGTACCCCCTGGCATCCAGGAGTCAAGCCGGCCGGGCCCTGATTTCCCACCTCGGCCGCGATCGCTGCGGACCGAGAACCGCTCGCAAAGCTCGCAGGCCCGGCTTCGCCGTCAGCGAGGCGTTTTCGATGCTCCGCGGTTTTTGCGGTCCCGCCAGGGGCGACGTAGATGACTACGACTCCGCTCGAAAACGCCTCGCTTCCTTGACCTCACGGCCGATCTGGGAAATCAGTCCGATCGTGCCGGGAGATTCTAGCCGGGGGCGGGCGCTTGACAAGGGTCTGGGCCGAGGGTTTGGATGGGTCGTTCTGCTCGTAGCCCAAGGAGTAAGAGATGGCCATGACGTTTCAGGAAGAGATCGAACGCGGCATCCCGGACAGCCTGCCCGCGCCCCCGCTCGACGATCCGGAGGTCAGCCACGCCCCGGCCCGGCCGCTGCTGCTCGACAAAACACAGCAAGCGCTGGCGCTGGCCAACGCCCTGCGCTACTTCCCGGCCGGGCTGCACCCGACGCTGGCGCCCGAGTTCGCCCGCGAGCTGCGCCGCGACGGCCGCATCTACATGCGCCGCTACCGGCCGCAGCACCCCATTTTTGCCCGGCCCATCGAGCAGTATCCGGCCCGCTGCCGCCAGGCCGCGGCCATCATGCACATGATCCAGAACAACCTGGACCCGGCCGTGGCCCAACACCCGCACGAGCTGATCACGTACGGCGGCAACGGCACCGTGTTCCAGAACTGGGCCCAGTACCGGCTGGCCATGCAGTACCTGAGCCGCATGACCGAGCAGCAGACCCTGGTGCTCTACTCGGGCCACCCGCTGGGGCTGTTTCCCTCGCACCCGGAGGCGCCCCGGGTGGTGGTCAGCTGCGGCATGGTCATCCCCAACCACTCCTCGGGCGCGGACTACAACCGGCTGGCCGCGCTGGGGGTGACCTCCTACGGCCAGATGACCGCCGGCTCGTTCATGTACATCGGCCCGCAGGGCATCGTCCACGGCACCACCATCACCCTGCTCAACGCCGGCCGCCGCTACCTGGGCCGGTCCGGCGACACCGGGCTGGCCGGCAAGGTCTTCGTCAGCTCGGGCCTGGGCGGCATGAGCGGGGCCCAGGCCAAGGCGGCGGTGATCGCCGGCGGCATCGGCGTGATCGCCGAGGTGGATCCCAGGGCGGTGGCCAAACGCCACGCCCAGGGCTGGGTGATGGAGGTCGAAAGCGACCTGGACGCGCTGCTGGCGCGCATCGAATCCGCCCGCGCCGCCCGGCAGCCGCTGAGCTTGGCCTACCAGGGCAACGTGGTCGATCTGTGGGAACGGCTGGTGGCGGCCGGTGTGGCGGTGGAGCTGGGCTCGGATCAGACCTCGCTGCACCTGCCATACAGCGGTGGCTACTATCCGGCGGGCCTGGAGCTCGATGCGGCCCGCCGCATGCTGCGCAGCGATCCGGACGGATTCCGCGAGCGGGTGCAGATCTCGCTGCGGCGCCAGGTGGAGGCCATCAACGCCATGGCCGAGCGCGGCATGGCCTTTTGGGACTACGGCAACGCCTTTCTGCTCGAGGCCTCGCGGGCCGGCGCCGCGGTCGGCTCGCCCGAGGCGGGCTTTCGCTATCCCTCCTACGTCGAGGACATCATGGGGCCCATGTGCTTCGACTACGGCTTCGGGCCCTTCCGCTGGGTGTGCACCAGCGCCGACCCGGCCGACCTGGCCACCAGCGACGCCATCGCCGGCGACGTGATCGAACGCCGGGCGGCGGAAGCGCCCGCGGAGATCCGCCAGCAGATGCTCGACAACCTGCGCTGGATCCGGGCCGCCGACGAGAACCGGCTGGTGGTCGGCTCGCAGGCGCGCATCCTGTACTCCGACCAGCCCGGCCGGCGCGAGATAGCGCTGGCGTTCAACCAGGCCATCCGCGAGGGGCGCCTCGGTGGCCCGGTGGTGCTGGGCCGCGACCACCACGACGTGGGCGGCACCGACTCGCCCTTCCGCGAGACGGCCGACATCCGCGACGGCTCGCGGTTGTGCGCCGACATGGCGGTGCACAACGTGATCGGCGACGCCTGCCGCGGCGCCACCTGGGTCAGCCTGCACAACGGCGGCGGGGTGGGCTGGGGCGAGGTGATCAACGGCGGCTTCGGCATGCTGCTCGACGGCAGCGCCGAGGCCGATCGGCGCATCGAGCAGATGATCCACTGGGACGTCAACAACGGCATCGCCCGCCGGGCCTGGGCGCGCAACCCGCACGCCCGCTGGACCGCCGAGCGGGCCATGCAGGCCGAGCCCCGGCTGCAGATCACCCTGCCGGCGCAGGCCGACGAGCAGCTGCTGGCCAGCGCCCTGCAGCAGAGCGAGGCGGACGAAGGGGACGCGTCATGAACCGCCGGCGCCGCGCCAGGCGAGCAGTCGAGAGAACGCTGGCCTCCGCCCGGCAGCGGCCCGGGCTTGGCGGATGGGGCGCAGCATGAGACGTCGGTCCCCCTGCCTGGCGCTTGTGCTGCTGCTGGCCGGCAGCGCCGCAGCCGGCGCCGCCGCGACCCCGGCCGGCGACGAGAAGGCCGGCTCGACCGTGCTGCTGGTGACCAGCCCGCGCCGCGGCGAGCTGCAGAACCTGGCCCGGCTGGTCGAGCGCGGTTGGCTCGTCGCCGATGGGTTGCGCGTGATCGGCATCCACCACCGCGACGAGTACACCGGCTACGGCGCCGCCCGGCGCTGGCTGGAGCGCGAGGGGCCGGACTGGATGCGGCTGCGCGAGCTGGACTGCACGCTCGAGCCGGATCGGGTCTTCGGCCGCAACGGCTGCAGCCAGACCTTCGCCGCCCTGTTCGCCGAGTCGGACGGGCTGCTGCTGACCGGCGGGCCGGACATCCCGCCGGCGCTCTACGGCCGGCCCACCCGGCCGGTCAGCTCCATCTCGGATCCCCCGCGCCACCGCTTCGAGATCGCGCTGCTGGTCCACCTGCTGGTCGGCGACGAGAAGGCCGGCCGCGCGCCGCTGCTGGCGAAACGCCCCCGCTACCTGGTGCTGGGCATCTGCCTCGGCATGCAGACGCTCAACGCAGCCCTCGGCGGCACGCTACACCAGGACATCCCGACCCGGGTCTACGGCCTCGACAGCCTGGAGGCCTACGCCAAGCTGCCCGCGGCCCGGCGCCACCGTTCGGTGGCCGCCCAGCTCGATCCGGCGTCCGGGGTGGGCTGGGGCCAGCTGCACCCCATCGCGCTCGGCGACCACCGTCTGGTGCGCGAGCTGGTCGCCGAGCGCCGGCCGGTGACCGTGCTCAGCCTGCACCACCAGGCGCTGGACGAACTGGGTGCGGGGCTCGAGGTCTGGGCCCGCTCGCTGGACGGCAAGGTGATCGAGGCCGTGGCCCACCGGCGCTACCCCCATGTGCTCGGCGTGCAGTTCCACCCGGAAAAGCGCGTGCTCTACGACCCCGAGCGCACCTACCGCCGCGCCCCCGGCGCCGAACCGAAAAACTTCGCCGCCGCTCACCTGCGCACCAGCCCCCGCAGCCGCCGCTTCCACCACGACTTCTGGAAGCTCATCACAGCCCTGCTCGCCCGCTCCGCCAGCTCCGACGGCTGACGGGGGAGATGCGCATGGAACTGGTTTTCTCGCTGCCCGAATGGCATGGGTGCCGGCGTCCTGGCGCAGCTGATGTTGACCGCCGGCGTCTTCCGCGCCGGCGACGCCGCGCGCGTTCGATCCCGCTTCAGCTGGCTGGCGATCCTGGCGATCCTCACCCCGCTGTTCGGGCTGGTCCTGCTGGCCATCGCTCTGCTGTTCGAGGACATCGCATTCGCCCACTCCATCTGGTACCTGGGGCAAGAGGGAGAAGCGTTCCTCCTGTCCAGCTGGGTCGCTGAACACCTGGACCAGCGCGCCCTGGCCGGCCTGATGCTGGCCGCGTCCGGGATCGCGGGTGTGGCCTGCGTTTGGCTGGCCTTCTGGAAAAGAGTGGGCCGAGGCGATATTCCGGTCACCGTGCCGCTGGCCGTGCTGGGGGTGGTGATCGTCCTGGCGGGCCTCGGCGCGGCCTTCGCCGTGCGGGAGCTGAGCCTGGCCGGCTGCCTCGGGGACATGAGCTACGCGGACGTGGCATCCAAGCGCAGCGTGTTGGCGGCGGGGGTGCGCGCGGTGGCCCCGGGAGACAAGAGCGAGCCGGAGGGAGAGTGAGCGGAACCCATTCGGTCAGCCGTGCAAACGGGTCAAGTAACCAACCCGATCGAAACCGCGATCGAAGCTCATGATGCGCTCGATGCCTCTGCGCTCCATCACCGCCAGGTGGATGGCATCACGCGCCGACAGCCCGGAATGGCCGAGGACGAGTTCCTTGGCTCGCTCCGCATCCGCCATGATGACATCGACCACCTCGTCCACAACTCCCAGCACGGCGTCGAAGGCGGGCTGAATCGCCTCCCGGCGGTCGATGGCCACGTAGCGATGCAGGATCTCCTGGAGCACCTCCGCATCGGACACGAGCCGTTCCCCGGCGGCGATGCACCGTTCCAACATGCGCTGCGCATCCGCCTTGTGGGGATGCGCAGCGCCGACCAGGTACATCGGGATGTTCGAATCGATCAGGATCATGTCTCTTCGCTTGCAGCTTCCGGATCCGACAGGTAACCCTGTTCGATTTCAGCCAACATCCGGTCGACATCCGGCGCCGGAAACGCGTGGCGGGCAGCGGCCCGCACCGCGGCCAGCTTGCGGTCGGCGCTGCGCTCGGGTTCCCGGCGGCGCGCCTCGCGCAGCGCCTGGCGCACCCATTCCGCCACCGTCATGTTGTTGCTGCGGGCCACATCGCGAATCTCGCGCAATTCCCGCTCGGCCAACAAAACCTGGAGGCGCTTACTCATACTATGAGTATGATCGACTTTGCACTATGAGTCAATCACGGGTTCGGGTTGGGGTTGGGGTTGGGGTTGGGGGACGGAGGCCAATTCTCAAGGCTGCCCCAGTCGCCCGAGCGCGAGACCGGAAACCCGCTCGAAGTGCTCCCTGTTGTGGGTCAGCAGGGCGAAATCTCTTTGCAGGCAGACGCCGGCGATCAGATAGTCGGCCATCCCGATTCCCAGACCCCGGGACTCCAGGTGACGTCGTACTTCGGCGGCCCGTCTCGCGGCCCCCTCGTCCACGGGCAGGATGGTCAAGGCAGCGAGGAGCTTCTCCACCTTCTTCCGCTCCGGTTCGTCCTTGGCCCCGCTGAGAATCTCGAAGCAGTTTACCACGGTAGTGGCCAGGGCGGCCTTGTTCAACTCGAGGGCGATCCGGTCGACCATCGGTCTGCGACCGCGAAGACCGTCGATGAGCACGTCGGAATCGGCCACGATCATCGCCACTTGCTCCTGAGTTCCCGTATGGACGATTCGAGCGATTCGGCCTGCTCCTCGTCCAGGGTGCCAAGAACCGACAGAGCCTCCTTCACCTTTTCGTCACCTGAGAGATTTTCTTCCAGGTAGCGCTCGATGGCCTCCTGGACGATCTTGGAAAACCCCTTAAGCCCCCGCCGGGTGGCGATCTCGATCAACTTGGCCCGCTGGTGTTCCGGAATTTCGATTGTCGTTCTCATACCCCTTAATTGGCATGCATGCATACGCATGTCAATACTCGGGGGTACGGGGGACGGCGGGGAGGGGACGGCGGGGACGGAGGTCTGTTTACAGGTCACTCCTTTCTGGTGTACTCAACCATTTCATGGAGTTGTCATACCTCCGTCCCCCGGATCCCCCCGGATCCCGCCGTCCCCCGGGATCCCG
>CAYVQE010000072.1:0-30421 GCA_964454005.1 uncultured Myxococcales bacterium
CTCCTTCATCGTGTGGAGCAGGCGCTCGGCACTTCGAACGTCGCTCGAATCTCGACTGGAGCGGCCGTCCACGACGGCGCTCTCTCCCTCCTCGTTCGAGGCCTCGTCCTGACCCGAAGAGCTCGCTCGTTCGAGGGCCCCGCTCACAGACGCGTGGCTGGAGGGTGCGTCCTTCGTCGCGCGAGCGAGCCCGAAGTCGAGGACGCATACGCGTCCATCGTCGCCGACGATGACATTCTCCGGTTTGAAGTCTCGGTGCACCAAGCCCCGAAGGTGGGCCGCCGCGAGGCCGCGTCCGGCTGCGCCGGATCCTGCGGCTCGGCCGTCTCGGCGGTCAGGGCATTGGGAAAGGTCTCCCAGGTCTTGACCGTGATCGGATCGACCGCGGTAGGTCGGCCCTTGGCGTTGAGCGCACAATGCAGCGTATGGCCCCGGCAGACCAGCGCCCCGGACTCGGCGTGCACGATCACGTAGTCGAAACGCACCCGCACCCGTTCCAGCGCGGCCGGGCGGGTGTGGATCCACATCGGGTCGTCGTAGGCCAGCGGCTGGTGGTAGCGCAGGCGCAGATCCACGATGGGGTAGACGAAGCCCGATTGCTCGACCTCGGCATAGGGAAAGCCGACATCGCGCATCAGCGAGGCCCGACCCTGCTCGAAGTAGCGCAGGTAGTTGGCGTGGTAGACGATGCCCGAACGGTCGGTGTCGGCGTAGAGCACCCGGTTGTGGGCCCGGTGGTAGATCAGGCCGGTGGTCCGATCGCGCACGAAGCGCCCGTCGCCGTCGTACACCTCAGGCTTGAACGGCGGCGGTCGCATGTCACACCCCCCTGAAGATGACGCAGCAGTTGGTGCCGCCGAAGCCGAAGGCGTTGGACATGGCCACGGCGGTGGCGGCCCGCCTGGGCGTATCGGGTACCACGTCCACGTCCTCGAGCTGCGGATCGGGCAGGTGGTTGACCGTGGGCAGAATCACGCCCTGCTGCATGCCCTCGATGGTCAGCGCGGCCTCGATGGCCGCCGAGGCGCCCAGGGTATGGCCCAGCATGGACTTGTTGGACGAGATCGGAATCCGGCCCAGCCGGCCGCCGAATACCTGGCGCAGGCAGTCGATCTCGCTCGAGTCGCCACGCGGGGTCGAGGTGCCGTGGGCGTTGACGTAGTCGATGGCGCCAGGGTCGAGTTCGGCGTCGGCCAGCGCCTGGCGCATGGCGCGCACGATGGTCGGCGGATTGGGCTTGGTGAAATGGAAGGCGTCCGAGGTCCAACCCACGCCCAGCACCTCGGCCCGCGGGGTCAGCCCGTGGGCCCGCACCGAGTCCGCGCCGGCCAGCACCACCACGCCGGCGCCCTCGCTGAGCACGAAGCCGCGGCGGTCGGCCGAGAAGGGCCGCGAGGCCCGGGTGGGGTCATCGTGTGCCCGATCGCCGGGGCGCACCTTGATGGTGGCGCCCATGTTGGCGAAGCCGTGGATGATCTCGGGCACGATCGGGGTGTCGACCCCGCCGGCCAGCACGAAGTCCAGATCCCCGTCGCGGATCAGCCGCGCGCCCAGACCGATGGCGTGGTTGCCCGAGGCGCAGGCGCCCTGCGGCGAGAAGTTGAGCCCCTGAAAGCCCAGCAGCATGCCGGCCTTGCCGGCCGGCAGGTTGCCGCACAGGTTGGGCAACAGGTAGGGGCTGACCCGATTGGGTCCGTGCTGATCGAGCGCCTCGACCGCGCTGCGGTAGGCGTCGTGGCCGTTGAGCGCCGAGCCGATCAGGGAAGCGGTGCGCGGCGCCACCTCGGCCGTCATCTCGATGCCGGCGTGGGCCAGCGCGTCGCGGCAGACCGCCACCGTCAGCAGCACGAAGGCCGCGTTCCAGTTGTATACCTCTTTTTCGTTGGCGAAATCCTCGCGCAGCGGATCCCAGTCCGGGATCTCGCCCACCACGTCGCAGGGGGACTCGACCGCGCAGCGGGTCACCCGCCGGAAGCCGGCCTCGCCGGCCATGGCCCGGCGCCAGGTGGTGGTCAGATTGCGGCCCAGGGGGGTGGCGGCGCCGTAGCCGACCACGAAGACTCTTCGGTTCAAGGGTGCTCTCATCGGATTCGTCCCCGCCGCCGGGCGACAGCCTCAGGAGCGGGCTGTTTTTGGTCCCCCGAATGAGGGAGCCGATTATGCCACGCGCCGCAGCACCAGGCAAGCGTTGCAACCACCGAAACCGAAAGCGTTCTTCAACACGGTGCGCTGCTCCAGGCTCCGGCGCTCGGTGTTCAGCGCGTCGAGACCCAGCTCCGGATCCGGCTGCTGGTTGATGGTCGGCGACAGCTCGCCGCGCAGCATCCCCGCGGCCGCCAGCAGGGTCTCGATGGCGCTGGCGGCGCCCATGCAGTGGCCGACCAGGGACTTGTTGGCCGTCACCGGCGGCAGGCGCCGGCCGAACACGTCGCGCAGGGCTTCGACCTCGATGCGATCGCCGACCTTGGTGCTGGTGGCGTGGGCGTTGACCGCGTCGATAGCGGCCGGGGCGATGCCGGCGTGAGCGATGGCCCGATCGATGCAGCGGGTCACGGTGGGCCGGTGGGGCGCGACGAAGTGATGGGCATCCGAGGTCATGGCCCAGCCGGCCAGCTCCAGCGCCGGCTGCAGCCCGTGGGCGGCGGCGAACTCGGCCGTGGCCAGCACGAAGGCGGCCGCGCCTTCGGACACCACGAAGCCGCGCCGATCGGCGGAGAAGGGCCGGCTGACCGCCGCCGGCTCGGGCGACTCGCCGGGCCGGGTCTTGTAGGCGCCGTTCATGGTGGCGAAGCCGGCCACGATGGGCTCGACCAGGGGGAAGTCGACCGCGCCGCACAGCGCCACGTCGGCCTCGCCGGCCGCCAACAGCATGGCCCCGGTGATCAGCGACGAGCAGCCGGTGGCGCAGGCGGTGATCGAGGTGGTGATCGGTCCGGTGGCCCCGGTCAGAATCGATATCTTGCCGCCGACCATGTTGATGCAGGCGTTGGGGTTGACGAAGGGATGGGGCAGCCGGCCGTCGGCCTGCATGCGCCGGTCGGCCGCCAGCACCGCATCCAGCCCGCCGATGGCGCTGGAAAACGTGGTGGCCACCCGCGGCGCCAGCTTCTCGTCGATGACCACGCCGGAGCGCTCGAGCGCCCGGTGGACCACCAGCAGGCCGTGTTTGAACACCGGTGAGAACCAGTGGGCCATGGCCCGCGGCTTGAGGAAGTCGAAGCCGCTGGCGTCGAACTCCGGCACCTCCCCGGCCACCGTGACCGGGAAACCTTCCGGCAGGGCGAAGCGGGTCAGCGGCCCGATGCCGCTGTCGCCCCGCAGGGCCGCCTCGACCTGCGCGTCCAGATCGGTGCCCAGGGGCGAGACCATGTCGCAGCCGAGGATGACGGGCCTGTCGGGCATGGGCGGCGGCCTACCAGGGGATGAAGCGGTACAGCTTGGCGAACATCTCGTAGACGGTGATCCAGTTCTGGAAATCCTCGGCCGAGCGCATGTGGGCGCGCTTGTTGACCATCACCCAGCTCATGTGGGCCGCGCCGTCCATGCAGCTCGAGCAATCGCGGGTCTGCGAGGTGCAGCAACGGTGGGTGGTCTTCAGATCGGCGGCCCAGCGCTTGAACCGGATCAGGCGCTTGGTCTGGGGATCGCGGTCGTCCCAGTCATCGGTGACCGACGGGCATTCCAGCCAGCCGAAGCGCCGGCCGAGCATGGTGCGCGTGGTCAGCACCTGGTGGTAGTAGTGCGACGAGATCACGGTCCGCGGATACCGATCGAGCAGATCATCCATCTCATCGCGGGCCTGGCGCAGCAGGTCGGCGCCCCAGGAAAAGCCGTCGACGTTCTCGTCGTTCGAAAGCAGCTGCATGTGGACCTTGAGCCCGGCGTCTTCGATCTTGCGCACGATCGGCTCGATGCGGCCGAGCTGGCGGGGTGAGATCGTCAACAGGTAGTAGGTGTTGGGATCGCCCCGGTAGTTGCGCGAGGAGACGGCGAAGGTGTCCTTGCCGCGCAGCTTGCGCTCCACCTCCGGGTCGCCCCACAGGCTGATGCCGATCATCATGTCCGGGAAGCGTCCGCGGTCGATCTTGATCTGGCCGTTGGTGGCGCAGTAGGTGGGCACCCGATCGTGGAACGCGGCCAATCGATCCGGGCACAGGGTGGGCTCGCCTCCGATCAGGATGGCCAGGTTGACCCCGCGTTCGACCTCGCGATCGATGAACTCGCGCCAGCGCTCGGCCGACTTCTCCTCGCGGGCCACCTCGTGCTCGCCCGAGGAGTAGAAAAAGCAACCCTTGCAGCGCAGATTGCAGCGGTCGGTGACGTCGTAGATCGAGGAGCGGATGTTCAAGCGGCTGATGCGCTTGTAACGTTCGTACCAGGCGTCGTCCAACAAGGACCGGACCGTGATCATGATCGGCTCTCCGCTGCCGCGGTTCGCGCCCGGGTCGCCCGGCCGCGCTCAGTAGAGGGATTGTTGAAACTTCAAATCGGACAACACGGCGCTGACGGCCGCATCCACCATCCGGTAGGCCCGCTGCTCGAGCGCGGCCGGCTTCTGCTGCGTGGGCGGCGGCGCCGCGATGGCATAGGTGTTCTTGAATATCTGCTGGTCGCCCTTGAGCACGACCACCTCGAACTTGAACTCCTGGTCGGTCAGCGAGATAAAGGTCAGCTGCACCTCGGGCACCTCGACCGGCGGATTGTCCTCTGCCGAGTAGACCTTCATGCCCAGCGACAGCAGGGCCTTCTCGAAGCAGTACCACAGGTAGGACTGCAGGCTCGGCGCCCCCTCGTAGGTCACGCTGTAGTCCGGGCTGTAGTAGTAGAACATCGAGGTGTTCTCGGCCCGGTTGGTGAAGCCGGCCAGGTGCACGGCGGCGCCGCGGTAGACGTTCAGGTTGTCTGGCAGCTGCGGGCTGTAGGCGTCTTGCTTGACGTAGACGTAGGTGGAACCGCTGCAACCGGCGATCAGGGCCAAGCCCAGCGCCAGCAGCAGCCACGGTGCGGTCCGGTTCGCGATCGCGCATCTCGCGTTCATGGCCATCGCTCCTCGTGCGCCCCGGGCCGAAGCGACCCGCTCAGGCCGGCTCCAGCCCGAAGCCGGGCGGAGCCACCGGCTCCGGCTGCAGGTTGTCGCCCTTGGGGTAGTCGACCACCCAGACCGCCAGATAGGTGTCGACATAGTCCAGCCAGGCGCACAGGTGGGCGGGGTCGGTGGCGTGACGATGCAGCCGGGCGGTGACCACGGCCGAGCCGGCCGCGTAGTGGCGGCAGTCGGCGCAGTCGGTATCCGGCACGCAGCAGGCCGCCGCCCGGTCCCAGCCCAGGTCGGTTCGGTACTGCCGAAACGAGCGCCCCAGCCCCAGGGCGGTCGACGGGTTCATCCGCGGGTAGGCGCATTTGTACAGCGCGTGCAGCCCGTGCCGGTGGGTGTGGGCCACGGCCGAGTAGGGCGAGAACAGGACGTGGTCCGGGTAGCGCTGCAGCAGCGCGAGCATGGAGCGGCGGCTGGCCAACAGCGAGTGCGCGTCGTGGTGCAAGGGACCGCTGTAGCCCACCGGAGCCGAGAACATGTTGAAGGTCACCCGACAGTCCTTGCGCGCCAGCCGCTCGACCACCCCGGCCGCCTGGTCGATGTTGTCGCGGGTGTAGGTGTAGACGAACACCGCCCGCGGATCGCTGGCGTAGTTGTCCATCTGGCGTTCTAGCAGGTGGCTGGCCCGGCGGGTGCGCCGGCTGGTCTCGTCGTCGCCCCAGACCGAGATGTGCAGCTTGTAGCCCACCGCATCCGGGATGCGCCGCAGCCCATTGGTGGCGATGCAACCCAAGGGCATCTCGTCGTGGCAGACCTGCAGCAGCTCGGGCACCAGGGCCGGCTCGGCCCCGGCCAGCACCACGTAGGTGATGCCGCGCTCGCGCTCGGTGCGCATCAGCGCCCGCCAGGCCTCCGGATCGCGGTTCTCGTGAGCGAACTGCTTCTCGCCTTCGTAGTAGTAGCAACCATCGCATTTCAAATTGCAGCGGTTGCTCATGTCATAGGTGGACTCGCGCAGGAAGAAGTACCGGCGCACTTTTTCCCACCGTTCGCGGGTCGGCGCTTCGGCCAACAGCTCGCTGAACTTCCAGCGCCGGCGAGCCGGCTGCGGTTGTTCATCGGGGCGCAGCGGCACCACGGAGGCGGCGGAATGCGGAGCCGGTTCGGACATGCGGTCGGACCTTTCCCTGTCCGGCGCCAGCCGGTCGGCTCAGTCGAGCCGCTGCCGGATGTAAGCGGCGATCAGACGCAGGTTCTTGAGCTCGGGGTAGTCGTCCTCATCGATGGCGATGCCGTACTCGTCCTGCAGCACCAGCACCACGGCGGTCAGGTCCATGCTGTCGATACCCAGCTCGTCGACCAGATCCAGCTCGCGCTCGAAGCTCTCCGGGGTGACGTCCTCGAGCTTGAGCTCATCGATGATGATCTCGGCCACCCGGTTCTCGATCCGTTCCGGCTCACTCTTGACAGCTGTCGCTTCCACGGTTTCAACCCCTTTTCTTCAGCCATCCCACCCCGGCGCCCGCTATCACCAGAGGGCTGGAATGATCGATCGAATTTTCATCCCACGGCGCCGCTTTGCCCTGTCTCCGGCCGGCCCAGCTGCAGCCGGCCGGACCCGATCGGCTCGCCCTCGCGCTCCAGCTCGAAGCGCAGCGGCAGCCGCTCGGCCTCGACCGCTCCGGCGAACACCGCGATCTCGAGCTGCTCGCCGGGCCGCACCAGACCCTTGAAGCGGCACTTGTCGATCCGGCGCACCCGCCAGGGCCCGGGCCCGAAGGCGCGACCGGCCAGCGCGCTGACCAGGGCCAGCATGCCCAGCCCGGGCAACAGTGGCCGGCCCGGGAAATGGCCATCGAACCACGGCCAGTCCGGCTCCACGCGCACCCGGGCCGAGGCCTCGTCCGGGCCGTTGCGCGCGATGTCCATCTCGGGCAACCAGCTCATTTCCTGCCCGGTTACGCCGCTTGGGCCTGGCGCACCACGAAATCGACCACGTCGCCGACGGTCCGGATCTGGCGCAGCTCCTCCTCGTCGACCTGCATGCCCAGGCGGCTCTCGAGCAGACCCACCATGTCCAGCGCATCGATCGAATCCAGCTCCAGGTCCTCGAACAGGTTGACTTCGAGGGCGATCTTGTCTTCCGGCACGTCGAACTGCTCGACCAGGTAGCCGCGCACGACGTCGAACGCCTCTTGCTCATCCACCGGCGGCCTCCTCATTGGGCTCATCCGTTCCGGAGGAATGTTTCACCCTAGACCGACCGGGGTGTCAAGTCCCGCGATCCGGAGATGGTCGCCGGGCTTTGACGGCCGCAACGGTCGGCTTGTTCATCCCGGCGGCAGTTCGGCTCACGGCCGCGGCGGGGGCGGCTGGCGCGGTCGGGAACCCGTTGTCCGCTGCCGATGTCGGTTCGATACTGTTCCGGATAGTGGAGTTCGTAGGTGATCGGGAGGCGGTGCATGCGGCTGTGGCCGAAAAGGCCGTGCTGGTGGCCGCCATGCCGCTGGGCTATGGGGACGGCGGTGGGGTGGGGGTGGGGAGCGCTTGTCGCGCCCGAGCGGGCCGCGGCGCTGATCGGGCGGGTGCACGCGCTGCTCGGTTAGACTGTGGTCTGCCCGCCCGACGATTCACCACAGCACGGCCCCGCCCAGCCCGGCGAAGAACACGTCGGGCGCGTGGCGCACGTCCATGCCGGCGTAGACGTCGAGCTGGAAACGTTCGGTCACCAGCCAGGTCAGCCCGGCATCCAGGCTGACCGGTGCGGCATCGCTGTCGCTCTCGGCGATGACGCTGAACACCTCGACGAAGGTGCCCAAGGTACCGGTCAGGGCGAAGGACAGCCCCAGGCTGGCCAGGTACTCGCGGTCGCTGGTCTCGGCGCCCAGCCCGGCGAACAGCAGGCCGAAGTTGCCGCCCACGCCCAGCCAGTCGGTGGCCTGGACCGACCACACCAACCTGGCCCCCAGGCCCACCCCACGGCTGTCGTAGTGCTCCCCCTTGACCGGCAGGGTCAGAAACGGCAGCACGCCGACCGACACCGCGTCCGACAGCGGCACGATCCAACGGGCGGCCAGCATCAGCTCGCCGACGTCGGTCTGGTCGACCTCGTCGTCGGGCCAGCTGGCTTCCAGCGAGGGCAAACCCAGATCGAGTTCGAACCCATCGCCCAGGCCCCAGCGCACCAGGCCCAGCGGCAGCAGCAGCTGCTCCCCCGCAGCGTCGCGGCCGAACTCGGCCCCGAACTCGAAGACCACGAAATCCTCGGCCACCGCTGCCGCCGCGGCGCCGAAGGTCGGCCGATCGGTCACCAGGGTGGGACTCTCCTGTTCGGACGACACATCACCGGCCGGCATCTCCTCGGCGATGACGGGTTGGCCGACGATCAGCAATGGGACAATGGCGGCCAGGGTTATCGCGTTGCGCATCAATTCTCCTCCGCTAGACAGGTGCGGCCCGATGATTAACCATGACATAGGACTGGTCAAGTCCGTTTTCGAGCCGATCAGGAGTGCGCCCTTGCCCGAGCTGCCCGAAGTCGAGACCGTGGTCCGCTCCCTGCGCCCGCGGCTGTGCGGTCGCCGCATCGTGGCCTTTTCGTCCAGCTGGCCGCGGCAGGTCCTGCCCTCGCTGGCCGCGGTGCGCCGGGCCGCGGTAGGCCGCACCATCGAGCGCGTGGAGCGGCGCGGCAAGTACATCGTGCTGGCGCTGGACGATGCCAGCGCCCTGCTGTGGCACCTGAAGATGAGCGGCCGTTTCGAGTGGGACACCGGCTGTGTGCCGGACAGCGCTCACGTGCGCGCGCGGCTGGCGCTGTCCGACGGCGAGCGGCTGCTGTTTTGCGATGCGCGCAAGTTCGGCCGCATCAGCCTCGTCTCGGACGCCGCCGCCGCCCTGGCCCACCTGGGCCCGGAGCCGCTGGACCGCGGCTTCACCGCCCGGCGGCTGGGCCGCCTGCTGGCCGGCCGGCGCCGGGCGCTCAAGGCGCTGCTTCTCGACCAGGGCTTCGTGGCCGGGCTGGGCAACATCTACAGCGACGAGACCCTGCACCGCGCCCGGCTGCACCCGTTGCGCCGGGCCGATGCGCTGTCCACCACCGAGGTGCGCCGGTTGCACCGGGCGATGCGGGCGGTGCTGCGCCAGGGCATCGCGCTGTGCGGCACCTCGCTCGACTGGGTCTACCCCGGCGGCCGCATGCAGACCCGGCTGCGGGTCTACGGCCGCGGCGGCCAGGCCTGCGCCCGCTGCGGCGCGGCCATCCAGCGCATCCGGGTGGTCCAACGCTCGACCCATTTCTGCCCCGGCTGCCAGGGACCCGCCGGCCCATGAGGGCAGCGACCGCTGAGCGCCGGCGGGGACTTGGCGGCCGCGGCGGGCTGCGGGTATACTGCGGGTCCGCGCCGGGGCACAGCCGGCCGTGACCGGGAAAGGACCGATGCCGGGAGCCGACTCCAAGATCGCCAAGCAGTTGCTGGAGACCAAGCTGCTGGACCAGTTCCAGTACCGCTCGGTGCAGGACCACCTGGAGAAGGTCGGCGGCCGCTTTCACATGGCGGTGCTGGAGCTGGGGCTGGTGCCCGAGGAGAAGCTGATCCCGATCGTGTCGCGGGTTGTCGGTCTGCCGCCGGTGTCCTTCGCCAAGCTGCAGATCGATCCCAAGGCCATCGCCCTGCTCGAAGGGCCGTTCTGCGCCGAGAACCTGGTCTTTCCCTGCGCCCTGCGCGACAAGGGCCAGACCCTGTGGCTGGCCATGGCCGATCCGATCGACGGCCGGCTGGTGATGGAGGTCCGCCGGCGCACCAAGCTCAACGTCAGGCCGCTGGTCGGCCGGCCGAGCGAGATCCGGGACCAGATCCAGGAGACCTACGGCCGGGAGCTGGACGAGGCCAATCCCTTCGGCGGCTCCGGCATCGACCTGTCCTTGAGCGACGCCGAGGCCGAGCAGGAGCAGGCCGAGTTCAAGGTCACCGACATGTCCGGCAACACCCTGGTGCGCCACGCCGGCGACATCCGCCAGGAGGGCCGCGGCGCGGCCAAGCTGGCCGAGCAGCTCGACGAGCAACCCATCCCGGCCCGCGCGCCCGGGGCCCGGGCCCGGCCGGTCGCGGAGCCCGAGCTGACCGTGGAGCAGCGCCTGGAGCGCATCGCGGACAATCAGCGCAAAGCCACCCGCATCATCAAGGCCCTGGCCAGCCTGTGCATCGAGAAGGGCCTTTTCAGTGGCGAGGAGTTCGCCAACAAGCGCAAGCCGTGACCCCGGGGGGTCGCGGGGAGGGAATGCCCATGAGCGATCAGATGATCAAGGATGCGCTGGAATCGATCTGCTACAACGTCAGCGTGGTCACCGTCGGCGTCGGCGGGGTGGAGAACGGCCTGACGGTGTCCTGGTTCAGCCAGGTGGCCTTCGAGCCGCCCATGCTGATGTTCGCCATCGCCAAGACCCATTACTCCACCGAGCTGCTGGCCGACCATCCCAACTTCGTGCTCAACCTGCTGTCGGCCGAGCAGAAGGACGTGGCCGCCCACTTCGCCAAGCAGTCCATGCTGGGCGAGGACAAGATCACCCAGTTCGCCACCCGGCCGGCGCCGAGCGACGTGCCGCTGCTCAGCGAAGCCCTGGCCTACTTCGACTGCCGCGTCAGCCAGCTGGTCGAGGCCGGCGACCACCTGGTGGTGTTGGCCGCGATCGAGCACGCCGAGGTGCTGCGCCGGGGCGAGCCCTTGACCACCGCCGCGGGCATGCGCTACCGCGGCTGACGCCGCGGCAGCTCCGGGCTCGCACCGCTGCGGCGCCGGTCGATGCGCACACTGATCGCCATCCCTCTGCTGCTGTCCGTGGCCGCCGCGGCCTGCGGCCCGGGGCGCAACCCCTTTGCCGCGGCCGACGCCGGCACCGATGCCGGTGCGGACGCCGGCCCGGCCGATGAAGACGGTGGCGATGCGATCGGCGACGGTCCGGCGCCGGACGGCGACAGCGATGGCGCCGGCGGCGACCCCGTAGCCGACGCCGGAGCGCCAGACTCGCGCTGCACGGTGACCCGCTGGACCGTGGCCTGCCCGCACCGCTCCGACTGGCTGGTCACCGCGGCGCCGGGCTTCGAGCTGCGCCAGGTCCACTGGCAGCTGCCGCTGGGCGATCCACCGGCCGGGGGCTGGCCGGCGGCGGTGTTCTTCCAGGGCACCGCCTTTTCCTCCCAGTACGTCTGGTCCGGGCTGCGCGGCGAGGTATACGGCGCCTACCACCAGGCGCGCGCGATGAAGCGGCTGCTCGACGCCGGGGTGGCGGTGATGGCGCCCGAGGCCCACCTGCAGGGCAGCACCTGGTGGGACACCAACATCGCCCCCTTCGCCCAGCACTGGACCGGCGCGCCCGATCACGCCCTGATGCTGGCGCTGCTCGAGGCCATCGACAGCGGCCGCTTCGGCCGCCTGGACCCCGAGCGTCTGTTCGCCTTCGGCTTTTCCTCCGGCGGCTACATGACCTCGCGGGTGGGGCTGGCCTACCCCGGCCGCTTCCGCGCGCTGGCCATCTGCTCGGCCAGCTACGCCACCTGCTCGTCCAGCCTGTGCGCGGTGCCGGCCGAGCTACCGGCGAGCCACCCGCCGGCGCTGTTTCTACACGGTCTGCTGGACGCGGCCGTGCCCGAGTGGACCATGCGCGCCTACGATCGCGCCCTGCGCCGCAGCGGCATCGCCACCCGGGTGATCACCGACGCGCTGGCCGGCCACCAGTGGCTGCCGGCCGCGCCCGAGGCCATCGCCGACTGGTTCGCCGAGCACGACCGGGGGGATTGAGCCGGGTCTCGCCTCCCGCCAGGCGGGGCCACGAAACCCAAGTTCCCCCGCCCGAAGGGCGGGGGACAATAAAATCAATGCGTTAGAGAGCCCATGGGCCGCTGTTCCCATGTAAGCCCACTAGGAAAATCAGTGTGTTAGGAGTTACCAAGGGAACTCCAGACGAAAGCAACGGGAGGGGGCGGCCCGGGGCAACTGCGGAATAACCGGTATCAGAAGTTGATGTTGATGCCGTAGACGTCGTCTTCGAGCCGGGAGGTGGCCTCGAAGCCGGCGCTGGCGATCACGGCCTGCATGGCCTTGTTCTGCCGCAGCACCTCGGCGGTGAAGCCCGAGATGCCAGCGCGCCGGGCGATGGTGGCCAGGTACTCGAGCAGAAAGCGGCCGATGCCCTTGCCCTGCCAGTCGTCGTGGACCAGCAGCGCGGCCTCGGCCTTGTTGGTCTTGGGGTCGAGGAAGTAGCGGCCCACCGCCACGATGGCCTCGCCGTAGGCCTCGGGTACCGTGCCCACGATGGCCACCTCGTTGCGGTGGTCGACGAAGACGAAGTTCTGCACCTGCTTCTGCGGGATGCGCTTGATGTGCGACATGAAACGCTTGAAGATCGAGTCCGCGCTCAGGCCGTAGAACAGCTCCTTGAAAGCGGGCTCGTCGGTCGGCAGCATGGGCCTGAAGTGGATCTCGGTGCCGTCCTTGGCCACGAAGGTGGTGCGCAGCTCGGGCGGCTCGATGCGCAGCTTGCCCTCCACGCCGGCCATCTCGGGCCGCAGGTACTTGAACTCCACCGCCTTGCGCACCAGCTCGGGCCGGTAGTCCGGGTGGGCGATGCTGATCAGGGCCATGGCCCGCTCGGCCACGCTCTTGCCGTGCAGGTAGGCCACCCCGTACTCGGTGACCACGTAGTGCACGTCGCCGCGGGTGGTCACCACCCCGGCGCCCGGGCTCAGCTGCGGCACGATGCGCGAGATGCTGCCCGACTTGGCCGTCGATGGCAGGGCGATGATGGCCCGGCCGTGCTCGGCCTGGGCGGCGCCGCGGTTGAAGTCCACCTGGCCGCCGATGCCCGAGAAAAAACGCGTGCCCAGCGAGTCGGCGCACACCTGCCCGGTCAGGTCGACCTCCAGCGCCACGTTGATGGCCACCATCTTGTGGTGCTGGCTGATCAGGAAGGGATCGTTGACGTACTCGGTGGGATGGAAGGCCACCGCCGGGTTGTCGTCGATGAAGTCATAGAGCCGCCTGGTGCCCAGGCAGAACGAGGCCACCATCTTGCCGCGGTCGATCGACTTGCGCGCGCCGGTGATCACCCCGGCCTCGACCGCTTCGATCACGGCGTCGGTCAGCATCTCGGTGTGGATGCCCAGCTCGCGCTTCTCCGACAGGTTCTCCAGCACGGCGTGCGGAATGCGGCCGATGCCCAGCTCCAGGGTCGAGCCGTCCTCGACCAGACCGGCGATGTAGGCGCCGATGCGCTGGGTGGTCGGATCGGTCTCGGGCATCTCGAACTCGAGCAGGGGCACGTCGACCGGCACCAGCACGTCCAGGTCGTGCACCGACAGGAAGCTGTCGCCGCGGATGCGCGGCATCTGCTCGTTGACCTGGGCGATCACCAGCCGGGCGTTCTCGGCGGCCGATTTGACGATGTCGACCGAGATGCCCAGGCTGACCCGGCCGCGGGTGTCCGGCGGGCTGACCTGGATCAGGGCCACGTCCAGCGGTAGCTGGCCGGCCGAGAACAACCGCGGGATGTCCGACAGGAAGATGGGGGTGTAGTTGCCCACGCCCTCCTGGATCACGTCGCGCACGTTCTCCGAGATGAAAAAGGAGTTGACCGAGAAGTGCTGCGACAGCTCGCGGTGGGCGTAGGGCGCGTCGCCCATGGTCAGCAGGTGCACGATCTGGGTATCGGACAGCGCGGCCGAGCGAGCGGTCAGAGCGCGCACCAGCTCCTGGGGTTGGGCGCAGCCGGTACCGATGAAGATGCGCTGGCCCGGCCGGATGCGCGCCGCCGCGGCCTCGGGCGAGGCGATCTGGTGGGCGTAGCGCTCCTTCCAATCGGGGTCGATCCGATCGGGACGCCTGGCCGGGCTCATGGCGCGCTCCCTGCGGACAGCATGATGCGGGTCCCGGCAGCCACCGGCGCCGCACCCGGCCGGTAGACCACGAAGGGGTTGATCTCCAGCTCGGCGATGCGCGGGAAGTCGGTAGCCAACTGGCTGATGCGCTGCAGCCCGGTGACGATGGCGTCGAGATCGGCGCCCGTTTGCTGCCGCCGCGCCTCGAGCAAGCGGTAGGAACGGGTGGCGCGCAACATCTGCTTGGCCTCCTCGGCGGTGACCGGCGCCAGGTGAAAGGCCACGTCCTGCATGACCTCGACCATCACTCCACCCAGGCCGAACATCAACATCGGACCGAACTGCGGATCGCGCTGCATGCCGATCACAACCGCCATGCCGGCCGGGACCTGCTCGCTGACCAGCACGCCTTCGACCGTCGCCTCCGGGGCCTGGCGGCCGATGTGCAGCATGACCAGATCGTAGGCATCACGCACCGCGACCGGGCCGGTCAGCTCGCGGCGGATGCCGCCCAGCGCCGCCTTGTCGGCCACGTCGGACGAGACCACCTCCAGGCTGACCGGAAAGCCCAGCCGCTCGGCCGCCTCCACCGCGTCATCGGCCGTGGCCACCAGGTGTCCGGCCGGCACCCGGAAATCGTAGGCCTCGAGCAGATCGCGGGCCAGGTGCTCCTGCACCTGGTTCAGCTGCTGGCGTTCGTGGCGCAGCAGAATGCGCTCGACCCGCTGCCGGTTGACCCGAAAGCGGGTGATGACCCGCGGCGGCCGCCGGCGCCAGGCCGCGTAGTTGGTCATCTCCGCCAGCGCGGCCACCGCCCGCTCGGGCGAGGCGTAGGCGGGCACCCCGGAGGCGGTCAGGCGCAGGCGCATGGCGCGGGCGCGGTTGCCGCCCAGCACCACCGCCAGCAGGGGCTTGTCGGCCACCGCCACCTGGCTGGCCGCCTCCACCACCTCGATCGGCTCGCAGACCACCGCCGGGGTGATCAGCAGCAGCCCGGCGTCGACCGCGTCGCTGGCCAGCGCGGCGCGCAGGACCACGCCCAACCGCTCGCCGTCGGCCACCGAGGGCAGCTCGATCGGATTGCGCGCCCCGACGTTCTGCAGTCCGGCGCTGTGGCTCAGCTCGAGCTCGGCCAGGCGCAGGCCGGCATCGTCCACCGCGTCGGCGCTCAGGATGCCCGGCCCGCCGGCATTGCTGACCACGGCCACCCGATCGCCCGCCGGCAAGGGCTGGCAGGACAGGGCGCTGGCCAGGTCGAACACCTGCTGGAAGGAAGCGGCCCGCAGCACGCCGGCCCGCTTGAAGGCCGCGCCGTAGGCCAGGTTGCTGCGGGCGGCGTGGCCGGTGTGGGCCTCGGCCGCCAGCTCGCCGGAATGGGTGATGCCGGCCTTGAGCACGATCACCGGCTTGCTTCCGGCCAGCGCCTCGGCCCGGGTCAGAAACTCCTTGCCGTGCTCGATGGTCTCCAGGTAGGCGATCACCACCCGGGTCTGCTCGTCTTCGGCCAGCGCGCGAAACAACGCCACCTCGTCCAGCCCGGCCTTGTCGCCCAGCCCGACCACCTTGGACAGGCCCAGGTCGGCGGCTGCCGCCTGGTCGATGAGTGCCAGCGCCACCGCCCGCGACTCGCTCACCAGGGCCACCCCGCCGGGCCCGGGCAGGCTTTCGGCGCAGGAGGCGTTGAGCTGAGCGTGCAGGTTGACCACTCCCGGGCTGCCCGGCCCCACCAGCTGCACCGAGCGGCTGGCGCACAGGTTGCGTATTTCTTCGACCAGCCCGGCATGTTCCGGCTCTTCCAGCTCGGTCAGCACCACCAACGCCCGCGCCCCGGCCATGATCGCCCGATCGACCGAACGCTTCAGGTCGGTGGGCGCCGTGGCCACCAGGGCCAGGTCGATACGCCGCGGGTGGTCGCGCGGATCGCGCAGGCAGGGACGGCCGAGCAGCTCGTCGCGCTGGGGGTCGACCAGCACCAGCTCGCCCGCGAAGCCGCCGTCGATCAGGTTGCGCGCCACCACCTGGCCCTGATCGTTGCGCTGGGCGGAATCGCAGAAGACCGCCACCCGCTCGGGTCGAAATAACTTGTCCAGGCTCACGTCAATCCCTTCGGCCGCCGGTGGCCCGATCGTGGATCAGCGCGTCGAGCAGCTCGGGGTCGGTGACCAGGCCCAGATCCTCGAGACCGTCGGTCTCGCCCACCGCCACCCGGCGCAGCACCGAGCGTATCAGCTTGCCCGATCGACTGTAAGGCAGATCCGGCACCCGTTGCACCGCCTCGGGCACGGCGGTGGGGCCGAAACGATCGGCCACCGCTCGGCGCACCCGTGCCGGCAGGTCGCTGTGCGCGGTCCCTTCCGCCTCCTTGACGAAGGCCCGGGTGTGCACCCGGCCGCGGGCGTCACGGGCCACCACCACCGCGGCCTGTTCCACCTCGGGCAACGAGGCGATCAGGGCCTCGAGTTCAGTCGATGGGATGCGCGTCTGGTCGGGCAGCTCCACCTTGGCCTCGCCCACGCTCCAGATCTGATCGTCTGAGTCCATCCGCGCCCGTACCCCCAACGGCACCGGCGGCGGGTTCTGCTGCAGCTCCAGTGCCAGGCCGGGCGGCACCCGGTCCAGCGCCAGCAGGCCACCGTGGTTGGGCCGGCAGACCCGGTTGTTCGAATCGACCACCAGCAGCCGCAGGCCGGGGGCTTTGAGCCCGGCCGAGGCCGGCCGCACCGGGGTGGCGCCGGGGTGGGGGCCGGCCAGAAAGCCGCTGGCCTCGGGCCGGCTCAGCACCTGGACCACGTGGCTGCGGCCGTCGAACAGGCCGTGGCGTACGAATTGGTAGAAGGTCGGCGAGACCGACACCCCGTCGACCACCAGCAAGGCCGGACCGGCCCCGCAGGGGCCCGCGTCGTCGATCTGCTTGCAGGCGGCCACCACCTTGTCGAGGATCTTGGCCTGGATGACCACCACCCGCGGGCCCACCTCGCGCAGCGCTTCGAGGAAGCGCCCGGCGGTGGTGATGACGCCGGTGACCGGCGCCGCGATACGGCCGCCGCTGATCAGCGCGCCCAGGCTGCCGGTCAGAAACGAGGCGTGGTGGGCCGGCGTCTGGAACCAGTGCAGGTCGCCGGGCCCGCGGCCGTCGAGCAGGCAGCGGTAGGCGCTCAGCCCGTGCAGCGCCACCCCGGCGGTGGGCAGCGAAAAGACCCGCCCCGAGGCGTCGGCCAGCACGAAGGCCGGATGCATGGCATCGACCGCCACCGGCGCCGGTGGGGCGAAGGCGTCGCGCTCCCAGGTGGGCTCGAGCACGATACGCCGGCTCACCGGCAGGCGCTCGAAGTCGCCCACCGTGCCGGCCTCGATCTCGGCCTCGGTGGTCAGCGCCGCCTGGCAACCAGCCGCCTCGGCCCGGCGCTCGATGCGGCCCGGATCGCCGAGGCTGGGGTCCAGCGGCACGCAGGTCAGCCCCAGCCGCAGCCCGGCCAGCACCGCGCACAGCAGCTCGTAGCCCCGCGGCAAGGCCAGCAGCACCCGGCTGCCGGGCTCGATCTGCCAGCCGCCCATGCGATCGCACAGAATGCCCACCCGCGACAGCAGCTCCTCGCGGCTGAAGGCGGTGCGGCTCTGGCCGTCGAGGGCGATCAAGGCCTCGTCGCCTTCGGCGTCGTTCTCGATCCAGTGATCCAGGCAGGCCACGGTCAGGTTCAGCCGGCCGCCCGGGAACCAGGCCCCGGGCCCACCGCAGCCCGCGGGCGGCTCGGTCCAGTGCAGCAGCCCGGCCAGCTCATTCCAGTAGGCCGCCGGATCGGCCTCGACCTGCTCCAAAAAATCGCGGTAGGCCCGGGCCGACGGAAAGCGGGCCCCGGCCGACAGGGACGGGGGCGGATTGATGGCGGCGAAGCCGAACAGGCCCTTGCGTTGCGCGCTGCTCATGACTCTCCTCCCGCTTTCATGCGCAGGGTCAGCAGCACCCCGAGGCCGATGGCCGCCAGCTTGCTGCGGGCCGTGTCGCCCCGCGAGACCAGGATCAGCGGCGCGGGTCCGCCCAGCACCACGCCGGCGGCGTCAGCGTCGGAGGTGATGGTGAATGCCTTGTAGACCGCGTTGCCGACATCGATGTCGGGTACCAGCAACAGATCGGCGTCGCCCTGGATCCGGCCGCGGTAGTGCTTGTCGCGGGCGGCGTCGGGCGACATGGCCAGGTCGAGCGCCAGCGGCCCCTCGACGATCAGATCGTCGCGGCCGGACAGCTTCTCGGCGATCTCCTGGGCCTCGACCGATGAATCGACCGACTTGGACGGCTTTTCGGTGGCCGACAACACCGCCACCTTGGGTTTGACAAAGCCCAGCCGGTGCATGGCCTCGATGGCGTTTTCCAGGATGCCCAGGCGGCCCGGAACGTCCGGATAGGGGTTCATGGCCGCGTCGGTCAGGCCCACCAGCTTGTCGCGGCCCGGAATGTCGAACAGCGCCAGATGGCTCAACCGCCGGCCCAGCCCGCCGCGCGACTTGAGGTAGCGCAGGTAGCCCTTGAGCACCGCGGCCGTGCTGATGCTGCCCTTCATCCAGGTGTCGACCAAGCCCTGCTGGCCGAGCTCGACCGCCGCGGCCACCGGATCGTCGGTGTCGTAGACGGCCACGGTCTCGTCGTCCACGGCCAGGTCCAGCTCCCAGGCCAGCTGGGTGACCGGACCGTAACGGCCCAGCAGCAAAAACCGCGCCATCGGCGGGGTGTCGGGCCCGCCGTGCTCGGCCGCCTGGCGCACCGCCAGCAGGGCCTCGGCGTTGTCGGCGCCCAGCAGGGCGATGGTCGGCGGCGCATCCGTGCAGGCCGCCTCGATCACCTCCTCCACGTGGCGTGGCGGGTGGATCGCGCTGCAGCTGGCCTTTTCGCGCGCGAACAGCTCGACCTCCATCACCGACCCGGTCTCGCGCCTGAGCGCCAGGGCCTGCTCGCGCACCGCATCGTACTCCAGCAGGCTGTTCGAATCGGCGTTGGCCCGCAGCAGGCCGGCGGCCAGGGCCGACTGTTCGACCGCGCCCGGCAACCGCGCCACCGGCGCCGGCAGCTGGATGCGCTCGGCCACCGCGTGACAAAAGTCGTCGTCGTGGGCCAACCCGCCGGTCAACACCACCGCGTCGATGGGCTGGGCGTCGGCCGAAAGCTCCAGGATGCAGCCGGCCACCCGGTTGGCGAAGAAGGCCTTGATCAGCCGCACCTTCTCGACCTGCTCCGGGGTGCCCTCGCGCTCGAGCGCGAAAAGGCTGCGGAAGTCGTCGGTGCCGGCCAAGGCCAGCAGGCCGCCGGAGCGCATCACGTCGGCGCGCAGGTCGTCGATGTCGTAGTTGCGCGATTCCAGCTGTTCGATGACCCGATGCAGGGGCAAGCGGCCGCAGCGGTTGGCCGAGGGCAGGCTGCCGAAGGCCTGGGCCACCTGCACCGCCCGGCCGCCGCGGTGGCGCGCCGCCGACATGCCGCCGCCCATGTGGCAGGTGATCAGGTGCAGCTCGCCGACGGATCGGAGCAGCCGGTCGGCCACCAACCCGGCCACCGCCCGGTGGCTCAGGTAGTGCACGGCGGTGCCGTCGTTGCGGATGCGGGCCGAGCCGGTCAGCCGCTGGGCCGGCTCGATCTCGTCGATCATCACCGGGTCGGTGGTGGTCAACAGCACGTCGGGCCCCACCCGGGCCGCGATGCGCTCGGCCATGGGCGCGGCCAGGTTGGAGGCGTGGAAGATCGAGCTGGCCGCCAGATCCTGGATCATGCGGCTGGAGATGCGGTAGGTGCCGGCGGCCACCGGCGCCATCAGGCCGCCGCGGGCTGCGATGCCGGTCAGCTCCTGCGGATCCAGGCCCTGCTCGCCCATCCAGGCCAGCACCCGCTCCACCCGGCCCTCCAGATCCGACCCAGCGGCCGGCCCGGCTGCGGCGGAGCCGTCCTGCTGCACGTCGCCGGCGGCCACCAGGGTCAGGCCGGTGTAGACCGAGACCTTGGTCGAGGTCGAGCCCGGGTTGAGCACCAGCGAGTTCCAGCGCGAGCGGCGCACCAGCCCGGCCAGCTGCTCGCCCAACAGCCCGGCCAGCACCGGATCCTCGGCGCCGATGCGCACCCGCCCGGTCAGCTCGCCCAGCGCCGCGGTCAGGGCCTGACCGGCGGCGGCCAGCTCGGCGCCGGCGGCCCGCACCCGGTCCAAAAGCTCGTCCATCTGCTCCAGCTCTGCCACCTCTCCACCCCTAGCCGACTTTTGCACGGGTTCCACAGCCTCCACCTCGTCAGATCCCAGCGCCTGCAGCGTCTCGAGCCCATCGCCCACCTCGCGCCGGCCCCGGGGACCGGGCCGAGGTGCCCCCTGCTTCAAGGCCCAGCATATGCCACTCAATCAGTTCCTTGGCAAGACGGGAGTTCCCACTTTTCCACCCCTTTTTCCACAATCGGCCGCACAGCCAGCCCCACCGCGTCGCCGACGGTCGTCCACAGCTTGCCCACCGGCTATCCACAATTTGCCCACAGACTCATCCAGAGCCCAGCGCCCTAGATGGAAGTTCCCTTGGGAGCTTCCAACTAGACAAAGCCAAAAAGAGACACAATTTGTCCTGAGAAAGGAGGCCCGACCATGACCGACAGCGAACGCCAGCAGCTGCGCAAGCGCATCATCGCCACCTACTGGCAGCTCCACCAGCAGCGAACCTGCCACAGCTGCCCGCCGGAGCCGCCTTTGAACGCGGCTTCTGCAGACGAGCAAGAGCCCCCGAGGAGCGACGACTAGCGCCGCAGCAGCCGCAAAAGCCCCGAAAAAGTCCCTGGCACCTGGCAACGCGGATGCGGTATTTTTGGCCGGCTCGCTGAACCGCCTTGGAGAGGATGCCCGCCATGGCCAGACGCTGCTCCATCTGCCGCCAGCCGGGACACGACGCCCGCAGCTGCCCGGTCAAGTGGGCTGCGGCCGAGCGTCCCGCGACCGGTGCCGAAGAGCCGCGGATCGAACTGCTGCTCGGCGACAACCTGCCCATCCTGGCCGCGATGGAAAGCGAATCCTTCGATTTGATCTACGTGGATCCCCCCTTCAATACACGCAAGGTACAGTCGCGGCGATCCCTCAAGACCCGGGCCGCGGAGCGCGGCGACCGGGCGGGGTTCCAGGGCCGACGCTTCGTCACCGAGCTGCTGGGCGAGAAGGCCTACCTCGACCACCACCACGACTACCTGGGCTTTCTGATGCCGCGGCTGGCCGAGGCCCACCGGCTGCTGCGGCCGGCCGGCTGCCTGTTCGTGCACCTCGACTACCGCGAGGTCCACCGGGTCAAGGTGGCGCTGGATGCGCTGTTCGGCCGCGACTGCTTCATCAACGAAATCATCTGGGCCTACGACTACGGCGCCCGGACCCGCAAGAAGTGGGCCCCCAAGCACGACAACATCCTGTTCTACGCCAAGTCCCCCGGTGGCTATACCTTCAACGCCGACGAGATGGATCGCATCCCCTACATGGCCCCCGGTCTGGTCTCGGCGGAAAAGGCCGCCCGCGGCAAGACCCCGACCGACGTCTGGTGGCACACCATCGTGCCCACCAGCGGCCGTGAAAAGACCGGCTACCCCAACCAGAAGCCGCTGGGCATCCTGGAGCGCATCGTCAAGGTCCACTCCCGCCCCGGCGATCGCCTGCTCGACTTCTTCGCCGGCAGCGGCTCGTTCGGCGAGGCCGCCCACCGCCACGGCCGCCACTGCCTGCTGATCGACGACAACCCCGAGGCCATCGCGGTGATGAAAACCCGCTTCGCCGCCCGGGGCATTCCCTGCCACGGGCCCGCTGGCTCATACTGAGGTTCCCTCGGGGACTTCAGCTCAGCGAGAGCGAAGCCAGATCGGTTGCCACCGCCGCGACGGTGATTAATGTGGAAGTTCCCTTGGGAACTTCCAACTAATACATCACCACCTGCTTCCACCCCGAGGTCCGCAAGAAGCGCACCACCCTGCTGTCCGAGGCGGTCTACCTGCACAAGCCGGTGCTGTCGATCCCGGTGCGCGCGCAGATCGAGCAGGTGATGAACGGCTTCTACATCGAGCAGCTCGACGAGCGGCTCGACCGGCTGGCCGGGGTGGGCCGCCGGGGCGCTGTTGCTGGGCATGGTGCGCATGGGCTATGGCCACTACCGCTTCGCACTTCTGCTCGGGATCGGGGATCGCACCAGCCGCGCATCTTAGAGCGAGAAGCCTCCGTACGCTAACCGGCTTGCTACCACAGCCGGCCGAAGCCCTCGGGCACGGGCTGCCAGCCGCCGCCGGCCGGCGGCGGACCCTCTGCGGCCGGGGCTTCTTCACCATCGCCGCCCCACATGTCGAACTTGACGTGGATGCCGATGGAGACATGCCACGGAATCCAGGCGATCTCCTGGTACTCGTAGTCGGCGCCCCACAGCACACCGGTCTGCAGCTCGAACTTGACCGGGTCGTAGCCGATGCGGAAGAACAGGAACTCCTCGATGAAGGGGTCGTCGATGGTGCGCTCGACCCCGTTGGTGTCGGTATAGTCGTAGATCACCCACGAGTAACGGCTCATCAGGCCGAAATCCACCACCCGGGTCGACAGGCCGATGTCGGCCTGCAGGTAGGCCCGGGTATAGGTGCCGGTGCCGCGGTATTTGGTTCCGTCCGCGGCCGTCTCCAGCCGGCCCCAGCCCTTGCCGTAGCCGACCCCGGCGAAGGCCTCGAAGCGACCGATGCCGAAGGGCACGTAGCCGCCGAGGCCGAGTTCGCCGTAGTAGTGGCGGTGGTCATCGTCGTCGTCATACTCCGGCAGCATGGACAGACCGGCCTGGACGCCGAAGTGATCGAAGGGCGAGAAGGCGCCCTGTAGATCGACCCCGCCCACCGACTCGACATGCGCCGCGCCGTGCAGCTCGCCGCCGGAGCCGAACAGGGGCGCGTTGGCCGAGGGGGCGACGTAGATCGGGTTGCAACCGACCAGCCCCAGCAGGACAACGACCGCGATCCACGAAGACAGCCGCTCCATCTTCCACCTCCAGACCGGTTACTTCGCCGATGCTGACATTCCCTTCGAGATTAACGCCTCGGGGCCCGGCTGACAAGCCGGCGCGCGCTTGACTCGCGGCGCGGGCGCATGGGAAAAAAGCCTGCCATGTCCGCAAGCCCAGGCCAGCCGAGCGCCCCCGGGGCGGAGTGCGCCACCTGGTGGCAGCGCCACCGGCTGCATCTGCTGATCTTCGGCATCGCCCTGGCGGTCTATGCCGCCACCAGCGCCGATCGGCTGGTCGAGCAGTCGGACGCGCCGCATTTCGTCTACCAGGCCGACGCGCTGCTGCACGGCCAGGCCCACCTGCGGGTGCCGCCACCGAACAACAACGACTGGATCCACCACCGGGGCGAATGGTACGTGTCCTTCCCGCCGGTGCCGGCGGTGTTCATGATGCCGTGGGTGGCCCTGTTCGGCCGCGACTTCAACGACGTGCTGTTCACCCTGCCCTGGGCCGCGCTCAACGTGCTGCTGATGTTTCTCGTGCTGCAGTTGCTGGGCCGCGAGGGGCTCAGCCCGCTGGGCCGGCGCGGCCACCTGTGGCTGACCGCGCTGTTCGGCTTCGGCACCCTGCACTACTGCTGCTCGGTGCTGGGCGAGGTCTGGTTCACCGCCCAGGTGATGGGGGTCAGCTTCAGCCTGGCCTACATCCTGGCCGGCTACCGGGCCCGCCACCCCTTGCTGGCCGGTCTGTTTCTGGCGCTGGCCTTCGACACCCGGGTGAACCTGGCCTTCAGCGTCGGCTACTTCCTGCTGCAGTTGGTCTTGCCGCGGCTGGCCGACGGCCGGCCGGCGGCCGGCTCCTGGCGCCGGGCGGCGGCCAAGCTGGCCCTGTTCGCCGCGCCCATAATGGCGCTGGGCGCCGCCCAGATGGTGTTCAACCACGTGCGCTTCGGCAACGTGTTCGAGTTCGGCCACGCCCTGCTCAGCGGCCCGGCCGGCAGCCGCATCGCCGAGCACGGCCTGTTCGCCTACCACTACCTGGAGTGGAACCTGCGCGCGTTGCTGCTGCGGCTGCCGACCCTGCTCGACCAGCCGCCCTACCTCGGCTACAACCCCGACGGCATGAGCATCTTTCTGACCACCCCGGTGTTCGTACGCCTGTTTTGGCCGCGGGCCAAACCCTGGCTGTATCCCATCCTGTGGGCGGCGGCGGTGCCGGCGCTGCTGCCGGCGCTGTTCTACCAGAACTCGGGCTACGTGCAGTTCGGCTACCGCTTCAGCCTGGACATCACCCCGTATCTGATCATGCTGCTGGCCGTGGGCCGGGTGCCCATGAACCGCTGGACCAAGCTGCTGATCCTGGCCAGTGTGGCGGTCAACCTGGCCGGCGCCATCGCCTTCAAGCGCGCCGGGCCGGTCTGAGCCGCAGCGAACTTCGCGCTTGACAGGCGACCGGATTTGACTAGACTGACATGTCAGTTTAGTTGGTGGGCTTTTTCCATACATCGGCAAGCGCGGGAGTTCGCAATGGGTGGCAGGCAGGATTGCGTCGGTTTCGATATCGGGGCGCTGTACGTCAAGGCGGTGCGCGTCGACGGCAATGGCACCATGAGCCACCGTTTCTATCGGCCCCACCGCGGTGATCCGAGCGCGGCGCTCGAGGCCGCGTTGGCCGCGCTGGACATCGCTGACGGCGAGGCCATCGGCATCACCGGCTCGACCGCCGACCTGTTCGCCGAGACCCTGGGCGTGGATCTGCTCGACATCACCCGCTGCCAGATCGAGGCGGTGCATCGGTTGCTGCCCGATGCGCGCCACATCATCGACATCGGCGGCGCATCGGCCACCCTGGTGCGGCTGGACGCCGAGGGTCGCTTTCTGGGCTACGCCACCAACTCGCTGTGCGCCGCCGGCACCGGTTCGTTCTTGGACGAGCAGGCGGGTCGACTGGGCATCTCGACCGAGGACATGGCCGGCTTCGGTCACATCGACCAGCCGCCGACCATCGCCAGCCGCTGCTCGGTGTTCGCCAAGAGCGACCTGATCCACCGCCAGCAGGAGGGCTACTCCAAGGCCGAGATGTGGTCCGGCCTGTGCCAGGGCATGACGCGCAACCTGCTCGGCACCCTGCTCAACGGCCGGCCGCTCGATGGCCCGGCAGCCATCATCGGCGGCGTGGCGCAGAACGAAGAGGTGCTGCGCTGGCTGCGGGCGGCCTACCCGGAGTACATCCACACCCCGGCCGCGCCCCACCTGACCGCCGCGCTGGGCGCGGCCCTGCTGGCCCGACCGCCGGCCGCGCCGATCGGCCGGGTGCTGGCGGCGCGCGCCGATCTCGGCGAAGCCCAGGGCAGCCACGACTGGCCGCTGAGCCTGGAGCGCTCGGTCTACCCGGACTTCGACACCGAGCACTCCTATACCGACGACGACAACGATGTGCGCGTCAACCAGTGGCCGGCCGGCGACGTGCTGCGCGGCGTGCTGGGCATCGACGTCGGATCGACCTCGACCAAGCTGGCCCTGGTCGATGAGCACGACCGGGTGGTGGTCGACATCTACCGCAAGACCGGCGGCGACCCGATCGGCGCCACCAAGCTGCTGTTCCGCGCCCTGCGCGCCCTGGCCGCCGAGCGCGGCACCCGGTTGGAGATCACCGGCACCGGCACCACCGGTTCGGGCCGCAAGCTGGTCGGCACCATCATCGGCGCCGACGCCGTCATCAACGAGATCTCGGCCCACGTGGCCGGCGCGGTGGCCACCGACCCGTCCATCGACACCATCTTCGAGATCGGCGGTCAGGACTCGAAGTACATGCACGTGGTCGACGGCCACATCCGCGACGCCAACATGAACTACGTCTGCGCCGCCGGCACCGGCTCCTTCGTCGAGGAGCAGGCCAACAAGCTCGGCTATCCGGTGGCCGACATCGGCCCGGCCGTGCTGGGCGAGCATCCGCCGCTGACCTCGGACCGCTGCACCGTGTTCATGGAGCAGGACATGGCCGCGCTGGTCCAAGCCGGCACCCGGCCCGAGCAGGCCCTGGCCGGGGTGATGGTCTCGGTGGTCAAGAACTACCTGAACAAGGTGGTGGGCAACCGCTACCGCTCGCGGGAGAAGATCTTCTTCCAGGGCGCTACCGCCCGCAACCCGGCCCTGGTGGCCGCGTTCGAGCGTCTGCTGGGCGTGGAGATGGTGGTCTCGCCTCACTGCCACGTCATGGGCGCCTTCGGCGTGGCCCTGCTGACCCGCCAGGCCATGGCCGAACGGTCCAGCGCGCGCTCGGCCTTCCGCGGTCTCGACCTGGACAGCCGTGACATCCGCATCCGCTACGAGACCTGCAAACTGTGCCAGAACGAGTGCAAGATCACCTTCGCCGAGGTCGAGGGCCTCGACGAGCAGCCGTCCTTCGGCTACATGTGCGGTCGCGATCCGAACGAGGACAAGGTGCGCCAGAACCCGCACGAGCGGGCGCTGAAGCTGCGCCAGAAGCTTTGGAAGCAGGCCGGACGCGGCGTATCGGTACCGGCCGAGGCGCCGGTGGTGGGTCTGCCCCAGGCGCTGACCACCTATAGCTACCTGCCGCTGTGGCGCCGCTTTCTCAACCGCCTGGGCTTCCGGGTCAAGCTGTCGGGCACCACCGACGACCGGGTGCGCGAGACGGCCTCGCGCATCACCGGCGCCGAGTTCTGCTTCCCGGCCAAGCTGGTCATGGGCCACGCGGCCAAGCTGGCTCTGTCCGACGGGGTCGACCACGTGCTGCTGCCGCACGTGGTCAGCGAGCAGCAGAACCCGCACACCTCGGCCTCCAAATTCTGCCCTTACGTCCAGGCGGCGCCGTCCTATACCCGCACCGCGCTGGAGGTCAACGGCATGCCGGTGGCCAACATCCTGTCGCCGGTGGTCGACATGCGCCTGGGCGAACGCCAGATCGTGGACCTGCTGGTCGCCGAGCTGGCCGCCCCGCTGGGCGTGACCCGGCGCCAGCTGCGCGCCGCCTGGCGCGACGGCCTGACCGCGCAGCGCCGCTTCGAGCGGCGCTGCACCGAGGAAGGCCGCAAGTTGCTGGCCGAGACCAAGGCCGCCGGCGAGAAGCTGCTGGTGCTGCTCGGCCGGCCCTACAACAACTACGACAGCGGCCAGAATCTCGGGCTGCCCGGCAAACTCGCCGAGCAGGGTCGCACCGTGCTGCCGCTCGATTTCCTGGACGCCGACCGCTCCCTACTGGGTGCCCGCTACCAGAACATCTTCTGGAACTACGGCCAGAAAATCCTGGCCGCCTGCGAGACGGTATCCCGCGACCCGGATCTGGATGCGGTCTACCTGACCAACTTCTCCTGCGGCCCGGATTCGTTTCTGCTGTCCTTCGCCGAGGAGATCATGGGCAACCAACCATTCTTGGCCCTGGAACTCGACGAGCACGGCGCGGATGCCGGCTACATGACCCGCATCGAGGCTTTCTTCGACGTGCTGCGCCGGCCACGGGATGAGGATGCGCGCAAGGTGATCGGCAACGGCCGCATGCCGTGGCGCCCGGAGCCGGCGCGGGTCGACGACCGGCTGGTGTGGATCCCGCCCATGCACCCCTACGGCACCGGCTTCTTCGCCGCCTGCTTCCGCAACCGGGGCATCCGGGCCCAGCCGCTGCCGATCGAGAACAAGGCCGTGTTCGAGCGCGGCCGCTCGGTCACCCGCGGCGGTGAATGCCTGCCCACGGCGCTGACCATCGGCGCGCTGCTCGAGGCGGTCGAGGCCAGCGGCGAGCCGGCCTCGCGCCAGGCGCTGTTCATGCCCACCGCCGAGGGGCCCTGCCGCTTCGGGCTCTACACCACCTTGCACCGGCAGGTGCTCGACCGGGCTGACATGCGCGGGCTGGCCATCCTGTCGCCCTCGTCGCACAACTCCTACCAGGGCGTCGACGAGAGCCTGCGGCGCATGCTGTGGCGGGCCATGCTGGCCTCGGATCAGCTGCTCAAGGCCGCCTGCAAGGTGCGGCCCTACGAGGTCCAGCCGGGGGCCACCGACGAGGTGCTGGCCTCGTGGTGCCGCAAGATCGAGGCGGTCATCGAGAGCGGCGGTGACCTGTTCGCGGCCGTACGCCAGGCCATCGAAGACCTGGCCGCGGTGCCGCGCCACCACCGGCCCAAGCCCCTGGTCGGGGTGGTGGGCGAGATCTACGTGCGCTGCAACCCCTTCGCCAACGAGAACGTGATCGATGCCATCGAGCGCTACGGCGGCGAGGCCTGGCTGGCGCCGATGACCGAGTGGATCCTCTACACCGTGGCCACCCAGACCATCGCCTTCAAGGACGGCAACCGCAACCCGCTGTTCAAGTGGTTCTCCGGGCTGAAGAACTACTACATCATCCACCAGGAGCGACGAATGGTCGAGGCGGCCGGGCCCTTTCTGTCGGATCGGCTGGAGCCGCCGGTCGAGGACGTGATCGCGGCCGGCCAGCGCTACATCCCGATCCACTTCGAGGGCGAGGCCATCCTGACCCTGGGCCGCACCATCGAGTTCGCCGAGCAGGGCGCGGCCATGGTGGTCAACTGCGCGCCGTTCGGCTGCATGCCGGGCACCCTGACCACGGCGGTGTTCCGCAAGCTGGCCCCCGAGCTGGGCATCCCGGTGGTGGGCATGTTCTACGACGGCGGTGGCAACCTGAACAAAAAGCTCGAGGTCTTCTTGCACAACGCGGTCGGCCAGCACGCTCCACCGCGGTCCCCGGCCGACCGGCCGGCCGCGGTGGCGGCCGGCGAATCCGAACGCCGGCAGCCGGCCGACCTGCCGCGCGCCTGATTTCCGACCGCTTGCAAAGCGACGCCCGACGCGCTATCGGACAGGGGAACCTTCAGGGGATGGCTGCACCATGCCCGAGAGCGAACCGGGAATCTCCACCACCCAGGCCCGCGCGGCGCTGATCGTGCTGCTGCTGGTCGACGCCGGCTCCTTCATCGGCCTCGACGCCGGCGCCGGCGGGCTGGATCTGTCGCTGGCGGGCAGCTGGAGCGCCTGGACGCTGCTGGCCATCGATGCCCTGTTGGCCATCGGCCTGGTGCGCGCCCGGCACTGGGCGCTGGAGCTGGGGCGCTACCGCTGCATGCTGGGCGTCTGCCTGCTGGTGTTTTTGTGGCTGAGCTTCTTCCTGGTGCTGGACTCGACCCGAGGGGTGACGCTGAACGAGGTGGTGCTGGCCGGCATGACCCGCGACGGGCTGCTGGCGGCGCTGCTGATCGTGGCCCTGTTTTTGATCCGCCAGCGCAAGCAACCGCAGCTCCCGCAGCCCGAGCCGGCGGCCGGCGGCGGCGAGGATCGGAGCGCCTGACCGACCGGCTCGAATGCCACTGCCCTTCGGGCGCGCCCACACACCGACGACATCGAGGGCCCAATCTCGAATTCACCTTCGAGCGGGGACGTTCACGACAGCGCCGCGTACAGGGCCCGCTGGCGGGCGATCAGCCCGGCCCGCTCGGGCAGCAGCGGCGCCGGCCGCTCGGCCGCGGTCAGCGCGGCGATGGCCCGGCCCAGCCCGGCCACGTCGCCCCAGTCGACCAGGCCCGGGCCCGGATGCCACTCCGCTATCCCACCGCTGCGCCAGGCGGCCACCGGCCGAGCCACGGCCAGCGCTTCCAGCCCGGCGATGCCGAAGGGCTCCTGCCAGCGCGGCGCCATGACCACCACCCGGGCGGCCCGCTGCAGCGCCGCCAGCCGGGGCCGATCCAGCCAGCCGCGCACGTCCAGCCCGGCCGCCTCGAACTCGGCGCGCAGGCTACCGGTGCCGGCCAGCACCAGCGGCAGGTCCACCCCGCTGCTGCGCCAGGCGGCTACCGCGTCGCCGACCCCTTTGGCCGCCACCAGCCGGCCGGCGAACAGCACGCATTCGGCCTGCGGCGCGGCCGCCGGCGCGGCCGCCGCTGAGCGCAGCAACGGCGGGACGACCGCCGGCCGCTGGCCGGCCACCCCGGCCGCTTCGAGCTCGCGGCGCATGTACTCCGACAGCACGCACAGCTGCAGCCGGGCCGCGGCCCGCAGCCGCCGGCGGGTCAGCCGCCAGATGGCGGCGAAGTAGTCGGGGTCGGTGAAGCAGCCGGCGCAGCGCGCTTCGTCCAGCGGCCGGTCGCAGACCGTGCCGGCGGCCGTCCACTTGCCGCGGCCCGGGCAGAAGATGCGGTGGTCCTGGACGGTCAGCACGGCCGGCCGCTCGGCGGCCCACTCGAGCACCTCCGGGGCGACCACGTTGTGCAGATGGATGACCGCCGGCCGCCATTCGGCCACCAGCGCCTCCAGCCGGGCGCGATCCCACCGAGCCGGGCGCAGGCCGGAAGCGCCCAGCCCGGCGCAGGTCCACAGCCGGCACGGGGGTCGGATGTCGGGATCGACCCGCTCGACGCACAGGGCCTGCTCGTCCAGGTCGGCCAGGGCATCGAGTTGGGCCAGCAGGTGCTGGTCGGCGCCGCCGCGCTCGCTCAACCTGGGGGCCAGGTGCAGGATGCGCACCGCGTCGCTCACTGGTGTACCTCCATCATGGGTGGCGTGTTCGGTCGCGGCATGCGAAG
>CAYVQE010000073.1:0-30413 GCA_964454005.1 uncultured Myxococcales bacterium
CACGGCGACGTGCTGCGCGCCGCGGCCGCCGCCGATCGGCGCGACGAGCAGGGGCACTCGCTGAACAACAGCGGCTTCGACGCCCTGCTGGCCGGGGTGCGCCCGGCGCTGGCCGGCGTCGACCTGACCTTCGCCAACCTCGAGACCCCGGTGGCGCCGGCCAGCGGCAGCCGCACCATTCCCTTCCGCTTCAACGCCTCGCCGGCGCTGCTCGACGCCCTGTGGCATCTCGGGGTGCGCTTGGTGTCGGTGGCCAACAACCACATCTACGACCAGCAGCGCGCCGGTCTGGTCGAGAGCCTGAGACGGCTGGACCGCTCGGGTCTGGTCTACGCCGGCGCCGGCCGCACCTGCGAACGGGCCTACGCCGCCCGCCACTTCGAGCTGCAGGGCATCCGCTTCGCCCTGCTGGCCGCCTCGGGCCTGTACAATCGGGACCTGAACGCCGCTGCGGACGCGCCCTGCGCCGCCGAGCTGGACGAGCAGCGGCTGCTGGCCGGAGTGCAGCGGGCCCGGCTGGCCGGTGCCGAGCTGGTGCTGTTGTCGCTGCACTGGGGCCAGGAGTACCACACCCAGCCCGGCGCCGCGCAGATCGCGCTGGCCCACCGCCTGCTCGACGGGGGGGTCGATGTGCTGCTCGGCCACCACCCGCACGTGCTGCAGCCGGTCGAGGTCTACCGGGCGGCCGACGGGCGCATCTGCCTGGTGGCCTACAGCCTGGGCAACTTCTTGTCCAACCAGTCGCGCTTCTACGTCCACGGGCTGCAGCCCGAGAAGATGGGCCACCCGCGCGACGGGGTGGTGCTGCGCTTTTCCGCGGTGCGCAAGGACTACGGCGAAGGTGCCGGACCGGTGGAGCTGGCCGATCTGTCGCTGCAACCGCTGTGGACGGAAAACAACGCCCTCGAACGGCGCCGCGATGCGAAGCTGCCGGTGGTCATCCGGGTGCTGGTGGCCGATTTCGAGCGGGCGGCGCTGGAGGGCCGGCTGGCCGAGACGAAGCGGCCGGCCGAGCGGCACGCGCTGCTGCGGCGCATCGCGCTGCTGCGCGACCGGCGCCGGATCGCGGGCGCCATCCTGGGCGCGGATCTGCTGGTCGATTCCCGACCGGCCGGGGGTCGTTGACATGAACCGCCGCGCCGTCGAATTGAATCCCAGGCCCGGCCGGCCGTCCCACCGGAGAGGACCATGGGCACCGATAAGCTGAAGACCATCCGCGGCATGCGCGATATCCTGCCGGCCGACAGCGGCTGGTGGCAGCGCATGGAGCGCCAGCTGGCCGCCGAGCTGGCGCGCTTCGGCTACCGCGAGATCCGCACCCCCATCCTGGAGCAGACCGCCCTGTTCGCCCGCTCCATCGGCCAGGAGACCGACATCGTCTCGAAGGAGATGTACACCTTCGAAGACCGCGATGGCAGCCTGCTGTCGCTGCGGCCGGAGGGCACCGCGGCGGTGGTGCGGGCGGTCATCGAGCACAACCTGGCCCGGGCCGAGCCGGTGCAGCGGCTCTACTACCAGGGCCCCATGTTCCGCCACGAGCGGCCGCAGAAGGGCCGCTACCGGCAGTTCCACCAGCTGGGGGCCGAGCTGTTCGGCACCGCCGAGCCGGCCGCGGACGTGGAGCTGATCGACTTGATGGTGGCTTGCATGGCGGCCATCGGCCTGGACGATACCGCGCTGCAGCTCAACTCGCTGGGCTGCGGGGTCTGCCGGCCGCCCTATCGACGGAAGCTGGTGGACTTCTTGAGCGGCCACCGCGAAGCGCTGTGCGCCGACTGCCGGCGCCGGCTGGAGACCAACCCGCTGCGCGTGCTCGACTGCAAGCAGCCCGGCTGCCAGGCCGTGGCCGAGCGGGCGCCGCACATGCTGGACCATCTGTGCGCCGACTGCCGGCAGCACTTCGATGCGGTCCGCCGCGGGCTGGATGCGCTGGCCCATCCCTACCGGCTGGACCACCGCATGGTGCGCGGGCTGGATTACTACAACCGCACCACCTTCGAGCTGCTGGCCGAGGGGCTGGGCGCCCAGAACGCGGTGGCCGCCGGCGGCCGCTACGACGGGCTGGTGGCCGAGCTGGGCGGGCCCGAGCTGCCGGCGGTGGGCTTCGCGGCCGGGCTGGACCGCATCCTGCTGCTGCTGCACGAGCGGCTGGCCGCGCCGGCCGCCGACCCGCTGGTCTTCGTGGTCACCCGTGGCGAGCCGGCCTGGCTGCAGGCGCTCGGGTTGATGCAACGGCTGCGCCGGGCCGGGCTGCAGGTGTCCTGCGACGTGCGCCAGGGCAGCTTGAAATCGCAGATGAAGCGCGCCGACAAGGACGGGGCGCGCTGGGTGCTGCTGCTGGGCGAGGACGAGCTGGCCCGGCGGGTGGTCACCATCAAGGACATGGCCGCCGCGGCCGAGGCGGCCGAAAAACAGGCGAGCGTGGCGCTGGACGAGGTGGACGCCTATCTGCTCCGGCGCGCGACGGACGCTGGCGAAAAAGGAGCGTGAGCCGATGGATGCGATCGGGCGGCAGTGGCTGGTGGTGCTGGTGGCGGGCGGGGTGGCCTTGGCCGGGGTGGGGCGGACGGCGGCCGCCGAGCGCCAGCCGCTGGCCGTCGGGACCGAGGCGCCCAACTTCTTCGTCAAGACCTACAACCCGCAGGCCTGCGGCGCCAAGCGGGTGTTTCTGGACAAGCTGGTCGGCGAGCGGGCCGGTGCGGGGCGCAAGAAGCTGGTCATCCTGAGCTTCTTCAACATCGACTGCAAGCCCTGCCGCAAGGAGCTGCCCTTCCTGCAGCGCTTGCACGAGCGCTACCGCGACGCCGGTCTGGCGGTGGTGGCGGTCAACTGCGACTACAAGCGCGACAAGATCGACCAGGTGGAGGAGTACGTGGCCGGGGCGGGCTTCACCTTCCCGGTGCTCAAGGATCGCTTCCAGGCCCTGCAGCGGCGCTACTCCATCGGCATGTTCCCCACCATGTACATCCTGGATCCGGCGGGCTTGATCGTCGACGTGCGGGTGGGCTACAACGAGAAAGACATGCCATTCCCGCTGGCCGAAGTGCAGCGACGCCTGGGCGTTGCGCAGGAGCCGTTGCCGCCGGCCGAGAAGGCAGCGGCGGGTACGGCGGGGAAGAACAAGCGCGGTGAAGCGAAGGGCGCTTCGAGCGAACGTAAGTCCGGCGGCAAGCGGGGCGGATGATCTGCCAGCGGCCGCCCGCGGAGGTGGAAGATGCGAAGTAGAGTATGGGTCTTGGGTGTAATCATCGGTTGTCTGGCGGCCTCGGTGGCCTGTAATGGCCACCGCGCGGCCGGCGACGAGACCACCGTGTCGAACATGCCCGACGCAGAGAACCTGCCCCTGGTGATCGTGCGTCAGTTCGAGGCCAAGGGCATAGACGAGAATGCCGCCTCCACGCTGGCCAGTTCTTTTTGCAACGAACTGCACAAGTTCAACCGCCTCGAGCTACTCGGCCCCAGTGACCTGGCCAACATGCTCAAGACCAAGGAAGACCAGATGGCCTTCGGTGGCTGCGAGGACAAGGAATGCCTCGTCGAGATCGGCGAAAAGACCAATGCCGATCTGCTGGTGCTGGGCACCATCTCCAAGGTGGGCGAGATGTTCGTCGTCCAAGTGCGCATCGCTGACGGCCGCACCGGCACGGTGCAGACCCGCATCGAGCACCGGGTCGACTCGGACGCGATCGAGGATCTGCTGCCGGCGATGGAGGTCGTCGCCGAGAAGGTGATCGGCCAGATCTAGAAGGACGGGGTGGCCTCGTTCAGGGGTCCGGCCGGCAGCAGCGCGCGCCGATGAAGGACCGCTGGCCGTCGCGCTGGAAGCTGACCAGGTTGCCGGTGCCGATGCTGCAGTCCGAGATCTTCTCGATGTAGTTCCGATCATCGTCCGAGTCCGCATCGCAGTGGTGGCACCAGCTGCCGCCGTAGCACAGCTCGCAGGCGAAGCCGTAGCCGCCCACGAAGGCATTGCCGGGATAGTTGGGATCGAACTCGGCGACCCACTCGGCCAGATTGCCGCTCATGTCGGCCAGGCCCTGGTCGGTGATGCAGTCGGGCATCGAAGCGGTGGGCTGGACCCGTTCGTCCTGTTGCTCGAAGCCCCACCAGGCATCGTTGCAGATGCCGGGTACGAACCGGGCGCCGTAGGGATAGTTGGAGCCGGACTGGGCGCAGGCCGCCTCGAAGGTGTTGCGGTTGCACAGATCCTTGCCCTGGGCGGCGCAGGCGCGCTTGGCCTGGTAATAGCTGAGGTGGCCGGACGGGATCACGTCGGGCAGCGAGCAGGCGTAGAGGGTGGCCTCGGCCGTACCGTCGTCGGCCGGCCAGCCGGCAGGGTAGTCGTCGACCCCCTGGCCGTAGAAGGGCCCGCTGCAGTCGGCGCTGGCCGAGACCACCAGCTCGAAGGCGTCGACCCAGCCCGAGTAGCCGCCCACCTGGATGGTCAGGCCGCCGGGCTCGTCGACCAGGCCGTTGCAGTTGTTGTCCAGCCCGTCGCCGGCCGCCGCGCCCAGTTCGGCCTGCAGCAAGGGTGCGGCCTGCTCGTCGGTCTGGCCGTCGCAGTCGTTGTCCAGCCGGTCGCAGATCTCCTGCTCGGCGTAGTCCGGCCCGTAGTCGCACGCCGTCCAGGCCCCGTCGACGCAGCTCTGTTCGGCGCCGGCGCAGACGCCCAGGGTCAGCGGGCAGGGGCGGTCCTCGGCGTCCTCGTCGGTGTCGCCGTCGCAGTCGTCGTCGACGCCGTCGCAGGTGCGGTCATCGGCGGCCGGCTGCGGCCCGTCGCAGATCGCGTCCAGGCCGTCTTCGCTGCAGACCCACAGCCCCTCGGCGCAGTCGCCGTTGCGGCAGGGCCGGCCCAGCTCGGGCCAATCCTCGTCGGTCTCGCCGTCGCAGTCGTTGTCCAGCCCGTCGCAGGCTTCGACGCCGCCGTTGGTCTTGCTGCAGCCGCGCTCGCAGCGCCCGCGAGCGTCGCAGCGGAAGCCCTCCGGGCAGTCGGTGTCCAGGGTGCAGTCGTAGGCGCACTCGCCGGCGCGGCAGTACTGGCCCGGCGGACAGTCGCCGTCGGCGGCACATTCATCCGCACCGCCGCCGCAACCGGCCGGCGCCAAGAGGCCGGCCAGCCCCGAAAGCGCAATAAACCAGGCGGACTTCAACATCGCTCCCTCCGGGTCTCGGCCGATCCCGATCTCGGACAGCGGTTCTCGGGCGCGCTCCTGATTGTAGCATCTGGATTCGAAGCAGGCGAGCGCCCTGAAAACGGCGATACCTTGACGCTGCCTTCAAGTCCACATACCTTTCAGGCATCCGCGGATCAGGCGGGGAGGTGGAGCATGGCGGAGCGTAGCGAGCGCGAGATCCTGGAATCGCTGGAGCAGCGGCTCGCGGCCATCGAGCAGCGGCTGCAGGTGACGGGCGGAGAGGGCGGTGAGGCTCCCGATGCCGCGGCGCGGGCACGCTACGGTCTGCGCACGACGGTATTCGTCAGCGCCATGCTGGCCGTGTTCGCCCTGCTGACCTACCTCTGCTACCTGTATCTGCCCGAGCTGTTCTCGATCACCTTCGGCTTGTTCTTCGTGTTCCTGATCCTGGCCACCGGGCTGGCGGTCGACGCCTTCGTGCTGCCGACGGACACCTTCCGGAGGATATCGAGCAATGCGATTGCTACCGCTGTGTTTTGGCTATCTATCGTGTTTCTTGCTGTCTCTGGCGTTCGCCTCGGGACGAACATCATCTCCGACCCCTTCGGCGGCGAGGAGGGCACCCGCCCGGCAGACGCCGGCGGCTACGCCGCGGACAGCGCTCCCGGCGAACCGGCCGGCGCAGACCAAGGCGGCGGCGAAGCCGAAGCCGGAGCCGCCGCGCGACCCGGTGCCGCTGCACCTGCGCAAGATGGTGGCCTGTCTGGGGCTGCGGGAGAGACCGCTCGGTAGCAACCGCGGCCCGCAGATCAACGACTGGCGCCGCGAGCTGGGCTACCGGAGGCCGGTTCCCTGGTGCGCCATCTTCTGCTCGGTCAAATCCAAGGAGGGCAAGGTGCGCCAGCCCGAGGTCTGGAGCGGCCGGGCCCGCGACTTCGTGGTCGGCGAGCGCAGCTGGAAGCTGTCGGACGTCATCTACCGCCGCTACACCCCGCAGCCGGGCGACTACCGGGTCAAGACCCGCCGCGGCGGCAACCACGTCGACGTGTTCGTCAGCTGGGACGACGCGCAGCGCCGCGGCTGGGTGGTCGGCGGCAACGTCAGCCACCGGGTGAAGCTGCGCGAGATCACGCTGCGTCGCATGATGCTCGACGGCACCACCCACATCACCGAGGTCGACGGCTTTCACGCCTACCGGTCCGACGAGGACCTGTCCAAGTACCTGCCCGAGCAGGCCACGGCTGAGGATGCGGCCGGTGACGCGGCTGCGGCCAGCGAGGACTAGAACCGCACGAGACGCGCCACAAGAGCCTCCGGCCTCAGTCATTCAGCGGAACTTGGATAAAAAGACTGTGCATGTCTTGATGTGTCGGCCGGCGGTGCTTAAGCTGGATGGTGCGCCGGGGGCCGCTGGAGGCACGATCATGCACCCGTTCATCCCAACCGAGCCGGGCCGGGCCTGGCTGTTGCTGCCGGCGCTGTTGCTGGCCGCGCCGGCCGCCGGCGCCCAGGAGGCCGAGACCATGAAAGCCACCGCCGCCAAGCGCACCGTCCAGCTGACGGCCGACGTGCCGCCCATCGATCGCCAGCTGCCCGACCGGATCGAGACGGCCACCTTCGCCCTGGGGTGATTCTGGGGCCCCGACTCCCGGTTCGGGAGTCTCGACGGCGTGCTGCGCACCCGGGTGGGCTACACCGGCGGTGAGCGCCAGGACCCGACCTACCACGCGCTGGGCGACCACAGCGAGGCCATCCAGATCGACTACGATCCCGAGCGCATCGGCTACGACGATCTGCTGGAGATCTTCTGGCGCAGCCACGACCCCGGCCGGCCGGCTTTTTCGCGCCAGTACGCCTCGTTCATCTTCTTCCACGACGCCGAACAGCAGCGCGCCGCCCGGGCCTCGCTGCAGCGCTACCAGGAGCGCACCGGCCGCCGGCTGCATACCCGCATCCGCCCGGCCGCGACCTTCTATCGGGCCGAGGACTACCACCAGAAGTTCAGTCTGCGCCGCCATCCGGCCCTGTTGCGTGCGCTGCAGGCCTACTACCCGAACGCCGACGATCTGACCGACTCCACCGCGGCCGCCCGGCTCAACGGCTATTTGGCCGGACAGGGCAGCGCCGCCACCCTGGCGGCCGAGATCGACGACTACGGCCTGCCGCCCGCGCTGCGCGAAAAGCTCCGCGCCATCGCCCCCCGCCTGGCGCGCTGAGAGCTTGACACCCGGCCGTACGGGCCGGGATGATCTCCGGATGCGATCCGCCGCCCCGGAGATCACGCACCCATGAGCGCCGCAGCGCCCGCTGTCTCTGTACCGGCCAAGAAGTTCGGCACCTTCATCGGCGTCTTCACCCCCAGCGTGCTCACCATCCTGGGCGTGATGATGTACCTGCGCTTCGGCTGGGTGGTGGGCAACACCGGGCTGCCCATCGCGGCGCTGCTGGTGCTGATGGCCAGCAGCATCACCTTCGTCACCGGGCTGTCGGCCTCGGCCATCGCCACCAACATGCGCGTCGGCGTCGGTGGCGAGTACTTCATGGTCTCGCGCTCGCTGGGCCTGGAGCTGGGCGGGGCCATCGGCATCCCGCTGTTTCTGTGCCGCACCCTGAGCCTGACCCTGTACGCCTTCGGCCTGGCCGAGGCGGTGGCCTTTTTGTGGCCGGCCGCCTGGGGGGCGCCGCCGGTGCAATGGCTGGCCGCGGCCACCATCGTGCTGGTCACCGCCCTGGCCGGCAAGAGTGCCGACGTGTCGTTGAAGCTGCAGGTGCCCATCATGATCGCGGTCGGTCTGTCGGTGCTGGCGCTGATCATCGGCGTGCTGAGCGGCGGCATGCGCGACCCGGAGATGGTGCCGCACTACGAACGCTCGGCCCAGGGCGGCTTCTGGTACGTCTTCGCCGTGTTCTTCCCGGCGGTGACCGGTTTCACCGCCGGCATCGGCATGAGCGGCGATCTGAAAGACCCCAAGCGCTCCATCCCCAAGGGCACCATGCTGGCGGTGGTCACCGGGGCGCTGGTCTACCTGGGCATCGTGGGCTTTCTGGCGGTGACCACCCGGGTCGGCCCGAGCGAGCTGGCCGCGCTGGATCCCGAGGCGCCGCCGGTGTGGACGAAGATCGCCCTGCTGGGCGCCTGGCTGGTCTTCCCGGGCATGTTCGGCGCCATCTTGTCCTCGGCCTTCGGCAGCGCCCTGGGCGGGCCGCGGGTGCTGCAGGCGCTGGCCTCGGACGGACTGGCGCCGCGCCTGCTGGCGCGCACCTCGCGCACCGGCCAGCCCACCATCGCCACCTGGGTCACCGGGGCCATCGCCCTGGCGGCGGTGGCGCTCGGCGATCTGAACGCCGTCGGCCGCTGGGTGACCATCTTCTTCCTCACCCTCTACGTCACCATCAACCTGGCGGCCGCGCTGGAGAAGCTGGTCGGCGATCCGTCCTACCGGCCCACCGTCCGGGTGCCCTGGTTCGTCTCGCTGTTGGGCTCGGCCGCGGCCGTGGTGGTCATGTTCCTGATCAGCCCGGTGGCCTGCGTGGCCGCGGTGCTGCTGGAGGGCGTGCTCTACCTGGTGTTGCGCCGGCGCGCCCTGGAGAGCCGCTGGGGCGACGTGCGCGCCGGGTTGTGGACCGCGCTGGCCCGGTTTTCGCTGCTGCAGCTGCGCAAGCTCAGCACCCGGGCCCGCAATTGGCGGCCGCGGATCCTGGTATTCACCCACAACCCGGCCCGGCGCATCGGCCTGGTGCGGCTGGCCAGCTGGTTCAGCCAGGATCGCGGCGTGGTCACCGTCTGCCGGGTGGTGCAGGGCGACCCCGAGCAGCGCTTCGTCGAACTCGAGGCCCAGCGGACCGAGATGGCCCGTACGTTGGAAGAGCAGGGTGTGGTGGCCTTCGTCGAGGCCCACGTGGTGCCCGACCTGGAGACCGGCATCCTGGGCATCGCCCAGGCCAACGGCATCGCCGGGCTGGAATCGAACACGGTGGTCTTCGGCTGGTCCGAGCAGGCCGCCGGCCTGGCCCGCCAGCTGCGGCTGATGCGCCTGCTGGGCCGGCTCCGTCTGTCGACCATCCTGGTGCACACCACAGACCTGGAGGCGCCGCGGCGCATGCGTACGGTGGACATCTGGTGGGGCGGGCTTGAGAAAAACGGCGACCTGATGCTGCTGCTGGCCCACCTGCTGCACCTCAACGTGGAGTGGCGTCAGGCCCGGCTGCGTGTGCGCTCCATCGTGGCCGCCGAGGCCGAGCGCGAGCAGATGGGCCGCAAGCTGCGGGCCATGATGGAAGAAGTGCGCATCGAGGCCGAGGCCGACGTGCTGGTCAAACCGGAGGACCAGAGCCTGCGCCAGGTGATGCACGCCGCCAGCCGCGACGCCGACCTGGTCTTTCTGGGCCTCAAGACCCCGGCCCCCGGCGAGGAGCCGGCCTACGCCGAGCAACTCAACGCCCTGGCCGCCGGCTTCAGCCTGGCCCTGTTCGTACGCAACGCCGAGCCCTTCGCCGGCCAGATGCTGGGCGAGGAAGCCGCCAAGGCCGAGACCGAGGAATGAGCGCGGGCCGGATCGGCCGGCTCAGGTCTGCTGGCGGTCGCGGATCTCGGCCATGATCTCGTCGGCGTCTTCGGGGTACATGGCGATCAGGCAGTCGGGGCACAGGCCGTGGGAGATCTGGCGCGGGAAGGCTGCCGGTAGCTGCTGGCCGACGTGCATCCAGTCGGTCTCGCTGAGCTTGAGCCGCTGGCAGGTCGAGCACAGGGTGACGTGCTCGCGCTGGCCGCCGCTGCGCGGCAGGGCCTGGCGCGCCAGGCGCAACACCGCCTCATCGCGCGCGGAGCGCTCGAAGCCCGTGCCCAGATCGATGACCAGGCCGCGCAGCCGGCGCGGCTTGCCTGCGGCATCGCGTTCGGTGGTCAGGCCGCGGTCCATGAACCAGGTGTAATCGCCGTCGACCTTGCGGATGCGGTAGTCGACCTGGTAGATGGCGGCCCGGCCGGACAGGTGGGTTCGCATGGCCTCCATGGCCGGCTCGTGGTCGTCGGGATGCAGCAGGGCGGTGAAGGCCTCGAAGCCGACATCCGCGAAGTCGGCCGGGTCGTAGCCCAGCATGGTCACCTTGCGTGCGTTGCTCGTCACCCGATTGGCGGCGATGTCCCAGTCCCACCAGGCCAGCTTCGAGCTCTGCGCGGCCTCGTCCAACAGGGCCTGCAGGCCTTTGATCGCGGCTTTGTCCATGGGATCTCCTTTCAGCGCAGCCACAGGCCCAGCGCTACGCCGGCGAAGGTGGCCACGGCGTAGCCCAGCGTGCCGCACAGCACCGCCGGGATGACCAGCGAGCGCCAGCCGCGGGCCACGGCCATGGCGGCGGCCGTGGTGGGCCCGCCCATGTTGGCGTTCGAGGCGATGACCAGCTCGGGCAGGTCGAGCCGCAGCAGCTTGCCGGCCGCCAGCAGCACCAGCAGGTGGACCAGCAGGATCAGCCCGGCGAAGACGAACAGCAGCGGGCCGACCCGCAGCACCACGGCGATGTTGGCCGAGGCGCCGATGGCGGCGAAGAAGACCTGCATCAGGAACATGCCCACCCGTTCGGCCGCGGCCAGCCGGCCCAGCGGCCCCGGCAGCAGGGTGGCCAGGACCACCATCAGGGCGGTGACGAACAGGATGCCGGTGCCGTCCAGCCCGGTCCAGGCGGCCAGGCCGTAGCCGGCCGCGCACAGCCCGGCGGCCAGGGCCAGGGCGGTGGCCAGCCGCAGCACGTCGAGATCGCCGGCGCCCGGTGCCGCGGCCGCGTCCGGCCCGGCCTCCAGCTGCGGCCGGCGCCGGTAGCGCCGCCGCAGCCAGCCGATGGAGGGCAGGCTGAACAGCAGCAGGAAGTAGAGCGCCATGACCAGGTTGTCGGCCGCCACGCCGGCGGTCAGTAGATCGCCCGAGCGCAGCCCGACCGCCTCGGAGGCGGCCACGTAGTTCATCGAGCCGCCGATGTAGGTCGAGGAGAAGATGGCCGCCAGCTGCCAGGCGTGCTCGCCCAGCGGAACGGTGTAGAAGGCCAGCACGGTGCCGGCGGCGGTGCCCAGCCCGCCGATGGCGAAGGCCAGCAGGGTGGGGCCGGCCTCGCGCAGGATGCGGCGCAGGTCGGCGCGGAACAGCAGCAGCGGGATGGCCAGCGGTACCAGGAAGGTCCAGACCATGTCGTAGACCGGTGCCGTGACCGGGATCAGCGACAGGTTGGACAGGGCGAAGGTGGCGCCCATGGTGATGACCACGGCGCTCAGCCGCGCGCCCCAGCGGGTGCGCTGCTCGGCCCACACACCGACCGCGGCCGCGGCCAGCAGCACGGCCAGCAGCATCCAGCTGCGATCGGCTCCGATGAGAGGGTGTTCGAACACGGGTCGTCAGGCGGGTCCGGTGATCAACGAGACCGGCCGCTGCGGCCGAGCCTCGCACATGAAAGGGCTACCGCGCGGCCGCGGGGCATCACGAGCGCTCGGCCGGCTCGTCCTCGGCGGCGGCCGCCGCCTCCTCCGGCCCGGGCTCCCAGTAGGCGGGCAGGCGCTCTTGCACCAGCCGCTGCAGCTCGGCCGAGCAGCCCTGGAGCTCATCGCGGGCGCGGGCCAGCTCCTCGACATCCAGATCGAACTTCTCCATGGCAAGCTCCTTGCGGCTCCGACGCGATCACTGGTTTCCTACCACAAAACGGCCACCATGCAAAATCGAGGGCTGAATAAACGCGGCTGACCCCTCGGGATGGGCCCTGGCAGAACCACCCAGCGTCGCCAGCGCCGGGTGAAAAGCAGCACATCGACAGAGCGGTCCCGAGCGCTACCGTTCCTGCTCGGGCTGGCGCCGAAATGGATCGATGATCCGAACGCCGTGGATGAGCTGCTGGTGGGACATGTCTTCGCTGTACACGATCTCGGCGCCGCTGCGCCGCGCTGCAACCAGCACCAGGGCATCCCAAAAGGCCAGCGGCAGCTCATCCGCCAGGCCCGCCGCCTGGCGGATGGCCTGGTAGTCGACCAAGAACAGCGGCCAGGCTGCCAGATCGTCGAGCAGCTCCAGCACCTGGCCGGCCGGCAGGGGTTGGGCGATCTTGCGTGTGACGGTGACGAAGAACTCCTGCAGCACCTGGGTGCTCAGGCGCAGTCGGTTGGAGCCGGCCAGCTCGTCCAGCAGCTCGGCCGCGATCCGCCGGCGCCGCGATTCGCTGCGGTCGAAGGCGTAGACCAGCACATTGGTGTCGACGAACACCGGCGCCTCAGCGCTCATACAGCTTCTCCCGCCGCCAGGTCACGTCGCCGACCGCGTACAGGCCCCGCTCCATCCGGCCGCGCAAGCGCTGCAGCGCGGCCCGGCGCCGGCCCTGCTCCTCGACGAGTTGCTTCAGGTGGTCGCGAACCAGCTGGTTGACCGTAGTGCCCCGCTCGAGCGCCAACTTGCGCGCCTCGAGCAGCACGTCCTCCTCCAAGGCCAGGGTCAAGTTCTTCAACCGCTCACCTCCTATCTGAGCACATAACAAGTGTAGCACAGGATATGTGGAAATTGCCAGGCCAGATCGATTCCCAGATCGATTCCCCTGGCACCTCGGCCCAGCACCTCGGCCCGGGCACCTCGGCCTGGGCACCTCGACCCCGGCACCTCGACCTTACGGCGAGCCGTGGTGATAACCGTTCGGGCTCAGTCTGCTCCACCGTCGAGCACCTGGCGTACCTTGCGGGCCAGGGTCACGGGTTGGTAGGGCTTGCCGATGAAGGCGACGCCGGGTTCCAGCACGCCCTGCGGCGACAGGACGTTTTCGGTGTAGCCGGAGGTGTACAGCACCTTGATGTCCGGTTGCCGGGCCTGGATCCGTTCGGCCAGCTCGCGGCCGTTGAGCCGGGGCATGACGATGTCGGTCAGCAGCAGGTCGATCTCCGGCTGCTGCTGCTCGATCAGCTCGAGCGCCTCGGGGCCGGAGGTGGCGGGCAGGACCGTGTAGCCCTGGCGCTCCAGGATGCGGACGGCGGTATCGCGGACGATGTCCTCGTCCTCGACCACCAGCACCGTCTCGTCGCCCCGCGGCAGACTGGTGTCGGCGGCGGAGCGCTCCAGCGGTGCGGCCGCCTCCCGCGTCAACGGGAAGTAGACCTTGAACACGGTGCCGGCGCCGGGTTCCGAGTAGACCTCGATGCTGCCGCCGTGCTGCTTGATGATGCCGTAGACGGTCGACAGGCCCAGCCCGGTGCCCTGGCGCTCGTCCTTGGTGGAGAAGAAGGGCTCGAAGATGAGCGAGCGGATGTCCTCCTCGATGCCGTCGCCCGAATCCGACACCGCCAGCATGACGTACGGCCCCGGGATCGCTTGCGGGTGGGTCTGGCAGTAATCCGCGTCCAGCTCCACGTCGGCGGTCTCGATGGTCAGCCGGCCGCCGGCGGGCATGGCGTCGCGGGCGTTGACCACCAGGTTGATCAGGATCTGCTCCACCTGCACCGGGTCGGCTTCGATGTGGCCGAGCCTCGGCTGGGCGATGGTGGTCAGCTCGATGTCCTCACCGATCAGGCGCACCAGCATGTTGTGCAGCTCGGTGATCAGGCCGTTCAGATCCAGCACCCGGGGTTCGATGATCTGCCGGCGGCTGAAGGCCAGCAGCTGCTGGGTCAGCCGGGCGGCGCGCTTGGCGGCTTTTTCGATCTCGGCCAGGGTGGCGTGCAGCGGATCGTCGACCGGCAGGTCCATCATGGCCAGGGTGACGTAGCCGGTGATGCCGGTCAGCAGGTTGTTGAAGTCGTGGGCCACCCCGCCGGCCAGCCGGCCGATGGACTCCATCTTCTGCGCCTGCTGCAGCTGCTGCTCCAGCCGGGCCCGCTCCTCGGCGGCCCGGTGTCGTTCGGTGATGTCCTGGATGGCGCCGATGATGGTGCGCGGATCGCCTCGCTCGTCGTGGACCGCGGTGCCGATGCCGTGCCAGATGCGCACCTCGCCGTCGGCGGCGATCACGCGGTAGTCGCCGCTCCAGCTCTCGCCGGCGGCGAAGCCGCGTTTTTGCTCGGCGTAGACCCAGGGCAGATCGTCGGGGTGGATGTAGGCGATGAAGTCATGGACGGTCTCCGGAGGGGCGGCCGCTTTCAGCATCCCGGCCAGGTCGCCGTACCAGGTCATCCGGCCGCTGGCGGGGTCCCATTCGTAGACCAGGTCCGAGGTGCTCTCGGCCACCAGCCGGAAGCGCCGCTCGTTGTCGCGCAGGCGCCCGGCGCCGCCGGCCTCGAGCTCCGCCAGCCGCCGGCGCAGCCGCGCCACCTCGGCCACCAGCTGCTCCCGGCTCATGTCCTCGCTGCGCATAACGGTCCAGACCCCCGAGCGACCACCCGCCGGCGGCGAGACGGCCTCGCACGTTGCGGTGTGGCAACAGTCTAGCAAGATTCCGCGATCCTGCCAAGGTACGAAGCCGCCACTCCGGGTCGCCACCAGCACCAGGGCGTCCCAGAAGGCCAGCGGCACCTCCGCCGCCAGGTCGGTCGCCGGATGGCCTGGTGGTCGACCAGGGACCGGTTCTTCCGGCACCTCGGAGGGATCGGGCACCGGCGGCAGGCTCAGGCTGGGTTCAGGGTAGATAGAAGCCCACGTTGACACCGAACATCATGCCATGGGCAACTTTAATAGTACGAGGTATAGCGACGATGCCAAAAAAAATGGCCTTCCCCGAAAACGGGGAAGGCCTGGATGCGAGTGCCGAGGAAAGGATTCGAACCTTCACGGAGTTGCCCCCACTAGACCCTGAATCTAGCGCGTCTACCTATTCCGCCACCTCGGCACGAATCGGTGAGGGCCGCCGATTGTCACGGCCGGCTAAGCTAAGGGATTCGGATCGGGGAGTCAAGGATTATTGTGCGTTCGGCGGCGGATTTCGAGCGGGTGGGTGGCCGGGCTTGGATGCGGGCGGCCGGGCGCGTATCATGCCCGGCGCGATGAGGCATGGGACGACGAGGCGCGGCGGCTCGATGCCGCTGGGGCTGGTGGTGCTGCTGGGCGCGGCCGCGGCCAGCTGCGTGGCGGCCGGCGAGCGGGCGGCGGCCGCTGAGCGGGCTGCGGCTGGTGAGTTGGCTGCGGCTGGTGAGCGCGGCGGGGACGCTGAGCCGGTCACGGCTGGGGCGGGCGCCGGTGAGCGGGCGGCGGACGGTGGGGGGACGGCGGACGCTGAGCGGCCGGCGGCCGGGGCGCCGGCGGCGGTGCGCGAGGCGCTGTGGCGCGGCATGGACTACATGCTGCGTTCGGCGCTGGTGCCCGAGCACTTTCACGAGTTCGACTCGGACTACCTGTTCTTCTTCGCCGACGTGGCGCGCATGGACGATCCCTGGATCGCCTGGCAGGCCCGGCTGGTGGGCCGGGCCCTGGGCGGCTACTACCTGGAGCACTGCCTGCGCACCGACTCGCCGGGCGCCATCGTCGACGCCGCCTCGGCCCTGTGGGCCCTGGAGCAGCTGGGCCTGGACATCGACGCCCCGCTGGCCGTGATCCAGCGCGCCGCGCGGCAGTTCGGCCGCGAGGACTACCTGGAGTACGCCGAGTCGGCCGGCGAGCTGCCCGATCTGGATCTGTTGATCGACCTGCTGATCGGCTTCCACTTCACCGATCGCATGGGCGTGGACATCGGCGTCAGCTACGCCGAGGTGCTGCCTCACGTGGCCGGGGTGGCCTACCGGCTCGAGCCCGACGAGCAGCACGACCGGCTGATCGACGTCAACAACCTGATCACCCACCTGGTCTACACCCTGTCCGGCTACGCCTCCTGGAACGTGCCGGCCGGGCTGCTGGGCCGCGAGCGCGAGCACATCCGGGCCAACATGGCCCACGCGCTGACCTGGGCCGACACCGAGACGCTGGCCGAGTTCGTCGACTCGCTCAAGCTGATGGGCTACGGCGCCGATGATCGCGACGTGGCCGCGGGCATGCGCCTGCTGCTGGCGCTGCAGCACCCCGACGGCCGCTGGCAGCCCGCCGAGCCGCAGGACGAGTACGACCGCTACCACGCCACCTGGTGCGCCATGGACGCGCTGCGCTCCTACCGGCTGGCCGGGCCGGACCGGCTGCCCGATCCGGTCACCGCCTGGGTGCTCGAGCGCTGGGCCGCCGCCCGCGCGGCAGGCCGTCCATTGGATCCCTGGATGCCGGTGGCACCCGATCCGGTGCGCGACGAAAAGCGGTAGCCGGGGCGGAAGCTAGGGACCGGTCTCGGCCGGGGCCGGTGGCGCCTGGTCGGGGGTGGGTTGTTGACGCAGGCGCTCGATGTCCTCGAGCTTGGAGCGCCACTCGGCCTTCTTCTCGGGATCGGCGGCGTTTTCGATCAGGTACTGGAACAGGCGGGCAGCGGGGGCGAGCTGCTCCTCGACCCAGTAGCGCTGCGCCAGGCGCGCGATCGCCTCGCGGGTGGTCGCCGCTGCGACCGGAAAGCGCTGGAAGTAGGCCAGGGCGCCGCCGGCCGGGCGGACCTCGGGGTAGCAGTGGGTCATGGCCAGCAAGGCCTCGTGGCGCAGGTCGCGTTCGGGCTGGGAGGTCATACCCCCGATCGAGTGCACCGGACGGCGGCCGCGGGCCACCCGCTCGAAGTGGCGCAGGGCACCGCGGCAGTCGCCGGCGTTCAGATCCAGCCAGCCCAAAAAGTAATGGGCCTCGGCCCGCTGCTCGCGGCCGGCCGGTTTCAGCGCCCGGCGGAAGCTGCGGCGGGCCTCGTCGTGCTTGCCGCGATCGAACCGGTAGTGGCCCAGGATCAATGCGGCGCGGGCGGCCTGGCGGCTGCCCGGGTGGCGCTTGACCAGGCGCTCCAGCAGCTCGGCCATCTCGTCGTAGCGGCCGCGCTCGCGGGCGATCGCGGCCGCGACCAGCTCGGCCTCGGTCCGCCGCGGCCAGCCGGGGTGGTGCTGCAGCAACGCCTCGATCGCCTGCGCCGCGGCGGCCAGGTCGGCCTTCGACTCGGCGCTGCGCATCATGATCGCGGCGCCGCGCGGCGAGCGCTCAAGGTCCAGCCAGTGGTGCACCCAGGCCCGGCGGCGCAGGTCTTCCACCAGCTCCCAGCGCAGCTTCGCCGCGGCCCGGCTCCCGTCCTGCTCGGCCGCCAGGGCCTGCTGCAGCGCTTCGATCTCGCGGTCGAGCTTGTCCAGCTCGGTCTCGAGCTGGCCGGCGCTCTCGCCGGAGCGGTCGACCGGTGCCCCCGCAGCGCCGCCGCCGAGCAGCAGCCAGCCGAACAAGACAGCTGCGATTCTCGCGTAACCCATGCCCCGCAGCATAGATCACCCGTCCCCCGGCCGCCAGTCCGGAAGGGAACGGTAGCGGGCCGATGCCCTTGAGGCGGGGGAGCTTCGGTCTAGCGGCAGACGGTGACCGCCAGGTTGGCGTCGTCGATCAGCAGCTCGCAGCGAAGAGGCGCCGGGCAGTCGGCGTCGGTGCAGCACAGGTCGGAGCAGGTGGCGTCCAGGCACAGCCCGCCGCGGCATTCGGTGCCGGCGTTGCAGGGCTGGCCGGTCTGGCTGGCGCCGATCTGGTCGCTGGGGTAGCAGACCTTGGCGTAGCCGGGTGCCTGGGGATCGTCGGACTGCAGCCGGCCGCAGGCCCAGCCGGCCGGGCAGTCGCGGCTGGAGCAGCAGCCGCCGGCGCAGACGTAGACCCCGGCGAAGCAGATGCCGAAGGCGCAGAAATAGTTGTCGTCGCAGGGAGCGCCGGCCGGGCTGAAGCCCACGTCCGGGAAGCAGTAGGCGCGCATGATGCCGGTCTCGTAGTTCAACCGGCAGACCGAGCCCGGCACCCGGCTGCAGTCGGCGTCGGTGGTGCAGTCGGTGGTGCAGGCGCCGAGGTTCTGGTGGCAGATCAGGCTGTGGCAGTACGGGTTGTAGACCGCCTGGCCGGAGCAGGGGTCGCCGTACTCGCCGGCGCCGACGGTGATGGGCGTGCCCAGGATCTGGCTCAGCAACGGCCCCGACAGGCAGTAGTTGGCGCTGGTGACCGCGGTGCAGGACCAGCCGGCCGCGCAGCCGGCCGAGGAGCGGCAGGGGCTCAGGCAGATGGGCGGCTCGGTCACCGGCACGCAGTTGCGGCTGGCGCAATCGGTGTTGCTGTCGCAGGGCGAGCCGTCGGGCACCGCGCCCTGCTGGGCCACACAGACGCCGTCGGGCTGCTGGCAGACGTGGCCGGCCGGGCAGTCGGCGTCGCTGGCACAGCCGGAAGGCGTCTGGCACTGGCCGCTGGCCTGCTCGCAGACCGTGCCCTGGGGGCAGTCGGCGTCCGAGCGGCAACCGGTGAGGCACTGGCCGCTCTGGGCGTCGCACCAGGAGCCCGCGCCGCACTCGGCGTCGCTGCTGCAGCCGGCGTCCGGATAGCGGCAGACCCCGCTGGCCCGGTCGCAGTACTGCCCGGCCGGGCAGTCGGCGTCGTTGACGCAGCCGCCGGCGCGGCACACCCCGGCCACCGTGTCGCAGCGCTGACCGGCCAGGCAGTCGGCGTCCGAGGCGCACTCCGGCCCGGCCGCGCCGCAGGTGCCGTCCGGGCCGCAGACCTGGCCCGCGCCGCAGTCGGCGTCGCTCCGGCAACCGGCCGCGCCGCAGGTGCCGTCCGGGCCGCAGACCTGGCCCGCGCCGCAATCGGCGTCGCTCGTACAGCCCGCCTCGGCCGGGATGCAGTCGCCCGACAGGATGTGGCAGGTCTCGTCGGCGGCGCAATCGGCATCCGAGCGGCACTCCGGGTCGGTCGAGCAGACCCCGCCGCGGCAGCGCTCGCCGAGCCGGCAGTGCAAGTCCATGCTGCAGGTGCGCGGCCGACCGTCGTCTTCGATGCAGCGGCCCTGGTCGCAGACCATGTCGTCGGGGCAGTTCCAGTGCTCCTGGCAGGGGATGCTGGTCTCGGTGCACGCGGTCGCGGCCCACGCCGCCAGCCCGATCAGGACGAAGCTGCGCAACTCCATGGTTCGATACTAACGCCGCACCGCGGGTTGGACAAGCCGCGGTTCGCGTTGACGGGCGGCCGGCGGGGGCGATACCTTCGGGTGGATCCCGGTACTGCCGCGGGCAGGGGAGGCGGACGGCGTGGAGGCGTACGGTCACGAGGTGGCGATTCCGGTCGCGGCCGGCCTGGAGCTGGCCGGCCGGCTGCACCTGCCCGAGCAGCCGCCGGCGGCCGGGGTGGTGATCTGCCACGGCATGCTGTCGCACAAGGATTCCGAAAAGCACCTGGCGCTGGCGCAGCGGCTGTGCGCCGCCGGGCTGGCCGCGCTGCGCTTCGATTTCCAGGGCCGCGGCCAGAGCCCGGGTGACATGCTGGAGCTGACCTATAGCCGGCAGGTGGTCGAGGCCCGGGCGGCGGCGGCCCTGCTGCAGCGCGACGCCGGGGTGCGGCGGCTGGGGCTGGCCGGCTCGTCCATGGGCGGGGCGGTGGCGGTGCTGCTGGCCGCCAGCGGTGAGCCGCCGGTGGCCGCCCTGGCCACCATGGCGGCGGTGGGCCGGCCCGGGCGGCTGGGCGAGCGGATGACCGACGCCGAGCAGCTCGCCGCCTGGCAGCGCCGGGGCTGGATCGACTTCGACGGCCAGCGGGTGGGCTGGGCCTGGCTGGAGGATGGCCGGCGCAGCGACGTGATCGCCGCCGCCGGCCGCGTCGGCTGCCCCTGGCTGCTGCTGCACGGCGAAGGCGATGAGGTGGTGCCGCCGGAGGACGGCCGGCTGCTGGCCGCGGCCGCCGGCGACCGGGCCGCGCTGGAGCTGGTGGCCGGGGCCGACCATGGCTTCTCCGATACCGGCCTGCGCGATCGGGCGGTGCAGCGGGCGGCCGGTTTTTTGGCCGGGCGGTTGCTGGAGCGCGCCGGATGAAGAAAGAGCGGATCAGCCTGGAGCCCGGCGGCCGCGATCCGGTGGCCCGGCGCTGGTGGGCCGGACTGGCGGCGCTGGCCGGGCTGGCCTGGTTGCTCGACGTCTTCGCCCTGGGACTGCCGCTGCTGGGCCTGAGCCTGGGCTTGCCGCTGTTGGCGCTGTTCGGCATCAAGTTCTTGACGCGCTGGTTCGGTGCCAACCGCGCCCTGGCCGCGCGCTCCGCGAGCCGAGCCGGGTTGTATCTGCTGCTGGTGCTGGCTTCCTTTTTCACCTGCCAGGCCAGCGCCGAGCAGGGCCGCGACGGGGCCCGCCGGCTGGTCCGGGCGTTGCAGCAGTACCGCGCCGGCCACGGGGCTTATCCGCAGCAGCTGAGCGCGCTGGTGCCGGAGCGGCTCGCGGCGCTGCCCCAGGCCAGCTGGCGCTGGGGCGATCAGACCTTCGGCTACCACCTGAGCGCCGGCGGCCGGCCCTGGTTGGGCTGGCGCCTGCACGCGCTGGGCGGCCGGGCGGAGTACGATTTCGAGCGCGGGCGGATCCGATACCGCCGGGCGCAGATTCCACCGATCGACGGAGGAAAGCCATGGAGCTGGAGCGAATCCAATCCGAGCTGAGGCGCGCCGGCCTGGACGGCTGGCTGTTCTACGACTTCCACAACCGCGACCCAATCGCCTACCGGGTGCTCGGCCTGGACTACGGCAAGTTCACCTCGCGCCGCTGGTGGTACTGGGTGCCGGCGACGGGCGATCCGGTGCGGCTGGTGCACAAGGTCGAGCCCACCAAGCTCGACGCGCTGAGCGGCGAGAAGCGCACCTACCTGAGCTGGAAGGAGCTGCACGCCGCGCTGGGCGAGATCCTCGAAGGCGCCCGGCGGGTGGCCATGCAGTTCTCGCCCCAGGCGGCCATCCCCTACGTGTCCACCGTGGACGGCGGCACCATCGAGCTGGTCCGCTCGTTGGGCGTCGAGGTGATCTCCTCGGCCGACCTGGTCCAGACCTTCGAGGCCGTCATCGACGAGGCCGGCTACCGCTCGCACCTGGCCGCCGGCGAGAAGATCCAGCGCATCAAGGACGAGGCATTCGAGCGCATCGGCGCGGCGGTGCGCGACGGCCGGCGGCTGACCGAGTACGAGCTGCAGCAGTGGATCGTGGAGCAGTTCGAGCAGCAGGGGCTCGATTGCAGGGGCGAGTTTCCGATCGTCGGCACCGACGACCACCCAGCCGATCCGCACTTCGAGCCGACGCCGGAGAACAGCCGCGCCTTCGCCCCGGGCCAGTGCGTGCTGATCGACCTGTGGGCCAAGCTGGCCCAGCCGGGCGCCATCTTCTACGACATCACCTGGTGCGCCTTCATCGGCGACAACCCGCCGCCCAAGTACGCCGAGATCTTCGGCGTGGCGCGCGACGCGCGCATCGCGGCAGTGGAGTTCGTCCGCCAGCGCTTCGGCGCCGGGCAGCGGGTCTGCGGCCACGAGGTGGACGACGCCTGCCGGCGGGTGGTGGTCGAGTCCGGTTACGGCGACTACTTCATCCACCGCACCGGCCACTCCATCGGCGAGGAGGTCCACGGCAACGGGGTCAACATCGACAACCTCGAGACCAAGGACGAACGCGAGCTGGTGCCGGGCATCTGCTTCTCCATCGAGCCGGGCATCTACCTGCCGGGCGAGATGGCGGTGCGCTCCGAGATAGACGTGTTCATCACCCCGGCCGGCGAGGTGGTGGTGGCCGGCGCCGAGCAGCAGGAGCTGATCCGGATCGGCGTTTGATCTCGGTCCCGGAGCAAGGCTAGAATCTGCCCATATACACACACGCAGCCGGTGCCTGTGGCGCCGGCTGCGGTTTTTGCAGTGGAGGCCTTTCATGCGGCGAGGGCGCGAGGTTCGAAATCTTCTGTCGGCCATGATCGTGGTGGTGCTGTGCTCCGGGCCGGTGTGGAACTGCGACTGCGGCCACGACATCGGCGGCCGGCCCGAGATGGTGGTCGACAAGACCGTGCTGCAGTTCGAGGAAGTGGCGGTCGGCTATCCCCAGACCCGGACGCTGGCCATCGACTCGGTCGGTCGGGTGGGCATCGTGTTCGATGAGCTGGAGGTGCGCGGCGGCGCGGACAGCCCCTTTTCGGTGCTGGGCATGCTGGATTCGAACGGCGAGGTGGTCGAACTGCCGGCCTCGGTGGGCCCGGGCCAGGGCATCGAGGTGGTGGTGCAGTACGATCCGGCCACCGAGGACGCCGATGACTTCGACACCCTGGACATCGTCACCAACGACAAGGATCCCTGCCCCTCGGAGTACAACCAGTGCGAGATCCAGCTCAACGGCAGCGGCGCGCCGCCCGACGCCGAGCTGGACGTGGTCTGCCAGCAGGACGACACCTGCCCGCTGGGCGAGACCCCGGTCTGCCGCATCATCCTGGATGACACCAACACCCATCCGGTGCGGGTGTCGCTGAACTTCTGCGAGGTGCCGGCCGGGCAGAACAGCCAGCTCGACGTGCTGCTGCGCAACATCGGCAACATCCCGCTCACCATGAGCGGCCTGGAGCTCGACGAGAGCAGCTCGGAGGACTACTCGCTGTTGGCGCCGGAGCAGGTCGACATCGAGCTGGCCCCGGGCGCCGACCAGATGCTCAGCGTCAACTACGCTCCGCTCGAGCGCGGGCCGGACTCCGGCGGCATGGAGGTGGCGACCAACGACGAGGACCTGGTCTGGGGCGGCTTCCCCCCCGGAACCTTCAGCCTGCGCTTGCTGGGCCAGTCGAACGAGCCCGACATCGACGTCAACCCGACCAACATCCCCTTCCGCGACGTGGTCCAGGGCGAGCAGGCCACGGAGACGGTGCGCATCAACAACACCGGACAAGCCACCCTGGTCATCGACGCCATCGAGGTCACCGGCGGCACGGTCGAGGGCGAGTTCACCGTGGACGCGGAAGGGCCGCTGGAGATCCCGGCCGCCGGCGACGAGAGCTTCCAGGTCACCTATGCGCCGCAGGACGTGGGCGCCGACGACGGCTCGGTGCTGATCCACTCCAACGACCCGGACGAGGCCATCGTGACCGTCACCTTGGGCGGCGAGGTACGACCCGACATCGACGTCACCCCGCAGTCGGTGGTGGAGTACATCGACGTACCGCCCGGCGAGAGCGAGACCCAGGACGTCACCATCCGCAACGTGGGCTACGCCGATTTGACCGTCGAGACGCTGGGCTTCTCCACCAACCCGGGCGACCCGCAGGTGTTCGAGCTCGAGGGGCTGCCAGCCGACTACCCGGCCCAGCCAATCGTGCTGGCGCCGGCCGAGAGCCTGACCTTCCAGGTGCGCTTCACCGACAACACCATGATCGAAAACGAGGTCGGCCAACTCGACATCTTCCACGACAGCCCCAGCGACAACAACCCGTACCCGCTGCTGTTGGCCAGCACCGGCACCCCGGCCAACCTGCCGCCGGTGGCGGTGGTCGAGCCGTCGACCCAGGTGGTCCACGGCTTCGATTCGATCGAGCTCAGCGCGGCCAGCTCCTTCGACCCCGATGCCGGCGACAGCGTGGCCAGCTACAACTGGTCGTTTTTGTTCAAGCCCCAGGACGCCCAGGGCAACCAGAGCCAGGCCACCCTGGACAGCAGCGACCAGGTGACCACCAGCTTCACCCCGGACATCGCCGGCGAGTACGTCATCCGGCTGGTGGTCTACGACACCTTCAACGCCGCCTCCACCCCGGTCGACGCCGAGGTCTCGGTCAACCCCTGAACCCATCCCCTGTTTTGCCACCTCGGCCGCGATTTGTGCCGCGAGTTCGAACGCAACGAAGACGTCGACCAGGTCATCTATCTGGACACGCCCAGCCCGTTCATGGGCGTCGGTGCATGGCACCGCGATTTCCGCCAGATCAGCGACCAGCAGGTGCGCGATCTGCTCAGCGCCCCGGGTGGCTGATGCGGTAGATCCACAGCCTGTCCAGAACCGTACCTCAGCGGCCGCGCTCGATGGCCTTTGCGGGTGGGCTCCATTATAATGGAGCCGATTCCATGCCGGCGAAGGAATGGACCTGGTTTCGGTTCCGTGGCGGAGGTGTGCGATGCGCTGGGTGGTGATGGTGGTGGGCTCGGCGGCCCTGGCGGCGGCCGGCTGCGATCGGTTGCCCGCCAGGGGCGGGCAGGGCGAGCCCTGTTTCGGCAACGGGTCCTGCCGCGAAGGGCTGACCTGCACCGAGGGCACCTGCAAGACGGAGGAGCGTTGCCAGGTCGAAGAGGACTGTCCGGCTGGCCAATTCTGCGACGATGGGGTCTGCGCCCCGTGCGAAGACGCCGAGCACTGCGGTCCCGGCTGCGAGACCTGCGACGCGGACAGCGCCGGGCTGGACTGCATTTGGGACGAGCACGAAGGCACGGGCGAGCATCGCTGCGGCTGCAACGACGACAACGACTGCCCCGCTGAGCGGCCGTGCATCGTCGCGGACATGATCTGCGAGGGCGCTTGCGTGCCGGACTGCGACGGCAAGTGCGGCGGCGCCGGCGACGACTGCGGCGGCACTTGCGAAGACTGCCCCGCAGGCCAGTGCTGCGTGGATCAGCAGTGCCTGGAGGCCAGCGACGACAAGTACTGTGGTGTGGATTGTGTCGACTGCACCGGCCGGCAAAGCGACCGGCTGTGCGTGGCGGTCGACGGCGGGTTCCGCTGCGGCTGCACGCCGCAAGCGGGCTGCGCGGCCGGCGAAGAGTGCCTGGGTCATTCCTGTCAGCCGCTCGGACAGCCCGAGCCCGATCACGAGTTGGTCGTCGATTCCTGCTCGGTCGAGGCGCTGGCCCTGTCCGGCATCCACGAAGGCCATATGGCCACGCTGCTGCTGATCGGCTGCAGCTTAGAGCCCTGGGAGCGGCTGTGGCAGGTGCGAGACGGCATGCAGGGCGATGCCCCGGACGAGTCCTGGAGTGATCTGAGCGGGAAGCCCCTCTCGCTGCAGTTCGAGCCCGGCTCCTACAGCATCATGGCCACCGACGCGGCCGGCAATTGGCTGTTCCGCGAGCAGATTGAAGACACCTGGTACGACTTCGATTCCCACTTCGCCCATACCGACGGCGGCCTGCCCGATGGTTACGTGGACGGCGGCGATGACGGAGGGGACGGCGGGGCCGACGACGCGGTGGGGGTGCAGCTGGCGCACTGGTCGGCGGACGGCGCCTACATCCTGACCGCCGCCGACTACGTCGGTTGGTGGTTGTTCGACGCCGACTTCAACCAGCTGCACTGGGCGGCCACCATGGGTCCATTCGCTGCTCTGGCCTTCGTGGGCAACTCCGCGCTGGGCGTCGCCGGAGTATCCCACGGCGAGACCAACGGCCTGCTGACGCTGCTGACGACCGACCCCTACCCGACGGCAGGCGACCTGGCGGGAGTCGCAGTCCGCAACCTGGCCGCCCCGGCAGTCACCGGGGACTCGGCCGAATTGGCCGGCATCACCGACGAAGGCAGCCCGGCCAAGGTGCGCCTCTGGGACCAGATCAGCAGCGGTCTCTACGATTCGTTCTTGTCCTACGAGCTGAACGCCCGCAGCCTGATCTTCTTGCCAGAGCAAGGGGGAGCGCCCGACCGTTTTCTGCTGGTGGGCACGGCAGCTGGTGAGATGCGGGCCGTTAAGTTCGTCACCCCGGATATCGGCCTGCGCGATCAGGTCCTGGCGCTCGACTGCCAGGGCGTACCGGTGAGCCGGATGGCCCGCTCCCCAGACGGTCTCTGGCTGGCCACAGCTTGCGGCAACCGCGTCCAGCTGTGGCGCATGGCAGTGCTGCTCGATTTCTACGACCGATGAGCATCGGTTCGGCGGGACCCCGGCCGCGGCTCAGCCCTTGTGGCCGGAGGAGCGGTGGCGGACGCGGGGGCGTTGCTGGCTGGAAGGACGGCGGCGCTTGCGGCGGCGCTTGCCGCTGCGCTTGGTCATGGCGGCGCGCCGTTCCTGCTCGGCTTGCTGCATGCCCAGCTCGTAGGCCTGCACCTGGTCGCGGCCGGCGCGCTTGGCCATGTACAGCGCCAGGTCGGCCAGGTCGAGCAGCTCGTTGGGGTCGTCGGCGTCGGCCGGGTGGGTCGAGACGCCCAAGGTGATGCTCAGGTGGCCGTGGGGCTGGCTCGACATGCGCGGAAAGCGCTGCCGGGCCACCGCCCGGCGCAGCTTCTCGGCGATCTCGACCGCGGTCGTCTTGTCCTGGCCGGGCAGCAGCACCACGAACTCCTCGCCGCCGAAGCGCGCCACCGTATCGACCTTGCGGGTGTTGGTCTCCAGGGTGCGGGCCACGCCTTGGAGCACCTGGTCGCCGAGCAAGTGGCCGTTGACGTCGTTGTAGCGCTTGAAGAAATCGATATCGACCATCAGCAGCGACAGCGGGCTGCCGAAGCGCCGGGCCCGGTTCCACTCCAGCTCGAGCCGGGTCTGCAGCTGGCGCCGGTTGGCCAACTGGGTCAGCTCGTCGGTCACGCTGAGCTCGAGCTTCTCCTGGTAGAGCTGGGCGTTCATCACCGCCATGCCCGCCTGGCGGGCCAGCGAGTTGAGCAGCCGCATCTCGTCCTCGGTGAAGCCGCCGGGCTCGGGGCGGGTGAAGTTGAGCACGCCCAGCAGGGTGTCCTTGTGCATCATCGGAAGGCACAGGAAGGAGCCCGCCTCGGGCAGGCCCTGCTCGATGGGGCCCTCGCGGTCGGCGCGCTGCGACAGGTCGCTGACGACCACCCGCCGGCCGCTGCGGATCACCTGGCCGATCAGACCGCGGTGCGGGTCGACCAGCGCCCCGCGGCGCACGCCCTCGTGCTCGGCACCGTAGACGTACTTGACCACCAGCCGCTCGCGCCGCTCGTCCATCAGCAGGATGCTGAACTTGTGGTACTGCAGGGTGACGCCGATCAGCTCGTTGATGGCTTCGAGCACGCCGTCCAGCTCCAGCGTCGAGGTCAGCGCCCGGGTGGTGTCGAACAGCAGGCCCAGCTCGTTGAGCCGCTTGGTCAGCTTGCGGTTGGTCTCCTCGATGATATGGTTTTTCTCCTCGAGCGCTTCTTTGAGCTGCAGCTCGCGCTGGGCCTGATCGAGCTCCATCTCGGAGTCGATCTTGGAGGCCTGAACAGCGGTCAGCCGCGCCAGCATGCGGTTGAAGTCCTCGGCCAGCCGGCCCACCTCGTCCCGAGCGGTCACGTCCACCCGGTGCAGAAAGTCGCCTTCCTCGGTGGCCTCGATGGCTCGACTGAGCTTCTGCAGCGGGTTGGCGACGAAGGCCCGCAGCGCCAGCACCGTGATCAGCCCGATGAAGGCCACCAGCAGCAGGGCGGTGGTGATCTGCAGGTGGGCGTAAGCCGACAGCCGCGAGGTCAGCTCGGCGTGCGAGATCTCGAGGTGGATGCCGCCCAGCGGATCGCCGCGGGTCGGCGCGGGGGGCTGATCGTGGCAGCTCAGGCAACGAGCGCGGGCGCGCACCGGCCGCACCAGCGACAGCGTCTCACCGCTGGTGCGCCACAGGCTGCGGCGGCCGGTATGAAAGCGTTCCGCCAGCGCAGCCGACAAGGGCTGGCCCACCTCGCTGGTGTCCTGCGACCAGGTGATCCGCCCCTGGCGGTCGAACACCCGCAACCGCGCCAGCTCGACCTCATTGGCCAGTTCGCTGACCAGAGCCGGCACCGGGTGGCGGCCGCTCTCTTGGTCGAAGCTGGCGAAGGCGGCGCCCACGGTCTCGCCGAGCAGCTCGATCGAGGCGCGGGCGTGGGAGCGCACGTCCGAGCGGAACAGGATCATCATCCCGGTCAGACCGATGGCGGTCACCACCAATGCCGACAGGCCGACCAGCAGGGCCACCTTGCGGGCCACGCTCTTGCGGATGAACGCCAACATCTGCCGCCCCGATCGCGTCTCCCAGCGAACCAAGCTGCCACCCTAGCACGGGCGGATGGGGCTGACCATGATGGGGATCACTCCGGGATCGCCCACCACCTCGATGAAGCGGTCATCAATCCATCCCGGCTTGACTTCACCACCAGGGCCATGTTTCATTTGGGGCCATGAAAACGACAAAAGCGTACCGTTGGGTGCTGGGGCTGGGCCTGTCCGGGCTGCTGGCCCTGGGTTGTGCCGACCGTTCACCTTCGCCGCAGCGTTTCGGCGATGACGAAGACGACGAGCACGTCGCTGGCGAACCGGTCGAGATCCAAGATCCGGACGACGGGTCGGCCGGGCAGGGCGGTGGGCCGGCGCCGCCACCGGAGGTGGCCTTGGCCGACGAAGCCAACGCCGAGTTGGTGGAGGCCAAGAAGCTGATCGAGGCCGGCGAGTTCGAGAAGCTGATCGACGTGGTCGGCCACAAGGCGGCCGAGGATCTGTCGGCCCGGGAGAAGACCCAGCTGGCCGACATCTACCACGCCGCCGCCCACCAGCTGCGCTTCCAGCGCAAGAACGTGGCGTTTTCGTCCATGTTCTGCGAGCGCGGTCTGCTGCTGGCGCCCGACCATGCGGGTCTGCTGCGCCTGCAGGTGCGCAACTACCTGCATCCGAGCATGAACCTGGTCTCCGGCGCCGAGGAGCTGGCCATCAAGCTGGTGGCGGTCGACCCCGAGCATCTGGAGCACCAGTTCCTGCGCGGCAAGGTGGCCTTCGAGCAGGCCGACTGGGACGCGGCCGTCATCTGGCTCAAGCGGGCGGCCCGGGTGGGACGCACCCAGAGCGGCAAGATGGTCGAGGAGGCCTGGAAGCTGCTGGACCTGGCCAAGGGGCACCAGGAGGAGATAAAGTCGGCCCTGTCGATGACCCGCGAGCTCGAGGTGCGCATGAAGCGCGCCAAGCTGATCGCCCAATCCAAGGCGGCCAAGACCGAGGCGGCCGCGGCGGCGGACAGCGCAGCGGGTGCGGGCGACGGCGGGCCGGTGGCGCTGAGCGGTGGTCGGGTGGTGCTCTATATGACCCGCTGGTGCAAGTACTGCAAGAAGACGCGCGCCCTGCTCGAGCAGCTCAACGTCAAGTTCGAGGAGAAGGACATCGAACGCGACCAGGCGGCGCTGGTCGAGATGATGCAGCTGGCCGAGTCCAATGGGGTCGAGGTGCGCGGTGTGCCGGTGGTGCGCGTCGGCGCCGAGCTGGTGGTGGGCTACAACGAGGCGCGCATCAAGTCCCTGGTCGACGAGATCCGATGAAACACGAACCGCGTCCGGGGCCCCACCCGGGGCTCCGCCTGGCGCTGTTTGCGCTGTGCGCCCTGGCGGCCACCGCGCGTGCGCAATCCCCGGCGGCCTATACGGTCCGGCTGGCGGTGGCCCAGGACCGACCGCGGGTGGGCGTGCGGGCCCGGGGGTTGGAGGTGCGCGACGGCGACGTCGGCGACGTTCTGCTGCGCGGTGTCGATGAGCTGGATCTGCGCCCCGCCGGCGGCGGCATCCGGCTGGCGGGAACCGCTGCCCGGCCGCGCTCGGTGCTGCTGGCGACCGCCGGGGAGGCCGAGCCGATCCGGGTCGACGGCCGGGCCCTGATCAACGGGGTCGAGGTGCGGCTGGTCGGCGGCGGGCTGCTGGTGATCAACAGGCTGCCGCTGGAGCGCTACCTGCGCGGTCTGGTCGGCGCCGAGATGAGCCCGCGCTGGCCGCTGGAGGCGCTGGCGGCGCAGGCGGTGGCCGCCCGTACCTACTTCATGCACCGGCGCTTGCAACGCCAGGGGGCCGACTACGACCTGTCGGCCTCGACTCTGGACCAGGTCTACCGCGGCATCGGCCGCGAGTCGGACAACACCAGGCGGGCGGTGCGCCGTACCCGGGGGCTGGTGTTGACCTGGGGCAACCAGCCGGCCGAGGCGCTCTACCACGCCTGCTGCGGCGGCCGCACCCGGGCCGCCGGCGAGGTGTTCGGCAACGCGGTGCCCTACTTGCGCTCGGTGGCCGATCCCGACTGCAGCGCTTGCCCCAAGCACCGCTGGACGGTCCGGTTGGAGCTCGACTGGCTGGCGCAGCGGCTGCGGCGGGTGGGCTGGCGTGGGCCGCTGCGGGAGGTGGCGGCCGCCGCCGGCGGGCTGGCCCTGCTCGGCCCCGAGGGCCGGCGGCAGGTCATCGACCGCCGCCGGCTGCGCCGGGTGGCCGGCACGCGCCGGGTGCCCTCCAGCCGCTTTCGGGCGACGGTCGAAGGCGATACCCTGGTGCTCGCCGGCCGCGGCAGCGGCCACGGCGTGGGCCTGTGCCAGTGGGGCGCGCGCGGCATGGCGGAAAAGGGCGCCGACTTCCGGGCCATCCTGAACCGCTACTACCCCGGCTGCCGGCTGCGGAAGCTGTACTGATGGTCGCCGGTCAGACGCCGGAACGGAACCTGCGGATGAAGCTGAGCGAGTTCGACTACGAGCTGCCGGCCGAGCGGATCGCGCAGCGGCCGGCCGAACGGCGCGACGCCAGCCGGCTGCTGGTGCTGCCGCGCCGCGCCGGGCCGCCGCAGCACCGGCGCTTCGTCGATGTGGAGCAGCTGCTGGG
>CAYVQE010000074.1:0-26687 GCA_964454005.1 uncultured Myxococcales bacterium
CCACTCGCCGGTGACGTTCAGCAGCAGGCGGACGACCACCAGCCCGCCCAGCAGCATGACACCCACCGCCTGGACCAGCCGATCGCGGCGAAAGCGATCGGCGAACTGCGAGTAGAGGATGCTCAGCGTCGAGACGCTCAGCGCCACCCAGGCGTACATGTAAGGCAGGTAGGCGATGTCGTAGCGGCTCAGAAACAGGGTGTCGCGGCAGATGCGGCCGGTGACGAAGGCGCCGACCACCAGGAACAGGTAGGCGAACATCCAGCCGGTGCGCCCCCATTCGCCGTCCTGGAGTCCCAACCAACGGGCCGCCGCGGTCCACATCGGCCCACCTCCTTCGGGCTGCTCGACGCGCCTCTCGGCTCAAACCTGCGCCGGCTCGGCCGCCCGGCAAAGCCAGCTCGCCAGCCGGCGCACCTGCCGGGCCGGATCGCGCAGGTGGCGCTCGGCGGCCGAGCGCCAGCGAGCATCCGGCGCCAGCCGCGATAGCATCAGCAAAGCGGTCTCGCGCACCAGCGGATCGTCGGCCGTGGTGCGTTCCGTGATTTGGTCGATCAGCTCGATGTCGATCTGCAGGCCGGCCTGGTAGATGGCACAGGTCGCCAGCCAGGGGTCGGTAGTGGCGATCAGGTTCGCCAGCCGTTGCCGGCGCGGACAGTGTCCCAGCCCGAACACCTCGCTGCCGATCGCCTCTTGTTCATGTTGCAGGCAGGGGTCGAGCGCCGGCAGCAGCCAGCGCTTGTGGTCCTTGTCCAGCAGGTTGTCGAGCACCTCGAGGGCGTTGGCCCGGGCGTGGGGGCGAGACGAAGCCAGATTGGCCAGCACGGCGTCGACCGGCCGCACCGGGTACAAACAACCCAGCAAGCGGAAGATCCGGCCGACGGTCTCGCGGCGGCGTTGGGCCAGGACATCGGCCAGCAGTGATTGCGGGTCGAGAGCCAGATCGGCCTGCAGGTAAGCGTGTTGGTAGAGATTGGCCACCTCGTCTCGCAGCGCCGCGTTCACCCGGGTGGCGTCGATTTTCAGATGGGGCCGGCGCAGCCGCAGGCGGTGCACGCCTTCGAGCACGCAGCCGCGCAGCCGCGGGTCTTCGGCCGCCAGGGCGGTCTGCAAAGCGTCCGTGGCCGCCTGGTCGCCGATGCGGGCCAGGATGGGCGGCATCGCGCTGCGCGCGGTCAACGACTCGTCCCTGTTGGCCAGCACCCGCCGCAGCAGCGGCACGGCCGCCGGGCCGATGGCCACCAGCGCCTCGGAGGCCGGCGCCCGGGTGACCGGCGACTCGGTCCGGTAGATCAGCGCCGGCATCAGCTCCGGGCTCTGCATGCGGCCGGCCGCCCAGATGGCAGCGCGGCGCACCTCGGGCTCGCTGTCGGCCATCAGGCGCAGCAACGGGTAGTAGAAGTTCTTGACCTGGATCTTGCCCAGGATACGCGCGCCGGCGGCCCGCTCTTCGGCCGCATCGCTCTCGAGCAGGTTCTTGAGCTGCTCGGCCGAGCTGAGCACGCCGTCCAGCCCGCCGTAGCGGATGAGCCCGACCACGGCGGCCGAACGGACCCGCTGGCTGTCGTGCTCGAGAAAAGAGGTGATGGTGCGCACGGCCCGCTCCCGGCCGATGGAGCAGTAGGCGTCGATGGCCGCCGCCACCACGTCCGGGTTGCGATCGCGTAACCTGGCGTGCACCACCGGTCCGTGCTGCAACGAGCCCAGCCCGCCGAGCAGCGACACCGCCTTGGCCCGCACCCGTGGCGAGCGGTGCTTGACCAGGGCCACCAGCGGGTCGCCCCAGTCGGTCCGCGAGGTGTAGGGGATCATCTCCAGCGCATGGAGCACGTTCTGCTCGTCGCGGTCTTCGAGCGCCCGGCGCAGCGCCTGGCTGGCGGCCTGGTCCGGCACCAGGCTGGACTCGATGTCGAGGTCGAGCCGGCGTGAGCGCAGCGTGTTGACCAGCGATTGCAGGTACTCGCGGCGCACGGCGAAGGTCAGGGCGATCCAGATGCCCAGCAGGGCCAGCACGATCCAGCCGAAGGCCCGGGCCGGCAGCAAGGGCGTCAGCCAGGCCAGGCTGATGCCGGCCAGGCCGATCGCCAGCGGCCGGATGATGCCGTCGACGAATGCCTTGGCCCGGCCGCGCACGTGCGACGGCACCGGCAGGTACAGCAACTGGACGGTGGCATCGTTGACGGTGTAGCGCAGGGTGGCGTCGGCGCCCTTGAGCAGGGTGGCGCTCCATAGCGCCGGCACGGCCAACCAGCAGACCGCGCCGGTGGTCAGCGCCAGCGGCAGCAGCAGCAGCGACGCCAGCACACCGAAACGTTCCAGGATGCGGCCGGTGGCCAGGGTCTGGACGAAGATATTCAGCACCCCGGTCAGGCCGTAGAACAGGCCGAAGAAGCCGGCCAGCTGCTCCTCGCGGTTGAGGTAGGCGTAGCGGGCGGTGACCTTGAACTGCCAGTCGACGAAGGTCATGACCATGACCAGAGCCGCCACCAGCCCGGCCACGAACACCAGGTGCCGGTGGGCGAAGATGCGCTTCCAATCCGCGAACAGCGAGATGCGGGCGCGGATGTTGCGGCGTACTCCGGTCAGGTTGGCCAGCAGCTCTTCCCGGCAGGCGGTCGAGAGCCGGTGGACCAACCACAGGCAGACGATCAGCAGCCCGGCGCAGACGAACAGCAGGTTCTCGGTGCCCAGCCACTTGATGGAGCCGCGGATGGCGAAGCCGACCACCACCGAGGAGACCACCCCACCGGCGCCCACCACGCCGAACAGGCGCTTGGCCTGGCGGGCATCGAATATTTCGTTGGCCAGGGTCCAGGCCTGGATGACCAACAGGCTGCCGATCAGTTCGACCAGCACGTAGAGCAGCGGGTAAAACCAATCGCCCACCCACAGCATGGCCAGCCGGGCCAGCAAAAACAGCCCGGCCATCACCGCCAGGCTCACCTTCAGCAACCGATCGCGCCGGAAGCGGTCGACGATGTGCGAGAAGAGGTAGGACTGGACGCTGACGCCGAGGCCGATCCAGAGGTAGAGGTACGGTAGATAGTCGATCGAGTAGCGGGTCAGAAACAGGGCGTCACGGGCGACGCGGCCGGTGATGAAGGTGCCGACCGCACACAACATGATGCCGAACATCAGACCGGTCTTGTGCCCCTCGCCGGCGCGGATCCGCAGCAGATTGGTCAGCAGCCGCTGTAGCTGTCTGGCGCTGGCACCCATGGCCGCCTATTGTATACCAGCCGGCCGCCGGGGGAACCCCCCTCCGGAGCCACGATCAGTACCCCGTGCCCAGGACCAGGTACCAGTTGTCGGTGCCGGCGTCGTCGAGGCCGCGGCCGTAGCCGAGTCGGACGCTGAAGGGCAGGTAGTAGGCCAGCAGCAGGTCGAGGCGCAGCTCGGCACCGATGCCCACGTGCAGCATTTCGTCGACGAACCGATCCCAGGAGGGGTCGGCCGCCGCGCCGCCGGCGTCGACGAAAGCGGCCGCGTGCAGGTCTTCGACGAATACCGGCAGGGTCCACAGACCGCGGCGGATGCGCCACAGCGGCAGGCGGTACTCGAGCCCGGCCAGCCAGTAGGCCGAGCCGCTGAAGGCTCCGGTGGGAAATCCGCGCAGGTACAACCCGCTGTACCGGTAGCCGAAGGTGGCGTCGCGCAGTGGGTCGCGCAGCGGCAGCCCGCCGACGGTGTACAGGCCGCGCCGGCGCTCGTCGCCGATGGCCATGCCGGCCTGCAGACCCATGGCCAGCACGTGATGCCACTCGGGCACCACCGGCCAGTAGGTCCGCAGCCAGAGCCGGGCCTCGGCCAGCCGCGAGCCGGAGCCCAGCCCGGGGTGGCTCAGGCGCAGGCTCAACGAGGCGGCGATGCCCTTCTCGGTCGAGATCGAGTCCAGGTAGCGCTCGGTGCGCGACCCGCTCCAGCCCACTCCGAGCCATACCAACGGGCTGTCGTCGGGCAGCTGGGGCTGCATGTCGAGCGGATCCAGCGGCACCTCGGTCCAGCGATTGTAGAGGTGACAGTCGATGTTGAGGAACAGGCTCTGGTGGCTGCGCACCTCGGGAAAGGGGAAGCGCAGCTCGCCGAACAGTACGATCTCTTCGCGATCGACCGGCCAGGGTCGGTCGTTGACCGCGGCCTGGTTCCAGAGCCGGTGGATGTGGCGGCCGGCATACAGCGTCAGGCTGGGGTAGAACAGCCGGGCGGTCAGGTTGGCGTCGAAGGTGAGCTGGTTGCGGCCCAGGCTCCACTGCAGCCCCAGCAGGTAGGACAGCTTGCCGACCGCGTCGCTGCTGCCGATAAGCAGGCCCAGGGTGGTGCCCCAGGCATCCTGGCCCCAGGTGGGAAACCAGGAACGCGGCAGCAGGGTCCACCAGGGGCGGTAGGGCCCCACCGGAAAGTTCGCTGCGGCGGCCGGCGACTTTTCATCCACCGCGGCGGGTTCGGCCGGGGCGGGTGGTGCCGGGCGTCCGGGCGGTGCATCGAGCGCCAGCGACGGCAGCGGCCGCTGCCGCCAGGCGATATCGTAGCCGTCGACGCCGTAGATGACGAAGGCCAGGCCGCTGCCATCCGGTGCCGGCGCCGGCGAGAAGGCACCGGTGGCCAGGTTGGTCAACCGGCGCCGGGCCCCATCGGCCAAATCCAGGGCGTAGAGGTTGTAGATGCCGGTGCGGTCGGAGCTGAACAGCACCCGCCGGCCGTCGTCCGCAAACACCGGCTGCAGATTGCTGGCCCCGTCGGCAAGCAGGACGCGTTCGGCGCCGCTGGCAACATCGAGCAGCACCAGGTCGCGACCGCCGTCGCCGCGGGTGCGGCTGTAGACCACGCGCCGGCCGTCGGGCGACAGCCGGGGGGTATAGCAGTGCCGCTGCGGCTCCATCGTTGTCAGCGGGCGGATGGTGCGTTCGGGCAGCTGCAGCATGGCCAGACCGCTGCGCCCGGCGCCGTTGCGCACGAACACCACCCGCCGGCCGGCCGGACCCACGTCGGGGTCGCGGGCCCGGGCGCCTTCGGTCAGCTGTTCGCTGTGGCCGGTCTCCAGGTCGAGCCGGTAGAGGTCGTCGTAGCGGTAGTGCCCGTCGATCACGCCCACCTGGCTGTAGATCACGAAGCGGCCGTCGGGGCCGAAGCTTGCCCCGCCGCCGGAGTTGACCTCGATCAGGGTGCGATCGTCGCGGCCGTCACGGGAGATCAACCGCAACCGCGGCCAGGCGTCGGTCGAGGCGCTGTAGTAGAGCACCTGGCTGCCGCCCGGGCTGATGCGGGGACTCAGCTGGTGTTGACCGCGCCTCGTCAGCCGGCGGTAACGGGTCAGCCCCTCGACCTGCAGCCGCTCCAGCAACCGCTGGCAGCGCCGCTCCAGCGCCCGGCGCCACTGCCGGTGCAGCGCCAGGTAGGAAGCGCCGAGTTCCTGGCGGGCGACGACATTGAGCGCCCAGGGCACCAGCATGCCGCTCATTCGATGGCTCAGCGCGGTCAGGACCCGGGCACCGTAGCGCCGGGCGATGAAGTCGATGAAAAAGCCTCCATACAGATACCAGGCCGTTCCCTGGGGCCATTGCAGCAGCGAGCCGCCCATGCGATCGAGATCCGGCAGGCGATCGGCCAGCACCGCGGTGCGCAGATACATGCGGAAAAGGCTGGAACGGATGCGGCCGGCGCGCGACAGATCCGATTCGTTGAACACGGCCAGCCCCTCGGTGAACCAGCCGGGCTGGGCCCCGTTGGGGAAGACCGTTCGGCCGAACACGCGGTTGACCCAGGCGGGCAGCCCGCGGATGGTGTCCATGTGCACGATATGTGTCAGCTCGTGCAGCAGCAGCACCCGGATGTGATCGTCGTAATGCTGCAGCTCGCTCATGTCCGCGGGCGGATTGGGCAGCACCAGCACGTGGTTGTATGGCAGCACGGCGGCCAGGCCGTTGGCGCTGTCGCTGCCGTCGGCCACGATCAACTCGATGCGTCCAGCGGGCGTATGATCCAGGGCGGCCGCCACCCGGGCCAGGGCGCGTTCGGCCGTGCGGCCTACCCGTTGGCCCAGCGCATCCAGACCCTCGTGGTAGTGGACATGGAAGTGGGGCGTGGTCAGCGTGTACCAGCGCAGGCTGTGATCCTGGGCCGCGACTGTCCCGGCCCGGCCGAACACGGCGGCCAGGACGACGGCGAGCAGCCAGTGGCTGGCGGGTGGACGCGGGCGCACGCGATCGATCTCCGGTCGCCGCCGTCAGCGATGCCCGCGCCGGGGCCGCGGCACCGGTGCGGGCCGGGGCGCCTCGCCCGGTGCCGCCAGCATGGCGTGGATGCGGCGCAGTTTCGGTTCTTCCAGCATCACCCGGCCGGTCCAGCGCGGCAGACCCCGCTTGGCCAGCCCGATCTCGATCTGGCGGTCGAGCGGAATGCCCGCGATTTCGGCCGGGGTGCGTTTGCCGATGGCGGCGCCGTCGATGAAAATGCGCGCGCCCTGGGGGGTCGAGTCGATCACCAGCGTACCGGTGGTGGCCGGCGCAGGGCCCGACCCGGCCCGCCGGGCGGTGGGTCCTGCCCCCAGGCCGGCGACCCAGGCGGCGAAGATCAGGGCCGCGGCCAGCAGTACGACCGACACGCCAAGCACGATGCGGGTCGGCCGCGACAGCACCGACCGCGGTCGCCGGCGGTCCGCCACTGCGTCTTCCGCCGAGGCTGGGGGCTCGGCCTCCAGGTCGTCGAACAGCAGCGTGGCCAGCTCGATCTTCTGCCCGACATCGCCGATGCGCGCCAGCCGCGCCCGGCGGCGTCCGAACCGATCGCGCAGCAGGGCGGCCAGCCCGGCATGATCCAACGGCGCCGGCTCATCGACCAGGGCCTCGTCGATGGCCTGGATCATTTGGTTGGCGTCCTGGAATCGATCGCGCGGGGATTGGGCCAGCGCCTGCATGACCACCCGTTCCAGACCTGAAGGTGTGTCGCTCCGCACCGCCGATGGCGGGGGAGTATCGCCGGAGACGATGGCGGCCGCGATGGCCTGTGGGTTGCGTCCAGGAAACAGGCTGGTCCCGGTCAACAGCTCCCAGAGCACCACGCCCAGCGAGAAGATGTCGGAACGCCGATCGACCTGGTGGCCGCGGCACTGCTCAGGCGACATGTAGCCGTACTTGCCGATGGCAATGCCGTTGGTGAAGCCCGCCCGGCGGGTGTCGGCGGCTGCGATGCCGAAGTCGAGCAGCTTGACCACGCCTTCGTACGACAGCATCAGGTTCGAGGGACTGATGTCGCGGTGGACCACGTTCAGCGGCCGGCCCTCGGGATCGGTCATGGCGTGGGCGTAGGCCAGCCCGTGGCAAGCCTGGCGAACGAGGCAGGCCACCTCGAGGGCCTGCAGCGGGCGGTCCACTTGGGCTGCCTGGTGGATCAGGTGGAAGAAGGTCTCTCCGGGGACGTACTCCATGGCGATGAAGTAGTAGTCGTCGACCCGGTCGAGCTCCAGGATGCGCACGATGTTCGGATGCTGGAGCATGGCGGCCAGCCGGGCCTCGCCCAGAAACAGCTTCAGGGCCCGCGGGTTGCGCAGTGAAGCCGGCAGCATCATCTTGATGACACACAGGGTCTCGCCCCCGGCGCTGCGGTGGCTGGCCAGGAAGAGGTCGGCCATGCCGCCTCGGGCCAGCTTGCGCCGCAGCGTATAGGGGCCGAATTGTTTGCCTACCGCCAAGCGCGAAATCCTCCTGCCGTCGGAACGCTCAGCCCGCTGCCGCTTCGCGCGGACAGGCTGGCAGCTCGACCTCGAAGGCGGTGCCGCGCTCCGGGGCCGATTGGCAGCGGATGCGACCGCCGTGCTCCTGCACGATTTGCTGGGTCAGGGACAGGCCCAGGCCGGTGCCGCCGCTACGGGTCGAGAAGAACGGCTCGAACACCCGTTCCAGGCTCTCGGCGTCGATGCCCTTGCCGGTGTCGGCCACGGTGATCCGGACCAGGCCGTCGTCCTGGTGCGAGCGCACCGTCAGCACGCCGCCGTCGGCCATCGATTCTGTAGAGTTCTTCAGCAGGTTGAGAAATGCCTGGCGCAGCTGGGCCTCGTCGGCCGCCACCGGGGCCACCGCCGGATCGAGTTCGCGCTCGACCTCGACGCCGGCGCGGTCGAACTCGCTGGCCATGAACTCGAGCAGGTCGTCGAGCAGGTTGTTGATGTTCTCCGGATGCAGGTTGGGGTCCGGCAGGCGGGCGAAACGCAGGTATTCGTCGGTCACCTCGGTCAAGCGCTCGACCTCGCGGGTGATGGAGCCGAGCAGCGAGCGGGCCTCGGCCAGGCCTTCGGGACCGCCGTCCTCCAGTTCCTCCTGCAGCATCTCCGAGTTCAGACCGATCGAACTCAGCGGGTTGCGGATCTCGTGGGCCACCACCGCCGACATGCGGCCGATGGTCGCCAGGCGCTCGGATTGGATCAGTGCCTGCTTGGTGCGTACCTTCTCGGTCACGTCCTCGCCGACGATCAGCACGCCCTGCACGTCGTCCTCGGTGCCCAGCAGCGGCGAGACGTGGAGGTCGACCATCACCTGTCCCCGTTCCGGATGGGTGAACTCCAGCGCCTCGAACAGCAGCCGCTCCTGATCGCGCAGCACGCGATCCCAGGCGGCCAGCAGCTCTCCCAGCGCTTCGCCGATGGTCAGGTCCTCGATGCGCCGGCCCACGGTCTGATCCGGATCGAGGGCCCACATGCGAGCGGCGGCCGGGTTGCTGGTGGTGATGACGCGACGCCGATCGGCCACCAGGACGCCGTTGGGCATGGAGCGGATGATGTGCTCGTTGTACAGCTTGACCAGGGCTAGATCGATGCTCGACTGGCGCAGCTCGCGGTTCACCTCGGCCAGTTGGCCCTGCTGGCGGACGAGCTGATCCTCGCGCTGGCGCAGCGAGCGGGCCATGCGGTTGAACTCGCCGGTCAAGAACCCGAACTCGTCGGTGCTGGTGATCTCCACCGTGGGACTGAAGTCGCCTTCCGAGATGCGGCGGGCTGCGGCCGCCAGCCGCCGGATCGGCCGCAGCGCCAGCAGAGAGAACACCGTGACCAGCACACCCACTCCGATGGCCAGGATGGTTAGCCAGATCAGGACACCGATGGCCGAGCTCTCGTCCTGCTCGATCATCAGCATCTGGGTGGTGACCATGTTCTTGAGCTTGAGCTTGATGACCCGCACCTCGCGGGCCAGCCGGCGGCCGGTGCGGCGCAGGCCGGTCAGGTCGTCGGCCGATGCCGGTTGGCTCTCGAGGCTCTGCAGGATCCAGCGGATGGAGGCGTCGAACTCGGTGGTCAGATCGCCCAACCGTTCGAAGCGCGCCTCGATGTCATCGATGAAACGCGACTCCCGCTCGGAAAGCGCCTCGCGGGGAATGCGGCCGAGCACGCCGGTGGCCCGTTGCAGGCGGCTGTTCATGCTCCGCAGAAAGGCCCGGCGGTTGTTCTGCAGCAGCGAGCGCTGCAGGGTGATGTCGTCGAAGCGCAGGATGCTGTCGATGGAGCGGCGGGCGGTCTCCTGCTGGGTCTCGATCTCGGCCACCAGGCGGTTGAGCGGCAGCAGGGCGCGGTTGACGGTGTTGATCTGCTCGCGGATGGCGTTGAGCTTGACCAGGCCGAACAAGGGCACAGCGCCGAACACGGTCAGCACCAGGCTGAAGCCGAGGAAGATCTTGGTGGCCAGGGACAGCTTCATCGGGCCCCCGATGGCGCCGGGACTCGGCCCCGGGCGCTCAGTTCACGCCGGCCCGCCGGCGTGTGCAGCGGCCGGCCAGCCACGCCAGCCCGAGCAGCAGCCAGGGTAGGGGACCGCTCGGCCGGCCGCTGCTGGCGCAGCCGGCGCCGGATTTGCACTGGGGATCGGCATCGTCGATCAGGCCGTCGCAATCGTTGTCGATCCCGTCATTGCAAATCTCATAGACACCAGGGCGGACGTTGGGATCGGTGTCGTCGCAGTCGGTGCCCCCGCAGTCGGCATCGGCCAGCCCGTCCCGGTCGGCGTCCGGACAGCCGCATTCCAGATCCTGGCCGTCGCAGTCCTGGTCGACGCCGTCCCCGCAGACCTCTTCGGCGCCAGGGTAGACGGACGCGTCGCTGTCGTCGCAATCCGCACCACCGCAAGCGGCATCGGCGAAGCCGTCGCCGTCCGCATCGGCGCAGCCGCAATCGGCGTCGTCCCCGTCGGTCGCCCCGTCGCAGTCGTCGTCGCGGCCGTTGTCGCAGACCTCTTCGGCCTGCGGCGAGACCGCGGCATCGGCGTCGTCGCAATCCTCGCCGCCGCAGGCGGCGTCGAAGAACCCATCGCCGTCGGCGTCGACGCAGTCCGGGCACTCCAGATTGCTCAAACCTGGCGAGCCCAGGTCGCCGCAGCCGTCGTGGATCGGCTCCGGGGACGGACACCAGTTGGCGCCGTCGTCGTTGGCGGCGGCGTCAAGGCCGGGGTCGAGGCTCATGGCTGCTCCGGGCGTGTGGGGGAAGGTGGCGCCGCCGTCGTAGTCGACGCCGTCGATCAGCAGTCCGGTCGGATCGCTCAGCAAGACCGATTCGCCGGCGTTGTTGAAGCGGATGCCCGCATAGGTGGCGTCGCAGACCACATTGCCGTTTAGCGCCGGGTCGGCGTTGGCGCACAGCACCGCCAGCTCGCCGGCGCGCAACCGCAGGCTGGTCTCGATCACGGCGCTGTCGTCGCCGTCGCCCACGCTCCAGGCCCGCAGCTGCACGGTGCGATCGGTGGCGTTGCGGATCTCGAGCCATTCACCGGTCTCGTCGTCGGTGCAGTCAGGGTCGATCATCAGCTCGGTCAACACCATCTCGCCGGGGTCGGCGGTGTGGCCGCAGAGGCTCGGCTCGCTGCCGGCCAGACAGGCGGAGTCCGGCTCGACCTGGCAGTCGGCGCTGCACCCGTCGCCATCGATGATATTGCCGTCGTCGCAGGCCTCGGCGCCGGCCACCAGGCCGTCGCCGCACACGATCTGGCCGTCGCAGTCCGGATCGTCGAAGTCCACCAGGCCGTCGCAGTCGTCGTCGACCCCGTTGAGGCAGTCCTCGGCGGCCGCCGGCGAGACGTCCGGGTCGGCGTCGTCGCAATCGTCGCCGCCGCAGGCGATGTCCTGGTAGCCGTCGCCGTCACCGTCGGGGCAGGGTTCCGGGCACAGCCCGTTGACCCTCCCGGGACTGCCCAGGTCACCGCAACCGCCCGGGATGGCATCGGTCGCAGCGCACCAGTTGGCCCCGTCGTCGTTGGCCGCCGCGTCGGTGCCCGGTTCCAGGGCCAGCGCAGCGCCGGTCGGGTCGACGAAGCTGCCCCCGCCGTCGTAGCTCACCTCGTCGACCAGCACATCATCCGGGGCGCGCAGCACCACCGCATCACCGTCGTTGTTGAAGCTGAGCCCGCCGTAGACGCCCTGGCAGCTGACCCCGCCGTTGGTGAGCGGGTCGCCGTTGGAGCACAGCACGGCGAACCCCCCAGCCGGCACCGCCAAAAAGTCTTCGAAGCGGTGGGCGGCGCCGGCATCGGTTAGGGTCCAGCCCTTGAGCTGCAGGGTCTGGCCGGTCGGGTTGAAGACTTCGACCCATTCGCCGGCGTCGTCGGCCACGCAGTCGGGGTCGTAGAGGATCTCGGTGATGACGAGTTCCCCAGCGCTCGCCGCCGTACCGCATAGGCTGGGCTCGCCCATGCAGGCGTAGCCCACCTCCACGGTGCAGTCGGCCGCACAGCCATCGTCGGGCAGCAGATTGCCGTCGTCGCAGGCTTCATCGCCTCCGAGCCACCCGTCGCCGCATTCGGCGGCGGCGGCGCAGGGCGGGTTGACCGCGCCCGGAGTGCCCAGGTCGCCGCAGCCGCCGGCCACGGCCTCGAAGGCGGTACACCACGGCGCGGCGGTGTCGTTGTCGGCCGCCGCGGTACCGGGCTCGAGCGACATCGCCGCGCCGGCCTGGTAGGGAAAGCCGGCGCCGTCGTCGTAGTCGACGCGGTCGATGACGATGTCGGCCGGGTCGCGCAGAATTACGCTGTCGGTGCCGTTGTTGAAGTTGAAGCCGGTCCAGACCGCATCGCAGGGGATGTTGCCGTTGCCGGCCGGATCGGCATCGCGGCACAGCACCGCCACCGCGCCGGCGCCGAGCGGCAGATCGGCATCCAGTATCTGTTCGTGGCCGGTGTCGGCCAGGGTCCAGCCGCGCAGCTGCAGCTCGGCCCCGGAAGCGTTGTGGATCTCGACCCATTCGCCGCGATCGTCGCTGACGCAGTCGGGATCGGGCTGGATCTCGGTGATGATCAGATCGCCGGCCGCGGCCAACCGGCCGCACAGGCTGGGCTGGCCCTTGCAGCCCCAGCCGGTCTCCACCGCGCAGATCTCGGAACAGCCGTCACCGGGCGCGGTGTTGCCGTCGTCGCAGGTCTCCTCGCCTCCGAGAGCGCCGTCGCCGCACACCGGCCCCACCGGACAGTCACCGTCGTCGGTGTCGGTGGCGCCGTCGCAATCGTCGTCCAGGCCGTTGTTGCAGATCTCGGTGGCGCCGGGATTGATATCGGGATTGCCGTCGTCGCAGTCGTCCCCGCCGCAAGATTCGTCGTTGTAGCCGTCGCCGTCCGCGTCCGGGCAGTCGGGGCAGGGCGGGTTGACCGCGCCGGGGCTGCCGGTGTCGCCGCAACCGCCGGGTATGACCTCGGGCGCGGCGCACCAGTTGGCGGCCAGGTCGTTGCCGTCGGCGTCGGTCCCGGGCTCCAGCGACAGGGCGGCGCCGGTCAGCGGTGGGTAGTCGGCGGCGTCGTCGTAGAATACCTCGTCGACGGTGGTCCCTTCGGCATCGATCAACGCCACCGTGTCGGCGCCGTTGTTGAAGTTGAACCCCGACCAGGTGGCGTCGCAGGTCACCCCCCCGTTGTTGCCCGGGTCGCCGTCGATGCACAGCACCGCCCGGGCGCCCGCGGCCAGCTCCAGATCGGCGTCGATCACGTGTTGGTGCAACGCGTCGGCCAGCAGCCAGCCGCGCACCTGGAGGGCGGACGCCGAGGCGTTGTGGATCTCGATCCACTCGCCGGCCGCGTCCGCTACGCAGTCAGGATCGGCCATGACCTCGGTGATGACCAGAGCGCCGTAGGTGGCCAGGTGGCCGCACAGGCTGGGCTCGCCCCGGCAGCCCCAGCCGATCTCGATGCTGCACTGGCCGTCGCAGCCGTCGCCGGGCGCGGTATTGCCGTCGTCGCAGCTCTCGTCCATGTCGAGCACGCCGTCGCCGCAGACCTGGCCGGCGGCCGGTCCGGCCGACAGCGCGCCGGCGGCCAGCGTCAACCAAAGTAGTCCGAGCTTTCCGGATGTCATCGCAACCTCCCGCGTCGGGTTCGCTCCGATCCGGATTCTAACGCAGTCCCGCGGCTGTGTCCCGTCCTGGGCCGCAAATCGGGTTCGGCGGCTTGACAGGGCCGGGACGGGCACCGAGTCTGTGGGGCATGAATACGCGACGGGACTTCGAGCGGGAGCTGCAGCGGATCGACGGTCGCGGCTACAAGGCCTACCGGGATCTCGAAGGCGCCTGGGACTTCGACGGTTTCACGCTGTTGCTCGATCACGCCCAGGGCGATCCCTTCGCCGCACCCAGCCGGGTGCGGGTCCGCGTCGATCAGGCGCGGGCCGGCTTCGATCCTGGGCTGTTCGCCAACAAACCGCGCACGATCGGGCTGCGCGATTTCATCGCCCGGCGCTTCGCCGCCGCCTGCCGGCGGTCGGCGGGCCAGGCTGGAGACCGGAGTTCCGAACGGGGCGGGGGCCGGGGGCGGGGCTCGGGCAAGAGCGGCCTGATCGCCATCGAGCGTCCCGGACAGGAGTTGCTGGAGCGGTCTTCGGTGGTGCTCGATGAGCGGCGGGTCGAGGCCCGTTTCGTGGTCGGGCTGCCGGCGTTCGGCCGCCGGGTGGCCGGGCGGCAGGCCCGGGAGATGTTCTGCACCGACCTGGTGCGCATCGTCGACGCCGCCCTGATCGCCGAACGGCTGGATGCGGAAGCGCTGCGGCGTCATGTCGATTGCGCCGAGGACGCCGCGGCCCTGCGCGAGCAGCTCGACGGGTTGGGTCTGCTGGCCTTCGTGGCCGACGGCGCGCTGCTGCCGCGGCGCAGCGGCGTCGACCCGCGACCGATGGATGCCGAGCAGGCGCTGGCCTTCCGGGCGCCCGGCAGCCTGCGGCTGGAGGTCGGGCTGCCCAACGCCGGGCGGGTGACCGGCATGGGTCTGCCGCGCGGGGTGACCCTGATCGCCGGCGGTGGCTACCACGGCAAGTCGACCCTGCTCGAAGCCCTGGAACAAGGAATCTACGCCCACCGGCCGGGCGATGGCCGCGAGCTGGTGGTCAGCGAGCCGGCGACCCAGAAGATCCGGGCCGAGGACGGCCGCCGGGTCGAGCGGGTCGACATCTCGGCCTTCATCGGCGAGTTGCCGCTGGGGCGCTCGACCGCAGCCTTCTGCAGCCAGGACGCCAGCGGATCGACCTCGCAGGCGGCCAACATCGTCGAGGCCCTGGCCGCCGGCGCGCGCAGCCTGTTGATCGACGAGGACACCTCGGCCACCAACTTCATGATTCGCGATCACCGCATGCAGCAGTTGGTGGCCGCCGACCGCGAGCCGATCACCCCCTTTCTCGACAAGGTGCGCCAGCTCTACGACGAGCACGGCGTGTCCAGCGTGCTGGTCATCGGGGGCTCGGGCGATTACTTCGACGTGGCCGATCGGGTGATCCGCATGGACACCTACCAGCCTTACGACGTGACCGAGCGGGCCCGGGCCATCGCCGAGCGTTTCCGCAGCCGACGCCGGCCGGAGGGCGGCGACCGCTTCGGGCCGATCCGCGACCGGGTGCCGCTGGCCGACAGCTTCGACCCGCGCCGCGGCAAGCGGCCGGTCAAGATCGCCGCCCGCGGGCTGGACACCATCGTCTTCGGCCGCCACGAGATCGATCTGGGCGCGCTGGAGCAGCTGGTCGACCCCGGCCAGACGCGGGCCATCGGTGATGCCATCCAGCTGGCCACCCGCTTCATGGACGGCCGGCGCGGGCTGGCCGCGGTGGTGGCCGAGGTGATGCGGCTGGTGGCCGAGCAGGGCCTGGACGCGCTCGATCGCCACCCCCGCGGCGACTACGCCGCCTTCCGCGGCCTGGAGCTGGCCGCGGCCATCAATCGACTGCGGACCCTGCGGGTGCGATCGGTCGAAAAAAACGGGAGGGATGCATGAAAGCGACGATTTCACTGGTGGCCGGCTTGGTCTCGATGGCGCTGGCGGCCGCGCCGGCCGCAGCCGGGCCGGGGGTGGCCGATCTGCCGCCGGTGGTGGTCGAGACCGTGCCTTGCGCCGGCGCGGTCGACGTCGATCCGGGTTTGAAGCAAATCGAGGTGACCTTCTCCAAGAAGATGAAGACCGAGAAGATGTGGTCTTTCGTCCAGGTCAGCGCGGACACGTTCCCGGAGACCAGGGGTCAGCCGCGCTTTCTGGAAGACGGCCGCACGGTGGTGCTGCCGGTGGCGCTGAAGCCCGGACACAGCTATGCCATGTGGCTCAACCGCGGCGAGCTGGACGCCTTCCGCGATGCCGCCGGCCGGCCGGCGGTGCCCTACCTGCTGGTGTTCGAGACCGCCGAGAAGCAGAAAGAGCAGCAGAAGAAGAAACAACGCGGCCGATCGTCCGACTGAACGGACGGAGGATCCGGAACGACGGACCGGGCCGGTTCGGGCTCAGCGCGAGCCGCGGGCGCGGCGGAAGACCTCGAGCACCTTGGGCGAGGTGGTTACCGGATCCAGGGTGCGGTCGGGCGCGATCATCAGCAGCCGGACGAACTCGTGCTCGGCCTGCTTGACCTTGCCGAGGGCCACCAGGCAGTGGGCCAGCACCTCGCGGGCCTCGGCCTCGTCGTCGCGGGACAGCTTGTCGCTCTCCAGCGCCCGCCTCAGGTTGGCCCGGGACAACTCGTACTCGCCGTCGCGGTAAAGCCCGTAGGCCTGCTCGACCAGCTCGGCCTGCGCGGGCGGGCTGTCCGCCGGCTCCTCGGCCGCGGCATCGGGCTGCGCAGCGTCCCCGTCCGCTTCGGCATCCCCGGTGACGGCGGCGGCCACCTGCTCGGCTTCGTCGCTCGCGTCCGGCGCGTCCGGCTGCTCGCCCGCCGCCGGCTCGGCATCCTCGGCCGTCCGCTCCTGGGCCCGGGCGGCAGCCCGGCGCTTGGCCCGCTCGCGCGCCTCCCGCGCCGCCTTGGCCACCTGCTGCCGGTAGCGGCCGATGCGCTCCTTGACCTTGGCGGTGGTGATCTCGGGGTCGTAGATCGGCACCAGGATGATCTCGCCCGGCTCGAGGGCGTTGGTGCGTTTGTCGTTGAACTTGCGCAGCAGCCCGGCCAGCTTGGCCTTGAAGTAGTAGCGCCGGGCCACGGCGACCATGGTCTGGCCCTCCTGGACCCGGTGGCGGAGCAGGAAGGGAATGGTGATCAGCGAGCCCACATCCAGGTCGCGCGGGTTCTCGATCTGGTTCAGCCACATCAGGAAGTCGGCTCGCTTGGGGGCCTTCAGGTACTTGCGCGCCAGGCGCGCCAGATCGTCGCCGCGGCGCAGGCGGTACTTCCAGACGGTCGGGATCCACAGCGTGCGGCGCTTGGCCACCTGGGCCGGGTCGGTGATGCGGTTGGCGGCCATCAGGTAGATCTTCTTCTTGGCCGTGCCGTAGTGGATGCGCGAGATGTGGCCAAGGCTCTCGTCCGGCTGGGGCTTGTAGCGCAGCGCGGCCGCCTCCGGCGCCAGCAAGACGAGCAGCAGCAGGCCGCAGCCGGCGGCGACGACCGAACGCATCGGCGATCCGGTTCTGCCCATCGGTGGGTTCCTCCAGGGGCGGCCTCAATCGCGGCGGCGTTCGAGCTCCACCTTGATCTTTTTGGGCCGGGCCGATTCGATCAGCACCTTGCGCTGGACCGTCTGGTAGTGGGGGTTTTTGAGCGTGACCTCGTGAACACCGGGGCGCAGCGAAAACGAGCGGGCCACCGGCGTGGTCTCGACGTAGGCGCCGTCGATGTAGATCTCGGCCCAGGGCCAGGCCACCACCTTGAGCACCCCCGGCGGCCCGGCCACCGGCTGGGTCGAGGCCTGAGCAGCCGACAAGCTGGCGATGACGTGGACCACCAGCAGCCACAGGATCACGGCTGCGCCCAGCGCACCCTGGACCTTGGCGATGGTGCCCAGCCTCAGCGGCGGCGGCAGACCAGCGTCCTCGCGCTCCAGTTCCCGATCCGCCAGCAGGTCGCTGGAGACGAAGGTCTCGGCCTCGTCGCGGTTGATCAGCTTGTTGTGGAACAGGTAGACCAGCAGCCGGCCGGCGTAATGGATGCGCACCCGCCGGTTGACGAAGGCCTCGATCTCGCGCCGCATGTCGCCGGTCGACGACCAGCGATCCAGCGGCTCCTTGGCCAGGCAGCGCAGGATGATCCGTTCGAGGCGGCGCGGGATGTTGGGGTTGATCCGCCGCGGTCGGATGAACTCGGCGTTGAGGATCTTGTGCATGATGCTCTTGCCGCCGCCTTCGCTGAAGGGCTTGATCCCGGTCAGCATCTGGTAGAGCACGATGCCGAAGGAGAACAGGTCCGAGCGGAAGTCGATGCGCACGCCCATCACCTGCTCCGGCGACATGTAGGCCGGGGTGCCCAACGAGGTGCCCGGCCGGGTCAGATCTCCAAGGTTCTCGTCCCGGGCGATGCCGAAGTCCATCAGCTTGACCTCGCCCATGCGCGAAAGGATGATGTTGGACGGCTTGATGTCGCGGTGGATGATGCCCCGGTAGTGGGCGTACTCCAGCGCGTTGGCCACCCCGAGCCCGATCAGGGCGCCCACGACCGGCGGCAGGTGGTGGACCTTTTCCAGCAGGTCGAACAGATCGATGCCCTCGACGTACTCCATGACCATCTTGTAGGAGTCGTCCTCTTTGACGAAGTCGAAGATGTGGACGATGTTCTCGTGCTGCAGCGCGGCCAGCGAGGTGGCCTCGCGGATGAAGCGCGCCACCAACTGGGTATCGTTGGCAAAATCATCCTTGAGCACCTTGATCGCCACCGGCCGGTTGAGCGAGTTTTGCACCGCCTTGTAGACCACGGCCATGCCACCGGCGCCGATCTCGTCGACGATCTCGCAGTTGTGGATGCGGTTTGTCGCCATCGGGGGCGATGATACAGACAAGCCCGGCCGCCGGTCAATGGGCTTGCGCCGGCTCGACCCGGCGCTCATCTGGGCCTTCTTCTTGACATTCCGGCGGTTTTTGATAACCATGGGGCAGCCATGCAACCTGAGGGAGGTGGTGCGCGATGCCCCCACCACAGATCACGACGCCTGAAGCCGCCATTCGCCTGGCACGCGCGATCGCATCGGATCTGTCGTTGTACAACGAGGAGAAGATCATCGAGGGGATCGAGAACGACAACGTGTTCGATGTGCTCCAGGACGAGATCGACGAGGGCCGCGAGTTGTACAAGAGCCGCGTAAGCCCTGATTTGTACGATACAAGCAACTACTACGACCGGGCCATCGTGGACATCGTGGTCAAGTCCAAGGGCCACATCAAGTCGAAGATCTGGTGAACCGGCGCACCCTGGTGGTCGATCCCGAATCGGCCGGACAGCGCCTGGACCGCTTCCTGGTCACCAACCTGCCGGATCGCTCGCGCTCATACCTGCAGAAGCTGATCGACGACAGCAGCGTGCTGGTCGGCGGCCGCAGCGAGAAAGCCGCCTACCGGGTGCGGGCAGGCGAGCGGATCGAGGTGATCGAGCCGCCGCCCCGGCCGGCCGAGCCGCAACCGCAAGCCATTCCGCTGAACCTGGTGTACGAGGATGCCCAGCTGGTGGTGGTCGACAAGCCGGCCGGGCTGGTGGTCCATCCGGCGCCGGGCAGCCCGGACGGCACCTTGGTCAACGCGCTGCTCGAGCACTGCCGCGATCTCAGCGGCATCGGCGGCGTGGAGCGACCTGGCATCGTCCATCGGCTGGACCGCAATACCTCGGGACTGTTGGTGGTGACCAAGAACGACCGGGCCCACCAGCACCTGTCGGCGCAGTTCCAGCAGCGGCGGGTGGCCAAGACCTACCGGGCCTGGTCGGCCCGCAGAGCCGATGCCCCGGAGCTGGCCGCGGCGGGCACTTTCGACACCGGCTACGGCCGCCATCCGGTCCACCGCAAGCGTTTCTCGTCGCGGGTGGCCGGCGGCAAGCGGGCGGTCACCCACTACCGGGTCAGCGCCCGCCACCGCGGCGGCGCCTGGGAGGCGCTCGAGCTGGAGCTGCGGCTGGAGACCGGCCGCACCCACCAGATTCGGGTCCACCTGGCCGATGCCGGCCACCCTTTGCTGGGCGACAAGCTCTACGGCGGCAGCCGGCTGCGCGGTTTGCCGTTGGACCTGGTGCCCGAGCGCCAGGCCCTGCACGCCTGGCGGTTGGGCTTCGCCCATCCGGTCAGCGGCGCGTGGCTCGACTTCGAGGCGCCGTTGCCGGCCGATCTGAAGCGGCTGGCCGAGCAGCTGCGGCTGGCGGCGCGTCGCTCTTGACAACGCCGCCGGCGGATGCAGATTGGACAGCCATGAGCGAAGCCGCGGTTCCCCAGGATCCGCTGGCGGCCTACCTGGAGCATCTGGCCGCCGAGCGCCGGCTAGCCGAACGAACGGTGCGCGCCTACGACCGTGACCTGGAGCAGCTGCGCGCGTTTCTGGCCGATCGCGGCCGGGCGCTGCTGGAGGCGAAGGTCGATGACCTGCGCTCGTTCCTCGGGCTGCGCCACCGCCAGATCGCGGTGCGCTCGGTCTCGCGCCAGTTGTCGGCCATTCGCGGCTTTTACCGCTTTGCCGTCCGGCGCCGCTGGCTGGAGGCCGACCCGGCCCAGCGCATCCGCCTGCCGGTGACCGACAAGCGGCTGCCGGTGCACCTGGACCCCGAGGAGGTGCTGGCCCTGCTGGCCGCGCCGCAGGGCGACGGGCCGTTCGAGCTGCGCGATCGGGCCCTGCTCGAGGTGCTCTACGGTGCCGGGCTGCGGGTGTCGGAGCTGGTGGGGCTCGACTGGGACGACCTGGAGCTGGATGAGCGCCGGGTGCGGGTACTGGGCAAGGGCGGCAAGGAGCGGCTGGTTCCGCTGGGCCGGCCGGCCTGCGAGGCCCTGCGCACCTACCGACCGGTCCGCGATCGGCTGCTGGCCGGCGCGCGGCAGCCGGATCCGCGGGCGGTGTTCCTCAACCGGTTCGGCGGCCGGCTCTCGGCGCGCTCGGTGCGCCGCCTGCTCGACAAGCGCATCGTACAGGCCGGCATTCTGTACGACATCAGCCCGCACGGGTTGCGTCACGCCTTTGCCACCCACCTGTTGAGCGCCGGAGCCGACCTGCGTTCGATCCAGGAGCTGCTGGGCCACGCTTCGCTGTCGACCACCCAAACCTACACCCACGTCGACGTGCAGCACTTGATCGAAGTCTACGACCGCGCCCATCCGCGCGCCCGGCGCAAGCGAACCGATCCGGTCGAGCAAGCCGATCGGGATGCGGAAGGATGATCATGGAACCGATGCACGGCACCACCATTCTGGCCGTTCACCGCGGCGACGCCACCGTCATGGCCGGCGACGGCCAGGTCTCGATGAATCAGCTGGTGGTCAAGCACAGCGCCCGCAAGGTGCGCACGCTGCTCGACGGCGCGGTGCTGGCCGGCTTCGCCGGCAGCACGGCCGACGCCTTGACCCTGTTCGAGAAGTTCGAGGCCAAGCTCAAGCAATACAGCGGCGGGTTGGTGCGCGCGGCGGTGGAGCTGGCCAAGGACTGGCGCACCGATCGCATGCTGCGCCGGCTCGAGGCCATGCTGCTGGTGGCCGATGCCGAGCGCATCCTGCTGATCTCGGGCACCGGCGACGTCATCGAGCCCGACCGTGGGGTGATGGCCATCGGCAGCGGCGGCCCTTACGCCCAGGCGGCGGCCGAGGCACTGGTGCGCCACACCGAACTCGACGCCGGCCAGGTGGTCCGCGAGGCCATGGCCATCGCGGCCGAGCTGTGCGTCTACACCAACGCCGAGCTGGTCGTCGAGGAGCTCGGCGAGCGCCGAGAGGACTGAACGATGACACCGACTACGGGTCAGAACCTGAATGCCTTCACCCCGCGCGAGACCGTCTCCGAACTCGACCGCTACATCATCGGCCAGCATCAGGCCAAGCGCGCCGTGGCCATCGCCCTGCGCAACCGCTGGCGCCGCCAGCGGGTGCCCGAGGATCTGCGCGATGAGATCGCGCCCAAGAACATCGTCATGATCGGGCCAACCGGGGTGGGCAAGACCGAGATCGCCCGCCGGCTGGCCCGCCTGGCCCAGGCGCCGTTCATGAAGGTCGAGGCCTCGAAGTTCACCGAGGTCGGCTACGTCGGCCGCGACGTGGAGTCGATGATCCGCGATCTGGTCGAGGTGGCGGTCAAGCTGGTCCGCGACGAGGAGACCCGGCGGGTCGAGCACCAGGCCCAGAAGCTGGCCGAGCAGCGCCTGCTCGACATCCTGGTGCCGCCCCGGCCCAGCGGGGGCTACGAGGATCGGCCCCAGGGGGCGGTGGCGCCTTCCAGCCTCGGTCAGCTCGACGACCAAGGGGCCGCACCGGCCGCGGCCGGCGACAGCTCGACCCGCGAGAAGTTCCGCAAGATGCTGCGCGACGGCAAGCTGGACGAGCGCGAGGTCGAGCTGACGGTGCCCGACTCGCTGTCCGGTTTTCCATCGATGCAGGTCTTCTCCACCTCCGGGGTGGAGGAGATGAACATGAACATGCAGGACATGCTCGGCAACCTCTTCCCCAAAAAGACCAAGAAGCGCAAGGTCAAGGTGCCCGAGGCGCTGCAGCTGCTCACGGCCGAGGAAGCCCAGAAGCTGGTCGACAAGGACACCGTGGTGCGCGAAGGGCTGCAGCGGGCCGAGCAGTCCGGCATCATCTTCATCGACGAGGTCGATAAGGTGGTCGGCCGTGACAGCGGCAAGGGTCCGGACGTGTCGCGCGAGGGCGTGCAGCGCGATCTGCTGCCGGTGGTCGAGGGCTGTACGGTGGCGACCAAGTACGGCATGGTCAGCACCCAGCACATCCTGTTCGTGGCCGCCGGGGCCTTCACCATCGCCAAGCCCTCGGATCTGATCCCCGAGCTGCAAGGGCGGTTTCCGATTAGGGTCGAACTCGACAGCCTGACCCGCGATGACTTTTTGCGCATCCTGACCGAGCCGCGCAACGCGCTGGTGCGCCAGTACGTGGCCCTGATGGAGACCGAGGGCATCCGGCTGGAGTTCGCCCCCGAGGCGCTGGAGCGGGTGGCCCAGATTTCGGCCGAGGTCAACGAGCGCACCGAGAACATCGGCGCCCGCCGGCTGCACACGGTGATGGAGAAGCTGCTCGATGAGCTGTCGTTCAAGGCGCCCGAGATCGGCGGCCAGACCGTGCGCATCGACGTGGCCGCGGTGGACGATGCGCTGAAGGACATCGTCGAGGATCAGGACCTGAGCCGCTACATCCTGTAGCAGCGCACCTCCGTCAAAAACGGACGCCGCCCCGAGCGGACGGGCCTCGCCGGGCTCGCTCTGCCGCCATCGCCGCGCCCGGGCTTGCCCGGCCCCAGCTTGACTTTGTGAATCTGTAAAGGATAATGGATCGGGCTAGTTGCACGGGGTTGGCGTAACGGGGGCGGCTGCCCGGCCCCGGGGAGAGCAGGTGCGTGGTGTCGGAGCGGAGCACGGCCGCAATCGATCCCGAAGCGGTGCCCCGGCTCAAGCCCGACTTGAGCTGGCAGGGCCTGGATCTGTCCCCCGAGGAAGGCTTTCTGCTGTCGCGGATCGACGGCGCCAGCAGCATCGACGCCCTGGTCAAGGCCTCGGGCATGAAGCGCGAGGCGGCGCTCGGCCTGTTCGCCCGGCTGGCCGACCAGGGCATCCTGCTGCTGGGTGCGGACGGGGCCGGCGCGGACGAACCCGCGGCTGCCGGCGGGGCGGACGACGGGATCGAACCGGATGCGCTCGAGCCGGACATCGATCTGCCGCTGGCTGCCCAGAAGCGCATCCTGTCGCTTTACGCCCGGCGCGATTCGTTGAATCACTACGAGCTGCTGGGCCTCGACCGGCGGGCCGATACCAAGGAGGTCAAGCGGGCCTACTTCCGGGTTTCCAAGGAGTTCCACCCGGACACCTACTTCCGCAAGGACATCGGCTCGTTCACCTCCAAGATCAACGTGCTGTTCAAGCTGATCTCGACCGCCTACGAGGTGTTGTCGAACGAGCAGAAGCGGGCCGCCTACGACAAGACCCTGCCCTACGAGCCCACGCCCGAAGAGAAGGTCGAGGACGAGCGCAAGAAGCAGCAGGCCCGCCGCGACGAAGACCTGCGCGCCGAGCGCCGCCGCCGGCTGCTCAAGCGCATGCCCATGGCCCAGCGCAAGGCCCAGGCCCGGCGCCACATCGAGGACGCCAAAAAATACCGCGAAGCCAACAATATCGTCAATGCGGCCAACAGCGCCCGACTGGCCCAGGCGCTGGATCCGGACAACCCCGAGGTGGCTGAGCTGATCGAGAACCTGGGGCCCAAGGCCGACGCCATCCGGGCCGAGAACGAGTACAAGCGCGGCCGCTACGAGGAGTCGATGGGCAACGAGGAGGGCGCGCTGGAGGCCTACCTGGCCGCCATCGAGCTCCACCCCGAGGAGCCGCGGGCGCTGCACCGGGCCGCGGCGATGATGCTGGCGCAGCGGCGCGATCTGAAGACGGCCCTGGGCTTCGCCCGTAAGGCGGTGCAGATCGACTCAGAGAGTTCGGAGTTTCTCAAGGTCGCAGCCGATCTCTACCTGGCGCTGGACATGCACAAGAACGCTCTGCGCGAGTACAACCGCTACCTGCAACTCAACCCGTTCGATGAACGGGCCCAGGAGAAGGTCAAGGAGCTGCGCAAGAAGCCGTAGGGCTTGCGTGGCGGGAGAGCGCATGGAACGAGTCCTGGGAATCGATCTGGGCACCACCTACTCCTGTGTGGCGGTGGTGGAGGACGGGGTGCCGATGGTCATCGCCAACAAGGGCGGCTACCGGACCACCCCATCGATGGTGTCGATCACCGCCGGCGGGCGCAGGCTGGTGGGCTACCTGGCCAAGCGCCAGGCGGTGACCAACCCCGGCAACACCGTCCACGCGGCCAAGCGCTACATCGGCCGCAAGTGGGACAGCGAGCTGGTCCAGACCGCCCGCGAGAGCCTGCCCTTCAGCTTGGCGGAAGGGCCGCACAACGACGTGCGGGTGCAGCTGCGCGACGAGGTGTTCAGCCTGCCTGAAATCTCGGCCATGGTGTTGACCGAGATGAAGCGGGTGGCCGACGAGTACTTCGGCGTGGCCTGCAAGCGGGCGGTGATCACGGTGCCGGCCTACTTCAACGACGGCCAGCGCCAGGCCACCAAGGACGCCGGCCGCATCGCCGGGCTGGACGTGCTGCGCATCATCAACGAGCCGACAGCGGCCTCGCTGGCCTACGGCTTCGGCAAGCAGATGGAAAAACGGGTGGCGGTCTACGATCTCGGCGGCGGCACCTTCGACATCTCGCTGCTCGAGATCGGCACCGGCGTGTTCGAGGTCATCGCCACCGCCGGCGACACCTTCCTCGGCGGCGAGGACTTCGACCAGCGGGTGGCCGACTGGCTGGTATTCGCCTTCGCCAAGGAGAACGACGTCGATCCGCGCGGCGACCCGATGGCCATGCAGCGCATCAAGGACGCGGCCGAGAAGGCCAAGTGCGAGCTGAGCTTCCAGAACGAGGTCGAGATCAACCTGCCCTTCCTCTACAGCGCCGGCAAGAACAAGACGCTGCACTTCCAGAAGCTGCTGTCGCGCTCGAAGCTCGAGGAGCTGACGGTGGACCTGGTCGAGCGCACGGTCGAGATCTGTGAAAAGACCTTGCGCGACGCCGGGATGAAGCCCGGTGACATCTCGGACGTGATCATGGTCGGCGGTCAGAGCCGCATGCCGCTGGTCCACCGCGAGGTGGCCAGGTACTTCGGCTGCGACCCGTCGCGCAACGTCCATCCGGACGAGGTGGTGGCGCTCGGCGCCGCCATCCAGGGCTACGCCCTGGTCATGGAAACGCCGGAGAAGAAGGCCGAGACCCTGTTGCTGGACGTGACCCCGCACTCGCTGGGCATCATGATCGTGGGCGGTTACTTCCAGACCCTGATCGAGCGCAACACCACCGTGCCGACCACGGCCAGCCACATCTTCACCACGGTCAAGGACGGCCAGACCTCGGTCAAGATCATGGTCTTCCAGGGCGAGAGCAAGGTCGCCTCGGAGAACGAGTTGCTCGGCGAGTTCATCCTGACCGGGCTGCGCGAGGCCCCGCGCGGCGAGGTGGAGGTCGAGGTCTCGTTCGATATCTCGGCCGACGGCATCGTCAGCGTCTCGGCCAAGGATCTGGAGACCGGTCGCCGGCAGTCGATCGTGGTCACCGCCACCAGCGGCCTGACCGAACAAGAGATCGAGCGGATGGCCGAGGAGAACCAAGACTACCTGCTGGCCGCCGCCGAGGACGAGCAGTTCGACAAGACCAAGTCCAGCGCCCAGGCGCTGATGGGCGAGATCCGCAACTTGATGCCCAACGTCCAGGAGGTCATCGCCGCTTCCTCCTTCGGCGGCGACGCCATCCAGAAGGCCGAGGCCTCGATGCAGCGGGCCGAGCGGGCCATCGAACGCCACGACCTGGAGAAGCTGAACGAGAGCATCGAAGGGCTCGAGCGCACCCAGGCCACCTTCCGAACGCTGGCGGCGCGCAAAGAGGGACCGGGCAGCTCTTCATGACGGCCGAGAACGAACACATCCGCGCCCTGCTCGATCAGGGCCTGTCGCACTACGGTCTGGGCGAGGTGCAGCGCGCGCTGGCCGCCTGGCGGCAGGTGCTCACGATGGATCCGAACAATCCGCGGGCGCTGGAATACATCCGTTTCGTCGAGGAGAACTGGGCCCCCAACGCCCAGCAGCGCGCCGAGCCCTACCGGCCGGACGAGGGCTCCGATCCCTTCGCCGGCTCCAGTGGGGAGATCACCGTGGAGGCGCCCGCGGAATCGACCGGCGAGACCACGGTCGAGGCCGAGCCCCCGGGCGCTTCGCGACCGCGCACGCCGGGGCCGGCCGAGCCGCCGCGGGCGCCGGTGCCCGAGAGCCCGCCGGAGCCGGCTCCCGAGCAGCGTCAAGACTCCCAATCCGGGTTCATCCAGCCGGTGCGGCCGCAGGTCAACATCTGGGGCGATCTCTACGCCGCCGAGGGCAAGTCGTCTCCGGCGCCGCCCCAGCCACAAGCGGCGGAGACGCCCCCGGCCACACCCCAGCCGGAGACGCCGCCACCGGCCGCGGAACCACGCGCGCCAGCCGACCAGGCGGCGCCGCCGGTGGCGGCCGACCCGGGGGGTGTGCCGGCGGACGCCGGTGCGGCGGGTGCCGCCGATTCGGGGGTCTGGGAAAAGCCCCCCGAGCTGGGCCCCGAGCCCGCGGCCGGCGGGGACGCCGAAGCGGGCGAACGGGTGGAGCAGATCCAGTCGTCCACCCTGCCGGCCCGACCGGATTCCGAGCCCGGTGGTGCGTCCCCGGCCGAACCGGCGCCGCCGCCCGCCCCGGAGACGGCCGAACCGGCGCCGCCGCCCGCCCCGGAGATGGCCGAACCGGCGCCGCCGCCC
>CAYVQE010000074.1:26787-30007 GCA_964454005.1 uncultured Myxococcales bacterium
GCGCCGCCGCCCGCCCCGGAGATGGCCGAACCGGCGCCGCCGCCCGCCCCGGAGACGGCCGATCCGCCGGCGGCTGCCGCGCCCGCCGCGGTAGACGGCGCGGTAGACGGTTGGGGCGCCAGCCTGAGCGGTCCGGCCGCGCCGGAGTCCGACCAGCAGCGGTTGATCATCGATCCGACGCCGCCGTTCAGCGAGGCCCAATCCGAGCCGGGCGCCGCGGATCGATTCGGCCCGGACACCGGGTCACCGGCCGCCGGCACCGGCTCGGCCCTGGACCTGGTGGCCGGCGAGGAGCCTCCGGCGGCCGAGCCGGTGACCGAGCCGGTGACCGAGCCGGAGGCCGCAACCGGTGTCGCCAGCTGGATGACCGGGGCCCGCGACCTGCTCGAGCTGGACGACTTCTCGGGTGCGGTCGAGCTGCTCGACAAGGTCCTGGCAGAGCAGCCGGATCACGCCGAGGCGGCCCGGCTGCGCGAAGAGGCCGAGGCCGAGCTGCTCAAGATGTACAGCTCGAAGGTGGGCGATCTGGACGCGGTGCCCCGGGTGCGCATGGCCAGCGACGAGATCATCTGGTTGAACCTGGACCACCGGGCCGGTTTCGTGTTGTCGATGATCGACGGCCACACCTGCTACGAGGACATCCTGAGCGTCACCGGCCTGCCGCGGCTGGAGGGCCTGCGCATCCTGGCCCAGCTGGTGCAGGAGAAGGTCATCGACGCCGATTAATCCGGAGTTCCCCGCGGGAGCTCCGGATCGACGGGCGCCGGCTCAAACCAGCGGATCGTCCTCGGCGTCGCGCCGCTGGCGGCGCTCCTCGTAGTAGCGGCGCACGTAGGCGACCAGATTGTCGGCGTAGCTCTCGAACGGCGGGCAGACGATGTCGGTCCGCCGCAGCAGGCGCATGGTGTTGGCGCTATTGTAGAAGGCCATGCTGGTGACGTAATCGATGGCCTGCCGCGGAGAGCGCGAGAGCTTCTCCAGGCCGGGCACGCTGAGCAGCAGCTTGGTCAGCCCGGTCAGCAGCCCCCGGGGCAGGCCGGTGGCCAGGCTGATGCGGTTGGCCTGGATGCCGGCGCAGCGGGCGATCAGCTGGTAGGCGGAGCGGGCCGACATGGGGTTGGGGTCGACGATGTGGAAGGTCAGGCCTTCGGCCTGCGGCTCGCGGCTCAGATGCAGGATGGCGTCGACCGCGTAGTCGACCGGGATCATGTTCAGCGGCGCACCGCCGTCGCCGGGCAGGGGCAGGGGCACGGCCAGCGGTGATGAGACCAGCAGGATGCCCAGGTAGTAGGGCCCGTCGAAACGGCCGATTTCGCCGGTCTTCGAGTCGCCGACAACGATCGAGGGCCGGTAGATCGAGATCGGCAGCCGCCCCATGGCCGCGCGCACCTTGCGTTCGGACTCGTACTTGGTCCGCTCGTAGAGGTTGCGAAAACCCTGGTCGCACTCCAGCTCTTGCTCGGTGATGACCCCCTCGCGGTCACCGGCCACGAAGGCGGTCGAGACGTGGTTGAAGCGCTTGAGCTTCGGCGCCTGCTCGGCCAACTCGAGCAGGTTGACGGTGCCCTGCACGTTGACCTGCCACATCCAGTCGTCCGGCACGCCCAGGTAGCTGATGGCCGCCAGATGGTAGATGTCGGTCAGCTCGCGGGTCAGCTTTTTGACCTCGTCGGCCGCCAGCCCCAGGTGCATGTCGGCGATGTCGCCGGTCAGGATGTGGACCCGATCCAGCTTCTGGCGCCGGGCCGAGCGAACCATGCGGCGCGCGTCCTCGACGAACTTGCCCTGGACCAACAAGTAGAACACGCTGTTGGGCTCGCGTTGGAGCAAGGTGCGCACCAGCCGTTTGCCGATGAAGCCCGGATAGCCGGTGACCAGCACGGTGCGCTTGCGGGCCGAGGTCGAGCCGGCTCGGCTGCGCCGGCGAGGCGCCTTGGGCTTCGGACGACTGGTCTTGCGGGCGGTCTTTTTCTCGTCGCTCATGCGCTGCCTCCGATCTCCTGCAGCAGGTGTTCCAGGGCGCGGCGCACCTGTCGTCGGGTGCGCTGCCGATCGCCGGCGTTGTCGATCAGGTCGTGGGCCGCCAGGATCTTGTCGGATTCGGGCGACTGGGCCCGGATGCGTTGCTCGATCGCCTGCGGATCGCTGCCGTCGCGCGCACGGACGCGCCGGCGGCGGACGGCCGCGGGGGCCCAGACCACCAGCACGCCGGCGAGGGCGAACCGGGTGCGGCTCTCGAGCAGCACCGCTCCTTCCAGCAGGGCCAGTGGCCAGCGGTGACCGCTGGCGGTGTTCAGCTGCCGGCGCAGCTCGCGCTCGATGGCCGGGTGGAGCAGGCCCTCCAACCAGCGGCGCTCGGCTTCGTCGCCGAACACCCGGCGGGCGATGGCCCGGCGGTCCGGACGGCCATCGGCGGCGGCGCAGCCGGGCCAGCGCTGCAGCACCGTCCGGGCTTCGGGCCCGCCGCCGGCCAGCAACCGGCGGCCGATGGCGTCGGCGTCGAAGGTGGCCACCCCGAGTTCGGCGAACATGCCCGCCACTGTGCTCTTGCCGGCGCCGATGCCGCCGGTCAGACCGTAGACGAACGCCAGAACCGGATCGGCGGACGGAGTGGGCGCAGCGGCGGCCGGCATGCGCATCAGCGGCCCGAGCCGGTGTCCGCTGCCGTGAACAGGAACACCTTGGCGCGATCCGCGTCCTTCTCGAAAAAGACGGTCAGGCCGCTCGCCTTGTACTGCAGGTAGCGCAGACCGCTGTCGATGGTGCCCTCCCGGTAGTCTTTACCGTAGACACTGATGACCTGCTCGCGGCTCAGCTCGCGGGCCGGGATGACGTCGATGCGCCACAGCTTGCGATCCTTGTCGAAGTAGAAGTCGGCCTGCAGCGCCCCCTCGATGGCCTGCTCGTCTTCGTAGCGCAGGCCGTCGGACAGCTTGCCGCCCTTGGAGATCTCGCGCGACGGGGCGCCGAACTTGTCGATGATCCGGCTGCGGCTGGTCTCGCCCGGCACCGCTCCCTTCCAGGGCTCGGCCGCGGCCGCCCCCGCTGCCAGCAACAGGCAGCCACAGAGCCACACACCCACCCGGCGAGCTGCGTGTTTTGCCATAACCATGCGGGCAGGCTACCAAAAGGCCGGAACGCCTGTCAATCGGGCCCCCTGTCGACTCAGGGCAACGGACAAAGTCAACGATGTCCGGGGGCGCCTGTCTGGTCTGGATCG
>CAYVQE010000075.1:0-29834 GCA_964454005.1 uncultured Myxococcales bacterium
CGGCCGCGGTGGTGCGGGCCGAGTGGAAGCGTTTCTTTGAGCAGGAGGGGCTCAGCCTGCAGGTCGAGATCGCCCTGGCCGTCAACGACGACAACCAGGCCGCGGTCGAGTTGCTGGCCACCGATCTGACCGGCCGCGCCAACGCCGGCGAGTTGGAGAGCAGCGGCCCCGACCGCGATCCGCTTTCCTACCCGGCCGCCCTCGGCTACGACGACGACGACGGGTAGACCACCTCTCTCCATCCCGCGCCTGCGGCCCGGCGGGTGCCGAATCGGGTTGCGCAGGCGCCCCGGGCTACCAGACATCGTAGCGGCGGCGGTTGGCCTCGTGCTCGCGGGCGTTGCGGGCGAAGTGGATGTTCTGCTGCGCATCGTGCAGGTAGTACCAGTAGGGGCTCTTCTCGGGCTGTAGCGCGGCCTCGAGCGAGGCCAGGCTGGGTGCGCCGATCGGGCCGGGCGGCAGGCCGCGGCGCAGCCGGGTGTTGTAGGGATCGTCGGGGTTGCGCAGCTGGCGCAAGAAGGCTTGGCGGTCGTTCCAGTTATCCAGCGTGAAGCGGCTGGTGGCGTCGACGCCCAGCGGGGTGTCGGAATCCAGCCGCTTGTAGAGCACCCCGGCCACCTTGGGCCGCACCTCGGGCTTGGGCTCCTCGCGCTCGAGCAGCGAGGCCATGGTCACGATCTGATGCAGGCTGCGGCCGCTGGCGGTGATCTCGTCGGCCCGCGGCTCGGCGAAGCGCTTCCAGAAGGCGTCGAGCTGGGTCTGGATCAGCCGGTCGACCGCCAGTTCGCCTTCGGGTGCGGCCACCCGGTAGGTGTCCGGCAGCAGGTAGCCGGCCAGCGAGTCGGCCTGCAGCGCAAACGGCACCCGGAACCGCTCGGGGTGGTGGGCCGCCTCGAGGTAGGCCCCCGGTTCGATCAGGCCCTCGGCGGCCAGCGCCGCATCGGCGTCGCGCAGCCGCCAGCCCTCGATCAGGGTGACCTCGATCTCCTCGGCCAGCGGCTGGGCGGCCAGGGCCGCTGCCAGGGCGGGCACGTCCATGGCCGCGCTGACGCGGTGCAGTCCGGCCTTGGGCGCCGGCGGCGCGACCAGCCTGAAGTGGATCTTCCAGGCCAGCTCGCTGCGCAGCAGCCCGGCCGCAGCCAGTTGCGCGCCAACCGCACTGGCCGCGGCGCCCTCGGGCACGCGGAAGTCGACCGGGCCGGCGGCCGGATCCACAGAACCCGCAGCCCAACGGTACCAGCCGTAGGCCCCGCCCGCGGCCAGCAGCCCCAGCAGGCCCAGCACCCCGAATACGCGCAGCAGCCGGCGCGGACGCTGGCGTCGCTTTCGCTCACCGGGGTTCGGTTTCGACTCGGTCGGGCTCACGCTCGCTCCTCCCAGCTTGGACCATCGCCGCCAGATGGTATCATCGGAGCCGGAAGTTTCCAGGGGAATTTCGGGTTCGGAGGTGAGCGGTGAGCGAGGATCGGCTGGGGCGATTTCGACGCGAGCGCGAACGCATGAACGAGCTGGTACTGCAGCGCGGCACGCTGCAGACCAAGCGCTTCTTCGCCATGGACACCCGGGTCTACGAGGACGGGGCGCTGCCGGCGCAGACCAAGGAGCTGCTGGGTCTGGTGGCCTCGCTGGTGCTGCGCTGCGACGACTGCGTGCTCTACCACCTGCTGCGCTGTCGCGAGACCGGCGTGGCCGACGACCAGCTGGCCGAGGCGCTGGACGTCGGGCTGGTGGTCGGCGGATCGATCACCATCCCCCACATCCGCCGCGCCCGCGACGCCTGGCAGGCCCTGGAAGAGCCCTAGACCCCACGGGCCAACAGGCCGGCCAGCCGCTGGAAGCTGGCCAGGTCGATCCGGTCGCTGCCGGGCGGCTGCACCAGCCGGGCGGTTGCACCCGGGCCGGCTGCGGCCAGCAGGATGGCCGGGATGCGGGCGGTGCGCGGATGCGAGCACAAGGTGGCGATCAGGCGCTCGGCCGCAGCGCTGTCGCCGTCCAGGTCCACGATCACACCGGCCGGCGGCGCGGCGCCGATCTCCAGCAGCGCGCTGAACGCGTCCGCCGCCGTCTCCAGCCGGGCCCGGGGCAAGACCTGGTGCAGCAGATCGGCGACCGGGCCGGCCAGCCCCGGCCGGGCGCTGATCAGCAGCACCCGAGCGCCGCTGCCGCCGGTCCGGCTGCGGTCCAGAAAAGCCTCCAGCGCGGCGCGGCTGATGCGCCAGCGGCCGGTCAGCGGGTTCTGCTCGGCCGGGATGCGCCCGGAGCGGATGTAGCGCCGGGCCGTGCGGGTCGGGATGCCCAACAGCCGGGCCACCTCGCCGCTGGTATAGCTGTCGTTCGCCATGCCGTCCTCTCCGGCGCGCGCCCGGATGGCCCGCTGCCGGTCCGGGGGTTCTTTTTTAGATATCGGACTGGACGGCGCGCGGTTGAGCCGAAATGCTGCTGCTGGGCGACCTGCGGCCGGCGGCCGGAATAGGCGCCGGGGGTCGGATTGTTGGTCGCTGCGGTGTGGCGGGCGACCGCCCGGTGCCGCTGGCCGGGCCGCCTGTTCATCGCGCATCCGGGGCTTGACATGTGGAGTGTTTTTCAATAGATAATTCGCCTCGAGCCATGATCAAGACCAATCATTTGTCAAAGTACTTCGGTTCGCTGCGGGCGGTGGACGACGTATCGTTCGAGATCGTCGGCGGCGAGTGCATCGGCCTGCTGGGGCTCAACGGCGCCGGCAAGACCACCCTGCTGCGGATGCTGACCAGCCAGTTGGCGCCCACCGCGGGCTCGGCCACGGTCGACGGCCTCGACGTGGCCTCGGGCGATCTGGCGGTGCGCCGCCGGCTGGGCTTTTTGCCCGAGGTCCCGCCGCTGTACGGCGAGATGCGGGTCAGCCGGTTTCTGGACTTCGCCGCTCGGCTGCGCGAGGTGCCGGCCGGCGAGGTGGCCGACCGGGTCGAGCAGGCGGTGGAGCGCTGCCAGCTGCAGGCGGTGATCGAGCAGCACATCGCCACGCTGTCCTACGGCTACAAGAAGCGCGTCGGCATCGCCCAGGCCATCGTCCACCAACCGCCGCTGGTGGTGCTCGACGAGCCGATCGCCGGGCTGGATCCGGCCCAGATCGTCGAGATGCGCGACCTGATCCGCAAGCTCCGCGGGCCGCACACGGTGCTGCTGTCGAGTCACATCCTGAGCGAGATCAGCCAGACCTGCGATCGCATCCTGGTGATGCACCGCGGCCGGATCGCGGCCCAGGGCAGCGAGGAGGAGCTGCTCGGCTCGTTGGCCCGGAAACGGCGGCTGTGGCTGCGCGTCGACGGCGGCGGTGAGCGAGCCGCCGAGCTGCTCGGCGGGCTCGATGGGGTGGAGGCGGTCGATCCCGGGCCCGAGGACGGCCGGGGAGCGGCGTTGCTGCTGACCACCAGCACCGACGTGCGCGCCGCCGCCGCCCGCAAGGTGATCGAGGCCGGTCTGGGTCTGCTCGAGCTGAGCGAGCAGCGCGACGACCTGGAGTCGGTGTTCTTGCGGCTGACCGGCAGCCGGGAGGTGGAGTCGTGAGAAGCGTCTGGCTGATCGCCCGGCGCGAGCTGGGCGCCACCCTGTTCTCGCCGCTGGGCTTCGTGGTCATCGCGGCCGTACTGGCCGTCGACGGGTTGCTGTTCAACGTCTATGCCCTGGGCGACGGCGCCAAGCTGTCGGCCCAGGTGCTCGCGGACTACTTCTTCGTCCTCTCGGGCACGACCATGATCGCCAGCGTGTTCATCTCGATGCGCCTGCTGGCCGAGGAGCAGCAGACCGGCACCATCACCATGCTGCTGACGTCGCCGGTGCCCGACAGCCGCGTGGTGGTCGGCAAGTTCCTGGGTGCCTTCATCTTTTTGGCCATCATCACCCTGATTACGCTGTACATGCCGCTGCTGGTGATGGTCCACGGCAAGATCTCCTGGGGCCACGTGTTCGCCGGCTACCTGGGCCTGTTGCTGCTGGGCGCGGCCAGCCTGAGCGCGGGGGTGTTCGGCTCCTCGCTGGCCCGCAGCCAGATCGTGGCCGCCTTCGTCTCGGGCTGCATTGTGGCGGCGCTGGTGCTGCTGTGGCTGCTGGCCAAGGTCAGCGAGCCGCCGTTGAACTCCGTGTTTTCCTACATGTCGTTGCACAACCAGCACTTCCGGTCCTTCATGGCCGGCAACATCCACCTGAGCGACATCGTCTACTACCTGTCGCTGTGCATCTTCTTCCTGGCGGCTGCGAGCCGCATGCTGGAGTCGCGGCGATGGCGCTGAAGCTGGGCACCCTGCGCGGTCCGCAGGCGCTGGCGATCTATTTGATCGGGCTGGTGGCCTGCTTCGTGGGCGAACGCCTGATCGGGGGCGAGGACACCGCCCGCTGGGTGGTCAGCGGCTTGGGGCTGGCCGCGGTGGTGGTGGCCTGTCTGTTGCTGCTGCTGGCCTGGCTGGGCTCCGACCTCAACGCCCGCTGGGTGGAGCGGCGGGCCTTCCTGCTCGGCCTGACCGGGCTGCTGGCGCTGGGGCTGTATCTGCTGTCGAGCGACCTGGTCTGGGGGCCGCAGGCGGTGGTGGCCGCCGAGCAGCCGGGGCCCGGGCTGCGCGCCGCGCTGCAGGTGCTGTGGCCGATCGTGCTGTTCTGCGCCCTGCTGCCGCTGATCTTCCTGCAGTGGAGTCTGGCCTCGATGGGCCGCGGCCGCGGGGTCGAGCTGGGGCGGGTGCGCGCCTCGACCCTGGCGGCGGGCAGCCTGGCCATGCTGCTGTGCACGCTGTTTCTGATCAACGCCGTGGCCGACCGCGAGGACGTGCACGTCGATCTGAGCTACTTCAAGACCACCTCGCCGAGCGAGGCCAGCCTGGAGCTGGTGGCCGGGCTGGACGAGGTGACGCGGGCGCTGCTGTTCTTTCCCGAGGCCAACGAGGTGCTGGCCGAGGTCGAGCCCTACTTCCGGGCCTTGGCCGCTGCTTCCGAGCGCTTCTCGCTGGAGGTCGTCGACCGGGCGCTGCACCCCGAACGGGCGCAGGAGTACCGCGTCGGCCGGGCCGGAGCGGTGGTGCTGGAACGCGGCGGCTCGCACCGCAAGATCGAGCTGGGGGTCGACCTCGACCGGGCCAAGCGCAAGCTGCGCAAGCTCGACGAAGCCTTCCAGGAGACCTTCCTCAAGCTGGCCTACAAGCGCGAGGTGATCTACCTGATCTCCGGCCACGGCGAACGCGGCCGCACCCAGCGCCAGGAGGAAGCCCGCACCGGGATCGGCGTCCTGCGGCGCCTGCTGGAAGGGGCCAACTTCACCGTCAAGCAGCTCGACGCGGTCGGCGGGTTGAGCCAGGCGGTGCCCGACGACGCGGCCATGCTGCTGTGGGCCGGGCCGGCCGAGCCGCTGTTTCCGGGTGAGCTGGATGCGTTGCGGCGCTACCTGACCGGCGGCGGCCGGATGCTGCTGTTGCTGGATCCCGAGGGCGAGCACCAGCCCGACGCCCTGCTCGGCTTTCTGGGCCTGACCTTCGATCGCGCCCGGCTGGCCCACGAGCAGGCCTACTTGCCCGCGGGCCCGGCGCGCTCGCTGGCCGACCGCTACAATCTGGTGACCAACAAGTTCTCCAACCACGCGGCCACCGAGCGGGTCAGCCGCTACGCCCGCGAGCTGCCGGTGGCTCTGTCCACCACGGGCTCGCTGGGCCGGGCCAAGGACGCCGGCCAGCAGAACCGGATCACCTTCCTGGTGCGCTCGCTGCCCAATACCTGGGCCGACGAGGACGGCGACGGCCGGCGGGCCGACGCCGAGCCGGCGCGGGTGTTCCAGCTGGCGGCCGCGGTCAGCCGGCGCGTCAAACCGGAAGCGGAAGCCGGCGAGCAGCCGGCCGACCCGCACGGGGTCAACCGGCCCGAGCCCGAGCCCGAGCCGGAGCCCGGCGAGGAGAAGCGGCAGATGCGGGTGGCCGTCTTCGCCGACGCCGACGTCTTCGCCGATCGGTGGTTCGGCTTCCGCGGCAACCGCTACCTGCTGGCCGACGTGCTGCGCTGGTTGCTCGACGAAGAGCGGGTGGCCGGGGCCGCAGCCTCCGAGGAGGACGAGCCGGTGGCCCACACCCGCGCCGAGGATGTCTGGTGGTTCTACGGCACCGTGTTCGCCGTGCCGCTGCTGATCCTGGGCCTGGGTTGGATCACCGGTTGGGGCCGCGGCCGGCGCCGGAGGGACGCGTCATGAGAACCCGACTGGGATTGGCGACGCACCTGGCAGCCCTGATCGCCGCCGGTCTGGTGGCCTGGTTCGTCTTCCAGCCCGACGCCGAGGCGCCGGCGGGTGAGCAGGTGCTGCTGGACGCCAGCCCGGACGATGTCGAGCGGTTGCACTACCGGACCGATCAGCGCGAGGTGGTGGCCGAGGCCCTCGAGGGAAAAGTCTTCGAGCTGGTGCTGCGCGAGAAGCGCTCGCCCCGCGCGGCCGCGGAAAAACCGGAGAAGGCCGCCGAGAAGGACACCGGCGAGGAGGCGAAGAAGGGCGCGGACGCGGGTGCCGAAGAGGCCGCGGCCGAAGGCGCGGCCGCGGACGACGGCGAGGAGGCCGACGAAGTCGCTGGCGAGGGCGAGGGGGCGGTCGAGCAGACCCGCTACCGGGCCAGCCCGGACTTCGAGCGCGCCCTGGGCCGGGTGTTGCCGCTGGTGTCGCTGCGCGATCTGGGTCGGGTGGATGCCGAGCGGCTGGCCGCCTTCGGGCTCGACGAGCCCGAAGGCGAGCTGCGCCTGGTCGCCCGGGGCCAGAACGCCCACCTGTTGATCGGCGACCGCACTTACGGCCGGGCCAGCGTCTACGTGCGCTCGGGGCCGCAGGGGCCGGTCCACCTGGTCTCCTCGTCCTTGCTCAGCACGGTCGACTTCCGGCCGCCGCGCTTCAAGGAGCTGCGATTCCTGGGCTTGAAGTCCGGCGATGTCCACCAGATCGAGATCGACTGCGGCGATCTGGGCTCCCGGCGTCTCGACCACCGCAACCGCGCCGCGCCGGGCAAGGACCAGTGGGTGGCCCAGGACGACCCGGACGCCGACGAGGAGCTGCTGCACAACTGGATGAACAACCTGCTGCGACTGAGCCTGGTCGAGTACCTGGATGAACCGGTACAGCCCGTTCCGACCGCCCACTGCCGGCTGGTGTTCCACGGAGCCGAGGCCGAGCCGCCGGTGGCCGAGCTGACCTGGTCCGAGAACGCGGCCGGCAAGCGCGAGGTCTTCGGTCGCAGCGACTTCAGCCGTCACTGGGTGCGGCTGGATCCCGGTGCGGCCAGCACCCTGATCGCCGATCTGCCGTCGGTGCTGGGCGTCGCGCCGGCGCAACCCGACGGCGCCGACGCCGCCGGGCCGGAGGCCGCACCCGGCGCAGCACCGGCGGACGGGAATTAGCCCGCCGCTCACGAGATGTTCGATGCCGGCCCACCGCAGGTTGGTTGTGGGGAGGAGGCAGCGCGATGCGTCTACCCGTGTTCATTCGCCGCCCGCTCGGTTCGCTCGGGTTGTCGCTCGTGCTGCTCGGCGTTGGCCTCGGCGCGCCGCAGGCCGCGGCGGCCGCCGCCGGGCCCGGGCCGGTGATCATCAACAAGCCGGGCCGCGGCCCGCGGCCCATGCTGCTGGACCTGCACGGCTGCTTCACCCACTTCGGGGTCGGTCCGGCCCTGGGCGCCCGGTTCGCCATCCCGATCGTCGACAACGGCTTCGTGCCGGTGATCAACAACAGCGTCTCGATCACCTTCGGCGGCGATTTCTACTGGGTGCGGATCGACCGCGACGACTACGCGGCGGCGATCGGCTTTCCGGTCACCCTGCAGTGGCGGTTCTTCTTCACACCGCGCTGGAGCGCTTTCGGCGAGGTCGGCTTCAACTTGTTTCTGCATCCCAATCTGGTCGCCGGCGACGGCTGGCGCTGGTATCCGAACTCCTGGGTGGTCTCCGCCATCGGCGGCCGTTACCAGGTGTCGGATCGGGTCCACCTGGTGGCCCGCCTGGGCAGCCCGTACTCGTCCTTCGGTGTGTCCTTCGCCTTCTAAAGCGGAGTTCGACGAGGGAAGTTCAGTCTAGAACGCGGGCGCCCATCTACTGGGCGTCGAGCATCTCATCCCAGCTGGTGTCGGCGGCCCACTGTAGATTGACGCCACTGTAATCGCCGCTGACACCGCCCGCGCAGGGGAAGTAGACGTTCAAGCCGGTGGCTTCGGGGTGGCTGGCGCGGTGGCGGTGGTGGATGACGGTGGCGGCCAGCGCGTCGAGCAGGGCGTCGTAGACGGCGTCGTTGGGCCGGTCGTCGTGCTCGCGGGCCAGCGCGGCCAGCTGGCCCAGGTCGGCGAAATCCTCGCAGCCGAACCAGGAGCAGCCGTACCAGGTCACGTCGGCGCAGATGGCCGACCAGGCGGCGGCGTCCAGGCCGGCCAGCTCCCCGGCGACCGCATCGGCGGCGGTGGCCAGATCGGCGATGGTGGTCAGATCCAGTGCCGACAGGGTGATGTCGTCGTAGCCGGCCGGGTAGGAATCGATGTAGGTCTCGACCGCGATCTCACCGAAACGCGCCGGGTTGGGGCCGTCCGCCTGACCGAACTGGGACAGCAGATCGGTGAACTGCCAGCCCTCGCCGGGCTCGAGTTCCTGGCTGGCGACCATGACCAGGCCCCGGTCGCGCAGCTCGTAGGCCACCTCGATCATGGCTTCCAGGCAGGCGTCGAAGGCGACCAGCTGGATGTCCTGGCCGGCCAGCGCCTGGCCCAGTTCCCGGGTGAAGAGCATGTCGCCGGGCGGGGCGCCGTGGTCGTCGGTGCAGGTGCCCTTGTAAACGGGTCCGGCGGGCGCGGCCGCGGTGGCCTGGCGGCGCCAGCCGTCGCCGTGATCGGACACCAGCAGGTAGGCGGCCGGCTCGGGGCCCACGATGGCGCGCACGTCCTGGATGAACTGCACCACGGTCTGGCCGTCGGCCATGTTGAGTTCCTCGCCGCCGGCCACGGTCAGCCCCAGGTGCGGCGCATCCAGCTCCTGGCTGCTGCCGTTGTGCACCTCGTAGAAGTGGGCGTCGTCAGTGCCGTAGTGGTCGATGACTGCGAACACGCGCATCCAGGGCACGTCGTCGACCCCGGCCGCCTCCATTTCGTGCCAGTCCGCGGTCAGGAAATCGTCCAGGTTGTTGTCTGCAGCCAGGTAGGCCATCAACACCACCTGGCCGTCGCAGATCTGGTCGGTGGGCGTGCAGACTCCCTGCTGGCAGGCGTCGCCGGTGGTGCAGGCATCGCCGTCGTCGCAGGGGGTGCCGTCGGCCGCCACCGCACCGCCGAGACAGCTGCCGGCGCGGCAGGCGTCGTTCAGGGTGCAGTCGTCGCCGTCGTCGCAGGGGCTGTCGTCGGCCAGCGGCAGGGTCACGCAGCCACCGCTGGCCTCGTCGCAGTGGGCCTCCAGGCAGGGCTCGGCCGGTTGCTCGCAGATGATCGGATCGGCGCTGATGCACTCGCCGGCGCGGCAGGTCTCGTGGCCGTTACAAATCAGTCCGTCGGCGCACGAGGCGCCCTCGTTCTTTGGTCGCGCCACGCAACGGCGCAGCCCTTCGCTGCAGTCGCCGTCGGCGCAGATCGAATCCAGGTGGCTGCACTCGACGGCGGTGCCGGGCTGGCAGGCGCCGGCCTGGCAGGTCTCGGCGCCATCGCAGAACAGGCCGTCGTCGCACGGGGTGCCGTCGGGTCGCGGCGCGGCGGTGCAGCCGCCGTCCGCCTCGCTGCAATGGCCCAGCTGGCAGGCGCTGTCCAGGTGGCTGCAATCGGGAGCGGTGCCGGCGACGCAGGCTCCCGCCTGGCATGTCTCGACGCCGTTGCAGACCAGGCTGTCGCTGCAATCGGTGCCGTCCTCGAGCGGTTCGTAGACGCAGTGCGGCTCGGGTTCGGGCACGCAGCTGCCCGCGGCCGCGTGGCACGGCCCCGGCGGGCTGTCGCAGCGCAGCGCCTCGCAGGGGTCCGGCAGACAGGCGCCCTCGACGCAGCCGAAGGGGCAGGGTTCGACGTGGGCGGTGTAGCTGCAGGCGCCGTCCCGGCAGGAGCCGGTGGCGTCGTACCAGCGGCGGCTATGATCGTCCGGGCAGGTGGCGGCCGGCGGGCTGGTGCAGCGGCCGCAGCTGCCGCCGCAGCCGTCGGGCCCGCACGCGCGCCCGTCGCAGGCGGGCAGGCAGGGGCAGTCGCAGGCCGACCAGGACAGCCCATCGGCGGCGCAGCGGCGCTCGCCTTCGGTCTCGCCCGGACAGGCGCAGGTCTCCCGCGCGCCGGGCTGGCACACCCCCGGATCATTCTCGCCGCCGCCGCAGCCGGTGGCCAGCAGCAGAGCCAGGCCGAGCCCTATCGCTCCATGTCGTTTTTCCACCATCACGATTCGCCTCCCAACACGGCCCCCAGCTTCATTCGCCGGCACCTTAGCACGTTCGGCTGGGGCTACAAAACCGCGGCTTCGAGCCGCTTGACAGGTTCGCGAGCGGGGTGGGAACATGTGCGTCGAGCGAACCGCACGGCCTTCCGAGGGGCGCGTTGCACCGCGTCATTGGCGAGGAGGCGGGGGGTTCGGAGGTGGAAGGAGGGCCGCCGTGCAACAGGGTGTCAAGGTATTCACGGCCACCAAGGCCAAGGAGCGCGGGGCCCTGGGGGATCGGATCACCGAGTGGTTGCGATCCGATCCGCCCAAATCCCTGCGCGATGTCACCGTGACCCAATCCAGCGACGAGGAGTTCCACTGCTTGACCATCACCTTTCTCTACACCGAGCAGGGCAAAAAGTAGCGCCGCTGGTCCCCCTTGTACCGCGGCTCAGGCGGCGCTACATTGTTGGCCGATGGATTCTCCGTCCGATGGCGTGGAGCTGCTGCGAATCGGTCTGCGGCAGGTGGGCCTCTACGAGTTCGTCCAGCAGGACGAGCTGCTGTGGCGGGCTCCGTTGCTGGCGGCGCTGGATGCGGCTGAGCGTGAGCGCCTGTTGACCACCGGCCGGGTGCGCGGCGTCGGCAGCGACGATTTGCTGCTGGCCGAGCAAGCCGTGGCCGATGCGCTTTACTTCCTGCTCGAGGGCAGCGTGGTGCTGGCCGCCGACGGCGGATCGATCGATCTGGCCACGCTGACAAAGGGTGATTTCTTCGGCCTCAGCGCCGTGTTCGACAACGCCGTGCGCCCCGCGGCCCACGCGGCCGAGGGCGGCGCCAGGGTGGCCCTGTTGCCGGCGGCCCATCTGACCAGCCTGGTCCAAAGCCATCCAGCGCTGGGCCGGCTGCTGGCCCGCACCGCCAAGGAACGCCATACCCGGTACGCCGAGTGCCAGAGCTTCATGGACATGTGGTGAGGGACGCGCCTTGGGTTGGGACATGTGGCTGATCCTGAGTCTGTTCGGCCTGGCGTTCTTGGGCTTCGGCTCGTCGGTCTTCGCCCTGGCCGTCACCCGGGTCCCGGTGCTGCGCACTCCGATCGGGGTGCTGCGCGAAATCCGCCGGGCCATCGGGCTGCAGGCCGGCCAGGTGCTGGTCGATGCCGGGTGCGCCGATGGCCGCGCGCTGCGGGTGCTGTGCGACCGGCCCGGGGTGCGCGGGCGCGGCTACGAACTCAACGGTCCGGCGTGGTTGGCGGCGCGGCTGCGGATCGGCTTCGGCCCGGCGCGCCGGCGCCTGCGGATCCACTGGCGCGACTTCCACCGCAGCGAACTCGAGGACGCCGACGTGGTGTACTGCTACCTGATGCCGGCGGCCATGGAGCGGGTGGCCCGCAAGTGCGCCCGCGAGATGCCCGCCGGAGGCCGGTTGGTCTCCTATCTGTGGGAGGTGCCCGGCTGGCGACCCGGCGCGGTGCTGGCGGTCGGTCCGCTGCGCGATCGCGTCTTCATCTACGACGTCCACGAGTGCGGCGAGCCGGGGCTGGACCCAGCGGCGCCGGATGACGATGAAAGCGCCTCGGAGGCGGCGCGGACGACGCCTGCGACGAGCGCCGACGGGCAGCTAAAAACTTGACGCGATCCGCCCCCCCCGTTATCTTGGATTCTGCAACCGGGCGGTGCGCAAACGCGGCCGAGCCTTTGTTGATGAGGGTTTGCTGCGATTGGCCCGGAAGAGGAGGGACCGTATGGGATCGCGTTCAAGAACTTCGACCACCACCAAACGCCAGGTGATCGAGCAGCACCGGGGAGAGTTCGAGCGGCTGTCGACCCGGGAGGCCCAGGTGCTGCGTATGCGTCACGGCATCGCGGAGCCGGGTGACGCGGTGGTGGCCGAGCCGCCCCGCGAATCGGGCTCCGCTTTGAAAGCACGGCTCGCCGAGGTCGAGCAGGAGATCAGCGACCGCCTGCGGGCGGCCGGCGAGTCCTCCCCCGCCAAGAGCAAGATCATCGACAAGCTGAAAGACTCCGAGTAGAGCCTCTCGCCAGCAACCGGCCTCGAATCGCGGTTCGCTCCGCAGCATCCCGGCCGAATCGAAACCGGGGCTGTCCTTGTACCGGCGGTGCCTGCGGCGCTACAATGCCCGGACGGAACGCGAGAGGAGTGGACGTGTCACCGGAGGCATTGGACAGGAGCTTGCGTCCGCGGGTGGTCGGCCTGACGTTCGTTCTGTGGGCGGTGGTGGCGGGGTTTTCCTACGTCATCGTCCGCACCGTGTTCGGGCTGACCGCCGAACAGCAGGCGGTGTCGGCCTGGATCTTCCTGGGCACCACCCTGGCGGTGGCGGGAGGGTCGCTGATCCTGGCCTATCGCTGGGTGGGGCCGCTGGAAGCCTGGCGCCGGGCGGTTGCCCAGGGGCGCGAGCCTTCGGCCGAGCTGCAGGCCCGCGCCGAGGCGAGCGCCGCCGGCTTGGCCGGCCGGCTGGGATTGCTGGGCTTCATCGGTCCGGTGCTGTGGGCCGCGGCCGCCGGATTGGCCTTGATCGCCAGCACCGCCGTGCCATGGCAGCTGCTGGGTTACTTCGCCAGCCTGGGGCTGTTCGATGCCCTGTTCGCCGGCGCCATGCTCTTCTACGTGCCGCCGCTGTGGGCCCGGCCGACTCTGGAATCGCTGGCCCAGCGGCTGGGACGTTCCCCCGAGGGACGCGGCATTTCGCTGCGCTGGAAGATCCTGGTGCTGAGCTCGTTGCTGGCTAGCCTGCCGACCCTGCTGGTGGGGGCGATGAGCTTCGCCACCGCCAACCGCTTGTTGGACGAGGAGGTCGGCCACGGTCTGCAGCGCAAGCTGTTGCGGCTCAACGAGGAGATCCGGCCGCTACTGATCCGCGGCGCCGATCGCTTGACGCTGGAGCGGCACCTGACCGAGGCGGCCGATCGCATCGGCCGCGACAGCTTCGTGCATCTGGGGCTGACCAGGGGCGCGTTCTATCGCAGCGAGCGGGCTGGTTCGCTGCCGCCGCAGCTCTACCGGCGCATTCGCGACCGCTGGCGCGAGCCGGCGGCCGGCAAGCGGGTGGCCGGCAACATCGTCGACGCATCCAGCGGCCGGGCCTATACCTACGCCTTCAGCCGGGACGGCGGCCTGGTGTCGATCGCTCCGGTTCGCCATGCCCGCAGCCGCACCACGGCCACGCTGTGGTGGATGATCGTGGGCATCACCCTGTTCTCGATGCTGGTGGCGGGAACGGTCGGCTTCGTCTTCTCGGCCAGCATGGGCGACAAGATCCGGCGCATGGCCAATCTGACCGATGACTTCGCCCGCGGCGCGCTGCAACGCCAGGCGCCGGTGGTCAGCGACGACGAGCTGGGGGAGCTCGGCACCAGCCTCCACGCCATGGCCACCAACTTGAGGCGGATGGTGGGCGCGGTGGCCGGGCTGTCCGGCCAGATCGCAACCACCTGCAACCAACTGCTGGTCAAGGCCTCGGCCATCTCGACCGGCGCCGAGCTGCAGTCGAACTCGGTGGCCGAGACGGGCGAATCGGTCGAAAAGCTCAATGCCAACATCCGGTCGGCCTCTTCCAGCCTCGAGGCCCTGGTGGCCTCGGCCCAGGAGATGGAGGTCGCGGCCAACAAGGTGGGCGACGGTTTCAGCAGCATGACCGACGAGGCCAGCGGCCTGCAGACCACCATCGGCCATACCGGTCAGCTGGTCGAGCGGATGGTCGCCGCGGCCGATGAGGTGGCCGGCAACATCGCCGATCTGAGCGAGGGCGCCGGCCGCTCGGCGCGGTCGATGAAGCAGGTGGATCGCTCGATCACCGCCATTACCAGCAGCGCTGGCGACACCGCCAGCATCGCCCGCGAGGCGATCGCGGCCGCCCAGGACGGGGCGGTGGCGGTGCGGCGCACCATCGAGGGCATGGAGCGGATCGTGGATTCGACCCACCAGGCCTCGGAGGTCATCGCCGGGCTGGGCAACCGGGTCGAGGACATCGACAGCATCCTGGGCGTGATCGAGGAGATAGCCGATCAGACCAACCTGCTGGCGCTCAACGCGGCCATCATCGCCGCCCAGGCCGGCGAACACGGCCGTTCCTTCGCGGTGGTGGCCGACGAGATCCGTTCGCTGGCCGAGCGTACCTCGTCGTCGACCCGCGAAATCGGCCAGCTGATCGCCGACATCCAGGGCACATCGGAGGCGGCCAACCAGGTGATGCGCGGCGGCGTCGGCATCGTCAACGAAGGCATGTCGCTGTCGCGGCGCGCGGGCGATTCGCTGAGCAAGATCCTGGTCAGCGTCCAGAAGGCGGCCGCCAATGTCGAGGAGATCGCCCGCAACACCGAGGGCCAGGCCCAGGCCAGCGAGCAGGTCACCAGCGAGATCGCCCGGGTGGCCGACATGGCCAATCGAATCACCGATGTCAGCGCCGAGCAGTCGCGCACCGGGCGCCAGCTGCAATCGGCTTTTCAGGAGACGCTGGCCACCGGCGAGGCGCTCGATCAACAGATCAACCAACTGGGCCAGGAAAACCGCCAGGCCATGGCAGCGGTGGCGGTCACCAACGAGGCGGCCGGCCGGGCGAGCAAGGCCGTAAGCGGACAGTCGGAGATCTCCGAGGGGATCCTCGAGGCCATCGAGCAGGTCCGGGAGATCGGCAAGAACCACGCGGTCGCCGCCTCCGAGATGGGTGAGGCGACCGAGGCACTGGCGGAAAAAAGTGGGCGGCTCCAGGACGAGATCGAGGAGTTCCAGACATGAGCCGTTTGCTGGCGTTCGGCTGGCGCTGGTCTGGCTGAGCGCCGCGGTGGTGATGGGTTGCGGCCCGCGGCGCGGTGCCGCACCCGGGCCAGAGCTCGGGCCGGCTGCACCGGCCCAGCAGAGCTTCGCCCCGCGCCGCGAGAGTTCCTCGCTGGCCGACGAGCTGGACCCGGAGATCGATCCGCAAACCGGGCGGTTGATCTATGTCTCCAACCAGGGCGGCAGCCGCGACCTGTGGCAGCGGCCCCTGGCCGGCGGTGCGCCCCGGCGCCTGACGCAGCACTCGGCCGATGACTTCGATCCGGCCTGGTCGTCGGCCAGCGGCCGGCTGGCCTTCACCTCGCTGCGCCACGACGCCAAGGGCGACATCTTTTTGTTGCTCGACCCGGATGAGCCGCCACGCCGGTTGACCGATCGCAGCAGCGTCGACCGCCAGCCGAGCTGGTCGCCCGACGGCCGCTGGCTGGCCTTCACCAGCGCGCGAGGCAACGCGCCCGAGGCCATCCACCGCCTCGAGCCGGCCAGCGGCCAGCGCCGCCGGTTGAGCCGCCGCACGGGCTTCGACCCGGCAGTGTCGCCGGACGGCCGCTTCGTCCTGTTCACCTCCCTGACCGAGCCGCCAGGCGGCGGACCGGCCGTCGCCTGCTTGTGGCTGCACCGGCTGCACGACGGCGCCGAACGCCCGGTCGGCGATTGCCGCCAGCCGATGGGTTTCGCCAGCTGGGCCGCCGGTGATGGCCGGACAGCGGTGGTGTATGCGCGCTTCGCCGACGACAGCGACGGCGACGGCCGCATCGACCTGTCTGATACGCCGTCGCTGTGGCGCCGGCGCTTCGAGGGTTGGTCCGGCGCCGCGCCGCAGTGGGGGTCGGCGGTACCGCTGACCCCCGGGGTGTGGGCCGCCATCACCCCGCGGGTCGACCGCGGCCGGGTCTACTACGCCGCCCGGCGCGAGGGCGACCTGGATCTGTGGTCGTTGCCGCTGGCCGGGGCACTGGCGCCGCTGTCGGACCGGGAGCGGGTCCGGCAAGCGCTGGCGGCCGCCGGTGGTCCGGCCGAAGCACTGTTCGTGCTGCGTCGCTGCGCGTTCGAGCTGGCCGGGCGGCCCGCCGGACGACATTGCCGGTTGGAGACGGCCGAGCGCTTGTTGGCCGCCGGCCAGCCGGCCCAAGCGGCCCGGTTGTTCGACGCGCTGGCGGCCGTTGCCGGGCAGCCCCGACTGCGCCAGCGGGCCCGATTGGGCGCGCTGGCGGCCGAGGCCGACCGGCTGCTGCCCCGGCGCGCTGGCCCGTCGCAGCGGGCCGAGGGCCGACCGGTGGCCCGCCGACTGCTGGCCCGCTTGGCGGAGCTGGACGGGCTCGGCGGCCGCCGCGCGTTGCTGCGGGCCGAGGTGCTGGGGCGGGTCGGCCGTTGGGCTCGGGCGCTGGCCGGTCTCGATGGGTTGCTGAACGATGCCGCGCTGGAGCCGGCGGTGCGCGCGCGGGCGCTGCTGTTGCAGGCCGAGCTGCTCGGGCGCGTCGGCGACTTCGCCTCGGCGGCAGCCAGTCTGCGACAGGTGCTGGAACTGGGCGATGAAGGACGGGCGGCGCTGGCGGCGGCGCAAGAGCTGGTTGCTCTCCATGCCGCCGGCCCGCCGGCGGCTTCCGAAGCGCCGGCCGCCGTGCTGCGGCGCATCGAGTCGTTGGTCGCCGCCGGTCCGGCACTGCCGCCCTTGCCGGCGGTGGTGCGACTGGCGGTCGGCCGCCGCCATCTGGCGGCCGACCGCTGGTCGGCGGCCCGCCGGGCCTTCGCCCGGTTGATCGCGGACCCGGCGGCCCCACCCGAACTGGCGGCTGTCGGTCGCCTGGAACTGGCCCGCTTGGCCGAGCGGGGTGGCGATCTGGCCGCCGCCATCGAGCAGGCCGTGGCGCTGTTGCGGCTGGCGACCGGCGAGCGCGGGCCGCGGCGGCGGGCCCGGGCGCTGATCCGCCGGTTGGCCGGGGTGCACGCCGAGCAGCTGGCCGCCCGGGGCGAACTCGGCATGGCCATCGCCGCTTACCGCGCGCTGGTCGACCAGGATCCAGGCCACATCCAGGCCCAGCGCCGGTTGCTGGATCTGCAGGCTCGGGCCGGCCGGCAGCGCCAGGCTTTGGCCGAGGCCCGCGCCCGCCGCCGGCGCCGGCCGGGCGATGCCTTGGCCTGGTACCTGGAGGGCCTGGCGCTGAGCTATGTCGATCCCCCGGCGCATTTCGAACGGGCGCAGGCGGCCATCGAGCGCGCGCTGGCGCTCGACGCCCAGAATCCCTTCGCCCATCAGACCCTGGGCTGGTTATACGAGCAGCGCTACCTGCGCCGGGGCGACAAGGAGCAGCTGCAGCGGGCGGCGGCGGCCTACGAGACCGCCTCGGGTTTGCTGCACGCCGGCACCTGGCCGCGGGCGGACGCCGATCTGGAGCTCAACCTGGGCAATGTGCTGTTCGCCCTGGGTCATCACCGGCGGGCCGCGCAGCACTACCGCCGTCGCTGGGACAGCGAGGTCGGCTTTCGGCTGCCGGAGCGGCGGCTGGTCTTTTTGGAGCGCTTCGGCCGCTCGGCTCTGCTGAGCGGAGAGCTGGCCGTGGCCGAGCACGCCTTGGCGGCCGCCACCGCTCAGGCCCGGGAGCTGGAGCGGCGGGACCGGGTGCCGCGCCTGATTGCCGCCCGGGCGGCCGCCCAGCAGCTGGCCGGCGACTACGACCGCGCCGCCCAGCTGTTCGAGCGGGCCTGCGGCTGGTACGCCGACCAGGGGCGACAACGGGCCCAGGCCCGTTGTTGGCGCAACGCGGCCCACTGCCACTTCCAGCGCGGGGCTGGCGTGGCCGCCCTGGACGCCCTGCGCCGGGCCCGGACGCTGCTGGCCGAACAGCCGCGGGCGACCGCCGGCGCGGACGCCGAACAGGTGGTCTCGGTGTCGCTCGGACCCGGGGCATCGCGCGCCGCCCAGGGGTTCGATCGCCGCGGCGAACTCAACGCGATTTACACCCTGGAGAGCCGGCTGTTCGCGCGCGCCGGCGATCGGCCACGGGCAATCGCCGCGCTGCGGCGGCGGATCGAGCTGCTGCGGGCCGATGCGCGGGCGGGCCAGGCGGCCGCCCGGCTGGAACTGGCGGTGGCGCGCAATGCCCTGGGTTGGTTGTACTGGATCGAGGGCCGGCTGGACGAGGCCGCCACCGCATTCGGCCGTTCCGGGCGGGCCGCGGCGCGGGTCGGCGACCCCCGCGGCCGGGTGATCGCCAGCCTGTGCCGGCTGGAGCTGGCCATGGCGGCCCCGGCGGTGATCGACCCGGAGACCATCCTGGCCGAGCTGTCGCAACTGCGCGCCGACCTGGCCGCGCCCGAGGTGCTGGCGCCCGGCCTGCGGGCCCGGCTGGAAAACGGCCTCGGAGTGGCCCATTGCCTGGTTGCCGACGCCCGGGCCGCGGTCTGGCCCGCCGCCGGGACCGGGCCGGAAGCCGAGCTGGAGGCGGTGCTGGGAGCGCTCGACGACAGCCTGGCCCACCTGCGCGAAGCTGAGGCGCATTTCACCGTGGCCCAGCGGATCGCGGCGGATGCAAACGGCCGGCGGGCGCTGCGGCTGGAGCTGTTGGCCGGGCGCAACCGGGCGGCGCTGCGGCGCCGGCTGGGCGCGGCCGCCGACGCCGACCGCGCCGGTCGCCGGCTGCAGCGCCGGGCGCAGGCGGCTGCCCTGGAGGGCATCGCCTGGCGCATCGAGGGCGGGCCGCCGGCGGAACGGGCGGCCGCCCTAGAGGCCCTGCCGCCCGAGGTGGCCGGCACCCGGCGCGATGCCGCGGCCCGCCGGGCCCGCGATCGGCTGTTCGCGGGCCTGGTCGGCCGCGCGCTCGACGCCGGCGAGCCGGAGCAGGCCTGGCGCTGGGCGGAGCGCTGGTCGCTGCGCCGCCGGCTGGATGCGGTCGCGCTGGAGCAGCTCGAGCCGACCACCCAGGCCGGGCTCAAGGCGATGCGCGCCCTGCGCCGGCGGCGCCAGGCGCTGGCGCGGGCGCTGGCTGCGGTGGAAGCGGGCGCCGGCGCCGAGCAGCGCGCACAACGGCACCGGGCGGTGGCCGCGGCCCGCCGGGCCTGGGGTGAGCAGCGCCGGCGAGCGGCCGCCGCCAATCCGGTGCTGGCTGCGCTGCTGCGCGAGGAGCCGGCCGACCCCGAGAGCCTGCGCGGGCAGCTCGAGCCCGCCGAAGGCGTGCTGCTGGCCGTGGCGCTGGAGCACGAGCTGGTGGTCTGGCTGCTGACCGCCGAGCGGTTGCTCCTGCACCGCCAGCCGGTGGCGCGCCCGGAACTGGACGCCGCGCTGGCCGCCTACGGTGGAGCCGATCCGCGGGCAGCGGCTCAGGCCCGCCAGCGGCTGTCGGCCTGGCTGCTGCGACCGCTGGCCGAGCCGCTCGCCGGGTTGCGCCGGCTGGTGGCGGTGACCGAACAGCTCCCGCTGGCGGTGGGGATGTTGACCAGCGACGGCCGCGCGATCGGTCGCCGGCTGGCCGTGGTCCAGCTTCACTGCGCGTCGGACCTGGGCCCGCTGCGCCGGTCGCGGCGGCTGGTGATCGAGGGGGGACGGTGGATCGGCCGCGCGCCGGAGCCGGCCGTGCAGCGCCGGCTGCAGGCCTTGCTGGGCAGCAGCCGCCACCGCGGCAGCGCCGAGATCGCGCCGGAGCCGATCGGGGTGGTGGTCTGGGATAGACCGCTGCAGCCCGATCGCTGGCGTCCGCTGCGCTCTAGCCTGATCGCCGATCCCGAGCGCGGTGGCGTCGGCGGGCTGTCGCTGGGCCGGTTGGCCTCGTGCCGGGCCCCGGCCGGGTTGTGGGTCTGGCGCGAGGCTTCAGCACAGGCCCCGACCGAGGCGCTGGCCACCGGGCTCGAGCTGGCCATGGTCGGGGCCGGGGTGCCGAGCGGGCTGTGGCTGCCGCGCACCGGCGCCGGCCTGGCCGACCGTCTGCTGCTCGCCGTTCTGAAGCACGGGCGCACGACCAGTCCGGCCCGCGCCCTGGCCAACGCCATCGACGAGGCCCGCCGCGGCGGGATCGACTGGATGCAGCTGCGCGGGGTTCAGCTGCGGGGCGACGGCGGCCTGGACCTGGCCGCCCGCCAGCGCCGGGCGCGCGAGCGGATGCGTCGCTTGGCCGGTCGCGCCGCCCGGGCCTTCAGGGCCGAGCGCTGGCGGGCCGCCCTGGACAGCTTCGAGCGGGTGCGCCACCTGGCCGCCTTCCTCGGCCGCCGGTCGGACCTGCCGCGGCTCGATCGCTTCATCGTCACCAGCGCCTTTCGCCTCGGCGACTTCGATCGGGCAGCGGCCGCCGAGCGGCGGGCGCTGGAGCGGGCCCGCCAGGCGGGCGCGGAGCCGGACACCAGCCGGGCGCTCAACCGGTTGGGCGTGCTCGAGACGCGGGCCGGCCGTGCCGCGGCGGCTGTCGATCTGCTGCGCCGGGCGGTGGCCGGGTTCGAGCGCCAGGCGCTGGCGCCGGAGGCGGCCGAGGCCCGGGCCAACCTGGCGCGAGCCCTGGACGCCGCCGGCCGTTACCGGGAGGCGGTGCAGGTCGCCCGCCGCGCCCTGCGCTGGATGGCCGACAACGGCGACGCCCGCAGCCGGCTGCGCCTGCTGCGTCACATCGCCACCACCGAGCTGCGCCGGCTGAACCGACCGGCGGCGGCGCGGACCTGGTTCGAGCGCGCCCTGGCCCTGGCCGAACGCACGGGCTCGCAACGGCTGCAGGCCGAGATCTGTCTCGATTTGGCCCGCACGGCCCGGGCCATCGGCGATACCGACCGCAGCCTGGCGCTCATCGAGCGGGCGCGGGCCGTGTTCGAGCGGGCCGACGACGATCGCGGACGGGCCACCGTCGCGCTCGAGCGGGCCAACAGCCTCTGGTACCGTGGCGACTACGAGGCGGCCTTCGCCGCCCAGCGGCGGGCGCTGGCCTGGGCCGAGCAGGCCGACGACGCCCTGCTGCGCATCATGGCCCGCAGCCTGGGCGGGCTGATCGCGCTGAACCTGGGCGAGCTGCACATCGCCCGCACCGCGCTGCGCGCGGCACTGGCCGAGGCACGCCGGGCGGGAAGGCTGGACGAGCAGGCCGCCCAGCTGAACAACCTGGGCCTGGTGGCCCGCGAGCGCGGCGAGCCCGAGCGGGCCCTGGAGCATTTTCACGAGGCGTTGCGCATCGACACCCGGTTGGGCAACGACCGCGGCCGCGCCTATGACCTGCGCAACATCGGCATCGCCGAACAGATGCTGGGTCGAACCGCGGCCGCGCGCGGCCACCTGGATCGGGCGCTGAAGCTGAGCCGGGCGGTCGGCGACCGGTTCAACGAGGTCAAGACCCGGATCGGTCTGGCCCGGCTGGCTCTGGAGAACAAGGCGTTCGCGGTCGCCCGCGAACAGGCGACCCGGGCCCACCAGCTGGCCGCCGAACTCGATCTGCGCGAGGTGGTCTGGCGCGCCTTGCGCACCTTGGGCGAGATCGACCGCCGCCAGGGCGATCTGCAGGCGGCCCGGCGGCGCTGGCGGGCCGCGATCGCGCTGGTCGAGCGGCTGCCGGCCGGGGTCAAGGTCGATCGCTTTCGCTCCGGGTTTCTGGACGACAAGTACGATCTCTACGCCGATCTGATCCACCTGCTGCTGCGGCTCGAGCGCCCGGCGGCGGCCTTCGCCATCAGCGAGCGGGCCCGGGCGGCTTCATTTGGCGACCTGTTGGCACGGCGCCGCTTCGGGGTGAGCGGCGGCGGGCCGCAGCGGGCCGGCCCGCCGGCGATGTCGCCGCTGGACGCTGACGCAGTGCAGGCCGCGCTGCCGCAGCGGGTGGCCCTGGTCGCCTTCCACCTCAGCCAGCACGGCTGCGCGGCCTTCGTGCTGCGCCGCGACCGCGTGGTCGCCCGCCAACTGGCGGTCGGTCGTGCCGAGCTGCGCGATCGCATCGCCCGCCTGCGCCAGGCGCTCGAGCATCTCAGTCCGGTCGACGGGGCGCTGCGCCGGCTGCACGGCGCACTGATCGAACCGCTGGCCGCCGAGCTGCGCGGTGCGGCGGTGATCGGTCTGCTGCCGCACGATGCGCTGCACTACCTGCCATTCGCCGCGCTGCGACCGGCCGGCGGGGGCTGGTGGAGCGACGAGGTGCGCCTGTTCCGCGCCCCGTCGGCCGGCGGGCTGGTAAATCTGCTGCAGCGCGAGCAGCGGCGTTGCGGCCCGGCCGGGCCGACCCTGGCGCTGGGTGATCCGGCGCCGGGTCCGGATGGCCGGCGCTTGCCGTTCGCCCGGCTCGAGGTGCGGGCGCTGGCCCGCGAACAGGCGGGCGCTCGGGCCCTGGTCGGCCGGCGGGCCAGCGAGGCTGCCTTGCGGCGTTTGGCCGGCGACAGCGGTTATGTGCACCTGGCCGGCCACGGCCGGTTCGATGCCGATGACCCCCTGGCCTCGGCCATCCTGCTGGCGCCGGGCGAGGGACACGACGGTCGCCTGAGCGCGGCCGAGGTGCTCGGGCTCGAGCTGCAGGCCCGGCTGGTGGTGCTGTCGGCCTGCCAGACGGGGGTCGGCGGCCTGGGCCGGGGCGCCGAGGTGGTGGGGATGAACCGGGCCTTTCTGGCCGCCGGTGCCGGCGGGGTCGTCTCCAGTTTGTGGCGGGTCGGTGATGCGGCCAGCGCCGTGCTGATGAAGCGTTTCTACCGCACCCTGCGCCGGCAGCCGCCGCTGGCGGCGCTGCAGCGCGCCCAGGCCCTGGTGCGTCGCTATTATCCCCACCCGGCCCATTGGGCCGGCTTCTTCCTGACCGGAAGCTGGCTCTGAGCTGGAGTTGCCTTGGGAACTTATAACCCATTGAGTTTATAGTCCCTTCGGGCGGGGGGAACTCCAGTCTAAGGGCCCCCGGCAGGTTCGACCGGCAGCTCGATCTTGAGCACGCCGAAGGCGTTGACCCGGCAGCGAAAGGTCCCCGGGCGCAGGCCGAGTTCGCCGGCGAGCGCCCGCATCAGGTGGCCCAATGGCGTGCGTTCGACGGCGGCATCGGGCCGCAGCCGGTAGCGGACCCGGCTCGATTCGCGTTCGACCCGCAGCAGGGCCCGGCGCGCAGCGTTTTGCCGAGCTGTTCGAGATCCGCGTCGTCTCCGCCAAAGAAGCGAAACAGGGCCTTGAACACCCCGCCCGGTGTGGGGTTGTGGTGCAGCCAGGTGCGTTCTCGCTCCATCTCGGCCTTGAGCCGTTCGAGCAAAGCGGCCAACCGGCCCGCATCGTCGGCTGCCGCCTCGAGCTGGGTCTCCCATTCCTCCGGGGGCAGTCCGGCGGTCGCGTCAGTTCGTCCGCTCGGCGGCATGGCGGCTCAACCCCGCGACAGGTAGGCGTGGATGCCGGCGGCGGCTTCCTCCAGGGCGTCGGCCGGCTCGGCGGCCGGGCCGAGTGCGACGAACGCGCCGCGTTTGCCGGGCTCGCTGCGCCGCCGGACCAGGTCGCGATCGGCGAAGGCATTGAGCGCATTCTTGACGATCTCGCGCGACAGGCTCTCGTGGTACTGCAACTCGCCGCGCACGTAGAGCCGGTCACCGAGCTGTAGGATCTTGGCCAGCAGCTCGCGCTCGCCCAACTCGCCGTCGCGCAACAGCGTCAGGCCGCGCGCGGTCAGCCAGTAGGCCTCCAGGAAGTGCTCCAGCACCGCGCGGAAGGTGTTGCCCGGGGCGTCTTCCGGCTCGGTCTTGACCACGAACTCGTCCTCGTGGCGCAGCACCCCTTGCTCGGCCAGGTCGGCCAGCGCCTGCTGCAGCTCCTGCTCGAAGTGGCGTTGCGAGCGGAACAGGAACTCGTGCTTGAACAGCTGGGACAGGTCGCGGATGCGTTCCGACAGCGCTTCGATCGGCACCGCCTCGACGGTGAAGGACTCCAAGGCGGTGGCGGTGATGGCGGCGGTGACGAAGTAGTGCAGCAGGTTGTTGCGGTAGTAGTCCAGCGCCAACCGCTGCTCCTCGTTGACCGAGTAGACCAGCTCGTCGCCGGTGTCGCGGATGGTGATGGCCCCGTCGCGCGAGAAGCGGGCGATCGCCTCGGCCAACGCCCGCTCGAAATCGTCCAGGGTGGCCGACAGGCGGGCGCCGCGTTGTCTGACCCAGTCGAGCAACCAGCGCGCCCGCTCGAGCAGGGTGGTGCGGGTCATGCCCCGGCGGCGGTGGTTGAGCAGGCAGAAGGCCACCAGAGCCGAAGGCGTGATCGTGGCCACGCGGTTGATCCGGAACAGGATGCGGTGGGCCAGCTCCTGCACCAGCAGTCGGCGCTGCTGCTCGTCCAGCCCCTCGGGCGAGAGCCCGCGCTCGGCTAGCACCTCGCGCGCCGAGATGATCTCGCCGACCTGGACGTAGATCTTGCCGTAACGGGTGCGCAGCGCCTTGCGGGCCTTGAGCAGACCGGCCACGTCCTCTTTGCGCTTGGTGCCGCCGGACAGCTCGCGGACGTAGGAGCGGCTCTCGACGAGCTTTTCGTAGTCGATCGACAGCGGGACGAACTGCACGTCCTCGCCGGTGCCCTCGAGGAAGGCCTGTACCAACCACGACAGGATCCCGTAACGCGGGCTGAGCAGCTTGCCGGTGCGGCTGCGGGTGCCCTCGATGAAGAACTCGATCGGAAAGCCCTCTTCCATCACGTGGCGCAGGTAGGTCCGAAACACCACCGGATAGAGCGCCTCGCCCTTGAAGGAACGGCGCAGGAAGAAGGCGCCCGAATGGCGGAAGATCGGGCCCATCGGCCAGAAGCTCAGGTTGACCCCGGCGGCGATGTGCGGCAGCGGAACCCGATGGGACAGACACAGCTGGCTCAACACCAGGTAGTCGACGTGGCTCTTGTGGCTGGGGCAGAAGATGACCGGCGCCTTGCGGATGGCCTGGCGGATGCGATCGAAGCCGGCCTCGTCGACCACGAAGCCCTCGTACATTCGGCTCCAGAACCAGTTGAGCACCCGGTTGAGCGCCAGTGGCCAGCGGATGCGCGGCTCGGCCGCGATCTCGTCGAGCAGGTCGAAGGCTCTCTTGGCCTGGGACTCCCGCCTGGCCTCGTCATCGCCGGCCTGCTCGTCGATCACCTGCTGAATCCGGTCATCGGCCAGCACCTCGGCCCGAAACTCCTCATGGGGCCGGATGCGCGGACCGGCCACGTCGAATACCTCGAGATCCATGCGTTGGGCCACGGCCTGCTCGAGATCGGCGGCCAGCATCGGGGACCGATGCTCATCGCGCTGGGCCAAAAACCGGTGCAGATCGATCGGCTCGGCCACCTTCACCATGGCCTGGCGGTAGTGGCGCAGCATCAACAACAGGGTGCGCAGCAGCCCCGGGGCCTCGGCCTGGCCGAAGATGGCGTCGGTCACCCCCTTGTCCTCGCGTTCGGGATGCACGTTCCATTTGATCAAGTGGGGGACCAGGTACAGCGGCCGGTCGCTGGTCTGCTGCAGCTGGATCAACGACTGCAGCAGCCGATGGCCATGGCCGTTGTGCTCGATGCGGGGGTTGGTGATGGTGGTCGGCTCATCCAGAAAGAGCAGGGCCGACTCGCCGGCACGCAGGCGCTCGACCAGCTCGCGTTGCGCCTGCTCCTCGGCGGGCCCGTCGAGTTCGGCTGCCTCGGCGGCGCCGATCTTGTGCAGCCGCTCCCAGAGCAGCGAGACCGGTTGGACCAGCACCGGATCGACCCCGTTGACGTAGCGGGCCAGGGGCAGGCCGTGGCGCACGCAGATGTGGTTGAGGTAGAGAAAGTGGAGCAGGTTGGCCGTGGGTGCCAGGTAGACCAGCGTTCCCTCGCGCTCGAGCTGGCGGATGCGATCGACCGCGGCCGGCGGGAAGCGGATCGGGTTGAAGTAGCGGGCGAAGACGGATCGCAGCAAGGGGCCGTAGCGATCGTGCATCGCCAGCGGCGGCAGACCCGCCGCGCTCGCCGTCTGTTCGGACTCACCCATGGTGCCCTCAGCGCCGGTTGCGTCGGCTGCGCAACCCGTAAAGCTTCGTTCCGTGGCAAGCGATTATACCCAGCGGCGGCCGGGCAGTTCAAATCCCAATCGCCGGTCTGGATGCCGCGGCCGATACGGGTTAGAATATGGGCCCGCTGCAGGAGGAAAAACGCTGCCGATCACAGCCTGGAGGAGGACCCATGAGCAGGAACATCACGCTGCTGGCCGCTTTCTTGGTGGGAGTGGCATTCGCCCTGTGTCTGGTGATCACCCCGCCCATGGCCGCCAGCCAGTCGGCGGCGCCCGAGGCCGAGGTGCCCGATCCGCCGGATGAGGAGCAGGTGCCCGAGCCGCCCCCGGCGACCGAGGTGGAACTGGACGCGACCGATGACTTCGGTTGGAGAGAGCTGCATTTCAACCAGCCGATCCCGCTGGAGTGGGGCACGGTGTTCTCGATCAACCGGGTCGAGGAAGGCGGCGAGTCCTACACCTTCTGGTTCCTGGGCACCGACGGCACCCTGCGCGGGGTGACCACCCAGACCTTCACCGGCCACAACCGCGGCAGCTTCTTCCCCGAGGTCTACGTCATCCGGCGCCGGTGACCCGCCGCTGGCGCGATGCCCCCGTGAAGCCCTGAACGCCTCGAACTACTTCCAGTGCGAGGTGATGAACTCCTCGGTCTCGGGCAGGCCGCCCTGCAGGATCAGGTAGCCGTTGTGGGGCTCGCGTTCGGTGATCTCGTGGTTGATCGGAGTGCGCATCATGCGCATCACCTCTTCCCGATCGTCGGTGTGGCCCAGCACCCAGCATAGCTTCATCAGCGCCGTCTCGGGCAGCATGTTGTCCAGCGGCATCACGCCGATGTCCAGCAGGTCGCGGCCGGTATCGTAGACGTACATCCGGGCGTAGCCCCACAGGGTCTGCACCGTCATCACCACGTGCACGCCCTGGTCGATCACCTTCTTCAAGGCCGGATACAGCGGCTTGTTGACGTGGCCCAGGCCGGTTCCAGCGATGACGATGCCGCGGTAGCCCTTCTCGGCCACCGCCTCGATCAGGTCGGGCGCCATGCCCGGGTAGTAGTGGAGCAGGGTCACCCGATCCTCGTAGACCGGATCGATGCGCACCTGGCGCTCGGGATCGCGGCGGCGGTAGTCCTGGGTCAGATACTCGAATCCGTCGCGGCCGACGATGGCCAGCGGGATGTCGCCGATGGTGCGGAAGGCGCTGCGGTAGGACGAGTGCATCTTGCGGCAGCGGGTGGCCCGGTGCACCAGGCCGTAGCGATCCGAGGTCGGGCCGAACATGCAGATCTGCACCTCGGCGATGTCACCGTAGGCCGCCGCCCGCACCGCGTGGATCAGGTTCAGCGCGGCATCGCTGCTGGGCCGATCCGAGGAGCGCTGGCTGCCGACCAGCACGATGGGCACCGGGCTGTCCTGGACCATGAAGCTGAGCACCGAGGCGGTGTGGCCCATGGTGTCGGTGCCGTGGCCGATGACAATGCCGTCGGCGCCGGCTTCGATCTCGCGCCCGATCTGCTCGGCCAATGTCAGGTATTGCTCGCGGCCCATGTTCTCCGAGAACACGCCGAACAGCTTCTCAGTGGTCAGGTTGCACAGGTCGGCCAGCTCGGGCACGGCGCCGTATAGTTCGCCCGGAGTGAAGGCCGGGATGACCGCCCCGGTGCGGTAGTCGAGCCGCGAGGCGATGGTGCCGCCGGTGCCCAGCAGGGTGATATGCGGCAGGTCGGCCTGGCGCGGAAAGGCCTTTTCCGGAATCTGGTAGACGGCCTCCTTGAAGCCGAACTCCTCGATGTGGCGGATGCGGTCGACGTGCAGCCCCACGTTGTAGCCGTTGTCCAGCTTCACCACTACGTGCAGATCGTCGTAGGTCTCGCTGCGGGGCAAGATGACGCCCCTGAAGGAGCTGCCGCGATCGTTGGTGATGCGCACGTCGCTCCAGACGCGCACACCCAAGCGCTCGAGCGTGGCGCGGGCGCGCCCCTTGTATCCGGCGAGCCCATCCTGGGCAGCGCTCATGGCTGGCCTCCCTCCGCCCCCACACCCGCCCCGATCGATTCAAGCGCCCGGGCCACCTCGCTGGCCGGCACCCGGCCGCGCAGATCGGCCATGGCCAGGCCCATGGCGAACCGCCGGCGCGCTTCCGGCGCCACCGCGTGATCGGGCCGGGCGGCGGCCAGCCGGGCGGTCAGCGAGCGGCGCCAGTCATGCGGCGCCCGGCCCAGGCCGCGCTCCTCGATCATCTCGGCCAGGCTGCGCTCGCCGCCGACGACCAGCTGCTCGACCAGCGCGTCGATGGCCTCCCACAGCACCGGCCGCTCGGCCAGCAGACGGAACAGGGCTTCCCAGCGCTCGGGCTCGACCCCGGTTGCATCGAGGCCGCCGCGATGCAGGCCCTTGAGCCGCTCGCCGAACAAGAAGGCCGCACGGCGCAGGTCGGCACCGGCGGTGGCGACCACCCGATCGACCAGGTCGGCGCCACCGCGCCGGATCAGGTAGTGGATGGTCGGCCGGGGCACGCCCGCCGCGCCGTAGCGCTGTTCGCGCTCCCAGGGCGGCGGTGGCAGCCCGGCGCGCAGCCGTTCGATGCGTTCCGGGGTCAGGCTGGTGGGCGGGCTGTCGGTGTCCGGGTACATCCGATCGGGCCCGGGCAGGATGCGTTCGAAGTCGGTGCTGCCGTCGGGAAAGGGTTGGCGGGTCTCGTTGGGCACGCCGTCCAGCGCAGCTACGTAGCGCAGGCGCACCTCGTTCAGCGCGGTGCGGGTGTCGGCCTCCGGCCCCCAGACCAGCACCAGCGCGTCGTCGGGACCGCACTGCACCTCCTGTTTGAGCCGGCGCAGCTCGCGTTGCGACTCGGCGTAGTCGGGCCACTTTTCGCTGTGCAGCAGGATCGGTTGCTGATCCAGGCCGGCCACCACCCGCACCCGGCCGGCCAGCTCGTGGGCGAAGATGTGCTCCGGCTGGGTGGGCCAGGCCAGGGTGCCGGCCAGGCCGGGCAGGACCGCGGCCCGCACCTGGAAGGGTCCTTCGCCCAGGGCGAAGCCGGGCTTGCGGCCCCGTTCCTCGACGAAGCGCGCCCAGCCCTCGGCCCGCAGGTAACCCAGCGCCGAGGTGGCGAACAGGGCGGTGACGTCGACCTCGCGCATCTCGATGTGATCCGGCCGGGTGAACCCCCGCCGGGCCAGCTCGTCGCGCAGCCCGAGCAGGTTGACCTGCCGCACCGCCTCGCCGTGGACCAGCCGCGGCGCCCAGCCGGCTTGCGGCACGCCCTTGATCTCGACGCGCCGGCCGCCGCGGACCGAGACGTTGACGTCCTGGCGGCTGGCGCCGATGCCGGTGCGCACGTGGCCGGTGCTGCGGCAGACCAGCCCGATCAGGCGGATGGCCTGCTCGACCTCCTCGGGGGTGCGCAGGTCGGGGCCGGTAACGGTCTCGATCAGCGGCATGCCCAGCCGGTCGGTGCGCCAGACGATCAGGTGGCCCTCGTCGGAGACCTCGCGGCAGGAATCCTCCTCGACGCTGACGTGGGTGATGGTCAGCTCGCGGTCGCCGAAGGGCACCCGGCCCTCGACGCCGACGATGGCGGTGCGCTGGAAGCCGGTGGGGATGGAGCCGTCCAGGTACTGCTTGCGGGCGATGTGCACCTCGTCGATGATGTCGCAGCCTAGCATCAAGCACTGCTCGACGGCGATGTCGAGCGCCTGCTGGTTGACCAGAAACGGCGGCGTGTCGTCCATCTCGTAGGTGCATACGCAGTCCCGGAAAAGCT
>CAYVQE010000076.1:0-29738 GCA_964454005.1 uncultured Myxococcales bacterium
CGATGTGCGCCACCACCTCGTCGATGGTGCCGCAGTCGGCGGTCAGCGCGACGGTGGCCCCGTCGACCTCGAAGCTGCTGGGCGCGGCCGACCAGTCGAAGCCGGCTGCCAGTTGGCCGTCGGGGGCGCCCGATACGAAGCCGGGCGCGGTCAGGGCGCTGGCGCGGGCCGGCAGGGCATAGACGCTGTCGACCAGGCCGCCGCTGCGGGCCGCCACCTGGGCGACCACCCGCGCGTCGGTGGCGTCGCGATCCCAGTAGAACGCCCCGGCGGTGGCCAGCACGTGCTCTTCGACCTCCTGGCTCGGCCGGATGGTGTATGGCGACAGGTCGGTGGGCGGGCTGGCGGCCTGGGTGATGAGATCGTTGCGGGTGACGCGCTGCCACTGGGTCAGCGACGGGTCGTCGCGGCTCGCCCGGCACTGGTTGTCCGCCACGTAGAGACGCGAGTCGTCGGAGTGGCGGTTGACCACGTAGACGGCGTAATCCGAGGATCCGATGTCGAACTCGTCCTCCAGCGGCAACACCACGTTGCCCACCACGCTGGCCAGCATCGGCTCGGCGGGCAGGTTCGGGTCGGCGTACCACTCGAGCATGGGGCCGGCCCAGCCGGTGGCGTAGACGAAGTTGTTGATCACGTCCTTGCGGCCCGGGCGCAGCACCGGGTTGCGTCCGTACGAAAAGGCGAACAGGTTGTCCTTGAAGGTCATGTCGCCGTGGTAGGTCAGCAGGTTGTAGGAGTGCTTCTCGGGGTACAGCTCCCCTTCCTTGTAGTGCTGCGACTTGCACAAGGCCTCGGCGATGATGCAACGCGAGAAGGTGATGTCGTCGTTGCTGCCGCGCGCCGCCGAGGCGACCTCGTCGATGGCCCACGACAGCGAGCAGTGGTCGACCACCACCCGCTGCGAGCGGCGCACGATCAGGGCGTCGCCGCCGTCGGGGTCGAAGCTGTTGGCCGGATCATCGCCGAGGCGGAGCTTGAGATGCTGTAGCAGCACGTCGCTGACGTCGATGATCAGCAGCGGGGCCCCCTTGATGGTGATACCCGGCGCGGGCGCGGTCTGGCCGAAGATGCTCAGATACGAATTGCCGGCTTCGATCTCGATCCGGTTGTCCACGCCGCTGTAGTCGATCACGCCGCCGACTTCGAACAGGATGATGCGGGGATACTCCCGCGAGATGGCCCAGCGGAAGGTGCCGCGGTTGGTGCCGGGGGTGGATTCGACACCCGGCGCGAGGCTGTCGACGATCAGCACCTCCGGGGTGGTGCCGCCGGCGTAAGCGAAACGCGAGTCGGCGCCGAAGCCCTCCAGCCCGAAGGACAGCTCTTCCACGCAACCGCCGGTGTCGAAGGCGACACAGTCCGCCCGGCAGCCGAGCTCGCCGCCGCCGGCAAAGCCCTGGCTCTGGCAGGTCTCACCGGCCAGCACCGGCCCCAGGATGTCGCACACCTCATCGCCGGTGACCCGACCGTCGCCACAGATCGGGTCCACCGGGTCGCCGCAGGACAGCTCGAACCGGGCGTCCGGCGTGTCGGCCAGCACGACCTTGTCGAGCTGCACCCCGGCCTCGGCGTGGCCGAGCACCAGGGTGTGCTGGCCGGCCGGCAGGTCATCGAACACCAGCCGCCGTTCGTCCTCTTCCACCGTCGACAACCAGGTCCACGCACTGTCGTAGCCGTAGCTGCTCGAAGGGTAGACGCGCCGCAAATCGCTCGCCTCGAAGCCGGCGTACATGGCGTCGTGCTCACCCGCCGGGGCCGCCAGCCGCAACCACAGGTAGTAGGTACCGCCGTGGGGCAGCTCGACGGCCAGCTCGACGCGGTGCGCGGGCAGAGCCGGCGCAGCGGCGCTCCAGACGAAGTCGTCGACCCCCGCGTCCAGAGGCACCTCGACCCAGCTGTCGCCACAGGCCGGGTCGGCCAGCACACCGGACCGCACCGCCATCTCGCCCCGTGCCTCGCCGCTCTCGGCCTCGAGGGCCAACACGAAGTCGGCGGGGCAATCGTCATCGTCGGCGGCGCTGCACGCCGCCGGACAGCAGCCATCACCGTCCACGCACTCGGTGACGGTGGCGTAACTGCACTCCACGTCGCAGCCGGCGGCGCTGCCGGCCATGGTGTCCCGGGTACACGGGTCTGCGTCGTCGCAGTCCGCCGGGCAGTCGCCGTCGCAGGTCTCGCCGATCTCCACCCGGTCGTTGCCGCAAACCGGCGGAGCGCACACCCCATCGCGGCAGGTCATCTCGATCGGGGCGCAGTCGGCCGGCACCGTACAATGGTTGGTGCATTCGCCGGCGTCACAGATCCGACCCGCATCGCAATCAGCGGCTGTCGTACAAGGCGTCGCACCCCCGGTCACCTTGCCGCCCGAGCAGCCGGCGAGCACAGCGACCATGGCCCAGCCGCCCAGCGCCATCCACGTCCGCATCCTCGTGCCCACCATGACATGCCTCCTCGTAGCCGACGACCATCGCGCAACGGCTCAACGGCGACCCATCGCGGCCCCGCCCCCGTAGGCCCGGCGCAAACCACCGCCACCACCGAGTTGCTCGGTCTACAGATGACGTACGGGCAGCGAAACTAGCACGGCCCGTCGCGAGCGACAATCGTACGGCTGCCCGAGGCATCCGCGCTGTCAGCAAATCAGCGCTACGTCTAGCTGGAAGTTCCCTTGGGAACTTCTAACTCACTGATTTTTCTAGTGGGCTTACGTGGGAACAACGGCCTGTGTGCTCTCTAACTCGTTGATTTTATTATCCCCCGCCCTTCGGGCGGGGGATCTTCAGTCTAGCTGTCGTGCCAGGAGGGAAATCCGGATACCCCAAAACGGCGGTCGTTCGCAGCCGCTGAGGAACGAATTTCCTCCTGGCGCCAAAGAAAATACCCCAGGCCAGCGAGTTGAAATGCGACGTCGATTTCCCTCGCCACATCCAGGGCGTCGAGCCCGCCACGCCAGTAGGCCAGCCCCGCCAGCAGCACGCAGACGACGGCCATGGCGATGGTGACCTTTTTCATCGAAGACTGGGACCTCCAAGCCACCCGACGGCATTCGAGCGACAGGTGCGATAACGGCCATTGACCCTTTTTTCCACATGGCCGAGACTGATCGCTGAGACCGACTCGCGCGGTCCGAGGTTCACTCCCCACCGGAAATTGCGCGGAGGTGGCCCATGAAATGCTCGTTCGTACATTGCGCTCGCCTCCTGCTGGCCGCGCTGCTGGCCGCAGCGGGCTGTACGGCCGAGCGCGACGTGCCCGACTGCACCGGCGCCGCGGACTGCGGTCCCGGCCAACTCTGCGTCGACGGCCTGTGCGTGGACCAGAGCGCCTGCGTCGACGACGCCGACTGCAGCCCACCGCTCGGGCTCTGCCGCACCGCCACCGGCGAGTGCGTCGAGTGTCTGGCCGACGCCGGCTGCCCGGCCGGCGAGCGCTGCGTGGCCTACACCTGCCGCGCCGGTTGCTCCAGCGACGGCGACTGCAGCGACCCGACCCCGTTCTGCCGGCCGGACGGCGCCGAGTGCGTGGAGTGCCTCGATGATGTCCACTGCGACGCCGGCGCGGTCTGCGACGCCGGCCGCTGCACGACGCCGGCCGAGTGCCAGGCCGACGACGAGTGCGATCCAGGTCAGATCTGCGTCGACGGCGCCTGCCACACCGGCTGTCGCTCGGCCCGCGACTGCCCCCAGGGCCGGATCTGCCTGCCCGACGAGGGGCCCTACGGCACCTGTGTCGCTTGCCAGGAAGATGGCGACTGTCCGGCCGGCCACATCTGCCAGGACCACGACTGCGTGTTCTTCTGCAGCCAGGACGCCCACTGCAGCCCCCAGGTCTGCGACCGGGCCAGCGGCCGCTGCGTCGAGTGCAACGACGACGGCGACTGCACCGGTGGCGCCCATTGCCTGGATCACGTCTGCAGCGACGGCTGCCGGGACGACAGCGACTGCGCCGACGGCTTCTGCGACCTCGACAGCGGCCGCTGCGTCGAGTGCCTGGCCAAAGACGACTGCCCGCTGGGCCACCTGTGCAACGACGGCGCCTGCGTGCCCGGCTGCGAGTCGGACCGCGACTGCCCGGAGGGCCAAAGCTGCGTCGAAGGCCAATGCGACGGGCCGGAATGCCAGACCAATGAGGACTGTTCCGGCGAGCGCTGCGTGTGCAACGGGGGCCAGTGCACGATGCCGCCACCGGTGTGCCAGACCGAGCAGGACTGCTGCTGGGGCGAGGTCTGCCACTCCGGAAACTGCATCGAAGCCGAGTGTCAATCCGAACTCGACTGCGATTTCATGCAGTTGTGCGCCGGCGGCTTCTGCCAGGACGCCTACGGGCCGGATACGCCCTACTGCGACCCCTGCCAGAACACCGATCCGTACAGCTGCGGGCCGATCGAGAACTTCTGCCTCATCTATCCCTTCGACGATCCCTTCGGCCAGGCCCACGACGCCTACTGCGCCCCGGACTGCTCGGCGGACGGGCTGTGCCCGAACGGGTTCGAATGCACCTCGGTCATCACCATCAAGCAGAGCGACATCTGCCAGAGCGACGCCGACTGCCCGGCCGGGCTGCCCTGCATCCGGGACGATGACGCGAGCCGGGGCTACTGCCCCTGCCACGATCAGGACAACCCCTGCCCCGAAAACTCCTGCTTCAACGACAGCTGCGGCGCAGAGGGCCACTGCTCGGCGTTGGCCATGTCCGGCATCATGGTGCCCTGCCAATCCGACCAGGACTGTCACCTGTGCACCATCACCCTGGAGCTTTGTGGTGCCGGCGACACCTGCCCGCCGCTAGAATGCGCGCCGGTCGACGATCAGGATCACAACGGCTGCATCACCGGCCGCGCCTGCGGCCTGGCCGACGGCCAGCACTGCCCGCCGCCGTAGCCCGGATCGGCCAATTCGAACCGGTGTAGTACGCTCGGCGACCCGGAGGCCGCCGGTCAGGGCTCGACCGGCTCGCCCTCGCGGACGCAGCGACAGGGGTTGGCCGTACTCTCGGCCTCTTCGGCGTCGCAACCGCCCGAGAAATAGCCCAGGCCGTACTCCTGTTCGCAATGCTCGGTGCAGTCGATTTCGTCGTAGGAGGTGCCGTCCTCGGCGCAGACCATCAGCGTCTCGTCGTCCTGGCAGTAGATGTCGCCCGGCTGGCAGCCGGCCCACGCCCCGTCGAGCTGGTCGTAGTCGCAGCGGCAGGGCTGCTCGGCATCGTCGTCGCAGCCGTAGGAGACGTACCCTTCGCCGTGGGTCTCGCGGCAGTAGGCGTCGCAGTCGCGCTGCTGCCAGCTGTAGTCCTCGCCGCACAGGTTGACGCGCTCGGCGTCGAGGCAGTCGAACTCGCCCGGCGTGCAGCGGGCCACGTCGCCGTCGATGATGTCGTATTCGCAGCCGCAGGGGTCCTCGGCCGCGGCGTCGCAGCCGGTGGCCCAGGCGTCGGGCCCGTACATTTCGCGGCAGTAGGCATCGCAATCCTGCCCGCTCCAGCCCTGCCCGTCCGCATCGCAGACCAGCAGCACCATGTCCTCGCAAGCCAGGGCTCCGGGATCGCAGTCCGGGTCGGGCCCCGGCGGGCAGTTGCCGCTGTCATCCCGCGGCAGGTCGCCCGGACAGGGCTGGGTGCGGTAATCGGCGAAGCAGCCGACGGCGCCCAGCGCCAGTCCCAGCATCAGCAGACCCAGCAGCAACAGCGTCGGCAGCCGTGGGCTGGCCCGCTCGGCCGGCGGACCGACCTGGGCCGGGGTGCCCGGCGTCGCCGCTGTGCGCCAGGCCGAGGGGTACTGCGCCCCGTCGTAGCGGCGCAGCGGCCGCACCTCGAATCGAATCTCGTCGCTCATCGTCCATCTCCCGTGTCTGGGATTCCCCGGCCGAGGCCAGCTCATCCGCTCCACTCATCCATGCCGCTCATCCACTCCGTCGGCCACCGCCTTCCGTATCCGCTCAGTCGAAGGCATAGGCGAACAGCTCCCGGTTGTGCCGGTAGTGCTTGTGCAAGAAATGGCCCTCCCGTTCGGCCCACAGCTGGTTGCCGATCGCGTCGGCGATGGGGATCAGCATCTGCTCGTGGGCGCACAGGATGCCCGGCACCTCGGTCACCCGCCCGGTCGTCTGCCAGTTGACGCAGCCGCAGTAGTTGGTGCAGCGGCCATCGAAGGCGCAGCCGGCGCATTGCGCCCGCGGCTGGCGGTTGGCCCGGATCAGCTCCGCCCGCCGCGGGCCGAAGCCGCTGGCCACGTGGCCGATGCGGTAGTCCCCGGCGTCCGGCCGGTCCGAGATGAACTGCACACAAGGGTACAGCGTGCCGTCCGGGGCCACCGAGACCTTCTCGGCGCCGAAGTCGCAGATTTGGCCCAGCTCGAAGGGCGAGTCGGCGTGGGTCTTGATCTTGTCGTCGAACAGGCCCAGGTGGAAGTGCTCGCCGGAGCGCACCTTATCCAGGTAGAAGCCGGCCGCCTGGCGGTAGCTTTCGGCCAACCGCTCGAGGTGCTCGGGCCGCCAGTCCGGGTGGTGGTAGTCGAGCTGGTGGACGAAGTAGCGGATGCCCGCGGCCCACATGGTCTCCAGCGAGGGCAGCAGCCGGTCCACCGTGGCCGGGGTGATGACGCTGGTGAAGATGGCCCGCGGGTTGTAGCGCAGGATCAGATCCAGCTTGCGCTGCAGCGCGGCGTAGGAGCCGCTGCCGTCGGGAAAGACCCGCTGGGCGTCGTGGGCTTGCTGGTCGCCGTCCATGGAGATGGCGAACAGCAGGCCGTGGTCGCGGCAGAAGGCCAGCTTGTCGGCGTCGAACAGCAGCCCGTTGGTCGACAGGCGGAAGTGCATCCGGCAGCCGGCCCGCCGGCCGGCGGCCAGGGCGTAGTCGGTCAGCTCGCGGATGAGCTCGAATAGCAGCAGCGGCTCGCCGCCGAAAAACGACACGCAGGCCGAATCGCCGCCCTCGGCGATGGCCAGGTCTACGGCCTGCCGGGCGGTCGCGACCGCCATGTGCTCCGGGCCCTTGCTGGCCGCGTAGCAGTAACGGCAGCGCAGGTTGCAGCTCTTGGTCAGGTGCAGCACGACTTTCATGGTGGTGCTCGAAAAAGCAATCTCCGTGCCACCTGGTCGAAATCGCAAGAACCCGTAATGGCTCTTCTTTTTTCCCAGAGCCCCGCCGCCGACCTCAGTTTTCCGAGCCCGGTGCCGCTTGTTCGTCACCGCCGGCAGCGCCCGGCGAGCCGCGGCCGCCTTCGATGAAGGCCAGCCGCCGGCGCACCCAGGCCGCCTCGGGCTTCAGCCCGACCCGCTGGTAGAAGGCTTCCAGGGCGCGGTAGCGCGCGACGTGGTCGAAGCCCACCGCGTGTTGCAGCTTGCGCAGGCAGATGGGGCACAGGTGGATGGGCCGCGAATCGGACTCGGCCAGGTGGTTGGAGCCGTTCATGCCGCACTGGAAGTGAATGCAGTGGCGCAGGCCGAACATGTGGCCGGTCTCGTGGGCCAGCACCTTGCACGAGCGGCGCAGCATGGTCGCGGCCGCGGCCGCACCGGCCTGGCGGCCGTAGAAGGCCGGGTCGTAGCGGGCGAAGCTGAACACGCCCACCCGCTCGCGCAGCGAGGCCATGCCGAAGACGAAGTTCCAGCTCGGCTCGGGGTAGAGATCCTGCATGGTGATGCCCAGCAGGCAGAAGGCATCGTCCGGCAGCCGGCCGCGCAGCCAGGCCAGGATGTCGGGGGCCAGCAGCTGGCGGTTGTGCGTCAGCGGGTTGCGCCGGGCGCTGATGCCGGCGCCGCGCCAGTCCACCGCTTGGCGCAACACCACCTCCAGGCCGAAGTAGGCCGCGGCGCAGGCGCGCAGATCGTCCAGCGCCGGAGCCAGCTCGGCCGCGAAGGAGCCGATGGGCTGGAGCACGATGCGCCGGCGCTCGGCGGTCGGCTGGTGTGGGTCGCTGGCCACGTACTCGGCGAAGGTCTGGCCCGGCTCGGGATGCACGGCCAGCCACTCCGAGGGCCCGGGCTCATCCATGGGGGCGAAGCCGCGCGGGTCGAGCGCCCGGCGCTCTGCGGGCGTCAGGCCCTGCAGCGGGCCGATGGCCTGCACGCGTACCTCCTCTGCGGCCGGCGGCCGGGCCGGCTCGACGGCGGCCCGGGCGGCTCCGCGCTGTCCGCCGGCACCGAGCCACAGCACCGCTGCCGAGGCCGCCACGGCGGCCAGCAGCACCAGGCCGGTGAACAGGATCCGGTTCATCGCGGCCCCAGGATAGCACAGCCGGGGGTGTCGTTGCCGCCGGCATGGCGGTCAGGGCGGCGAGGTTTTCCGTTGCTGCGGGGCGGACCAGTGTGATCCGAATCACAACCCATTGACTTCCATTCCGAGCGCGACGCCCGCTGCGGGCAGGTGGTCGACCTGCTGGTCGATCTCGAGGGCATGGGCGAATGGGTGCTGGTGCGCGGCGAGGTGCTGGGCCGCATCCGGCTGGGCACCGGCCGCGTCGGCCTGCGCGGCCGGTTCACCCGCATCGCCTTCGACGACGAGCGCCGGCTGGCCCGCTGGCTCGACCGCCGGGCGTCCGACCCTCCGTCCTCGATCAAGAACTCAGCCTAGCCCGGCACCGTTCGGCGCAGCATCACCGCCCGAGAGCGCATCCATCCCATCCACGCGGGCGAGGAACACAACTCCGATCGGTGGGATCCATTCCCCCTGGGCCGCGCTCCTGCTATGCTCGGGCACGGCCGACCATTCGGCTGGATTCCCAGGGGGTCGAATTCGAGGAGGCGAGCTTGCGCCGCTGCCGCTGGATGACGCTGCTGGTGCTGGCCGGCCAGCTCTGGGCTTGCACCGCCTACGTACCGCTGGGCACCGATCCGCCCAGCAACCCGGACAACCAGCCGCCGCTGCCCGCCCGCATCCACCTGGTGCGCGGCTGCGAAGCCGGCCCGGGCCCGCTGCAGGGCGAGATCCGCAGCTGGACCGAGAAGGGCGTCGAGATCGCGCCCCAGACCTGCCAGCCGGACATGACCATCCAGCGGCAGGCCGACGGCGGCGACATCTGCCTGCGCTTCATCCCGGCCGATGCCATCGTCTCCATCGAGCGGGTCGACGAGACCGAGGTGGAGCAGTGGGTGGTGATCACCGCCTCGGTCCTCGGAGGGATCGCGGTGGCCACCGGTGCCTTCTTCCTGATCGACAGCCTGGCGCTGAATCTGGTCGTCGGCAATTGACCCGACCGTCCCCCGCTCATCCTCGCTTGTCGTTCGCCTCGATCACGGCCGGGGGCAGTCCTGGGGGCAATTGCAGTGCGATTCCTGCGCATCGCAGCGGCCGTTGCCGCAGGGCACGCAGACCGTGCGCAGCACCCGCTGGGCCAGGCTCTCGATGCAGTTGCCGGCGGCGTCGACCTGGTACTCGTCCGGATGCAGCACCTTGCGCCGGTGGGGCCCGGTGCAATCGTCGGGCAGGGAGCGGTGCACGCACTCGCCATCTTCGCAGACCGCCTCGACTTTGGGCCGGGTGTCGCACAGCGGATCCATGAAGCAGGTCGGCTCGAAGCACTGCCCGTCGCGCTCGCAGGCCGCGCCCGCGGGCCGCGAACGCTCCCATTCGCCGCGCCGGTTGCAGAAGAAGTGGTTGTTGTCGGCCCGCTGCCCGGGCCGGCAGTCGACCGGGGCACAGCGACCGTTGTCCTTCTTGTAGCGGCTGCAGACCCCGGAGGCGCACTCGCCGTGGGCCCGGCACGGCTGCCCGGCCTGCCCCTGCCCTTGCTTCTGCCCCTGTTTCTGCTTCTGCTTCTGCTTCTGCTTCTGCTCCTGTTTCTGCTGCTCCGGCTGCTTCGGATGCTCCCTCGCCTGCCTCTGCTCCGGCTCCGCTCCGCGCTGCTGGGTCCGGTCCGCCTGCGCGTAAGCGGCCGCGGCCGGCAGCGCCAGCGCCAGGCACAGAATCGCGATGCGCATGACCGGCTCCTTTTCTCCTACACCGAGGCGCGACTCGCCAGACAGGCCCCAGCCCAACGCCGACACCAACATGCAGGGCCCACCAACCGATCTGCCCGTGCCCGAGTCCGACGCTTGTGTCCAGAATAGCATAGTGCTAGTCATCGGTATAGGAGCACGGCGAGTGAAGCATCGGTTCGCTGAACCAGCAGGGGTGAGGTGAACCCCGACTCACTTGAAGCGGTGACAACAGCCGGCGTTCCAGCCATTTCCACTGGAGGGGCATACAATGGGCCAGTTACCGCGGTACGAGGGACTCCTGATCCTGATTTGCTTTTTGACCACAGCCTCTGCTTTTGCCGAAACAGGCGGTCCCGATCATGCAGGCTATGTATGGGCCGATTCATTCGAGGAAAACATCAGCTATGAATGGATCGAAATTCCCGCTGCGTCTCGAAACCCATTGGATCTCGGCGACGACGACATGGCTGGTCCGATCGACCTGCCCTTCGAATTCGTTTTCTATGGCAGCCACTACTCCGCGTTCTACGTCGGCTCCAACGGATCGATTGCCTTCAGGCTTATTGACATGAGCACGGGCTTTTCCGGGCAATGCCCTCTACCTGATCCCGACGAGCCCAATTTGTCCATCTATGGCTTCTACCAGGACCTGAATCCGACAGAGCCGACTTCGGAAGCCGTATACTATGGTCTGATGGGTGAACCGGGTTCGCGCACACTGGTTGTGACGTTCGAGCAAATCGATCTCTTTCTCAACGACTGGAGCAGCGATCCGGTGACTTTCCAGATGGTGCTCACCGAGGGCGATGAGCGCATCCGGGTCAACGTGATGGAGTCCGGGGAATTGGCTGGCGGCCCCCGATGGTCCGATGACACCACCATAGGCATCGAGAACGAAAACGGTACACACGGTGTAGGACTATGCCCGGGCACGGGAGGCATTCCAGATGGGTACTCGGTGCACTTCTTCCGCACCGACGGACCGGGTATCTTCCCGCACCAACAGGAAACCGTAGCCCAACCTGGGACCGAGCTGCAACTCAACTACAGCATCCGCAACTTCGGAGACGAGCCACAGACATTCCTGACAACCCCGACGAGTTCCCTGGGCTGGACGGTCACATCCAATCCATCCAACGTGGCCATCCCGACTGGCGAAAGCCGCGATGTTCAAATCGAAGTTCGGGTCCCGCCCGACGCCGCGGTGGCCATCTCCGACCGGGTTACCGTCCGGGTGGTTGCCGGGCAAAACGAAGCACAGTCCTCGGCGCTTATTCGACTGAATCACCCATCCGACGCCTGGCAAACCATCGCTCCGTTGCCGCAGCCTCTGGCCCACGGTCATTTGGTGGCTACCGATGGACGCCTGTTTTTCATGGGTGGCGAGTACTCCGATCCGGAGAACTCCTTACCGACACCGGTGGCCAGCACTTGGAGCTGGTCCCCAGAGGAAAACATATGGCGCGATGAAGGCATGGCCGATCTTCCTGCACCCGTCACCCGCGGGGCCAGCTGTGCCATGAGTGGTCGGATCTACTTTCTTGGTGGACTGGATGGCCCTGCTCCGCATGGTGAGCATTGGTCCTTCCAGCCGGAACTCTGGATCTATGATTCTATTCTCGACGTCTGGTCGAGAGCAGCCCCACCAGCTCACGGACTGGCCCTGGCTGGCATGGCTTGTCGCCCCGGCAAGGTCTATGTGGTTGGAGGCTGGTCCGATGTAGACGGTGATGGCATCTTGATCAAGAAGCCCGAAGGCGAAGACACCACCCTCGCTCTGCTGTGGATCTACGATACCAACGAGAACGAATGGTCGTCAGCAACTCCACCGGAATTCTCCCCGGCCGCCGCAGCGTTCACCGGCGTAGGCGACGAGTTCATACTAGCCGGAGGCATCCTCGACGACCCTTCGGAACCCGACTCGATGTGGATGTTACGCTATACGAGCATCTACGATCCGGACACGGACCATTGGAGCGAAGGGGGGATATTGCCCGACGACATGACCTACTTCGCCGACGCCGCATACAAGGGCCAACTTTGCATTGTCGGGGGCGACGGCAACGGTGGTGCTCTCAATGGATGGTTATGTTACGGCGATGGGGCCTGGATCGAACAGTTGGATCACATCAACGTGGCGCGAAAAGCCCCGGCTGCAGCGGTACTCGGCGAACACATCTACCTCGCAGGTGGCTACGATGCCGACGCGGTTGCCACCGAACAAGCAGAACGCTGGCCCACAGCCCAACTCCCGGATCCAAGCGAAGAAGATGGAGGAATCGACGCCGGTCTCGACGCTGACGCCGGAACGGATACGGACGGTGGAGTCGATGCCGGTGTCGACGCCGGGACAGATGCAGGTGCCGATTCGGGGTCCAACGACGGTGGCGACTCGGGCAGCGGTGATGGCGCAGATGCAGGACCCGCATCCGATGCCGGTGACGCGGGCGATATCGATGATGGCGGACAGGGGGATCCGGGTTCATCGGATGAGTTCGACGGAGACGGCTGTGGCTGTATGCAGGCAGTCCCTGCTGCTCCGGCCATATCACTCTGGCTTGTCTTCTTACTGCCTCTCGCCAGGCGGCGGAGCCGACGCGTGTGAGCGACAGGCTACTCCGGCGCAGCCGTCAAGCCCGTTCTGCCTCGATCAGCCGCGCCAGCACCAGCCCCCAGAAGGCGTCGTCGGCCCGGCCCACGAACTGCCAGCCCAGGTGCGCGCCGCAGCCGGCGCAGAAGGCGTAGCGCCAGCGGTAGTCGGCGAACCAGCTGAACTCGGCGGTCAGCCGGCCGGCGTTGGCGCAGCCGGGTGCGGCGGCGAAGCAGCCGATCTCGTACAGCACCCCGGCCGGGTTGAAGAAGGTGTGGGCGTGGCGGCCGTCGACCTCGATGGCGTGCTCGCGGGCGGTGATCGCCGCGCCGCAGGCTTTGCACAAGATGGCCGCCGACTCGGCCACCTCCGGCTCCGAGGCGCCCCCGGGCCGCGGCGTCTCGCCCGAGCCCGGCGGCTGCTCGGCCCGCCGGCTCCTGCCAACCCGATCGTCGTCCGGACAACGCGCGCGCAACATCACCGCCCTTCCCGAATCGCCCATCACGGCCGACCCCGATGATAACACCGTCCCCCCTCTTGTTGGTCCCCCTCTTGGTCTCGGCTCTTTGGGTCAGCCCGCGACCTGCGCTATGCTGTCTATCGGGGACGACGAAGCAGCTTCGAGCCGGGAGGTGGTGGTGCGCGACGCGATGCGGTGTTTGGTGGTGGTGCTCTCGTGCTGCTGGGCCGCTGCGACCGCGGCCCAGGAGGTTGTGCTGACGCTGGACGATGAGGTGATCGCACCCAAGTCGCGGCTGGGCATCGGGGTCAACGGGACCACCTCGTGGTACAACTTCGTCGGCGCCAACCTGGTCGACGACCCCAGCTTCGAGGGTGCGGCCGACGACAACGGCTTCGCCAAGCGCGGCTGGCCCTGGTCGCCGGGCGGCGGGCTGAGCGCGGCGGTAGACGACAGCCAGGCGGTCAGCGGCGCCCAGTGCCAGCGGGTGACCGTGACCGCGGCGCCGGCGGACATGCGCCAGGGCCGGGTGGATCTGCCCCAGCTGCCCCACATCCGCACCGTGACGCCCGAGCAGAGCATCCGCATCCGGGTGCAGGTCCGCGCCGATGCGGCCGGGGCGCGGCTGCGGCTGGGCGTGGTCGACGGCGGCTGGCAGGGCGTCTACGGCCCGGAGCGCACCGCGGGCAGCGACTGGACCGTGGTCGAGTGGGACTACCGCCCCGAGGCCGAGCACCTGCTGCGCGGCATCGCGGTGCAGTTCGTGGATCCGGCCACCTACTGGCTCGACGACCTGGTCGCCTGGGACCCGCAGGACATCGACCCGGCCACCGGCCTGTCGGCCACCTTCGTCGACCGGCTGCGCGAGCTGCAGCCGGCCACGCTGCGCCTGGGCGGGCTGGGGGTCAACGGCATCCCGCTCGAAAGCGCCATCCGCCGCCGCTGGGACCGCGACTACGGCCCGCCCGAGCTGCAGCCCGACCTGGATCTGAACACCTTCCTGACCCTGTGCGCCGAGGTCGGCGCCCAGCCCTTCATCACCGTGCCGCCGGCCTTCTCGGACGACGAGCACTGGCAAATCGGCGATCTGACCGACGAGGTGATCGCCGGCGTCTACGTCGACCACGGCAACCTGGTCGACTACCTGGGCGGCGACGCCGACACCGCCTACGGCGCCCGGCGCGAGGCCGACGGCCACGGCCGCTGGGACCAGGAGTTCGAGGTGATCTACCTGGAGCTGGGCAACGAGCTGTGGGGTACGCCCGACGACCGCTGGGACATGGACCCGGCCGGCGACGAGCCGTTGGAGCAGCAAATGGAAAACTTCGCCACCTACAACCGGGTGCGCATGGACGAGATGAAGGCCCGGCCGGGCTGGCGCGACAACATGCGCGTCGGCTTCTGCGGCCGCGGGCCCAGCACCTGGATCGGCGGCTGGCCCGGCTCCTACGACGGCACCCTGGTGCCGGCCATCGGCGACGTGACCGACTTCCACACCATCGACCTGTACTACGGCAACGGCACGGCCGAAGACGGCGACGAGGCCATCTTCGGCGCCCTGTTCGCCAACGCGCCGCAGCACGAGCGCGAGATCGCGGCCATGAAAACCGCCTTCCGCCAGGCCAACGACGGCCGCGACATCGAGACCACGGTCTACGAGGGCAACGCCACCTGGGGCGGCTACGAAGACGATCTGCACGACCCCTCGCCGCTGTACTACAAGTCGGTCAGCCTGGGCGCGGCCGTGTCGCTGATCGACCTCTACGCCGCGGCCAACCGGGCCGGGGTGACGGCCAACAACCACTTCCACTACGGCGGCAACGTCTGGGGCGCCACCGGACCCTACCCCGAGGTGCGGCGCAAGCCGGCCTTCTACGCGCTGAAGCTGTTCAACCGCCACCTGGCCGGCGATCTGATCGGCTGCAGCGTCAGCGGCGGCGGCAGCTGGGACGACGCGCTGACCGGCGAGCAGGACGTGGCCTACGTGGCCTGCTACCCCTACCGCGACGGCGAGATCTACTCCATCCTGATCGTCAACCGCCACCGCAGCCAGCCGCGCCAGGTCACCGTCGACCGGCGGCTGGCCCCGCTGCGCACGGTGGTGCTGACCGCCGACGCCATCACCGCCCACAACGAAGACGCCGAGCGGGTCGGGCTGCAGACCGAGACCCTGTCCGGCACGCTGCAGGACCAGGTGGAGCTCGAGGTGCCGGCCCACTCGGCGCTGGTGCTGGTGGCCTCGACCAGCGGCGGCATCCAGCCCGACGGCGGCGCAGACGCCGGCGTGGACGCCGGCAGCGACGCCGGCCCCGACGCCGGAGCCGACCCCGGGGCCGATGCCGGGGCCGACCCGGGCCCGCAGCCCGACGGCGGCAGCGGCGCCGACTCCGACCCGGAGGCCGGCAGCATCGAGGGCGCCTGCGGCTGCAGCGCCGGCGGCCCAGGCGGCGGCTGGGCCCTGCTGCTGGTCCTGGCGCTGGCGCTGCGCGCCGGCCGCGGGCGGCGGCCCGGCGCCGGGCGGGGGGCCCGGTCGTGATCCGCCGCCCGCCGCCGGCCCTGTTCGGGCCCTTGATGCGATCCGGTCTGCTCGGTCTGCTCGGTCTGTTCGGGCTGCTCGGGCTGTTCGGTCTGCTCGGTCCGCCCGCCTGCGCCGACTCGCGCGACCCGGGCCCGGTCGACGCCGGCAAGGATGCCGGCGGCGACGACGGCGCTGACGCCACAGACGGCGCTGCGCCCGACGGCGCTGCCGGCTCGGACGGCGCTGACGCCGGCGGCGACGCGGACGCGCCGCCCTGCGGCCGCGAGCGGGTGCGCCAGGACCTGGCCATCCCCACCCTGGACGGCCACGCCTTGTCGGCCTTCGTCGACCGGCCGGCCCAGGACGGCTGCGCCCTGCCCACCATCCTGCTCCAGACGCCCTACGACAAGGACAGCGCCTGGAGCATCTTCTTCGGCGAGGAGCGGGCCGAGCGCCCGCTGTTCGCCAGCCCGCACTACAACTACGTGGTGGTCGACTGGCGCGGCTTCCACGGCTCCGAGGACCTGCCGCACCCGGGCGACGGGGCCTGGATGGCACAGGATTCCTACGACACGGTGGTCTGGATCGCCGAGCAGGACTGGTCCGACGGCCAGGTGGGCACCTGGGGCGTGTCCGCGCTGTGCCGGGCCCAGTACCGCACCGCGGCCGGGCCAACCCGCAACGCCCAGCACCCGGACTTCGCCGACGGGCCACCGCCGCCGCTGCGGGCCATGGTGCCCATCATGTGCGCTTTGCGCAACGGTTTCGACGAGACCTATCCCGGCGGGGTGTTGCGCCACGAGTGGGCCATGGCCCTGGACATCCTGGGCTTCGGCCTGCGCCGCTTGTTCGAGGAGAACCCGCGCCACAACCTGCTGTGGGACCTGGTGGCCGCCTCGGTACCGGCCGAGCGCATCCGGGTGCCGGCGCTGGTGGTCTCGGGCTGGTGGGATCTGATGCCGTCCCAGACCGTGGCCGCCTATCGGGAGCTGCGCGCCGACAGCGACCCGGCGGTGCGCGAGCAGCACCGGCTGCTGATCGGGCCCTGGATCCACTTCGCCGTCGGCGGGGCCACCAGCCAGGGCGCGGCACGGCCGCTGACCGCGGCCGAGCAGGTCTACATGGACCTGGAGCGGCGCATCGACCGCGACGCGCTGGCCTTCTTCGACCACCACCTGCGCGGGCTGGACAACGAGGTGGCCGACTGGGCAGCGGTGCGCTACCACCACGAGAACGCCGGCTGGCAGGCGGCCGAGCAGTGGCCGCCGGCCGCGCTCAGCTCGCGCAGCCTCTACCTCGACGACCAGGCCCGCCTGGTCGCCGAACCCCCCGACAGCGGCAGCCTCGAGCTGAGCGCCGATGCGGCCGACCCCTCACCAAGCCTGGGCGGCGCCACCCTGTCGCCCTACGCCTGCGTCGGCGCCGACGATCCGCTGGCCTGCATGATGACCCCCGATGAGGACCGCATCCTGCTCCACGGCCCGCTGTCGCAGGCCGCCCTGCTCGAGCGCACGGACCAGATCACCTTCAGCAGCCAACCGCTGGCCGAGCCGCTGGTGCTGCTGGGCCGGATGCGCCTGCACCTCGATCTGCGCACCGACGCGGCCGACACCGACATCGCGCTGCGGGTGCTGGACATCGACGCCCAGGGCGACCCGCGCCTGATCGCCGACGGCATCCAGCGCCTGTCGGCCCGCGCCGGCCCGCGCGCCTACGCCCCGGTCGAGCCCGGCCGGCGCACCAGCATCACCGTCGCGCCCATCAAGGACTTCGCTTACACCATCCCGGCCGGCCACCGCCTGGGCCTGATGATCAGCGCCCACAACTTCCCCCTGTTCGCCCGCAACCCCTGCGACGGCGCGGTGTTCGTCCGCGGCGACGCGCTGGACGCCACCGCCGAGACCTTCAGCTACGGCTCGCCCCCGACCGAGGTCGTCCTCAAGGGCCAGCCCACCAGCGTCCACAACACCCTGCTGCTCGACGGCAGCTCACGGCTCGAGTTCGACACCCGCTGAACGATCCAGCCCCTGCCGGACAACACCCGCCGGATCCCCGCCCCCGCGCTCGATGCCAGGTGCCTCGTCTCGCTCGAAGAGGTGGCCCCAGCCGGGGGAGCCGGTGGCCGGCGGGCTTGTCCCGGAGATATGACCATGGTATGATGACCATGGTTGTTCGGAGGAAGAGCCCATGCCCGAGGACGCCCGCGAGATCCCCGCCGCCGAGTTCAAGGCCAAGTGCCTCGCCTTGCTGGACGAGGTCTCCGCTACCGGTCTGGCCCTGGTCGTGACCAAGCGCGGCAAGCCCGTCGCCCGGATCGTACCGCTCGAGCAGGACGAGCCGCCCAGCCTGCTCGGCAGCGTGGACTACGCCAGCGAGCGGGATCTGCTGGCGCCGGTGGCCGAAGGCTGGGACGCGGACGGATGATCGTGTTCGACACGCACGTCTGGGTCTGGTGGCGGGCCGAACCGACCAAGCTGTCGCGCCGGGCCCGGGCCGCCATCGACGCCGAAGCGCGCCTCGGCCTGTGCCCCATCAGCTGCTGGGAGGTGGCCACCAAGGTGGTCAAGGGCAAGTTGGCGCTCGATCGCGACCTGCGCATCTGGATCAAGCAAGCCCTCGCCCATCCCCGCCTGTCCCTGCTGCCCATCGACCAGGACATCGCCGTCGACGCCGCCCTGCTCGGCCACCAGGGCTTCCACGGCGACCCGGCCGACCGCCTGATCGCGGCCACCGCCAAGCGCCACAAGAGCGAGTTGGTCACCAAGGACAAAGCCCTGCGCGCCCATCCCGCCGTCGCCACCATCTGGTGAGCGAACCCGCCCCCGGCCGGCCGCGGCATGTGCGGCATATCTGGGGCTATTGGCCGGGTGCCACACGCTTCGTATACAGCAGCGCGCATCGCGTGGAGTCCATGACCGACCCACGCACCAAGCGACCCGTCTACCGGCTCGTGAAGGTCATGGCAGAGACAGAGCCTCGACCGGGCGACGCGGCATGTGCGGCATGTCTGGGGCAGCCGAAGCACCCGGAGCCATAGCCGGATTACCTCGTACCGGAAGCGGCTCAGCGCATTCAGGTTATTGGGCACGCCGTAGTAGCGGTAATGGCCCAAAAGGACCGACCGCAACCACGACATGATCTCGCTGCTCCACGAGACGCTCTGGGAACTCTACCCCGATGAGTTGCTGCTGCTCTACACCACACCACGGGGTGCCACACGCTTCGTATTGGGGCCTTCGTATTGGGGCGCTTCGTATTGGGGCGAGAGCTGTTTTCGCGCCTACTCACTTACCAACGCTTTCGCCACCAATATGACCTCGCCCTCTCTTGTCTCCTGCTCGCACGACACGACAGACCCAGGTGGAAACTCCCAATGCTCATCTTCTGGGTCGTAGTCGTCGGTCGGGAGCAGGCGGAGCACTCCCGCACGAACCTGCGCCGCCTCCGTGGGACGCATCACGTCTGTACCTTCGTTCAGTAGTCGAACGTAGACGGGCAAAGTCTCAGTACTTGAAACCCTCTCCACCGACATGCAGCAATTCCTCCACGCCGGGTGCCACACGCTTCGTATACACGCTTCGTATGGGGAGCTTGCTCCGGAATAGCCCCAAAACAATCGTTGACAGGGCAAGGGTACCATCAACCAGTCGTATGGGGAAATCTGGGCGAAGCCACGCGGCCGCTTCTTTGTTGTGGTCACACGGGCCCCACGATGAGGTGAAAAACGCCAGGGACTGGGGAGCACGACTACTTTGGGAGCCAAGGGCTGGGCCAGGACCTCAAATCCTGGATCCTAGCCGGGGGCTTCGAGTCCTGGAGGCTCGTGTCCGTGTCCGTTGAAAGCCAGTGCTGGAGGGAAGCAGCTACCCGGAAACTTCACGTCCTGCTCGCCTGCCCTCAACCGCCTGGAGGCGGCTCTGTACTCGGAGACGAACCACCGGTAGTCGTCACGGTAGCGCTTCCACATCTCGGGATCCGAGCAGTGGCACAAGGGCGCCGGGCTCTTCTTGATCCTGCGGGGCCGCTTGTGGGGATCCTCTCGCAGCACCCTCTTCGTCCCCATCACCCGCCGTCCGGCCTTGACCACCTGCTCCCGCGCGAGCTTTTCGATATCCCGCACCATGGCCCGGTACTGGGCCCGCTGCTCGCCTTCGCTCAGGTCCGAAAAGCAGGGCAGCGGACTCAGCTCGACCTCGTACTCGGTCGCGAAATCCCTCGGCGACACCGCTTGCCCCGCCCTGGCGGCCTCGTACAGCTTGGTGCGATCGTACCAAACGCCCTTCAGCGGCTTACCCCGGGTGACCGCTTCCACGCAGTTGACCCCGGGCCAGTCCTCGGGCCGCAGCACCAGGCCTTCCTTGCAGCCGTGGGACAGCAGGTAGACCGCCCGCTCGATCATCTTCTTGTCATCGAGCACATCCAGGGAGGTGTAGCGCCGGCCCCAGAACTTCTCCTTCCACCGGTGAAGCAGCCCGGCCTCCTTGGCGATGTTCGAGTTGACGAAGCGCATGAACTCGGCCAGCTGCTTGACGCTTTCCGCGGTGACCAGCATGTGGATGTGGTTCGAGGCGACGACCACCAAGTGGAGCATGGCTGGATAGAGCGCCAGGGCTCTGCCGAGGATGCCGATGATGATGGCGTTGAGTTCCTTGGACGGTCGCAGCAGCAAGCGGCCCTGCAAGGTGCGGGTGGTCACCTCGAAGGTGGAGTTGGGCTTGCGCATGAACCTGAGCTTCCTGGCCATGGGCTTGATACATAGCAAGGCCCGTACCAGATCGAGCCCAGCCCCCAACGTCGCCTACAACCACATGAAAATACCAAGATTCCCCTCGGCAAGGCAGCAAGGCATTCGAGGCGCTCCAGCACTTGGTGTCCGGGATTAGGTCACCCCATGTCCGAATCTCGGACACACTCGGTCTACGGAGACCTCTACTGAGCTCCTACGAAGTCCTCCTGCGAAGTCAGTCCGCCTACGAAGTCTGTGGCACCCCTACCAGGTGGCACCCCTACCAGCCCAGGGGGTGACCCTGTCCGACGGGGTGCAGCCGCGCCACAGCTTCGCCGCTGGCCGGGTGCTCGATCCGGGCCGGCCGCTGGTGGTGTTCGGCGGCGGCTCTCCGGCCTGCGCGGGCTTCGCCGGCGCGCAGGTGGTCACCGCCTCCAGCGGCGCGCTGGGGCTGAACAACGGCGGCGACCAGGTCAGCCTGCACGCCGCCGGCGGTACGCTGCTGCTGCAGACCGACTACGGCGCCGAGGGCGGCGCCGACGAGTCGCTGGTGCTCAGCCCGGATCTCAACGATCTGGATCCGGCTGCAGACGCGGCCGCCGGCTACTGCGGCCACCGCGACGCCGATGACCCCGGCGACCGCTCCCCCTACTCCCCGGCCACCCGCATCGGCCACCCGCATCGACGGCACGGCTTTCTAGGCCGAAGTGCTATTGCCGAACGGCCCAGGCGAGCACCTTCTCGGTCGCCGGCCTGACCTCCAGCTGGCTCTCGCCGGCGGGCAGCTCCAGCGGGCAGTAGTCCTGGGCGGCGAAGGTGCGCCGGCCCAGCTCCTCGCCGCTGTGGGCATCGAACACCACCACCACCTCGTCGATGCCCCGGCGCTCCAGGGTGACGGCAGGCTTGCCGCGGTCGCCTCGCGCCTTGTAGCCGGAACACGGGCTCATCTCGCGCGGCGGCTGGGCCTCGCCCAGCGCCACCCGATCCACCGTCGCCAGCGCCCCGGCGCGGCCGGCCGCGTGGAGCTTGTCCTCGGAGTCGAGATACAGCAGCAGCGGCTCGGCCGCCGGCTCGCCGGATGAAGGCGATTGGCGGATCCCCTCCAACCAGGGGCGGAACAGCTTCTCGTCGCCGAAGCCGAACCACTGACCTTGCAGCTCGAGTTCGGCGGCCTCGCCGTCGGCCAGGGTCAGGTCGACCTTCAAGGGCTCAGCCTTCTTCTCGGCGCGGAAGAAAAAGGCGCTGGCGTCGACCAGCGAGCGCACCTGCTCGGGGCTGAACACCAGCTCGGCGCGGCCGAAGCCGTCGCTGACCACCTTGCGGCCGAGCATCTCGATGGTGGCCTTGGGCGGCGCCAGCAGGGCCATGGCCAGGCTGCCGTCCGGGCTCAGGTTGGTGCTGCCGGCATCGCCGAAGGACCACGAGATGCTGGTCGGCTCGGGCCGCGCGCTGCCGGTCACCCGGATCCAGTGGCGCGCCTCGGGCAGCTCCAGCAAGCGGCCCGGGGCGATGGGCAGCTCGGCGTCGGCGAAGCCGAAGGTCTCGGTCAACAGGCTGTCGCCGCGGACCCTCACTTGCAGGCTCTGGGTGTTCTTGCGATGGGCCAGCCGCTCGAGCGGCACCTCCAGCCGGGCAAAACCCTTGGCGTCGGTGGTGGCCTTGACCCCACCGGCCACGCTGACCTCGATCTCCGGCGCGCTGCGCACCTCGATGACGTAGCCCGCCCGCGAGGCCGAGGTCACTTCGGCGTCCACCGCCACCTCTTCCGAGCAGCCCGCCGCGCCGAGCACCGCCGCGGCGAACAAAGCGGCGAACAGAGCGGCGATGCGAACGAGCGGTCGGCTCGTGCTCGCCCCCCGATCCCATCGGGGGACCATTCGCTTCGATGGCCGTCGCAGCATCTTTGCCTACCGTTCCATGCAGGCGTTCAGCGCGTCGTTCTCGGCGGTGCAGCCGTCCGGCGCCGGCGCGTCGCTGGCGTCGCAGGAGAAGCTGGCGTCCGTGCCGGCGCACTGCTCCAGGTCGTCGAACTCGTCGGGGCAGCTCTCGGCGGCAAAATTGCAGCCTTCCAGGCACTCGCCCAGGTTGGACGGTCCGTTCGAGCAGCCGGCCGCCACCACCGCCGGGCAGACCAGGTAGCAGTACACCTCGCCGCCTTCCATGCAAGCCTGCAGCGCGTAGCTCTCGTCCTGGCAGCCTTCCGCCACCGGACCCTCGTAGGCGCCGCAAGTGTAGCTGGCGTCTTTGCCGGCGCACTGCTTCATGTCGGCGAACACCTGCGGACAGGCGGTCTCGGCCGCCTGGCAGCCCTCGATGCACTCGGCCTGGTCGGCCGGGCCGTTGTCGCAGCCGGCCGCCACCACCGCTGGACAGGTGTTCTCGCAGAAGTCCCAGTCGTCGCCACCGTCGCCGTCACCACCGCAACCCAGCATCAGGACGGCGGCCAGCGGGAGAATGGCGAGCGAAGACGATGAGCGGATGGTGCGCGAAAGCATGGGACACTCCTTTGTCGCGTGTGGTTGCGTATGGACCGATTCCAACCAGAATTGCGACGAATGGTCAAGTCAGCGGCCACGCCGCCACGCCGGGGTGCAGCAGCATCGCTGCTCGGTTGGAGGGTTCAGTGCCTGGCGCGCTCCGGGCCCTGGTGCTATGCTGACTGCTGAAGGTTTTCTGGAGGTGGACACAGATGCGCCAAGTCGTGCTCTATCCGGGTGAAGATGGATACTGGGTGGTCGAAGTCCCCTCTCTGCCGGGCTGCATCTCGCAGGGCGAGACACGAGAAGAGGCCCTGGCCAACATCCGCGAAGCCATCGACGCCTACGTCGAAACGCTGGAACAAGACGACCTGCCCGTGCCAGCCGAGAATTTCCAGACGATCGTCGTCGCCGTATGAGCCCATCACTGCCGGTCATTTCCGGGGCTGGAGCGGTCCGGGCGCTGAAAGGCGCCGGCTTTCGCTTCGTTCGCCAGAAGGGCAGCCATATCATCCTGCGCCGTGACCAGCCGTTCGCACAGCTGACGGTCCCGGATCACAAGACCCTCGATCGGGGAACTCTGCGCAGCATCATCCGCCAAGCTGGCCTGACCGTGGATGCCTTCAACGACCTGCTCTGAACGGAGCCGAACCGGGGTCACCCCCGATGCGCCGCGCGGCGGACGGCCAGGGCGACGGCGCCGGGGCCGACGTGGTTGCCGAGCACGGAGCCGGCGGGCACGATGGGGACCTCGGGCAGGTCGAGGGTCTGCTGGGCCTGCCGGGCGAGATAATCGCCGGAGGCGTGGGCGGCGGCGTGGACCACCAGGGCGCGGTCGACCGGGCCGGCGGCCCAGTCGCGGGCCTGTTTGGCCAGCCGGCGCATGGCGCGCTTGAAGCCGACCGCCACCCCGCCCTTGTAGGGCTTGCCCGAGTCGTCGAAGTGAACCAGCGGCTTGATGCCCAGCCGCTCGAGCAGCCAGGCCACCCGGGCGTCGACCCGGCCGCCGCGCACCGCGTGCTGCAGCGAGGGCGTGGAGCCGAACACGCGCACCTGCTCGCGCAGCGCGCGGCCCTGCGCTGCTACGGTCTCCAGGTCGGCGCCGCCGCGGATGGCCCGGCCCAGCGCCGCGACCACCAGGCCCAGCCCCACCGAGACCTGGCGCGAGTCGATCACCCGGATGCGCTCCGGTGCCACCTGCTCGGCCGCGGCGCGGGCGGCTTCGACCGTGCCCGAGATGGAGCCGGCGATGTGCACCGAGATCAGGCGCGGGTAGCGCTCGAGCAGCCGCGCGTAGAGCCGCTGGAAGTCGCCGGCCGCCGGCTGCGAGGTGCTGGGCAGCTCGGCGCTGGCGGCCAGCTTCTGGAAAAAGGCCGCCGGCGCCAGGTCCACGCCGTCCAGGTAGCGCTCGCGGCCGAAGCGCACGCTCAGCGGCACCGAGTAGACGTGCAGGCCGAGCGCCTCGAGCTCGGGCAGATCGCAGGTCGAGTCGGTCACCAAGGCGATGGGGGCTGCTTCGTGCGTATCCTGCTGCAGCCACATGTCGTCGATCTTGCAGGCGGCCAGCTCGCCGGCGGCGGCCACCCGGTCGAAGAACAGCCGCGGCTGGTCGGTGTGTAGGTGGACGCGCAACCGCCGCTGCTGCTGCCCGGCCACCACCAGCGAGTCGCCGATGGGATCCAGCGCGTCGAACAGGGCCTGGCGCGACAGATCGCGGCCCTGCACCAGGGCCTCGGAGCAGAAGCGATGCGCGGTGCGGTGTCCGCCGTGACCCGCACCCGCGCCGGCGAAGACGCCGCCGGCGACCTCGCTGGGCAGATCCCAGCGGATGGGCAGTCGCGTCTCGAGATACGAGCCCGCCCCTTGCAGGAAGTGGATGAAGCCCTGGCCGCCGGCGTCGACCACTCCGTGCTCGGCCAGCACGGCCAGCTGCTGCGGGGTCCGGGCCAGGGCGCTGGTGGCCGTGCCCAGGGCGCGCTGCATCACCAGGGCCAGGTCGTCCGAGTCGCGGGCGTGGGCGGCCAGCCCGTCGGCCCAGGCGCGCAGCACCGACAGCATGGTGCCCTCCTGGGGCCGGCGCAGCGCCCGGTAGGCGGCCTCGGTGCCGCGGCGGGCGGCCTCGGCGAAGGCGCGGGCGCCCAGCGCGGCCAGGTCGTGCACGCCGGCGGCGAAGCCGTGGAGGAACTGGGCCACGATGGCGCCCGAGTTGCCGCGCGCCCCGTCCAGCGCGGCGGCCGCGGCCCGGCGGGCGGCCTCGGCCACGCTGGCCGGCATGCCCTGGCGAAAGGGCCCGGCGGCGGCGGCCAGGGTGGCCACCAGGTTGCTGCCGGTGTCGCCGTCCGGCACCGGGAAGACGTTGATCCGGTCCAGCCTCTCCTGGTTCTCGACCACCGAGCGGGCGCCCGAATAGAGCCAACCGCCGAACAGGGCGCCGTCGAGGTGGAGCACCGCCTCGGCCATGGATTCCCCTCCGTTCGGGATAACGTAGGTCCTGAAAGAAAACCTGTCAATCGCCTTGCGCCGGCTCTCATACCGAACCATAGTCTCCGCAAGGGGACCAAAGCGGGGAGGCGCCGATGGAGTTCTTGCCCATCATCGAAGCGGATCCGAACAACCTGTTGTTCACCGCAGCCGCGGTGCTGGGCATACAGCTGGCGGCCTTCGCCGGGGCGGCCGCGCGGCGCACCGATACCCTGACCGACATCACCTATGCGGCCACCTTCGCCCTGGTGGCCGTGGCGCTGCTCGCAGGCGGCGGCCGCTTCGAGCTGCCGCGGCTGCTGGTGTGCGCGCTGGTGGTGCTGTGGGCTCTGCGGCTGGGCGGCTACCTGCTGCTGCGGGTGCTGCGCACCGGCCGCGACGAGCGCTTCGACGGCATCCGCGAGCACCCCTTCAAGTTCGCCGGCTTCTGGACGCTGCAGGCGGTGACCATCTGGACGGTGCTGCTGCCGGTGACCATGCTGCTGTCGCACGCCGGGCCGCTCCAGCCCGGCTGGCCGCTGTGGGTCGGCGCCGGGCTGTGGCTGCTGGGCTTCGTCATCGAGACGGTGGCCGATCAGCAGAAGTTCGCCTTCCGCAACGACCCGGCCAACCGAGGCCGCTGGATCGAACGCGGCCTGTGGCGCTACTCGCGGCATCCCAACTACTTCGGCGAGCTGCTGTGCTGGTGGGGCCTGTTCCTGGCCGCGGTGCCGGCGCTGGACGGCTGGGAGTGGCTGGCCCTGCTGGGGCCGCTGTTCTTGACCGTGCTGCTGCTGTTCGTCTCCGGCATCCCCACCGTCCGCCGCAAGCAGCAGGAACGCTACGGCCACCACCCGGCCTTCCAGGATTACCTGCAACGCACCAGCCTACTCGTACCCCTGCCGCCGCGTAGCAGCGACCAAGACCAACCGGGGGCGGTCAGGGGGCGGTTGGAAACGGGGCTCAGTGGTGGTGGCGGTGCTGGAAGTGCTGCTCCTGGCCGCGGCCGGGGCGCAGGTTGCCGAAGGCGCGGACCATGATCTCTTCCATGGCCGGATGGATGGTCTGGGCGCGCACCAGCGGCAGGAAGTCGCCGGCGCCGGCGTGCATCAGGTAGACCAGCGGCTGGACCATGGCCGTGGCGCAGGGTCCGATGGCGTGGGCGCCCAGGATGCGCCGGTCACGGGCGTCGAGGATGACCTTGACCCGGCTGCCGGCCGCGTCCATGGCATAGCCCTTGATGGCCGCGCTGTAGTCGGCCTCGCCGACCATGACCAGGTGGCCGGCGTCGATGGCCTCCTGCTCGCGCAGGCCCACCGCCGCGATCTCGGGGTGGGTGAACACCGCGTGCGGCACCGCGCGCCGGTCCACCGGCTCGAGCTCGGCCTCGTCGGCGACGTTCATGTTGTGCCAGGCCACGTCGGCCTCGGCGTTGGCGGCATGGCGGAACTGGTCGCGGCCGATGGCGTCGCCGATGGCCCAGACGCCGGCGGCGCTGGTGCGCAGGTACTCGTCCACCTCGACCCAGCCCTCGGCGTCGGTGCGCACACCGGCCGCCTCGGGCCGGAACCAGTCGGCGTTGGAGCGCCGGCCGGCCGCCAGCAGCAGCGCGTCGGCCGCGAAGCGCAGCGGCTCGCCGCTGTCCACGTCGCGGGCCAACAGCACCTTGCGCCCATCGCGCTGCTCTGCGCCCAGCGCCTCGACCCCGGTGTGGATGGCCATGCGCCGGCCCAGCCGCCGCTGGAGCTCGGCTGCGATCTCAGGCTCCTCCTCGGGCACCAGCTGGCGGTTGCGGCCCACCAGGGTCACCCGGCTGCCCACCGCCGCGAAGAAGTGGCCGAACTCGCAGGCGATGTAGCCGCCACCGGCGATGACCAGCTCGGCCGGCGGGGCCTCGAGTTCGAGCGCCGAGGTCGAGGTCAAGTAGCCCATCTCCTCCAGACCGGGCCAGTCCGGGATCCACTCCCGGGCCCCGGCGGCGATCAGCAGCTGCGGCGCGGCGAGCCGCCGGCCGGCCACCTCCACCTCGCGCTCGGCTGCGAAGCGGCAGCGGGCATTGATGAAGGTGAAGCCCTCTGCCTGCTGCAGGCTCTGCTCCATCTCGGCCACGTCGCCGGCCACCAGTTCGCGGGCGCGCCGCATCACGGTGGCGAAGTCGATGCGCACCGCGTCGGCGTGCACGCCGATGGGCGCCGCCTCGCGCACGGCCGTGGCCAGCTCGGCCGGGTAGAGGATGATCTTGGTCGGGATGCAGCCGCGGTTCAGGCAGGTGCCGCCCAGCGGCCCGTCGTCGATCAGCGCCACCCGCCGGCCGGCGGCGTGGGCCGCGGCGGCCACGTTGAGCCCGGCGCCGGAGCCGATGACGATCAGGTCGAAGGACTCGGTCGCGCTCATGGCGCCCCCCGCCCATCCCTGCCGGCGCGCTTCGCGCTCAGGGCAGGTTCTCGAGGACCTGCCGCACGTCACCTGCGGTCATCCCCTCTATGCGATAGCCGCTCGGGGTCACCAGGGTCAGGTTGCCGCCCGGCACCTGACGCGAACGGATCGGCTCAGGCCGGGCGGCCTCGGCGGCGGCCAGCCGCTCCTGCCGCCGGCGCTCCCGCTCGGCGCGGCGCCGCTCGGCCCGCTCCTGCTTGGTCCGCTCGCGTTCAGCGCGGCGCTGCTCGGCTCGCTCCTGCTTGGTCCGCTCGCGTTCAGCGCGGCGCTGCTCGGCTCGCTCCTGCTTGGTCCGCTCGCGTTCAGCGCGGCGCTGCTCGGCCCGCGCGCGCTTGGCCAGATCGCGCTCGGCCTTCTGCTGCTGCTGTCGTTCGCGCTCGACCCGCTCGCGCTCGGCCCGCTCGCGCGCCTGCACGCAGCTATCGGGCAGACCGACCCGGGTGGAGCGCACCGCCTCGTCGACCGGGACCGTGTTCAGCTCGATCTGCAGCGCCACCAGACGGCCCGCCTCGTCGATCTCGCGCAGCACCGGAAAGCTGCCGGCGTCCCAGCTGGTGTGGAAGGCGCACAACCGGGCGCCGCCGAGATCGATCTGGGCGGCGCCGACCGGCGACTGCAGCGCCTGCTGCAGCATCTGCTGGTGGTGCGAATGGGCCCGGATCTCGACCTCGATGGCCCGTTTGTTGATGGCCTCGAGCCGCTCGACCAGCCGCGCCTTGCGGGCGCACTCGTCGCTCTCCAGATCCAGCCAGCCCCAGGCGTCCTCCAGCGGCTCGGCGCCCACCGTGGCCGCCACCGCCTCGGCGTCGCGGCCGCGGATGAGCAGATCGGAGCGGCCGTCGAGCGAGCTGTCGTGGCGCCAGTCGCCCAGGGTGGCCGGGTCGGCCAGCATGATCCACGGCTGCTCGACCGTGAGCTGTCCGGCCTTCTCGCTCCAGGCCTTCTGCGCCCCAGGCTGCAGTTCGATGCGCACCGTGCGCCAGGCCACCGGCCCCTCGAGCTCGACCATCCGCTCGGCCCGGACCGCCAGCGGCTCGGCGGCCGGAATCGAGTCGACCTCGATCGCCTGCTGCGCGTAATCGGGACCGGCCAGACGCTCCTCGCCCAGCAGCAGCAGCCGGCCGCTCGGCGCACTCACCTCTCCCAGCTTGTCGAATCGGTCCACTGCCCCATCTCCTTTCGAACTCCCCGACGGTCAAAGATGCTCGTTTCCGGCCGCGAAGTCAACGCCCGAGGGCGAAAAACGGGATTGTTTCGGGCCGGGTTACCGCCCGGAAGGCGCCGGATCGGCTTGTCCGCCACCGCCGCCTGTGCTATCGAAACCGGGCGCCCGCACCTGATGGGCAGATGGCGGGCAGGCGCGCGACGGCGGAGAGGTTGTACAGCCATGAAGACGGCGACCAAGCCATTGGAACCCACCCTGGACTACGAGGCCGTCGGCCTGGTGGCCGGGCTCGAGGTGCACCAGCAGCTGCTGACCGAGCGCAAGATGTTCTGCAATTGCCCGGCACGCCTGTACACCGACGTTCACGACGGGGTGGTGCTGCGCCACATGCGGCCCACCCTGTCCGAGCTCGGCGAGTACGACGGCACCGCGCTGATGGAGTTCAAGTCTCGCAAGAACATCATCTACCTGCTGCACAAGAGCAACGTCTGCACCTACGAGATGGACGACACCCCGCCCTTCCTCGTCAACCAGGACGCGCTCGACGTGGCGGTAGAGCAGTGTCTTATGCTGGGGTGCGACATCGTGGACGAGGTCCACGTGGCGCGGAAGCAGTACCTCGACGGCTCCATCCCCACCGGGTTCCAGCGCACCGCCATCGTCGGGGTCAACGGCCGCTTGCCCTTCCGGGGCCGCGAGCTGTCGATCACCCAGGTCAGCGTGGAGGAGGACTCCTGCCGCGAGGTCTCCGACCGGGGCCACCTCATCGTGTGGCGCACCGATCGGCTCGGCGTGCCGCTCATCGAGACCGTCACCGGCCCGGACCTGCGCACCCCTGAGGAGGTGGTGGAGGCGATCCTGCTCGTGGGCCGGGTCTGCCGCTCCACCGGCCACGTCCGCGTGGGCATGGGGGCCACGCGCCAGGACGTCAACGTCTCGGTCCGCGGCGGGCGGCGGGTCGAGATCAAGGGCGTGCCCCAGGCCGGCAAGGA
>CAYVQE010000077.1:0-29401 GCA_964454005.1 uncultured Myxococcales bacterium
TTTTTCTATCTCATCGGATGCCTGGAGGATTTACGACTTTGACGGGGCCCTGGGGTTCAAGGGGTCGCGGGGCCAGGGTTCAGGGATCCGCGTCCCCACTCGGAGACGCCACCGTCTGCCTTGCTCGATCAGCTCTCGTCTCGTCGTGCCTTCGAGCTTGCGGTTCTTGCGGAGGCGCCGAATGGCTGCGATCACCTGCTCGGCATCCTCCGCCCGCTCCGGGTCAGGCGGATGCAACACCGCCACCGGAACCCCGTGCTTCCGTCGCGGCTCCAGTGCGCCTTGCACCGCGCCGGTGGCCGTGGCATATGTGGCTTGGGAGGACGGTGCGATGTCGAGTGGCTGGAGCTTGTTGATGGCCTGGTTGGGGCTCGGCCTGCTGCTGTGCTGCGCTGCGGCGGCCGGGGGCAAGGAGTCGGGATCGGCCGCGGCCGAAAAAAACGATCACTGGCCGCCGGTGACCGCGCTGACCGGCCGGGCGGCCGACGCCAAGGGCGGCGCGGTGCTGCTGTTGGGCCCGGCGCGGATGCCGGTCTATTTGCAGGGCATGGCGGCCTGGCCCAAAGAAGAGCACGGCAAACGCCAGACAGTGCGCGGCCGCATCGTGCGCCGGCAGCACATCCCCGAAGCCCACCAGGACGAAGGCGGCGCCTGGTCGCAGGGGGTGGCGCCCGGCAGCGGTCCGCAATGGGTGGTGCTGGAGCCGCAGCTCGGTCCGAAGCCCGGCGCGCCGGCAGCCATGCCCCTGGAGCTGATGGCCGCCGGCTGGCCCGAACGGGCCGCCTGCCTGCAGGCCATCGCCGGCACGCTCGCAGCCGAGGACTTCCGGGTCGCCTTCGAAAAGCGCGATGCCGGCGACCAGGCGGTGTTCGCCCTGTGGCACCGAACGGCGTTTCTTCCGCAAAACCGCAACGTGCTGGGCAATCCCGGCGGCCAGTGCCGCAACGCCATCTGCGAGCTGGAAAGCGGTAAGGTCGAGCGCTTCCTGTACTGGCAGTGATTCCCCGGCCGGCCCCGTCCGGCTCAGACGCCGGTGCGCTGGCGCTTGCCCAGCTGGCTCGACCAGCGCAGCGGCAGGTGCTTCATCAAGGCGCCGAAGGCCTGGTTCAGCTTGCCCGGAATGCGGAACCGCTCACCGGCCATCAGCGCGGCGAAGCCCTCACGGGCCACCTGCTCGGCGCTGGTCCAGGCCACCGCCGGCAGCCGGTCCACGCTGTCGCGCACGCCCATCACGTCGTGGAACTCGCTGCGGGTCATGCCCGGGCACAACGCCGTGCAGTGTACGCCCCGCGGCTCGAGCTCCAGCGCCGACGACAGGCTGAAGTCGAGCAGGAAGGCTTTGGCCGCGGTATACAGATTGCCCTCCATGGCCGGGGCGAAGGCGGCCACCGAGGAGACGTTGAGAATCCAGCCGCGGCCGCGCTCGACCATGGCCGGGGCGAACAGATGGCACAGCTGCACCGGCGCGGTGTTCATCACCTGCATCACGGCCGCCTGCTGCTCCCAGCTGCTGTCCAGAAAGCCGCTGCTCAGCGAGAAGCCGGCGTTGTTGACCAGCGCATCGACCTGCTGGCCGGACTCGGCCACCGCATCGGCGATGCGCTGCGGCGCCGCCGGCTCGGCCAGGTCCTGGCGGATGGTCAACGCGCTTCGCCCATGGCGCTGCTGCAGCTCGGCGGCCAGCGCGTCGAGCCGTTCCAGGCGCCGCGCCGTGAGGACCAGGTCGAAACCGCCGGCGGCGAAGCGCTCGGCCAGGGCCCGGCCGATGCCGGCCGAGGCCCCGGTGATCAGGGCCACCGGGCTTGGTCGTTCCGATCGCTGAGCCATGTCGCCTCCCGTAGCGGTCTTCGTTCGCGTTCGGGTCCACTCATACCGCAGCGGCGGACCGGAAGCCAGCCACGAGCCGAAGGGGTGTTCAGATAGCACCGGTGCGTTACGAGTCGTCCATTTCGACCCCGGCCGAGCTACTCGTTTCATGGCGGCACCGGCACAACAGCCTTGACAACGACCAGACGATGGCACTGAGCTTGCAGATGGTCCTTAGACCATCTTTGAGACCGGTCGAGTGGTCGGCTGCGCGGCCGGGGGATGCAGGCATCCGGTGCCGCTCGGAGGGAGGCAGCATGCTGGTGCTCGAGCAAGTCAGCGTGGAGGTGGGCGGCCAACGCCTGCTGCGCGATATCGACATGCAAATCCTGCCCGGCGAGACCCACGTCATGTTCGGCCCCAACGGCTCGGGCAAGACCTCGCTGCTGATGGCCATCATGGGCTACCCGGGCTACACCGTCAGCCACGGCAAGATCAGCTTCCAGGACCAGGACATCACCGAGCTGCCGCTGGACGAACGAGCCCGGCGCGGCATCGGCATGGCCTTCCAGCGCCCGCCGACCATCAACGGCCTCAAGACCCGGCGGCTGGTCGAGCTGGCGGCCGGCGCGGGGAGCGACGTCGCCGCCCTGGCCGAACGGGTCCAGCTGGGCCGCTTGCTGGACCGCGATGTCAACGCCGGGCTTTCGGGCGGCGAGATCAAGCGCAGCGAACTGCTGCAGCTGATGGCCCAGGATCCGGAGCTGTTCCTGTTCGACGAGCCCGAGTCGGGCGTCGACGTGGAGAACCTGCCGCTGGTGGGCAACACCATCGCCGAGCTGCTCCAGCGCCGCGGCCACTGCGCACCGGGCCAGAGCATCAAGGACTTCCGCAACCACCGCAGCAAGATGGGCTTGATCATCACCCACACCGGCCACATCCTGGAGCACTTCTGCGCCGACAAGGCCCAGGTGCTCTACGACGGGGCCATCGCCTGCTCCAACCGGCCGCGCGAGATCCTGGAGTGCATCGAGCAACAGGGCTACGAGGAGTGCATGACATGCTCACTCGACAAGAGCTGACCGAGGCGGCCCGCGCGGCCGCGGACAAGAGGGCGGCCAAGGGCGCCGACATCGACCTGAGCGCCTACGCCGGGCCGAGCGCCGAACAGTCCACCGATGGACAGCTCGATGAAGCCGATCGCGAGCGGCTGAGCCTGGCGGGGATGAACCTGGACGACAGCGAGCGCTCGGCCTCCTACCTGATGCGCGGTGCATCGGTGATGCACGTGAAGAACTTCCAGCAGGACGTGGAGGTGCTGCCGCTGAAGCAGGCGCTGGAGGAACACGCATGGGTGCGCGAACACTACTGGCGGCTGGTGGCGGTCGACACCGACAAGTACACCGCCGCGGTCGAGCTCGATCTGCACGACGGCTACGTCATCCGTGCCAAGGAGGGCGCCCGCGGCTTCTTCCCGGTGCAGGCCTGCATGTACATGGACACAGAGGGCCAGCAGCAGAACGTGCACAACATCATCATCGCCGAGCCCGGCTCCGAGCTGCACGTCATCTCGGGCTGCGCCACCGGCAGCCACCTGGACAGCGGCGCCCACCTGGGCGTCACCGAGTACTACGTGGGCCGCGATGCCAAGCTGTCGTTCACCATGATCCACAACTGGGCCCAACGCATGGAGGTCCGCCCGCGCTCGGCCGCGCGGGTCGAGGCCGGCGGGCAGTTCATCAACAACTACATCTCGCTGCAACCGGTGCGCTCGCTGCAGACCGACCCGGCGGTGGAACTGGCCGGCCCGGATGCGGTCGCACGGCTGTACTCCATCCTGGTGGGCCATCCGAACACCGAGCTGGACGTGGGCGGCCGCGTGCACCTGGGCCACGCGGGCAACCGGGCCGAAGTGGTCTCGCGGGCCATCACCAACGGCGGCCGCATCACCGCCCGCGGCCACCTGCGCGGCACGGCCGCCGACATCAAGGCCCACCTCGAGTGCCACGGCCTGATCCTCAACGGCGGCGCCATCCACGCCATCCCCGAACTCGAGGGCCACGTCGATGGGGTGGACATGTCGCACGAGGCCGCGGTGGGCAAGATCGCCCAGGAGGAGATCGCCTACCTGATGGCGCGCGGGCTGGACGAGGAGACTGCCACCGCGGCCATCGTGCGCGGTTTTCTGGACGTGGACATGCCGGGACTGCCGCCGGCGCTCAAGGCCGAGATCGACCGGGCGGTCGACACCACCAACCGCGAAGCGCTGTAAGGGGCTTGGCAAGCGACCCGGTCGGACTTAAGGTGTCCAGACGGGAATCCCGGTGACGGAGACCTTTTTCAAACGGGGATGCAACCGAAGAACGAAAGGGAGGCTGAACCATGGGCGAGTTCATCGAGCACGTCAAGAGCGCGGACTGGAAGAAGGAAAAGCACGTCCCGGTGCTCGACTGTCCGGACGAGGTCAAGGCCGGCGAGATCTTCGAGGTCACCGCCAGCCTGGGCAAGGAGATCGCACACCCCAACACCACCGAGCACCATATCCGCTGGATCAACCTGTACTACCATCCGGACGGCGAGGCGGCCGTCTACGAGGTAGGCCGCTTCGAGTTCTCGGCCCACGGCGAGTCGACCAAGGGACCCAATGAAGGCCCGGTCTCGACCCACCACCAGGTCAAGGCAAGCCTCAAGGTGAGCCAGCCGGGCCACCTGCACGCCATGGCCTACTGCAACATCCACGGTCTGTGGCAGGCGACCAAGCAGCTCAAGGTCAGCTGAGCCGAATCGGCCCGGCTCGCGCCGGGCTGAGCGGTACGCGGTCTCAAACGTTGAAGCGGTAGGAGACCACGTCGCCATCCTGCAGCCGGTAGTCGCGGCCCTCCAGCCGCAGCCGGCCCTTCTTCTTGGCCGCCTCGAACGAGCCGGCCGCGATCACCGTATCGTAGTCGACCACCTCGGCGCGGATGAAGCCGCGGGCGATGTCGGAGTGGATGGCCGCGGCGCCCTGCCGGGCGGTGGCCCCGCGGGCCACCGTCCAGGCGCGCACCTCGTCGGGGCCCACGGTGAAAAAGCACATCAGTCCCAGCAGCCCGTAGCAGGCGCGGATGATGCGCTCGCGGGCCGGCTCGGCGATGCCGTAGTCGGCCAGAAAAACCCGCGCCTCGGCCGGCTCGAGCTCGGCGATCTCGGCCTCGATCCCGGCGGCCAGCGCCTCGATGCGCCCGCGGGGACCGATCCGCGACGCGGTCACCGCCGCGGGCAGCCGGCCCGGATCGAGTTCGACCGCGTCCTCGGCCACGGCGAGCACGGTGATCACCGGCTTGGCCGTCAGCAGGGCGAAGGAGCGCAGCTCTTCGGCCGCGGCCAACTCACCATCGGACCGCAACGGCTCACCGCGACCCAACCGCTCGGCAGCGCGCTGCAGCAGCTCCAGCTCCCGCTGGGCGGCGCCGTGGCGGGCGCCCTCCTTGCGCAGCCGGGCGATGCGCCGTTCGCACTGATCGAGATCGGCCAGCGCCAGCTCGGCGTCGACCGCATCGACCGCCTCGGCCGCGTCCGCGGCAGCCGCTTCGGGTGCGCTGAAGGCGTCGATCACGTGCAGCAGGGCGCTGGCCGGGCGCACCGCGTGCAAAAAGCTCGGACCCAGCTCGCCGGCAGCGGCCCGCAGACCGCCGCCGGCCGGTAGATCGACGAACTCGACCGCAGCATGCGTGGTCTTGCGCGGCTGGTAGATTGCGCTGAGGCGGTCCAGCCGCGGATCGGGCACCGCCACCGCGGCCGGGGTGGGTTCCTGGCCGGGATCGGGCCGACGGCCGGTCAGGGCGCGGAAGACGGTGGTCTTGCCGGAGCCCGGCAGACCGATGATGGCCACGCGCATGGAAAGCGGCCTCCAGCCCCCCGGGTCGATCCACCCCCCGCCCGGCGCGGCAGGTACCCCAGCCGCCGCACCTTGTCAAGCGCTTGTTCGCCCGCCCCTTGTGCCGAGTTTTTTGCGACGCTAGACTCTCCGGGAGCCGGGCCGCGGACCGTGCGGCCACCTAATCGAACCGAACGCAGGAGCCCCGCATGCACCACCGCCGCCGTCGACTCTCCACCCGACCGATTCTCGCCTCCGGTTTGTTGGCCGCTATCGGCCTGTGGTCGATCGCGGCTCCGGCGACCAGCCACGCCAAGCCGCCGGCCACCGAAGCGCTACGCCAGCTCGAGCAACGGCTGCAACGCGAGGGCCGCTTTCCGCAGGCCCACGTGATCCGCTTCGAAGGTCCCATCCGCCCGGCCCAGCGCGCCGCCCTGCGCCGCGCCGGGGTGCGCGTGCTCGAGGCGCTGCCGCCGCACGGCTGGCTGGTCAGCGGCCGGCCGCAGCCGGCCGGCCCGGAACTCGACGGCGCGCGCATCGAACCGCTGCACCTGGCCGACAAGCTGGCCCCGGAGCTGCTCGCGCTGCTCGACAGCGCGCCGTCTACGGCGGTGGTCGAGCTGGGGGCGGCGACCCTGCTGGGCCGCTCCCCGGCGGCGGCCGCAGCGGCGCTGCGGCCGCTGGTGCTGCCGCGAGACGGTCTGACCGCGGTGCAGGACGCGGCCGGCCGTGGTCTGCTGTGGCTGCGGCTGGCCCCGGAGCACGCCCGCGCCTGCCTGGAACGGCTGGCCGCCCACCCGGATGTGCTGTGGGTCGAGCCCACACCCCGCCTGACCTACAGCAACGACAACTCCTCGTGGCTGATCCAGTCGGGCCGGCGCGAGGACGGCCGCACCATTTGGCGCCAGGGACTGACCGGCTGGGGCCAGGTGGTGGCCGTGGCCGACAGCGGGCTTGACGCCGACGCCTGCCAGTTCCGCTTCGGCCCCGAACGCTCGGCGGTCACCCTGGCCGATGACGCGCTGCAACCGCCGGCGGCCGCGGTGATGGAGCCCGACAACAAGGTGCTGAGCTACTACGTGATCGGCGCGGCCGACGCCTACGACGACGCCGCCGGCGGCTTCCACGGTACCCACACCGCGGGCGACGTGGCCGGCGACGACTACAGCCACCTGGCCACCGCCACCGCCGCCGGCCACGACCCGCAGGACGGCATGGCGCCGGGGGCGCGCATCGTGTTCCAGGACATCGGCTCCGAGGACGGCGCGCTGCGCGGGCTGCAAGGCGTGTCGATGACCGACCTGCTGCTGCAGGCCTACGACACCGGCGCCCGCATCCATTCCGACTCCTACGGCAGCGCGCTCACCTCGGTGCGCTACGACGCCGACGCGGCAGCCATCGACCAGGCCGCCTGGGAGCTCGGCGATCTGCTGGTGGTCTTCGCAGCCGGCAACTCGGGCGCCGACCAGCAGGGCAACCCCCAGATCAAGAGCCTGGGCGGCACCGGCTCGGTGGCCAAGAACAGCCTGGTGGTCGGTGCCTCGGGTCCGGTCGAGCTGCAGTTCTACGGCTCGACCTACGAGCTGGCGAACGACTTGCTGTTCTTCTCATCGCAGGGGCCCACCGCCGACGGCCGGCTGAAGCCGGATCTGGTGGCGCCGGGCATGGTCTTCTCGGCCACCACCGACACGGCCACGCTGGAGCGCAAGGGATGCTGCGACATCAACGGCGACACCATCGCGGTGACGAACAACGAGGACGACAACTGCAATGTCGATCGCGACTGGCCCACCTTCGGCACCTCCTTCTCGGCCCCGATCGCCGCCGGGGCGGCCGCGCTGGCGCGCCAGTACTACACCGACGGTTTCTGGCAGGCCGGCCGTTCGGATCCGGAATCCGGCTTCAACCCCACCAACGCCCTGCTCAAGGCGACGCTGATCGCGGGCGCCGAGCCTCTGATCGGAACCATCGTCGGCATGGGCCAGGATCACGAGCTGACCTTTCCGCCGTCGTACGAGCAGGGCTGGGGCAGGCTGAACCTGGACAACGCGCTGTGGTTCGCCGACGACGAGCGCCACAGCCTGCTGCTCGACGACGTGCCCAACCCGGTCTCGACCAACCCGATGCTGGAGGCCGACCCGACCCCCTACCCCGCCGGCGGCGAGCCCGTGGTCACCGGCGACGAACGCGGCTGGTTCCTACCCAGCCCGGCCGGCGGCCGCGTGATCAAGGTGGCGCTGGTCTGGTCCGATCCGCCGGCCGCTCCCGGGGCCGAACGCACCCTGGTCAACGACTTGGATTTGGAGATCGAGTCACCCGCCGGGGAGCTGTACCTCGGCAACCGCGAGTACGATGGGCTGGGCTTCAGCCAACCGGCCTGGCAGATAACGCGCGACGACCGCAACAACGTCGAGGTGGTCACCCTCAAATCGGCCGCGGCCGGCTGGTGGCAGGTGCGGCTGATCGCGCGCAGCGTCGACGGCAATGGCCAGGCGGGCTCCGACGCCCAGGGCTACGCCCTGGTGGCGGTCGGCGAGTTCAGCCCGCCGGTGCCCGAGGCGATGGAGCCCCGCCGGGCCAAGCCGGGTGAGGAACTCGAGCAGGTCGAGTTGCAGGGCAGCGATTTCGTCCCGGGGATGCGCCTGTCGCTGGGCCCCGGGGTGGAGATCGAGGGCTTGGAGGTCCACGACGCCCGGCGGGCCACCATCGCCCGGCTGCGCGTGGATGCCGAGGCCGTGCCCGGCCCGCGCGATGGCGTGCTGCGCCTGTACAACCTGACCGGCGCCGGCGAGTCCTTGCTGCAGGTGGGCGGGGGCGGCGGCTGCTCGTGCGGCGCTCCGGTGACCGCGGCGCCGGCGCTGCTGCTGGCCGGGTTGCTGCTGCTGGTGGGCCTGCGGCTGCGGCGGTCCCGGTCTCAGCGCTGCCGATAGCGCTTCAGCAGCGCCCGCACCGCATCCGCGTCGGGACCGCGCGGTTCAAGATTCAGGTAGGTGTCGTAGGCGGTGGCCGACAGCTCGGGCTTGCCCAGCGCGGCGTAGACGGCGCCCATGGCGCGGTGGGGCAAGGGGTAGCCCGGATCCAACCGGCTGGCCTTCTGGTACTCCAGCAGGGCCTTTTCGAACTGGCCCTGATGGGCGAGCCGGTTGCCCAGGCCGTAGTGCTTTAGCGCCCCTTCCTTGCCCTGGTAGGGCCGGGGCGGCGGGGCCTCGACCAGTTCGGCCTCGACCCGCTCGGCCGGAAAGTCCACCCCGGCCACGTCCTCGCTGCTGCCGAGCCAGATCCACATGCCCCAGATGAGCGCCACCGCGGCCAGGCCGAGCACCGCGGCCAGCACGGCCGGATGCGACAGCCGCGCCAGCAGGCCGGCGTGTCGGGCCGGCCGGGACAGCGCAGCGGCGGCCGGTTTCTTGTCGGCCAGCTCGCGGCTGGCCCGAGCCGCCCACGAATCAGCGGCCGGCTCTGCGGACGCAGCCGCCGCGGGCTCGTCGGGCTCGCCGGGCTCATCCAAATCGGCCTCGTCGAGTTCGATGATGTCGGCGTCCGAGACCTCGACCGAGTCGGCATCGGTGGCGTCTATCAAACCGCCGCGGGCCGCGGGGCCGGACACGGCGCCGGGCGCGGTGCGTTCCACCGCCCCGGCGGCGGCCGCTTCCGGACCGGCTGCGGCTGACTCTCCCTCGGCCGGCGGCGGCGGCTCGGACTTGATGAACGAGGGCATGGCGCCGGTGTCGAAACCGCTCTCGGCCCAGGCGGCCGCGGCCGAGGCCCAGTCCTCGTCGTCGGCCAGGGCACCGAAAGGCGCCCCCGACTCGGCCGGCTCGCCGCTCGCGGCCCCGCTGTCTTCGTCGGCGGGTTCCGCGGCCGGCTGCTGCGCCTCGGGCGGCGGCGTCCAGTCGACCGACACCTCTCGGGTCTCCTCTTCCGGTTCTTCTCCCCCTTCTTCCTCGTCTTGCTCTTCCGCGGCCGCTGGCTGCTCCTCGTCTTTGGTCGCGACAGCCGGCTCGCCCGCCCCATCCACGGCGTCCTCGTCGGTGTCGAAGGGCAGCGCGCCGGCCGGTTCCATGTCCTCGTCCAGCTCCTCGTCCAGAGCGGTCGACAAGCCTTCCAGCGATTCCCGCTCATCGGCGTCCGCCGGCCCGGCCTCCTCGTCGGGAGTCGGCATCTCGTCGTCCAGCGCGGCCGGATCGTCGGGCCGGTAGGGGCTGTCCATCACCTCGGTGGGCAGGTGATCCTCCTGCTCTTCCGCCTTCGCCTCTTCGGCTTCGGCGGACCAGTCCGCCTCTTCTTCGGCTGCGGCGGACCAGTCCGCCTCTTCTTCGGCTGCGGTGGACCAGTCCGCCTCTTCTTCGGCTGCGGTGGGCCGGTCCGCCTCTTCGGCTTCGGCGGACCAATCCGCCTCTTCGGCTTCGGTGGGCCGGTCCGCCTCTTCGGCTTCGGCGGACCAATCCGCCTCTTCGGCTTCGGTGGGCCGGTCCGCCTCGTCCTCTTCGCCGAGGTCCGCGGCGACCTCTTCGCCGCGGCCGGCCTCCTGCTCGCCGTCGGCCGGGCGGTCGAGGAGGGGCTGCTGCTCGAAGCCGGCCGCAGCCTGCCCGTCCAGGCCCAACTCGCCGCTCAGCTCGGGCAGGCTGACCTCACCGGTGCCGGCATAGGGATCGTCGGTGGCCCCGGCGGCGTCCGGCTCGTCCTCGGCCGCGGACTGCAGGCCGCGGTGCTCGCCGACCTCGACCGTCTGGCCGGTGGTGTCGTCCCACAGCGCCTCGTCCGGCGGCTTCGGCGGCGGTGCGGGCTGCGGCACGTCGAACACCAGCTTCAGATCGCAGTGGGGACAGCGGGCCTCGCCGCCGAGGTGCAGGTACTCGGCATCGATCTTGAAACGCCGATTGCAGCTGGCGCAGCGGGCGTCCACCTCTCCCGGCTCGACGCGGGTGGGCGCAGCCTCACGCCGCGGATCGATGCGCGTCTGATCGGTGCGCGGATCGCGCTTCGGCGGCTCCGCCGCCACGGCACTGAAGTCCAGATCCTCCATGCAATGCGGGCACTTGGCACTGCCGCCCATGGACAGGAACTCGTCGCTGATCTCGTAGATCCGCGCGCAGCTCGGGCACTTGCCCTTCATACCGGCCGCCCCCGCACCGCCCGGCCGGCAGGCTCAGAAGTCCTCGTCCTCGTCGTCCCAGATGTCGTCATCCCATGCGTCTTCCTCGCCCTCGGTAGGCGATTTGCGCTCGGCCTCGGGCTCGGCCGCGGGTTTGTCGTCGGGCTCGGGCTCGGGGGCGAACACGGGATCCACGGCGGGCTTGGAATCGGGTTCCGCGTCCAGATCCTCACCGGTCTGACGGGCCTTCTCGCGCTTCTCCATTTCCAGGCGCCGCTGCTTCAGGTCGCCGGTCGTCTCCCAGGGCAGGGCATCGCCGCCGCCCTGGCGTTTCTGTTCCGGGAACAGGGCGTCGGACTTGTCGGCCTTCTTGGCGCGCTTGAGCACCTCCCACTCGTAGAGGTTCTCAACGAAGCGGCGCACCGCCTCGTTCACCTCTTCACGGGTGCCCTCGGGCACGATCAAGAAGTACTCGTGGTAGACCTCCTGGCGCTCGTCGAGCACCGCCATCTCGGCCTCGCTCAGCCCGTCGGGCGAGCCGCCGGGCTCGTCCTGGAAATCGCGGCCCTCGTGGGAGCGGTACTCGAAGCCCACCCGCAGATCCTGATCGTAGCCGTCGGCCACGAACTCGACCTCGTCGCCGCGCTTGAGCCGCATGTTGGTGATGAACTTGACCCCGTGCCGATCCAGGGTCTTGGCGATCAGGCGCTCGGCGTCGGCCTCACTCAGGTAATCGGGATGGGCCTTGGCCCGCCGGTGCTCCGGCTTGTAGTAGCAGGCGCCGGCTGCCAGCGCGGCCGCTGCCAGACCTGCGATGCATGGCTTGACTTGCATGGGCGGCCTCTCCAGTTGAGATGAGTCCTTCCGTCTTTTCAGTCGCTTATAGTATCCACCGGCCCGGATGTCAACCGCCGCGGGCAGCGGCCGAGCCGACGGACTCCGGTGGTCAGGTAACGCTTGACAAGGCGTGGCCTTTGTACTTTCTTTCGGGAGATTTCCAAGATCGAGGAGCGTCCATGGCGTTCAATTTGGCGACAGTGTTCGTTTTTATCCTCGTCTCCGGCGTGGCTCTGCTGGTCTTGCTGCTGTTCGGCTGGCTGATCCGTCCCAAGCAACATACGGCACTCAGGCAAACGACCTACGAATGTGCGGAGGAACCTTTCGGCTCGGCCTGGTTCAACTTCAACAACCGCTTCTACATCATCGCCCTGCTGTTCGTGGTGTTCGACGTCGAGCTGGCTCTGGTCATGCCGGTGGCGGTGGTCTTTCGCCAGCTGGTGGCCAGCGGCAACGGCGTGCTGGCCTTCGTGGAGATCTTCTTCTTCCTGACGGTGCTGTTCGTGGCCCTGATCTACGCCTGGGCCCGCGGCGACCTGAGCTGGGTGCGCGCCCTGACGCAGGGCGAGTGCCGGGAAGTCGAGATCGGCAGAAAGGAGTAGCCTGCGGTGAGCAGCCCCGACGACAAAGTCATCATCGAGCCGGGTCCGGAGGGCGGCGCCGCGGTCGGCCCGATCGACAGCCTGCTCAATCTGGCCCGCAAGAACAGCTTGTTCTACCTGCTGTTCGGCACCGCCTGCTGCGCCATCGAGCTGATGCAGACCGGTGGGCCGCGTACCGACACGGATCGCTTCGGCATGGTCTTTAGGCCCACGCCGCGGCAGACCGACGTGCTGATATTGGCCGGCACCATCAGCTACAAGATGGCCCGCCGCATCCGGCGGCTCTACGACCAGATGGCCGAGCCCAAGTACGTCATCGCCATGGGCTCCTGCGCCAACACCGGCGGATTGTTCCAGTCATCCTACGCCGTGGTCAAGGGCGGCGACCTGATCGTACCGGTCGACGTCTACCTGCCCGGTTGCCCCTGCCGGCCCGAATCGCTGACCGAGGGCCTGCTGCTGGTGCAGCAGATCATGGAGCGCGAGCCCTGGATCAAGAAGGCCTGGGGCAAAATGCCCGAACCGCGGGATCCGTGGCCCGAGTCGGAGGAATGCTAGGCATGACGCCCGAAGCCATCCGCGACCTGCTGGCCGAGCAGCTCGGCATCGACATCGCCTGGCAGGCGCCCGAGGTCGGCGATCCCTTCGCCACGGTGCCGGCCGAGCACTGGCACGCCGCCTGCGAGACGGCGCGCCAGCACGACGCGCTGACCTTCGACTTCTTGCGCGCCCAGACCGGAACCGACTATCCGGACGACGGGCAGATCGAGGTGGTCGCCCACCTGTTCTCCTACAAGCACCGCCACGCCTTCGTGCTCAAGACGCGCGTCGACCGCCAGGATCCCAAGCTGGTCACGGTCGAGGACGTCTGGCCGGCGGCCAACTGGTACGAGCGCGAGATCTACGATCTGCTCGGCGTGGTCTTCGATGGCCATTCGGACCTGCGCCGGCTGGTGCTGCCGCAGGACTGGGTGGGTCACCCGTTGCGCAAGGACTACAAGGAGCAGGACGACTACCACGGCATCCCGACCACCCGACCGGGCTACCCCAAGGTCGAGCCGGGCAAGAAGAAAAAGAAGGAAAAGAAGGAAAAGAAGGAGAAGAAGGAAAAAAAGGCCGAGCCGGCTGAAGAAAAACCGGCCGCAGACAAGCCCGCCGCGGACGAGTCCGCTGCGGACAGGCCAGCCGAGGAAGCCAAGCCGGCCGAGGAAGCCAAGCCGGCCGAGCAGAAGCCCGCCGCCGAGCAGGCAGCGGCCGCAGCAGATGAGGCGGGCGAGGACAGCGGCGGGGAGGAGCGGTCATGAGCGACTATCGCGTCGACGACCCGCGCGAAGAGATCGTCCTCAACATGGGCCCGCACCACCCCTCGACCCACGGGGTGCTGCGTTTCGTCGTCTACACCGACGGCGAGATCATGCGCAAGGCCGTGCCGGACATGGGCTATCTGCACCGGGGCATGGAGAAGATCGCCGAGCAGCACACCTACCCCAACTACATGCCCTTCACCGACCGCATCAACTACCTCGAGGCCATGTTCACCAACCAGGCCTGGGCCATGGGCGCCGAGCGACTGTTGGGTCTCGAGGTGCCGCCGCGTGCCGAGTACCTGCGCACCATCGCCTGCGAGCTGAACCGCATCGCCAACCACTGCGTCACCCTGGGCTGCGTCTCGATGGACCTCGGGGCATACACCCCCTTCGTCTACCTGCTGCGCGAGCGCGAGAAGATCAACGATCTGTTCGAGGCGCTGTGCGGCAACCGGCTGACCTTCAACTACATGCGCATCGGCGGCGTAGCGCAGGACGCGCCCGAAGGCTGGTTCGACGACATCCTCCGCTTTCTGGACAAGTTCGACAAGGTGATGAACGAGCTGCCGTCGCTGATCTCGGGCAACGAAATCCTGCTCCAGCGCATGCTGGGCATCGCGCCCACCTGCGCCGAGGACGCGGTGGCCTACGGCCTGGTGGGCCCCAACCTGCGCGCCTCGGGGGTGGACTGGGACCTGCGCCGCGACCAGCCCTACTCGGTCTATCCCGAGTTCGAGTTCGACGTGCCGGTGGGCCGCGGCGAAGAACGGGCGGTCGAGGGCGACTGCTTCTACCGCTGGCAGTTGCGCGAAGAGGAGATGCGCCAGTCCAGCCGCATCCTGCGCCAGGCCATCGACAAGGCGCCCGAGGGCGAAATCATGTGCAAGGTGCCGCGCAAGATCAAGCCGCCCGCAGCCGAGGTCTACTCGGCGGTCGAGGGGGCCCGGGGCGAGATCGGCGTCTACCTGGTCGCCGACGGCTCGCCCAACCCCTACCGGGCCAAGTGGCGTTCGAGTTCGTTCTCGTCGCTGAGCATGATCGAGTACATCAGCCCGGGGCTGATGATCGCCGACATGGTGGCCGTGATCGCCACCATGGACACCATCGCCCCCGAAATGGATCGCTGAGCCATGGAAACGCTGGCCGATCTGTCGCAAGCACTGAACGAGGCCTGGGGGCTGTCGCCCTTCTGGTCCGACATCGTCACCGCGATCCTGATCCTGCTGGTGGCGGTGGTCGTCTTTCTGGTCGCACTGCTTTTCGGCGGTCTGCTGACCTGGCTGGAGCGCCGGGTCTCGGGCCGCGCCCAGAGCCGGGTGGGACCCAACCGGGTCGGCCCGCTGGGCATCCTGCAGTGGCTGGCCGACGGGCTGAAGCTGATCATGAAGGAAGATACAGTGCCAGCCGACGCCGACAGGCCGCTGTTCCGGCTGGCGCCCTACCCGGTCATGATCGGCGTGTTCGCCGCCTTCGCCACCATCCCGTTCAGCCAGCTGCTGATCGCGGCCGACCTGAACGTGGGCCTGCTGTTCCTGCTGGCCATCACCTCGCTGGTGGTGGTCGGGGTGCTGATGGCCGGCTGGGCGTCGAACAACAAGTGGAGCCTGTTGGGCGGCATCCGGGCCGCAGCCCAGATCGTCAGCTACGAAATCCCGGCCGCGCTGAGCCTGATGGTGATCGTGCTGCTGTCCGGCTCGCTGAGCATGCAGACGCTGATCGAACAGCAGGGCGGCTGGCCCTGGCAGTGGTACATCTTCCACAATCCGTTCACCTTCATCGCTTTTTTCACCTACTTCATCGCGGCGGTGGCCGAGGCCAACCGCATCCCCTTCGACCTGCCCGAGGCCGAGAGCGAGCTGGTGGCCGGCTACAACACCGAGTACAGCGGCATGCGCTTCGCCGGCTTTTTCCTGGGCGAGTTCACCAACATCTACCTGATGAGCGCCATCGCCACCACGGTCTTCTTCGGCGGCTGGCAGGTCCCCGGGGTGACGGCGGAGCAACAGGCCGCCTCCTGGGGGCTGCAGATCCTGGGTCTGTTCGTCTTCCTGATCAAGGCCTGGATCGGCTCGTTCGTGGTGTTGTGGATGCGCTGGACCCTGCCCCGGTTGCGCGTCGATCAGCTGATGGGCCTGTGCTACCGCTACCTGGTACCGATCGCCTTCGTCTGTCTGTTCGTCTCGGCGATTTACACGCTGATCATCCCGGCCGGCTCGACCATCGACCTGGTCATCCACGTGCTGACCGCGGGTCTGGGCGGGCTGGTGGTCTTGATCTTCTTGTGGCGGGTGGTCTACCACGCCCGCCAGGTGGGCGACCAGCTGTCCCCGTTCTACGTGCTGCAACGGGGTGAGAAGTTCAAGTTCCATCCCGAACTGCAGGCGCGCCGCTACGGCCGCCATCGCAAGGAGGCCCGCTGATGGGCAGGGTCGGAGAATACTTCTCGGCCATCGGCCGCTCGGTCAAGACCCTGGGTGACGGCTTCGCGGTCACGCTGAGCTACATGTTCCGCAAGCCATTTACCATCCAGTACCCGGATCGCTCCGGCAAGCCGGTGGTGGCGATGCTGCCCGAGCGCTCGCGGGGCTTGATCGAGATCGACATCGACATCTGCACCGGCTGCAAGGCCTGCTCGCGGGCCTGCCCCATCGAAGTCATCGCCATCGAGGTCGAGAAGGACCCGGAGCGCGGCCGGATGCTGACCAAGGCTGCGGTCGACTGGTCCAAGTGCATGTTCTGCGGCCTGTGCATCGACCCCTGCCCCACCGGCGCCATTCGTCACTCCAAGGAGTTCGAGGGAGGCATGCGCCATCAGGCCAACCTGATCATGGACTTCGTCGACGAGCCGGTGCCGGTGGCCAAGGTCAAAAAGGACGAAAAGCCGCCCACCCAGCCGGTGGGCTCCATCGTCCGCCGCCGCCTGCCCGACTTCTGGGCCCCGCCTCCCGCGCCAAAGCCCGCGGCCGGAGCGGATGCGACCGGCCGGGCCGAGGCGGGTGGGAATGGAGGAGGCGTATCGTGATCGAGCTGCTGCGCAAGCACTGGAAGGCGGTGCTAGCCATCGGCGGCCTGGTCGCGGCGGCGGTCGCCGTGTTCGTCATCTGGTTCTGGTACACGGTGGCCTCGTTCGACCTGGTCGACATGGTCTTTTACCTGATCGCGGCCGTGACCGTGGCCTGCGCCGCCTACGCCATCCTGTCGCGCAACATCGTCCGGGCGGTGTTCTCCCTGCTGGGGACCTTCTTCGGCATGGCCGGGCTGTACGCCATGCTGTCGGCCGACTTCGTAGCCGTCATCCAGTTGCTGGTCTACGTGGGGGGCATCCTGGTGCTGATGCTGTTCGCCGTCATGTTCACCAGCCGCATCGAAAAGGCCCAGCGCTCCAGCCGCTCGGCCGGGCTGCTGGGCATGGCCGGCGCCGGGCTGCTCGGGCTGGTGATCTTTGGGCTGCTGGGCAGTCTGGCCGTACTGGCGCCCTGGCGCGACATCGGCCCGAGCGAGTTCGAGCCGACCATCGACGCCGTTGGCCAGGAGCTGCTCAGCTCGGCGCTGCTGCCCTTCGAACTGCTGTCGGTGGTGCTGCTGGGCATCGTCATCGGCGCCCTGGTCGTCGCCCGCATGCCGTCGATTCCGCTGGGCCGAACACAGCGCAAGGACGGGGAGGCGAACCGATGACCGAGGTTCTCGAACCCATCCTGGACGTCGGCCTGCAGCACTTCCTGGTGGTGGCGGCCCTCCTGTTCACCCTGGGGCTGGTCTGCGTGCTAACGCGCAAGAACGCGGTGGCCATCATGATCGGCATCGAACTGCTTCTCAACGCCGCCGGGCTGAACCTGATCGCCTTTGCGCATTACGGCGGCAACGCCATCGAGGGCTCGGTCTTCGTCGTGTTTTTGATCGTGCTGGCGGCGGCCGAGGCGGTGGTCGGACTGGCGCTGGTGATCGCCGTCCACCGCCGGCTGCGCTCGATCGACGTCGACCGCACCGACGAGCTGAGGGGCTAGGCGATGGACGCACCAACCACCATCACCGAAGTCGGCTTCCTGTGGCTGATCCCCTTCTTCCCAGCGGTCGGGGCGCTGCTGTCGGGCGCCTTCGGCAAGAAGCTGCAGGACAGGTGGGGCAAGGCACCCATCATCCTGATCAGCGTGCTGCTGCCCTGGGCCTCGTTCATCGTGGCCATGGTGGCGCTGGTCAAGCTGTTGGGGCTCGACGCCAACGCCCGCTTGCTGGTCGATCAGCTGTGGACCTGGTTCGCCGTCGGCGACGCCGAGGCCGGCCTGGCCTTCGCCATGGATCCGCTCAGCGCCATGATGGCCGCCATGGTCACCTTCGTCGGCTCGCTGATCCACGTCTACTCCATCGGCTACATGCACGACGACGCCTCGTTCTGGCGCTTCTTCTCGCACCTGAACCTGTTCCTGTTCGCCATGCTGGTGCTGGTGCTGGGCGACAACATCCTGCTGATGTTCGTCGGCTGGGAAGGCGTCGGGCTGTGCTCCTACCTGTTGATCGGCTTCTGGTACAGCGATCTCGAAAACGCCAAAGCCGGCATGAAGGCCTTCGTGGTCAACCGCATCGGCGACTTCGGTTTCCTGGTCGGGTTCTTCATCCTGTTCTGGGCGCTGGGCGGGGCCTGGAGCGAGACCTCCACCAGCGGCTACGCGGTCCATGGCGGCTTCAGCCTGACATTCCGCGAGCTGCCGGCCCTGGTGGACGCCGCCGCCGACAAGGAGCTATGGGGCGTGCCAGTGATGACCCTGGTGGGCATCTTCTTCTTCATCGGCGCCGCCGGCAAGTCGGCCCAGATCCCCTTGTACGTCTGGCTGCCCGATGCCATGGCCGGCCCGACCCCGGTCTCGGCCCTGATCCACGCCGCCACCATGGTCACCGCCGGCGTCTACATGGTGGCGCGGTTCAACTTCCTCTACATCCACAGCCCGACCGCCATGACGGTGGTGGCGCTGGTGGGTGTAGGCACCGCCCTGCTGGCGGCCACCATCGGCGTGTTCCAGTACGACATCAAGAAGGTGCTGGCCTACTCGACGGTCTCGCAGCTGGGCTACATGTTCGTCGGCGTGGGCGTGGGCGCTTACTGGGCCGGCTCCTACCACCTGCTGACCCACGCCTTCTTCAAGGCCTGCTTGTTCCTCTGCGCCGGCTCGGTGATCCTGTCGATGCACCACGAGCAAGATATGCGCAAGATGGGAGGTCTGGGCCGGGTCATGCCGGTGACCCGCTGGACCTACTTGATCGCCTGCATCGCCATCGCCGGCTTCCCGTTGGCCTCGGGTTTCTTCTCCAAGGACGAAATCCTGTGGCAGGCGTTCAACACCGACTACCTGCTGGTACCGGGCTGGATCATCTGGTTGGTCGGCTTCGTGGCCGCCGCGCTGACCTCGTTCTACATGTTCCGCTCGTACTTCATGACCTTCACCGGCCCGACGGTCAAGGTCCACGGCCACGAGCCCGAGGAGCAACCGGCGGTGGTCACGGCGGTGCTGGGTGTGCTGGCGCTGTTCGCGGTCATCGCCCTGGCCGTCGGCCTGCCCGCCTGGGCCACCGGCGCCCACCCGGTGATTGAGCACTTCCTGGCCCCGGTGTTCGGCGCCGCCGCCGATCTGCCCAAGGTCTACAGCACCGAGGCGGCGCACCACATCGAGCCCTGGATGGCGCTGGCCTCGGTGGGAGTGGCCACGCTGGGCCTCGGCCTGGCCTGGTGGTTCTACCGCGGTCGCAGCAACCCCATCCCGGAGCGGCTCAAGCTGCGCTTCCCGGGCGTCCACAAGGTGGTCTACAACAAGTACTACGTGGACGAGGCCTACCACGCCACCGCGGTGCGCGGCTTCATGGCCACCAGCCGGCTGGCCGGCTGGATCGACGCCCACATCGTCGACGGTCTGGTCAACCTGGTGGGCCGCATCACCCAGTTTTTCTGCATCATCGACGGCGCCATCGACAAGTACATCGTCGACGGCGCTGTGAACCTGGTGGCCGGGATCGTGCAGTTTTTCGGCGCGCAGCTGCGCAGGGTGCAGACCGGACGGCTGCCGGCCTACCTGGCCGGGCTGGCCGTCGGTTTGACCATCCTGGTCGTCATCACCCAGTTCCTGTTCGACGTCTACGCCTGAGGAGTGGTCCATGGACTACGAAACCACCTCCCATCTGCTGACCTGGATCACCTTTGTCCCGCTGATCGGGACGGGGATCATCTCGTTGGCTTTAGCTCTCAAGCCCTTGATCAAGCTGCGCCAGTCGCTGCTCGACAACCTGGCACGGGCGCTGGCCTTGATCTTCTCGGGCATCCCGCTGGTGCTCGGCATCCAGCTCTGGGCCGGCTTCGACGGCAACGTCACCGGACTGCAGTTCGTCCACCACACGGTCTGGATCCAGGCGTTCAACATCGAGTACTTCGTCGGGGTCGACGGCCTGAGCATCACCATGGTGCTGCTGACCTGTCTGATCTCGTTCGTGGCGGTCATCGCCTCGATGCCCTGGGGCATCGCCAAGGACGACGATCACCACTTCTCGCGCCGCTCGGTGCCGGGCTACATGGCCCTGCTGCTGCTGCTCGAGACCGCCATGCTCGGCGTGTTCGCCGCCCAGGACTTCTTCCTGTTCTACGTGTTCTGGGAGCTGATGCTGCTGCCGATGTACTTCCTGATCGGCATCTGGGGCGGCCCGCGCAAGGAGTACGCGGCCATCAAGTTCTTCCTCTACACCCTGGCCGGCTCGGTGCTGATGCTGCTGGCCATGATCGCGCTGTACTTCAGCTCCAGCCCGACCACCCTGATCGACGGCACCCAGGCGGCCCACACCTTCAACTTCGTCAAGCTGGCCAACGATCCCGGCGTCGCCGACATGGGCCTGCTGTGGGGCGTGGAGCTGGGCAAGCTGGTCTGGATCGGGCTGTTCATCGGCTTCGCCATCAAGATCCCGATGTTCCCGTTCCACACCTGGTTGCCCGACGCCCACGTCGAAGCGCCGACCCCGATCTCGGTCATCCTGGCCGGCATCCTGCTGAAGATGGGCATCTACGGCATCCTGCGCGTCAACTACATGATCCTGCCAGACGAGACCGTCTGGGCGCGCTACGCCATCGCCGGCTTCGGTGTGATCAACATCGTCTACGCCGCCTTCGTCTGCATGGCCCAGCGCGACCTGAAGAAGCTGATCGCCTACTCATCGGTCAGCCACATGGGCTTCTGCCTGCTGGGCATGGCGGCGTTCACCGAGCAGGGCATCACCGGCGCGGTCTACCAGATGTGGAACCACGGCATCATCAGCCCGGCCTTGTTCCTCATCGCCGGCGTCATCTACGACCGGGCCCACCACCGCGAGATCAACGGATTCGGCGGGCTGGCCAAGGTGATGCCGGAGTACACCGCCCTGATGGGCCTGGCCTTCATGGCCTCGCTGGGCCTGCCCGGGCTCAACGGCTTCATCTCCGAGGCGCTGTGCTTCCTGGGTGCCTTCCCGGTTTACACCGGGATGACGGTGCTGGCCGCCCTGGGCGTCATCATCACCGCCGCCTACTACCTGTGGACCATCCAGCGGATGTTCCTGGGACCGGTCAATCCGAAGTACAAGGATCTGAACGACGTCAACTGGCGCGAGCGAATCGCGCTGTATCCGCTATCGGCCATCATGATCGTGCTCGGCTTCTACCCGATGCCGATCCTCGACCTGATGAACAAGACACTGCACACGCTGGTGGATCCGCTGGCCAACGCGATCGGGTTGTGACATGACGGGAGCGCTTCCTAGCGTCGAGAGCTTCGGCTATATCATCCCCGAGCTGGTGCTCGGCGGTGGGGCGGTGCTGCTGTTCATCTTGGCCGCCGCCGCACGCCGCCGGGCCGGCTGGCATGCCCTGTTCCCCTGGCTGGCCGGGATCACCACGGCCGCGGCCGCCGGGCTGCTGGTCTGGGGCAACTCGGAGGGCGGCTGTACGGGCAGCGCCGTGTTCGACGGCCTGGTCGCCTGCGATCCGCTGGGCGCCTTCTTCCGCGGCCTGGTGCTGGTGGCCGTTTTGAGCGGGATCGTGCTGTCGGCCGGCAGCCCGTCAGTGCCCGAGCGGCGCCGCGCCGAATACTACGGCCTGATCCTGGTCATGGCCATCGGCATGTGCCTGCTGGCCTCGGCCAACCACCTGCTGATGATCCTGGTGGCCATGGAGGCGGTCAGCTTGTCGTCCTACCTGCTGGTGGGCTTCGACGAGAGTCGCTACCGCTCCAGCGAGGCCGGGCTGAAGTACGTGCTTTACGGCGGGGTGGCCGCGGCGGTGATGCTCTTCGGCATGTCGCTGCTCTACGGCCTGTATGGTGAGATGAGCATCCAGGGGCTGCACCAGGCCATCCGCGACGGCGGCGACGTGTTTGCCTCGGGCGCCGGCCGCTGGGCGGCCTGGATGGGCCTGGCCTTCATCATCACCGGCTTCGGCTTCAAGGTGGCGGCGGTGCCATTCCACCAGTGGTGCCCGGACGCCTACGAGGGCGCGCCCACCCCCTTCACCGCCCTGCTGTCGGTGGGGCCCAAGGCGGCCGGCTTCGCGGTGCTGCTGCGATTTCTGTGGGGGCTGTTCGCCGAGCCCGGCTCGCTGGACATGGTGCTGCAGGTGGACATCCCCTGGCCGCTGATCATCGGCCTGCTGTCGGCGCTGACCATGACGCTCGGCAACCTGGTGGCCATCGTCCAGGACAACCTCAAGCGGCTGCTGGCCTACTCCTCGATCGCCCACGCCGGCTACATGCTGATGGGCGTGGTGGCCGGCGGGGTGGACGGCTTCGAGTCGGTTACGCTGTACATGGCCGTCTACGTGTTCATGAACATGGGCGCCTTCGCCGTGGTCTCGGCGGTGGCCCGCTCGACCGGCTCGGAGGACATCCGCGACTACCGCGGTCTGGGCTGGCGGGCCCCCTGGCTGGCCATCGTCATGGTGATCTTCCTGGTCTCGCTGACCGGCCTGCCGCCGACCGCCGGCTTCATCGGCAAGCTGTACCTGTTCGCGGCCCTGCTGGCCAAGGGCGGCACCTGGTTCTACGTCCTGGCCGTGGTCGGCATCATCAATGCGGTCATCTCGCTGTTCTACTACGCCCGCGTGATGAAGGCGATGTACCTGGAAAAGGCGCCCGCCGACGCCGAGCCGGTGCGCGGGGTCAACTCGGCCAGCGTGCTGGCCTCGGTGATGGCCGTGCCCACCCTGCTGCTGGGCATCTTCTGGCAGCCGCTGGCCGTGCTGGCCTCGTGGTCGGCCAGGTTCTTCCACTAATCTGAAGCTCAGCCTTCGCTGTCGGATTCTCCGGCCAGCCGATCGAGGCCGCGCTGGGCGGCGTCGACCGTGTTGTCGACCAGCATCTCGATCATGGTGGCCACGTCGACCAGCGAGCTCTTGATGCCGGTGCGGGCGGCCTCGCGGAACAGCTCCAGCGAGTGGCGGGTGAAGGCGACCGCGCCCACGTCGCGCACGCGGCTGCCGCGGCGGTGCTCCTCGGCCGCCATCAGGAAGGTGCCCAGCGCCCGCAGCATGCCCGGCTCCAGCAGCGGGCCGGGCTGGGAGGCCAGCAGATGGGCCAGGGCGGCTTCGTGCTTGCGATCCTGTTCGGGCCGGTAGGCCTTGAACTGGCCGCGGCCGGCGAAGCGCACCTCGCTGCGCCGCCGTCCCTTGTCGTCGCGGTAGAGGTTGACCACCAGGTTGGGCGCGTTGGTGCCCCACAGCCCGAGGAGCATGTAGTCGCGCAGCATGTTCTCGGGCCGCAGGTCCGGGGCGTGATCGGTGTCCAGGTAGTGGCGCAGCACCAGGCTGAAGAAGACCACCAGCTTCTCGAACACCTCGGGATAGTCCTGCAGGTGGCGGGCGTGCTGGGGCGCCTGCAGCGCATCCAGGCCGAAGGAGTCGACCACGGTCTCGCCCGGACGCGGCCGGGGCGCAGGGGTCTCGTAGAAGGTGTAGATCACCAGCGGCAGGTGCCGGTAGACCAAGCGCCGGCCGCGCTCGTCGACCAGCCCGCCGGTCTCGTCGAGCCGGCGCACCAAGTCGCTGAGCGCCAGGTAGAACGAGGCCCGTTGGTCTTCGTCCAGCCCCGCCAACCAGCGGCGGTCGTAGCCCTTGGCGACGAAGTGGGCGGCCAGATTGACGTTGCGCCGCGGCTCCGGCCGGCGGCCGGCGGCGTTGGCCGCCATGATCCACAGGGCGTGGCCCGCGAAGCGGGCGGTGGTCTCGCCCCCTTGCCGGCCGCGGGCCTCCAGCTCGAAGTCCGGGTGATCGTAGTGGCAGTCGAGCGCCGCGCGCGCCAGCCGCGGCAAGGCCCCCGCAGCCAGCTGCTCGCGCACCAGCGGGGCCAGGCGTTGCTCGAGTTCGGCGGCGAAGCGTTGCACCACCCGCTCGTTGGCCTCGAGCGCCGGGCTCAGCTCCTCATCGCCAATCGCGGCATCGACACCGTACAGGCTCACCTGCGGGCAGAGAAAGCTCTCGCTGCCCCAGCGCTCGAAGCAGGCGGCGATCAGCTCACGGGCCCGCTCCCAGCCGAACCAGGGATGCCGGGAGCCGAGCGCCCAGCGGGTGGTGTCGCGCAGACCGATGGTGGCCCGCCGCGAGAAGAACGCCCGCAGCCGCACCACCGCGTTGCCGTCCAGCGGATCCTCGCGCAGCCGTTGCTGAAAGCGCCCCAATTCGGCCTCGCTCTCGACCTGGCGATGGAAGAAGCCATCCACGCGCAGCAGATCGAATACCGTCCAGGCCCGGCCGATGGCCTCATCCTGCTCGTCCAACAGCACCGGCTCCAGGCGCAGCGCCTCCTGGCCGGCAAGCGCGGCCCGCACCAGGGCGATGGGATGCGGCAGCACCTGCTGGCCGAGCAGACCGTAACCGAAGTAGGCCAGCTCGCGGGCCGCCTCGGTGCCCAGCCGCCGGGCCCGGCGCCGGGTCGGCAGCAGGGCGTCGCCCAGCGCGCCCAGGGCCTGGCCCGCCAGCCAGCGTGGCACCCGCACCCCGCCGCCGGGCAGCGGCAGTTCCAGGTCATCGATGCTGGACACCCGCAGCCGGTAGCGGCCGGCGAAGTCCTCGGCGAAGGCCGCCAGTCGATTGGCGGCGGCTTTGCTTCGCGGTCGGGCCAGCTGCTCAAGACCCTGGCGCAGCTTCTCCGGCGACAAGGCCAGTGAACGCCAGCTCGACGAATCGCCGGACGGCGCAGCCATCTCCTCGCCGGCGGCCAACAGGGCTCCGAGGATCTCGCGCTCGCCGAACTCTGCGGCGCCGGCGGCTGGGCGCTTCGGCTTGCGGCCCTTGCCCACTTCGTCCATGGTTCCTCCCTCAGACCAGAAAACGCATGTCCCACGGACCGATGGTCTCGTGGGGCAGCCGGCGGTCGGGTCGCCTGAGCTTCAGCCCGGGAACCACGAAGCGCAGCTCTGGCCCGGCGCTGACGCTGAAACGATCGGCGGGCTCGTAGACCTCGCCGTCCAGGGTGTAGGGCTCGGGGTGATCGAGTTCGAACTCGATCCGGCGGGCCATGTTGCGCTCCACGCCGCGCAGCTCGCGGGTCGTGCCGAGCCACAGGTCGGCCAGCGCCCTGGCCACCCACACCGGCGGACCTTCCATCATCAGCGACTCGAACAGGCCCTCGTCCCAGCCGGCCCGCGGGAAGCACTTGAAGCGCAGGCTGAGCTCCTCGATGAAGCTGCAGAAGATGGTGTGGAAGGGCTTTTCGCGCCAGGGGCCCTCGTCCAGCCGGTAGCGCGTGCGGATGGGCGCCACCAGCGCCTTGGCCGCCTCGGTGCCGCGCACGGCGTCGACGGCCCTTTGGCTCAGCAACTTGGCCGCGCCCAGGTGGGTGGTGTCGCCGCGATCGTAGTACTGTTTCAGAAAGCGCGGGGCGATGCCGATGCCCAGCATGAAGGAGCGGTGGTCGTTGACCCGGAGCATGTTGCGCCGCACACAGCGCAGCGGCACGTTGTGCCGGTAGCGCGCCTGGGCCAACAGCAGGGTGGCCACCCCGCTGTCGCGGATGCCGAAGGAGTTGGGCACCATGTTCTGGGTGCCGGTGGGCAGCAGCAGCACCGGAGGCAGCTCCTGGTCGCCGTACACCTCGAGCATCAGCTCCAGGGTGCGGTGGGCGGTGCCGTCGCCGCCGCTGATGGCGACCATATCGGTGGCCAGCTCGCGGAAGGTCTCGACGGCTTGGCGAGCGTCGTCCAGCGAGCCGGTCGAGGCCACCTCGCCACCGCGACCGACCACGAAGGCCATCCGGTCGCGGATGCGCGGGTAGAGCTTGTTCAAGCGGGCGTTGCGGTTGCTGATGACGCCGATGCCGGGCATGGCCTCCTCCACCCCCGCTTCAGATCAGCCGGCGGGTGCGGCCGCCGTCGATCACCACCGCGGAACCATTGATGTAGCTGTTGCGCGGCGAGGCCAAAAACGCGGCCAGGTCGCCGACCTCGGCCGGGTCCCCCGGCCGGCCCAGGGGCACGTCGGAACCGAGCTGCTCCAGGTACTGCTCGCGGCTGATGCCCTGCTTCGCCGCGCGCTCGGTGGCCAGCTCGCGGATGCGGTCGGTCAGAAAGATCCCTGGACAAATGCTGTTGATCAGCACCCCGCTGTCGCCCAGCTCGCGGGCCAGGGCCTTGGCGAAGCCCAGCACCGCCGGGCGCGAGGCGTTGGACAGGATCAGCCCGTCGATGTGCTCCAGCCCGGCGATGGAGACGATCTGCACGATGCGGCCGAAGCCCCGCCGGCGCATGCCGGGCAGGGCCAGGCGACACAGGTGGGTCACCGAGCCCAAGGCCAGATCGACGGCCAGCTGCCAGTTCTCGGCACCGTGGTGCTCGAAGGGTCCGGGCGGCGGTCCCCCGGCATTGACCAACATGACGTCGATTTGGCCCAGGCTGCGCTCGGCTGTCTCGAACAGGCGCTCGCGGTCGGCGGCCACGGCCATGTCGGCGCAGGCCAGCTCCGGCCGCCGGCCGCAGGCCTGGGCGATGCGGTCGGCGGCCGCCTCCAGCGGCTCGCGGTGGCGGGCGCTGAGGAAGACCTCGGCGCCCTCGGTGGCCAGGGCCATGGCCGAGGCGAAGCCCAGGCCCTTGCTGGAAGCACAGCACAACGCCTTCTTGCCTTCGAACCTCAGATCCATCTCGTCCTCCTCGGACCGACCGGGCGCGATCACGGCTCCAGGTAGGTGCTGCTGTCGAGTTCGGCCGCGAAGCGGTCCAGCAACCGCCGGACGTCGTCGACGCCGATGGCCCCTCGGCCCAGGGCGCGCTCGGCGGCCTTGCGCAGCCGTTCGGCCAGCATCCGCCGGTCGTAATCCATCCGCTCCAGCACCGCGCCGACGGACTGGCCGGGCGTCAGCTCGGAGACCGCCAGGCCGTCGGCGGTCACGTCGACATGCACCGCGGCCGGAGCGCCGAACAGGTTGTGCATCGCCCCCAGGGTCTCCTGGTAGGCGCCGACCAGAAACAGGCCGAGCACGTAAGGGGTATCGTCCGGCGGATGCGGATGCAACAACAGGGTGTCGCGCACGTCGCGCAGGTCGATGAAACGGTCGATGCGGCCATCCGAGTCGCAGGTCAAATCGGCGATGGTGGCCGGCCGGGTCGGCCGCCGCTCCAGCCGGTGGATCGGCATCACCGGGAACAGCTGGCGCAGCGCCCAGTGGTCGGGCGCAGACTGGAAGACCGATAGGTTGCAGGTGTAGGTGTCAGCCACGTGGTGCTCGAGCGCGTCGAGCTCCTCCGGGACGTAGTCGAGCTGGCGGATGACCCGGCGGATGCGTTGGGCACAGGCCCAGGCCAGCTCCTCGGCGTAGGCGCGGGCGGGCAGATCCAGCACGCCGTGGCTGTAGAGCAACTGGATTTGCTGGCGGTACTCCAACAGATCGTTGTAGGCCTCCTGGTAGGCCTTGCGGCTGACGGTGTTGTACGCCTCCCACAGCAGGTGGTGGACCGCGTGGTCCGCTTCCCCGGGAGCGCGCGGCACCGCATCCGAGCCGCGGCGGTTGACCCCCAGCACGTCGAACAACAGCACCGCGTGGTGGGCGGTCAGGGCGCGGCCGCTCTCCGAGATCAGCGTCGGCATGGCCAGCCCTGCGTCGCGGCAGGCGTCGCCGACCGTGGCCACCACGTCGTTGGCGTACTCCTGCAGACTGTAGTTCATCGAGGACAGAGAACGGGTGCGCGAACCGTCGTAGTCGACGGCCAGCCCGCCGCCGACGTCGAATAGCTGCAGCCCGGCGCCCAGCCGGGCCAGGTCGACGTAGATCCGGCAGGACTCGCGCAGGGCGTTTTTGACCGCGCTGATGTCGGTCAGCTGCGAGCCCAGGTGAAAATGGAGCATCTCCAACCGCGGCAGCAGGCCGCGCCGGTCGAGGACGGCCACGGCCTGCAACAGCTCGCCGGCCGTCAGGCCGAACTTGCTGCGGTCGCCGCCCGATTCGCGCCACTTGCCGCTGCCGCGGCTGGACAGCTTGGCCCGCAGGCCGATGCGCGGCTCCATCCCCAGCCGCTCGACCGCCCGCAGCAACGGCTCCAGGCCCTCGAAGCGATCGACCACCACCAGCACCCGGCGCCCCAAGCGCTGGGCCGACAGCGCCGCTTCCAGCGTGCCGGCGTCCTTGTAGCCGTTGCACACGATCAACGCCTCGGGATCGTCGACCAGCGCCAGGGCCAGCATCAGCTCGGGCTTCGAGCCCACCTCCAGGCCCAGGTGCCGGGACCGGCCGCAACGCAACAGCTGCTCGACCACCTGGCGGCGCTGGTTGACCTTGATCGGCAAGACCGCCCGGTAGACGCCGGCGTAGTCGTACTCCTGCCGGGCCCGCTCGAAGGCGTCGTGCAGGGCCCGGACCCGGTGTTCCAGGATGCCGTTGAAGCGCACCAGGATCGGCAGCGACAGCCCACGGCCGAGCAGGTCGTCGACCAGGTGCTTCAGATCGATCCGGCCGCCCGCGGCTCCCGCCGGGGCCACCTCCGCGTGGCCGCGTTCGTTGATATCGACGTAAGGCGCGCCCCAGGCCGAGACCAGGTACTGCTTGCGGGCGTCTTCGATGGTCCAGGCGTCCATGGCATCGTCCTCGCGCTGGCAGCATAGCGGTGCCGCCGGGACGGGTCAAACCGTTCGCCGTTGAGCCCGAGCGGGCAAAAGGGCTAGAATCGAAACCATCGCGGAGGTCGTCGATGCGTCGCGCCCCATTGATCGGCTCCCGGGCCGCTTTGGCCATGGCCGTGCTGCTGCAGGCCGGCCCGGCGGTGGCGGAGCCCTACGAGCTGAGCGACTGCCCCGAGGTGGTGGTAGCGCTCGAGGATCCGGTCGAGCCCAACGGCACCATCGGACCCGAGGTGGCCGAGCTGGCTTGCGAGAAGTTGAGCGCGCTGGCGCCGCGTTTCGGGGTGGAGCTGACCGGCGAGGTCATGGTGCGGCTGATGATCGCCGACGACGCCCAGACCTTCCACGCCCATACCGGCCGTGGTCGGCACACTCAGGCCATCTACTCCCAGCGCACCGGCATCATCACCCAGCCGGCCAAGCAGATCCGCCGCATGCACCGCGCCGGCCGGCTGGGCGGCCTGCTGGCCCACGAGCTGACCCACTACCTGATCGATTACCAGACCGGGCCGCACTGCCCGACCTGGCTGCACGAGGGCCTGGCGCAGCACTTCGAGGGCCGGCGGCCGGTGGGCCGCGGGCCGACCACCTCGGCCGAGCTGGCCGCGCTGGAGATCAACTGGCGGCTGCGCGGAGATCCGGCGCGCACCGCCTGGTGCTACCGGCAGAGTCTGGCACTGGTCGAGCGGCTGCTGGCCGCCACCGGCGAGCAGAAGCTGCTGGCGGCCCTGCCCGAGCTGGAGACGGCCCCTGTACCGTTCCAGGCGTGATCCTACGCGCCATCCAAGCTAGCATTAGCTG
>CAYVQE010000078.1:0-29399 GCA_964454005.1 uncultured Myxococcales bacterium
TGGTGGCCGACCTGGAGGCGGCGGTGGCGCGGGCGCAGCAGCTGGCGCGGCCCGGCGACACCGTATTGCTCAGCCCGGCCTGCGCCTCGTTCGACATGTTCGACGACTATGCCCACCGAGGCGATGTCTTCCGTTCACTGGTCGAAGCGCTGGAGGCGGGGTCATGAACGAAGCCCGCCGGGTCGATGGCGTGTTGCTGTTCTCCGTGCTGGGTCTGCTGGCTTTCGGCCTGGTGATGGTCTACTCGGCCAGCGCTGTGTCGGCCCAGGCCCAAACCGGCGATGCCGCCTACTACCTGAAGCGCCAGCTGTTGGCCGCCCTGCTCGGTCTGGGGGCCCTCATCTTCGGGCTGCGGCTGGGCACCCGGCGGTTGGTGGGGTTGTCCTATCCCTTGTTGCTGGCCGGCGTGTTGCTGCTGGTGGCCGTGCTGCTGCCCGGGGTGGGCACCCGGGTGGGCGGCTCGTCGCGCTGGCTGCGGTTGGGGATGCTCAACTTCCAGCCCGGCGAGCTGATCAAGGTGTTCTTCGTGGTCTACCTGGCCTGCTCGCTGACGCGCAAAAAAGAGCAGATCCAGGCCTTCTCGGTCGGCTTTCTGCCCCACCTGTTGGTCAGCGGGGTGCTGGTGGTGCTGCTGCTGGCCCAACCCGATTTCGGCACGGCCACCATTCTGTGCGTGCTGTTGTTCCTGATGCTGTACGTGGCCGGCACCCGCCTGCGCTACATCATCGTCGCGGCGCTGGCGGCGTTGCCGATGGCCTACGGCTTGATCGTCGGTTCCGAGTACCGCATGCGCCGGCTGCTGGCTTTCTTGGACCCCTGGGCACACCGGTTCGACATCGGCTACCACATTTCCGAGAGCCTGATGAGCTTCGGCTCCGGCGGGGTGCTCGGTATGGGCCTGGGCGAGGGCAAACACAAGCTGTTCTTTCTGCCAGCCGCCCACACCGACTTCATCTACTCGCTGGTGGGCGAGGAGTTGGGGCTGATCGGCGCGGTGGCGCTGTTGCTCCTGTTCGCGGTGGTGGTCTGGCGGGGCATGCGCGCCGCCTGGCTGGCCCCCGATCTGTTCGGGACCTATCTGGCATTCGGCCTGACGGCGTTGATCGGAATGCAGACCCTGATCAACGTGGGGGTGGTCACCGGCTTGCTGCCGACCAAGGGGCTGACCTTGCCCCTGGTCAGCTACGGCGGCAGCTCGTTGATCTGCACCCTGTTCGCGGTCGGCTTGCTGTTGAACATTTCCGCCCAGGGCCAGTCGGGCCAGGCCGTGGGCGACTCCAAGGTGACCTGGCCCTGAGGCCGGAGGGTGGGCTGCGCGTGAAACGGCAATGGACAACGCGGGTGCGGGCCGGACGCTGGCGGGAGGGGACGTGCGCTTTTTGATCGCGGGCGGCGGAACCGGCGGCCATCTGTTTCCGGGCATCGCCCTTGCCGAGGAGCTGGTCGGCCGCAACCAGGGCCACGAGGTGCTGTTCGTCGGCACCCGCCACGGGCTGGAGGTGCGCCACGTGCCGCGGGCTGACTTCGCGCTGGAGCTGATCGAGGTCGGTCAGCTCAAGGGCCGGGGCCTGCTGGGTTGGCTGCGGGGACTGCTGCGGATCCCGCGCGCCATGTGGCAATCGCGCCGCATCCTGCGGCGGTTCCGGCCGCAGGTGGTGATCGGAGTCGGCGGCTACGCTTCGGGTCCGCTGGTGCTGACGGCCTGGCTCAAGCGCATCCCCACCCTGGTGCTGGAGCAAAACGCCCTGCCGGGCATGACCAACCGCCTGCTGGGCAAGGTGGTGCGCCGGGTGGTGGTGGCCTTCCCTCAGGCCGAGGCGCACTTCCCGCGCAAGAAGACGTCGCTGCTGGGCAACCCGGTGCGCAAGGACCTGCTGGACAACTTCCTGTGCAGCAACGAGCCAAAAGACGAGCGGCGCTTGTTGGTGGTGGGCGGCTCCCAGGGGGCGCGGACGCTCAACCGCGTGGTGCCCCAAGCGGTGGCCGGGCTGAAGCCGCGCTGCCCCGATCTGCGGGTAGTCCACCAGTCGGGCGAGCCAGAGCGCGAGCAGGTGGCGGAGCGCTACCGCGCCCTGGACCTCGAGGCGGGGGTCGAGGTGCGGGCCTTCATCGACGACATGGCCGCCGCCTACCGGTCGGCCGACGTGGTGGTCAGCCGCGCCGGCGCCACCACCGTGACCGAGTTGGCCCTGTGTCGCAAGCCGGCCGTGCTGATCCCCTTCCCCCACGCGGCCGATGATCACCAGCGGCTCAACGCCCGGGCGCTGGTCGACGCCGGCGCGGCGGTCATGCTGCTCGAGTCCGAACTCGATGCGCAGCGGTTGACCGACGAGCTGGCCGCCATTTTGTGCGACGGCGAGCGGCGGGTGCAGATGGAAGAGGCCGCCGCCGATGTCGGCCGGCCGGAAGCGGCCAGCGACATCGCCGAACTCTGCCTGGAGCTCGCTGGCTGGCAGACCCAGCGCGGCGGGGAGGTGTCCTGATGCCCCTGCGTCGCACCTACCAGGTACACTTCGTCGGTATCGGTGGGATCGGCATGAGCGGCATCGCTGAGGTGCTGCTCAACGTGGGCTACCGGGTCAGCGGCTCGGACCTGGCGGCCAGCGAGACCACTCTGCGGCTGGAGAACCTCGGCGCCCGGGTGTCCATCGGCCACGCCGCCGACCAGGTGGGCGCAGCCGACGCGGTGGTGGTCTCCAGTGCGGTGACCGCCGACAACCCGGAGGTGGTCGAGGCCCGGCGCCGTGGCGTTCCGGTCATCCAACGCGCCGAGATGCTGGCCGAGCTGATGCGCATGAAAGTGGCCATCTGCGTGGCTGGCTCGCACGGCAAGACCACCACCACCTCGATCCTGGGCTCGGTGCTGGCCGAAGGCGGTCTCGACCCGACCATGATCATCGGCGGCCGGCTGAACTCGCTGGGCAGCAACGCCCGGCTGGGCCAGAGCGAGTACCTGGTGGCCGAGGCGGACGAGAGCGACGGTTCCTTCCTCAAGCTGACGCCGACCTACGGCGTCATCACCAACATCGACCCCGAGCACCTGGATCACTACGGCTCGGTCGAGCGATTGCACGCCGCTTTCATCGAGTTCGCCAACAAGGTGCCTTTCTACGGGTTGCTGGCCGTGTGCATCGATCATCCGGTGGTGCAGGATATCCTGCCCCACATCGGCAAGCGCCTGGTGACCTACGGCCTGGATCCGGCGGCCGACTATCGGGCCATCGATATGGATTTCGGTCCGGACTGCGTCCGTTTCGACGCCTACCGCGGCGAGCGCCGACTCGGGCCGGTGGAGCTGAGGATGATCGGCGAGCACAACGCGCTCAACGCCCTGGCTTGCATCGCGGTGGCCGACGAGCTGCAGGTGCCGTTCACCCGGGTCCAGGCGGCGCTGGAACGGTTCGAAGGAATTCAGCGGCGGTTCACCCAGCGCGGGCGCGCCGCCGGGGTGACCGTGGTCGACGACTACGGCCACCACCCGGTCGAGATCCGGGCCACCTTGGCGGGGGCGCGCAAGGCCTTCAGCAATCGGCTGGTGGTGGTGTTCCAGCCCCACCGCTACAGCCGCACCCGGGACCTGGAGCGCGAGTTCCACGCCGCCTTCGACCGGGCCGATGTGTTGATCGTCATGGATATCTACCCGGCGGGCGAGCAGCCCATCGAAGGCGTGCATGCGCGAATGCTCTATCGCGGCATCCGCAACCACGGCCCGCGCCAGGCCCATTACATCGGCGACCGCGAGCACGTGGTCGACTGGTTGCTCGACAACGTGCGGCCGGACGACTGGGTGGTGACCATGGGGGCGGGCGACGTTTGGCGGGTCGGCGAGGAGCTGGTCGAGCGGCTGCGGCGCCGGGAGGACGCCGAAGTCGGCAGCGAGCGAGGCGAAGCATGAAAGACAAACGCATCGGAATGTTGATGGGCGGCCACAACGCCGAGCACGAGGTGTCGATGAACACCGGCCGGGCGCTGGCCGAGGCGCTGCGCCGGCGCGGCTACCAGGTGATCGACATCGTGGCCGATACCGAGCTGGCGGCGGCGTTGCGTCGCGAGCGGATCGAAGTCGCTTTTGTGGCCCTGCACGGACGCTGGGGCGAGGACGGCTGCGTGCAGGGCCTGCTCGAGGCGATGCGCATTCCCTACACCGGCAGCGGGGTGCTGGCCTCGGCGCTGGCCATGGACAAGGTTTTCGCCAAGAACGCGCTGCGCTACCGGGGCCTGCCGGTGCTCGAGGATGTGGTGCTCGAGCCGCAGGCCCGCGAGGCGCTGGCGCCCGCCGATCTGCCCTTCGATCTGCCGGCGGTGGTCAAACCTTCGCGCGAAGGCTCCAGCGTCGGGGTCAGCATCGTGCGCGACAGCGCCGAACTCGCCGCCGCCCTGGAGGCGGCGCGCCGACTGGCCGGCGACGTGATCATCGAACGTTACGTCGACGGCCGCGAGGTGCAGGTGGCCGTGTTCGACGGGAAGGCCATGGGGGCCATCGAGGTGGTGCCGGCCGAGGAATTCTACAACTACAAGGCCAAGTACCACCACGGGGGCACCACCCAGTACCTCTTCCCGGCGCCGCTGGATTCCGAGCAGAACGACCGGGTGCTGGCGCTGGGCGCGGCGGTCCAGCGGTGCCTGGGCTGCGAGGGCGTGACCCGCGTCGATACCATGCTGGACGACGCCGGGCAGTTCTACGTGTTGGAACTCAACACCATCCCGGGCATGACCGAGGCCAGTCTGGTGCCCAAGATCGCGGCCGGGCTCGGGATGAGCTTCGAGGATCTGGCCGAGCGCATGGTGCAGGGCGCTCGGTTGAAGGTGTGAGACGAGGAGTGGATGGCTTCGCGCAACCGCAAACGCAAGAGCCCGGACCAGCGGCGCGCCGAGCGCCGCCGGCGGCTGAACGACTGGTTGCTGGCCCCGTTGCGGGTGATGCTGTTGACCGCGATCGGTCTCGGGTTGGGCTGGGGGGCGTACCAGGTGGCGGCCTATCTGCACACCTCGGCGGCGCTGGCGGTGCGCTGCATCGAGGTCGACGGCAACTCGCGCACGCGGCTGGCGGAGTTGGAACGGGCGGCCGGGCTGCGCGAGGGGCTCAACATCTTCAGCCTCGATCTGGACCGTGCCCGCCGGCGGGTCGCGGAGCTGCCCTGGGTGCGCGACGTGCGGCTGCGCCGGGTGGTGCCCGATCGGATCGTGGTCGAGGTCGAGGAGTACCAGCCGGCGGCGCTGATCAGCCTGGAGGGCCTATATCTGATCGATGGGCACGGCGAGGTGTTCAAGCGGTTGCAGCCCGGCGAGGCGATCGATCTGCCACTGATCACCGGGCTGGGACGCGAGGACTTCACCGACGATCCGGAGCGCAGCCGCTCCCGGGTGCGCCGGGCGCTGGCTTTGATGGAGCGCGTCGAGCGTCGGGAGTGTCTGGCCGATCGCCAGTTGGCCGAGGTGCACCTGGATGCCCTGCTGGGCACCAGTGTGGTGCTCGATCCGGGGGCCATGACGGTGCGCCTGGGCGATCAACCGGAGCAGCGGCTGGGATTGCTCTGCCGCGCGTTGGCAGCCATCGACCGGCGCGACTTGACGCCGCATACCGTATTGCTCGACCGCGCCGATCGGCCGCACTGGGCCACGGTGCGGCTGGAAGCCGGCGGCGATGACATGAAGAACGAACGAGCGCAACGCATATAAGAGCGAGGTGAGGCATGGCAAAGGGGAATGAGTTGGTTGTGGGCCTCGATATCGGCACCACCAAGATCTGCGCCATCGTCGGCGAGCTGCAGCCCGAGGGCGGGGTGGACATCGTCGGCATCGGCACCAGTCCATCGCGGGGGCTGCGCAAAGGCGTGGTCATCAACATCGAGACCACAGTCAACTCGATCAAGCGCGCGGTCGAGGAGGCAGAGATGATGGCCGGCTGCGAGATCAAGAGCGCCTACGTGGGCGTCGCCGGCGGTCACATCAGGGGCATCAACTCCCACGGCATCGTGGCTGTGAAGGACAACGAGATCCGCCAGAACGACGTCAGGCGGGTCATCGACGCCGCCCGGGCGGTGGTCATCCCGTTGGACCGCGAAGTGATCCACATCCTGCCGCAGGAGTTCATCATCGACAACCAGGACGGGATCAAAGAGCCGATGGGCATGAGCGGAGTACGGCTGGAGGCCAAGGTGCACCTGGTCACCGGCGCCTGCTCGTCGGCTCAAAACCTGATCAAGTGCGCCAACAAGACCGGCCTGGACGTGGCCGACCTGGTGCTGCAGCCGCTGGCCTCTTCGCTGTCGGTGCTCAACGAGGACGAGAAGGATCTGGGCGTGGCCCTGATCGATATCGGCGGCGGCACCACCGACATCGCCATCTTCTCCAACGGCAGCATCGTGCACACCTCTGTGCTCAGCCTCGGCGGCAACCAGGTCACCAACGACATCGCCCTCGGCCTGCGCACGCCGGCGCCCGAGGCCGAGAAGCTCAAGATCAAGCACGGCTGTGCCATGGCCTCACTGGTCGACAGCGACGAGACCATCGAGGTGCCCTCGGTCGGCGGCCGCAGCGCCCGCCAGTTGTCGCGCCAGATTCTGTGCGAGATCGTCGAGCCGCGGATCGAGGAGGTCTTCGCGCTGGTCAAGCGCGAGATACAGCGTTCAGGCTACGAGGATCTGCTGGCCTCGGGCGCGGTCATCACCGGCGGCTCGACCATCATGGAGGGCATGCCCGAGCTGGCCGAGGATGTGCTCGGCATGCCGGTGCGCCGCGGGGTGCCGGACAAGGTCAACGGCCTGGTGGACGTGGTGCGCTCGCCGATCTATGCCACCGGCGTCGGTCTGGTGCACTACGGCCAGGAGCATCTGGGGTCGCACTTCTTCCCCATCCATTCGGACAAGAACCTGTACCAGCGCATCAAGTCGCGAATGAAGGGCTGGATGCAGGATTTCTTTTGAGTTTCGCTGAACCCATGCAGTTCTGCCCGTGCGCGCGGGTGGCGCAGTGAGGAGGGACCGAGATGATCGAGTTCATGGAAGTCGAAGAAGGCGGGGCCCAGATCCGCGTCGTGGGCGTTGGCGGCGGGGGGAACAACGCCATCAACACCATGATCAAGGGGGGCATGGATGGCGTCGATTTCATCGCCGCCAACACCGACGCCCAGGCCTTGAGCACCAGCCTGGCGCCGGTCAAGGTGCAGCTGGGTGAAAACCTCACCCGTGGGTTGGGCGCCGGCGCCAACCCCGAGATCGGGCGCAACGCCGCGCTGGAGTCGCGCGATCGTTTCGCCGAGATGCTCGAGGGCGCCGACATGGTGTTCATCACCGCGGGCATGGGCGGCGGCACCGGAACCGGCGGGGCACCGGTGATCGCCGACATGGCGCGCTCGCTCGGGTGCCTGACTGTGGGGGTGATCACCCGACCCTTCCGCTTCGAGGGCAAGCGGCGCTGGCGCCAGGCCGAACAGGGCATCCAGGAGCTCAAGGCGGCGGTCGACACCTTGATCACCATCCCCAACGAGAAGCTGATCGAGCTGGCCGGCGAGAACCTGACCATGATGGATGCCTTCACCGAGGTCGACAAGGTGCTGCTCAATGCGGTGCAGGGCATCAGCGATCTGGTGGTGGTGCCGGGCATGATCAACGTCGATTTCGCCGACGTGCGCACGGTCATGCAGGCCCGCGGGCTGGCGTTGATGGGCACCGGCCGGGCCAAGGGACAGAACCGGGCCCGCGAGGCGGTGCAGGCGGCCATCGACTCGCCGTTGCTGGAGGAGGTGGCCGTCGACGGCGCCACCGGCCTGCTGCTCAACGTCACCGGTGGGGCCGACCTGCGCCTGTTCGAGGTCAATCAGTGCGCCTCGTTCATCCAGGACCAGTCACACGAGGACGCCAACATCATCTTCGGCGCCGTGGTCGACGAGCGCATGGGCGACGAGCTGTCGGTCACCGTGATCGCCACCGGCTTCGAGGGCCAGAGCGACAAGCCGCTCGAGCGACCGGTACAGGACTACCGCTCGCAGCCGGAGAACCTGGACATCCCGACCCACATCCGGCGCAATCCGCATTTCGCCGAACTGCAATCGGCGCCGCCGTCGGAGCGCCCGGTGGCCGAGCGGTTGCCGGTGGCGCGGCCGGCGGTGCGCCCGCAGCCCAAGGCCCAGCCGCAGCCGCAGCCGCAGCCGGTGCGCGAGTTGCGCTCGGTGGCCGAGAGCGATTTGTCGCGCCAGCTCGAGGACGAGGAGTACGACGTGCCGACCTTCCTGCGGCGGCCGGATCGGTAAGCAATCCGCGGTCGCCGGCCAAAAAAAAGGGCCCCGAAGGGGGCCCTCTTTTTTTCATTCCATGCGGGGCTCAGCCTTCGGCCTCGCCGCCACCTTCGCCGCCTTCGCCACCGCCGCCACCGCCACCGGTGGGCAGGACCGCGAAGTTGATGGTGCCGTAGCCGACCGAGGTGCAGGTGAACATCACCTTCTTGAGCACCCGAAAAGGCACTTCCTTGTCGCCCTGGACGATGATCTTGCCCGGGAAGTCCTTGTTCGGGTGCAGCTGCTGGTACTGCTTCTTGAGGTTGTTGAGCATCTCGCTCAGATCGGCGATCTCGAAGTTCTCGTCCTCGGCGATGTCGTCCATCCTTCCGACCGGCTTGCCCTCGATGACCACCTGGCCGGCGCCGATCTGGATCACGGGCGCTTTGTCGAGCGTGTTGGTCTGACTGGCCTTGGGCAGCTCGATATCCTTCTGGATGAACAGGATCTCGCCCGAGGTGGAGAAGGTCATCAGCAGGAAGATGACCAGCACCACGAACATGTCGATCATGGGCGTCAGATTCAGCGACACGTCCACCGTGCGGCCCGCCTTTTTCGACACGTGCGACTTGGCGAACTTGAGCTTGATGTCGCGCATCAGGCGGGGGCCTGGTTTGCGGATCGGCATGATCCCGCCTCCTCTAGATGGTTCCCGACACCGAGATGTTCGGGAACTCGTTGGCCAGGCATACGTCCATGGTGTCGACCAGCACCTGGTAGGTGATGCTGTCCTCGCTCATCACCACGATGTCGTTCTTGTCCGGGAACTGACCGTGGATCTCCTTGAGCTTGGTACCCAGCGTCTTCTTGTCGTACTCGTTGTCCTTCTTCAGGATGTCGGCGATGGTGGTGCCGTTGCCGGTCACCAGGTAGCCCTGGGGCGTGATGGCCACTACCAGATTGAGCTTCTGCCGCTGCTCGGGCGTCTGCTCGGCCGGTGCCCCGGTGCCCGACTGGGTGACCGAGATCTTGCCGATCTGGACCCAGACCGCCGCCATTAGCAAAAAGCAGATCAGGCAGGTCAGCAGGTCGATGAAGGGAACCAGATTCAACTCGACGTTCAGGTTCTTCTTCCCGCCGCCACTGCGTCCGCCTGGAGCGCTGACACTCGCCATGCTCGTCCTCCTTCAGGCAGCCTTGGTCGCCACCCGCAGCCGGATGGTTCCGGTCGCGGGCTGCGTTACTCGGCGCCGCGGACGTCGGCCGTGTTGAGCTTGTCCCGATTGGCCAGGATCAGGTTCAACATCCGGACCGTGCTCTCGTTGATGTCGTCGACGATGTTCTGCGTCGTGCCCGACAGGATCGAGAAGGCCACCAGGCCGGGGATCGCGGTGCCGAGCCCGAAGGCGGTGCAGTTCATCGCCTCGGAGATGCCCTTGGCGAGCAGCACGGCCTTCTCGGCGGCGTCGGCGTACGACACGGCTGCGAACGACCGAATCAGACCCGAGATGGTGCCCAGCAACCCGGCCAGCACGGCCACGTTGCCCAACATGGCCAGGTAGCCGGTGCGCTTCTCGATACGCGGCATTTCCTGCAGCGCCTGCTCGTCCATGGCCGACTGGATCTCGGCCTCGGTGCCGTCGATCCGCAGCAGACCGGCCTTGACGATGTTGGCCAACGGGGCCCGGTTGGAGGAACAGTAGGTGATGGCCCGCTGCAAGTTGCCCTGGAACAGGTACTTGTGCATGGTGTTGATGAAGTCGTTCTTGTTGATCCGCGCCTTGAAGAACAGGAAGGCGATCCGCTCGGCCGTGATGGCGATGATGAAGACACCGATCACCGCGATGGGGTACATCCCCCATCCACCCTCCTTGAAGGCCTCCGCCAGATTCTCGAACATGTTCCTCTCCTTTTCCTCTGCCAAAAGGGCCGGTTGTGGGCTCTTTGGACACCTCGCTGACCCGGTTCTGCGCCTGGAACAAGGCATACCATACCAACAGGCGGTCCGAGCAAGTCAAGAAAAAAAGGTCGGCCGCGTTTGTCTCGAGTCGTCGCATGTGGTAGAACATACTACTTTTTTCGTCATTCGCCCCGCAGGCCACAGCCTCTGGCGGCACTGCGCGTTGCCTGCCAGAGGCTCGCGAAGCAGCGTCAACTGCACCGACGGGGCGAGATCGCATCTGTGCTCTCCCAATATCGCCTCTTGTGCCGCGTCTCTGGCGGCGCTAGCTTGGGGCGGTGAGCCGTTCCCGCAGAGGTCGGACACCGGCTTCGGGAGCCGGGTTCCGTTTCATCCCCCCCGCACCGCCCGCCGGCGATCGGCTGCAGGTGGCGGTACTGTTTCCGGGGCCCCCGGCGCAGGGCGCCAGCAGCCTGGCGCTGCATCGGTTGCTGGCGCTGATCAACGACCATCCCCGCGGCGCGGCCGAGGCGGTGTTCGATCCGCGGCGCGGTCCACCGCGGGGCTGGACCACCGGCCGCCCGCTGGCGGATTTCGATCTGGTGCTGGCCAGCCTGGCCCACGAGGCGCAGTGGCCTGTGCTGGTGGCCCTGCTGGCGGCCGGCGGCATCCCGCCGCGCCGCCGCCGGCGCGATACCCGCCACCCGCTGCTGGTGGCCGGCGGCGTGGCCTGCCGGTTGAACCCGGCTCCGGCCGCACCTTTTCTCGACGGGGTGGTGCCGGGCGACGCCGAGCCGGTGATCGCGCCGCTGCTCGATGCCCTGCACGCGCTGCGCGGCGCCGGGCGGGCCGAACTGCGCGCCGCGCTCGATGCCGTCGCCGGCGTGCGCGCTCCGCCGGAGCGCGGCAGACCGCTGCGGGTGGCCTGGCACGACGCCGGCCCGCCGGCGGTGCAGCTGGCCCCGGTGAGCGGCGGCGAGCTGGCCGGCATGCATCTGGTCGAGACCGGCCGCGGATGTCCCGCGGGCTGTCGCTTCTGCGCGCTGAGCTTCACGCGCCGGCCGCCGGTGTTCTACCCGGTATCGGCGGTGGTGGCCGCGGCCCGGCCGGGCATCGAGCGCGGCGCGCGCATCGGCCTGGTGGGCGCATCGCTGGGCCGCCATCCGCAGCTGGCCGAGCTGGTGGCGGCCTTCGAGGCGGTGGGCGCCGACCTGTCACCGGCCTCGCTGGATCCGGTGGCGCTGACCCGCCCGGCGGGCCGGCTGCTGCTGCGCGAGCTGTCGCGTTGCGGCCAACGCAGCTTGACCCTGGCGCCCGAGGCCGGCTCCGAGCGGCTGCGGCGGGTGATCAACAAGCCCTTCGCCGACGAGGTGCTGTTCGAGGCCGTGCGCCGGCTCGGCGAGGCCGGGGTCGTCCATCTCAAGCTCTATCTGATGTGGGGTCTGCCCGAGGAGCAGGCCGAGGATCGGCAGGCGCTGGTGGAGCTGGTGGCCGGGGCCCGGCGCGCCCTGCTGGCCGCCCACCGCGGCCGGGGCGGCACCGGCCGGCTGAGCGTGTCGCTCAACCCCTTCGTGCCCAAGCCCCACACCCCGTTCGCGCTCAAGCCGATGTCGACGCGTTCGGCCCTGCGCCGCGACCGGGCGCGGATCGAGCGCGGTCTCAAGCGGCTGGGCGGCGTCGACGTATCCGGCTTCGGGCCGGGCCAGGCCATCGGCCAGTGCTTGCTCGACCGGGCAGACGAGTGCCTGGCGCCGGTGCTGGAGCAGAGCGGCCGCCGCTGGCCGCCGCCGGCCGGTCTGCTCGACGAGGCGCTGCCCGGGTGGCGGGCGCTGGTCCACCAGGCCTGGTCGCCCGAGCGGCCGCAGCCTTGGCGGCTGGTCGACACCGGGGTGGCGGCCGACTTGCTGGACGACGAGCGCCGGCGGGCCGCGGCGGCCCGCGCGACCGCACCCTGCGAGCCGCTGCGCTGCGATCGCTGCCAGGCCTGTGCGGGCTTGACCCCAAATCCCAACCGGTGATAATCTCTCGATAAATCTGCAACCCGGGGCGGGCGCGAGTTCGCCCGGCGCGAAGGGAATTGCCGATGGATACGAAGCGCTCCGGGGGGAATCGGCTGGTCGGGGTGCGCCCGGCCGGATGGCGGCCGGCCACCCGGCGCGCAGCCGGCATCGGCGCCCTGCTCGGGCTGTGCGCGCTGGCGGCCGCCTGCAGCGGCGGCGCAAACGGTGGCGATGGCGGCTTGCCTGACGCCGGGGTCGACGCCGGCGGCGATGGCGGCGGAGACGAGGGGACCGGACCGGATCTCAATCCCACCGAGGACGATCGCGACGGCGACGGCATCCGCGACGAGTTCGAGGATCGCAACGAAAACGGCGTGGTCGATCCGGGCGAGACCGATCCCGACAACCCGGACAGCGACGGCGACGGCCTGATCGACGGGGTGGAGGACTCCAACCACAACGGCCAGGTGGATTGGGGCGAGACCGATCCGCTGGCTGCCGACAGCGATGGCGATGGCTTGGACGATGGAGTCGAGGACGCCGACCGCGACGGCCAGGTGGATCCGGACGAGACCGACCCGCTGCACACCGACAGCGATCGCGACGGGTTGGCCGACGGGATCGAGGACGCCAATCGCAATGGGCGGGTGGATCCGGGCGAGACCGACCCCCGCCTGGCCGACACGGACGGCGACGGGTTGGCCGACGGGGTCGAGGACCGCAACGGCAACGGCGCGGTCGATCCCGGCGAGACCGACCCCACCGTGGCCGACATGGACGGCGACGGCGTACTCGACGGCGACGAGGATCGCGACGGCGACGGGCAGCTGGGCGACTGCACCACCCCATGCGCCAGCGACGACCAGTGCGCCGCCGACGAGATCTGCGCTCAACGGGCCGGGGTCTGCTACTCGGCCGATTGCTCCAAGGGCGAGACCGATCCCTTTGCGGCCGACACCGACGGCGACGGGGTGTCGGACGCCGACGAGGCGTCGACCCTGGTCTGCGCGGCCGACCGGCTCAAGCCGGTCGACTTCCACGCCTCGGAGCCGGCGGACTTCCGCCTGGCGCTCGAGCCCGATCTGTCGCAGACCTCGGTGCTGACGGCCGGCGCCGACGAGGTGGGCCTGATGTTCGCCGACCCGGCGGCCGATCTGGCCGGCTTCGTGCTGAGCCGGCCGGCGGCGCTGGCCGGCGCCGCCGAGCAGGAGGCCCGCGACCGCGGTCTATTGACCGGGCTGGCCGACCTGGGCGAGGCCAGCTCGCGGGCGTTGACCACCTTCGACGGCTACGATGCGGTCATCGCCGAGTACAGCCTGTCGCTGGCCGCCAGCACCCCGAGCGAGCTGACCAACCGCATCGCGGCCGAGCTGGCCGGCACGGCGCTCGGCGGCCAGCTGCCGCCGAGCGGCCAGCCGGCCGCAGCCTTCACCCTGCTGAGCGAGACCGTCCACCGCGGCGAACGGGTGCTGGTGCTCGGCGCGCTGGCTCCCAGCGCCGGGCTGGATGAGGTGCGGCGGCTGCGCTTGATCGACTTGACCAACTCGACTGCGCTGGCCGGCTATACCGATGGCACCGACATGCAATGCGACAGCTTCCGCTCGGTCGGCGTGCAGCCGGTCGACTTCATCTGGGTGGTCGACAACTCGGAGTCGATGGCCGAGGAGCAGGCGGCGCTGGCCGCCGCGGCCGACGCCATGGCCGGGCTGCTGGCCAACACCACCCTGGATTGGCGCATCGCGGTGACCAACACCAACCCGGCCACCGGCGGCGGCTGGACCTACTCGGGCTTCATCCGCGACATCCAGCGCTTCAAGAGCGACGTGCAGCAGGGCACCGACGGGCCGCCGGTCGAGTACAGCCTGCAGATGGGCCTGGCGGCGATCGACAACTCGCTGCCCTGCGCCCCGGCCGCCGAGGACGATAAGTGGAAGCTGCGCTGCGAGGCCCGGCGCATGGTGGTCATCCTGAGCGACGAGGACGACGAGCACATCGAGAGCGCCTCGGGCGGCGACGACTACGCCGGGGCACCGGATGCGGCCGAGGTGGACGGCTTCGTCCAGGGCTACCGCGACCGCGAGGCCACCCTGTTCGCCATCGTCGGCGGTGATCCCAAGTGCCCGACCGCGCTCAACGCCTCCAAGGGCATCAACGCGGTGGTCAACGGCGTCGGCGGCGGCTCGGTGGGCTCGATCTGCGCCCCCGACCAGACGGCCAACGTCGAGGGGCTGATCCGGGCCGCGCTCGGCATCTCCAGCACCTACACCATGAGCCAGCCGCCCATCTCGACCACCATCAAGGTCGCCCAGGTGCGCCAGCCGGGCCAGGCCCCGGTCGAGGTGCCGCGCAGCCGCTCCGACGGCTTCGACTACGACGGGGTGAGCAACGCCATCCTGTTCTACGGCTCGTTTCGGCCCACCCATCCGGATCTGGACGTGGTGGCCTCCTACCGCACCTTCATCGACTGCCAGCCCAAGCCCGAGGAGTGCAACGGCCGGGACGACGACTGCGATGGCCTGACCGACGAGGACTTCGACGCCGACGGGGACGGCTGGTCGGTCTGCGGCGGTGACTGCGACGACAGCCGGCCCGAGGACCATCCCGGGGCCGAGGAGTTGTGCGACGGCCGCGACAACGACTGCGATGGCGAGGTGGACGAGGGCTTCGATGCCGACGGCGACGGCTTCCGCGATTGCGACGGTGACTGCGATCCCAATGATCCGGACGTGTTTCCAGGAGCCTATGAGCTGTGCGACGGCAAGGACAACGACTGCGACGGGGAGACCGATCCGGACTGGGCTTGCGGTTGAGTTTTGAAATCCTCATCGATGGGAGGGACGATGATGGTCAAGGCCGATCTGATCGCCGCGCTGGCGCGCAGCAGCAACTTGAGCCTGGCCGATGCCAAGTCTGCGGTGGACGCGGTTTTCGATGCCATGAGCCAGGCCCTGGTGGCCGGCCGCGGCATCGAGGTGCGCGGTTTCGCCTCGTTCCGGGTCAAGCGCTACGACGGCTACCAGGGGCGCAACCCGCGCACCGGTCAGCCCATCCGGGTGTTGCCCAAGCGGCGGATCATCTTCAAGCCGGGCGCGGAGTTGCGGCGCCGGGTGGACGATCGGATCGCGGCCCGGGTGGCCTGAGCCGCGCCCGCCGGACCGGCCCGGTTGGCCGGTAGCGGGCGGAAAAGAAAAAAGATCTTGCAACCCGAGTCCGGATGGGGTACACGGGGAAATCCTAACAAACCGGATTCATTGGACAAGGAGAACCACACATGGCGATGACCAAGGCCAACATCGTCGAGGAAGTCTACAAGAAGGTCGGGTTCTCGAAGAGCCAAGCTGCCGAGATCGTCGAGACCGTGTTCGAGACCATGAAGGAGACCCTGGAGCAGGGTGAGAAGCTGAAGATTTCGGGCTTCGGCAACTTCACTCCCCGGGACAAGAAGACTCGGATCGGTCGCAACCCCAAGACCGGGGAAGCCATCGAGATCTCGGCGCGCCGGGTGGTGACCTTCAAGGCCAGCCCGGTGCTCAAGGCCAAGATGAACGAAATGGCTTCCTGAGCCCCTCCGGCCGACCCGGCCGCGGACCGCGGGCTCGGAGCCGGTTCAGAACCGGAAACGCAGCCCGGCCTCGCAGCCGTGACCGTTGCAGGCCAGCGCCGGGGTGGCGGGGGGCGGCTCGTCGGCGGTCAGATCCAGCACCACCAGCACTGCGGCGGCAGCGGTGGCCGCGCCGCCGATGCCGAACAGGATGTTGGCGCCCAGGGCGAAGTCCTCGGCCTCGTGGAAGCGCTCCTCGGCGCTGAGCGGGTCACCGCTGACGGCCAGTTCGCGGGCGTCGTCCTCGCGCGACTGGCTCAGCACCCCGAGGGCGGTGGCGGTGGCCAGCGAGGCCACGCCCACGCCGGCGGCCGTCCACGTCAGCGGGTTGCGCCAGGGGCTGCGGGCCGCCGGCGGGGCGGTCTGCTCGATGGCGGCCGCCGCCTGCCCGGCCTCGGCTGCGCTGCCGGCGCTGGCCGTGGCTTCGTCCCCGGCGCCGGCCTCCGATCCGGGCGGACCGGCATCCGCGGCCTCGTCCGCCCCGGCTAGGTTCGGTTGCGGTGTCGGGGCCGGCGGTGGCAGTCCGAGCAGCTCGCGCAGCAGTGCCCCGCTGCCGAAGACCACCTCGTCCTCGGCGTACTGGCCGAAGCGCTCGCCCTCCTGCTCGCGGGCGGCGACGTCGATCCGCACCAGGTGGACCAGGATGCGCTGGCCGTCGAAAGAGCGCTTGACGTCGCCGAAGACCAGCCAGCGGGCCTCGGCGGCAGCGCCCATGTCGGCGATGCAGCCGGCGTCACCGGCGCAGAATTCGAGGTTCTCGGCCGGGGCCATGATCAGGTGCTCGCCGAGCTGCTCGGGCGACAGCGGGCTGAACCGCTCCGAACGCTGCAGCACCAGCCACAGCTCGGTGTTGATCAAGGGCAGCAGATCGGCGACCGTCTCGGGGCCGGTCAGCGGCAACAGCGCCAGCTTGGGCTCGGCGGCCCGGACCGGCGCAACCGCACCCAGCAGCACCAGGCAGGCCACCAGCAGCGGGGGTCGAAAACCGGCCTTTTTCGAAAACGGGCCGCCGGAAATCGGGGCCTTGCGGGCGGGATCGGGCCGATGCTCTTCGGCCAGCGACCCCTTGCGCAGAAATGGGTGCAGTCGGCGACAGGTGTTCATGGTTCGACAACCCGCAGCAGGTGGTTTTCGGTATCGGCGATGACCAGCCGGCCGGCCGGTGTCAGCGCCACGCCGGCCGGTCGGTGCAGCTCGACCAGGGCCGGTGGGCCGTCGGCCGAGCCGGCGACCCCGGCGCCGATCGGCGAGCTGACCGCATCGGCCTGCGGGTCCACCAGGCGGATGCGGTGGTTGCCAGCGTCGGCCACCCACAGCGTCCCTTCGCCGGCCGCGGCCAGCCCGGCCGGGTTGGCGAAACGGGCCTCGGCCAGGCTGCCGTCCCGCCAACCGAACCGGCCGTCGCCGGCCAGGGTGCTGACCTGGCCGGCGGCGGTCACCAGCCGGATGCGGTGGGACGACTCCTCGCTGACCACCAGGCTGCCATCGGCCAACAGCAGCAGATCGCGGGGCCGGTTGAAGCGGGCCTGATCGGCCGCACCGTCGGCCAGGCCCGGAAAGCCGCAGCGGCCGGCGAAGACCTCGACTTGCCCATCCGCGATGCGCCGCAGACAGTGGTTGCCGGTATCGGCCACCAGCACCGCCCCGCTGGCAGCGGTGACCACGCCGGCGGGGAAGGCGAAGCGGGCCTCGAGCGCCGGACCGCCGCTGCTGCCGGTGAACCCGCTGCCGGCCAGGGTGGTCACCTGACCGTCGATGCTCAGCAGGCGGATGCAGTGGTTGCCCTGGTCGGCCACCAGCACCCGGCCGTCGGCGGCCATGGCCAGCGCAGCCGGCTCGCGAAAACGCGCCTGCGCCCCGCCGCCGTCCAGCCAGCCGCTGTCGCCGTTGCCGGCCAGGGTGGTGGTGGTGCCGTCGGCGGCCACCTGCCGGATGGCGTGGTTGCCGCTGTCGGCCACCAACAGCCCGCCGGACGGCAGGGCCAGCAGCCCGCTGGGTCGATCGAAGCGGGCCTGGCGACCGGTACCGTCGATCAAGCCCGGCTGGGTGTCACCGGCCAGCGGGCAGACCAAGCCCGCGTCGGTCTGGCCGTCGCAGTCGTTGTCCAGCCCATCGCAGGTGCGTTCGGTCGCCTCGTAGCCGGTGTCGCAGACCCAGACGCCGTCGATGCACTCCGGCTCGACCGGCTGGCAGTCGGGCAGCAACAGGCAGTCCGGGGGCGTCTGGTCGCAGCTGACCGCTCCGTCACCGCCGTCACCGCCGTCGCCGCCGGCATCGCCGCCGCCGTCCGCGTCCCCGCCATCTGTGCCGCCGTCCGGCGCGGCCGGCTGGCGGCGGCAGACCGGGCACATGTACCCCTCGCCGCAGGGCTCGGCCACGCAGGTGTACCCGGTCGCACAGCTGCCGTCCGCGGCGCAGGGTTGGCCGTCCATGAAGCCGGGGTCGACGGTGCAGCCGGCCGGCCCGAGCAGCGCAGCCCAGCCGAGCACCCACCCCATGAGTCTCATCGCCTGCATGCTTTTTACACCTCGCCGGAGCCCGGCCCGCCGGCGCGCCGCCCCGCGGCCGCCAGCGGTTCGCGCTCGTTCCACGACCATTCGGTTCGCCCCGAGAATGCCATCGAATGGGTGTCGAGTAAAGCCGGCCGATGTTGCGGGGCGCAGCGGCCAACTCGGTTTTGCCGGCGGTGCGGGCCTGTGCTATGCTGCCGGCGGGCACCGGGGCTCTGATCCTCTGTGCGTTTCCGAAGGCTTGGACAGCTGCGGCGGCATCGCCGCGACGGGAGGAGCCCGGTGGGCTCGCGTCTCACCATCGGCTTGGTGCTGCTGGGCGCCTGGGCGCTGGCGTTGGGGCTGGGCTTGCTGGCCGCGGGCGGGATGGCGCCGCCGCCCGACGACGACCGCGATCGGGAGCTGGCCCGGGTGACCGCCCGCCTGCTGCGCCGTGAGCTGACCGGCACCATCCGCACGCTGGAGTTGGGCGCCGGATTGTTCGACCTGCAGGCCCTGGCTCCGCAAGAGGTCACCGGGGTGCTGCGCCTGCTCTACAAACAGGAGACCGACCTGACCGTCGTCGGGCTGTTGGACGGCGAGGACCAGACGGTGGTCGACCCGGTGTACCTAGATGCCGAGCAGCTGGCGGCCACCGGGGAAGGCCAGCGGCACCTGCCGGTCGACCTGCGCGATCTGGAACGCTTCTTCAAGCGGGTCCCGATAGCGGCCGCCCGCGAGCGCGGGCGGGCCCTGTCCGATGTATACATCGACGACCGCCGCAACGCCATCCTGCTGGCTGGCGCCCTCGGCATTCCGAGCGGCGGGCAAGATCCGCCCTACCTGCTGGTGTTCGAGCGCAACCTGCGCCGGCTGCAGGCCCTGGTCGCCGCCGGGGTGCAGGACCCGAGCGCCTCCAGCGTGTTCGTGGTCGACGGCGGTGGCCGCTTGGTGGCCCACCCGGACGGCAACCAGGTGCTCGAGCGGCGCTCGCTGAGAGACCATCAGCTGGTGGCCCGTTATCTGCAGGGCGCCGCCAGCGGACAGGGACGTTTTTCGTTCGCCGCGTCCGGACCGCTGCGCGGGGCCTTTCAGCGCCTCGATTTCCTGGACTGGGCGGTGGTCGTTCAACGGCCGGCCCTCGGGGCAGCCGCCGCCGGGCCGCCCGGTTGGTGGTGGGGGATCTGGCTCGGCGGCGGCCTGGTCCTGGCGCTGGCCGGCTGGTGGATCATGCGCCGGCTGGGACGGCAGCAGGCGCGCACCGCCGAGCTGCGGGCGGCATCGGAGCAGCGCTCGGCCGAGCTGCAGCGCGTCCAGGCCAGCCTGCTCGAGGCCCGCAAGCTCAATGCCATCGGCGATCTGGGCGCCGGTGTGGCCCACGAGTTCAACAACCCGCTGGGCGGCATCCTGGGGCTGACCCAGCTGCTGTTGCGGCGCAAGAAAGAAGGCGACGCCGACCTGCAGTTCCTGCAGCGCATCGAGCAGGAGGCCAAGCGCTGCAAGGCCATCACCGATAACCTGCTGCGGTTTTCCGAGCAGCAGGGCTCCGAGCATCGCGAGCCCTTGCGCATCGAGCGGGTGATCGAAAAGACGGTCGACCTGATCGACAGCCGACTGGACCGCGAGCGGGTGATCATCGAGCGCGCCTTCGAGCCGGAGGTGCCGCGGGTGGTCGGCAACGAGGGCGAGCTGCAGCGGGCTTTTCTCAACGTGATGCTCAACGCCGAGACCGCCATGCCAGAAGGCGGGCGACTGGAGTTGGCCGTCCGCGGCGTGGACCAGTGGGTCGAGGTGGCCATCAGCGACACCGGGCGCGGCATTTCCGCCGAGAACCTGGAGCGCGTTTTCGAGCCCTTCTTCACAACCAAGGACGACTGGAAAGGGGCCGGGCTCGGCTTGTGGGTGGTGTTCCAGATCGTGCAGGACCACGGTGGTGGGGTGAGCGTGGACAGCCGACCGGGCGCGGGCACCACCGTGTCCATCAGCTTGCCGCGCCAGCCCGAGGACGACGGGGAGAAGTCGGCACCGGTGCCGCTCGCCTGAGCGGGCCGGTCGGATCGAGGGTAGGCAGCCATGAGCCGCAAGTCGGGTTCGATCGTGTTGGGGGTGCTCGTCGCCGCGCTGGGCGGTCTGGTCGTGCTGAACCTGGTGCTGGAACCGCCGGCGGCGCCGGCCGAGCCGCGCGCGGCAATCGCCTCGGCGGTGTTGGGTGCGCTGGTGGGCCAGGTGGAGGTGCAGCGGGGCGGCGGTGAGAAATGGCAGCCGGCCGAGGTCGGCATCGGGCTGCGTCGCGGAGACCGGGTGCGCACAGCGCTGTTCTCCGAAACCACGTTGCATCTGCGCGCGGGCTCCTCGGTGACCCTGAGCGCCAACTCGGTTTTCGAGGTCGGCCGGGAGCAGCAGGCCCGCTCCTCGTTCGAACTCGGCGAGGGGCGCATGCTGGCGGCCATCCCCGGCCAGGGGCGCCGGCAGTTCCGTTTTCGCTCCCAGGGCAGCGGCGCGGTGGCGGCCACCGACCGGGGCGAGTTCTCCATGGTCACCGACGGGCGCGGCACGGTGGTGGTCGATGCGCGCGAGGGCGAGGTGCGGGTGAAGGCTTCCAGCAAAGAGGTGCGGCTGCGTTCGGGCAAGCGCTCGGTGGTGCGGCCTGATGCGCCGCCGAGCAACCCGCTGCCGGTGCCGGCCTCGGTGGCGCTGCAGGTGCGCTGGCCGCCGCGCAAGCTCGACCGGACCCGCGCTCGGGTCAGCGGCAAGACCGAAGCCGGGGCCCTGGTGCTGGTCAACGGCGTGATGGTGCGGGCCGACGAGCGCGGGGCTTTCGGTGCCGAGGTGCCGCTGCGCGAAGGCAAAAACCGGCTGGTGGTCACGGCCACCGGGGCCTCGGGCGAAGCGCAGGTGCGCCGGTCGCCCGAGATCCAGGTCGACACGCGGCCGCCGGATCTGGAAGTCGAGGCGGAAGGGCTGTGGAAATGACCGAAACGCAGCAGCGCATCGCCGAGCTGGAACACCAACTGCAGCAATCGCGCCAGCAGGTGAGACGGTTGGAACGGTTGAGCGAAATGGGCAAGCTGACCGCGGTGGTGGCCCACGAGCTGAGCCATCCCTTGCTCGGCATCAAGGCTTTCGCCCAGTTGATCGAGCGCCGCTGCGGGCAGGACGAATTCCTGGCGCCCAAGATCCGCCTGATCGTGGAGCAGGCCGAGGTCATGCAAGGCATCCTGGACGGGCTGCGCGAGTTCAGCTCTGCCCGGCCGGCCCGCCGGGCGGCCGATCCGATCCGGGTGATGCGATCCGCCGCGGCGCTGCTCCAGCAGCGGGTGCGGCGGGCCCGGGTTGATTTCACGCTCGATCTACCCGAGCGTTTACCGCCGGTGCGCGGCTCGGCCGGCGAGCTGCAGCAGGTGGTGGTCAATCTGCTGTCGAACGCCCTGGAGGCGGTGGCCGTCGCTGACAACGGCGACGGGGACTTCGTTCGGGTTCACGGCGAGGCCGCCGCTGACGGCGTCCGCCTGCTGGTGGCCGACAGCGGCCCCGGCGTCGCCGACGGCGACCGGTCGCGCCTGTTCGAGCCGTTTTACACCACCAAGGCCGGCAGCGGCGGCACCGGACTCGGTCTGGCCATCTGCCGCGACATCCTGGATGGGCAGGGGGGGCGCATCCGCCTGTTGAGCCCGGCGGCGGCCCGCGAACGATTCGGCGCCGGGGTGGGGGCGGTGTTCGAGGTGCTGCTGGCGCGCGCGCCGGACGACGCGCGCACCGCAGGCGATGGAGGCCCCGCCGGCGCCGTATGAAAACGAGCTTCCTGCCCAAACTGGTCAACGCCCAGACCGGCGATCCGGCCCTGTTCATCGACATCCTGCGCGAGAAGCGCGGTTTGTTGTTCGATTGCGGCGTGCTGAACAACCTGGCCGTCTCGGAGCTGCTGCGCATCAGCGATCTGTTCGTCAGCCATACCCACATCGACCACTTCATCGGCTTCGATCACCTGCTGCGGCTGCACCTCGGGCGGGGGCGTCGGGTGCGGGTGTTCGGGCCGCGCGGCATCACCGGCTGCGTGCGGGGCAAGCTCGCCGGCTACACCTGGAACCTGGTGCGCCACCAGCGGTTGGTCTACGAGGTGCACGAGTTCGACGGTCGCCAGTGCGTGATCACCGAGTTCGTCTGCCGGCGCAGGTTCCGGCCCGGCCGCATCCGCCGCGTGCCGGTCGAGGGGCTGCTGTGGCGCGATCCCTGGATTCAGGTGCAAGCCGCGGTGCTGGACCACAAGACCCCTTGTATGGCCTACCGCTTGAACGAGCGCGACTTCTACAACGTCGATCCGGTCGCGCTCGAGGACAGCGGGCTGCGGCCCGGATCGTGGCTCAACGAGCTGAAGCACTGGGTGCGCGCCGGCCGGCCGGCCGGCGGCCGGGTGCGCATCGATGGCACCGAGCACGCGGCCGCACCGCTAGCGGAACGGCTGTTGATCCACAGCCGCGGCCGGCGCATCGGCTATGTGGCCGACGCCGGTTTCACAGCGGCCAATCAGCAGGCCATCGTCGAGCTGGTCCGGGACGTCGATCTGCTCTTCTGCGAGGGCGCCTTTTTGCACGCCGACGCCCGGCGGGCGGCGGCCACGTACCACCTGACCGCCCGCCAGGCGGGTGAGCTGGCCCGGCGCGCCGGCGCCGGCCGGCTGGTGGTGTTCCACTTCTCGCCGAAGTACGAGGGGCGGTTCGAGGAGTTGGAGGCCGAGGCCCAGGCGGCCTTCGCCGGCCGGCAGCCGCCGGCGGCGGGGGTCACTGCGCCTGGTTGAAGGCCAGCGGGAATTCGTAGCCGATCGACTTGACCTGCAGGCCGTCGTCTTTCTTGCCGCGGAACTCGGGGAAGCGCCACTTGGCCACCCGCGGCTGCAGGCAGCGGCCGAAGCGGTGCTCGGCCATGTCCTCGGGCTCGATCGAGACGTTCTTGATCTTGCCGTCGGTCTTGATCTTCATGCCGACGATGGCCTGGCCCTCGAAGTCGGGATCCTGCTTCAGCGCCTTGCAGTAGCAGTACTTGACCACCCGCAGGTTGCGGTTGACCACCGAGACGATGTCCTGCTCCTCGAGCATGTCCTTGACCCGGCCGCCGCCGCGCGATACGGCGATGGTGGCGCCGGGGCCGAAGGCCAGGTTCAGGGTGGCCTCGGGGATCTCCTCACCCGGCCGGGCGCTGACCTTGAACACCTGGGCCTTGTTCTCGGCCAGCTCGGCGAACTTGGCCGCAAAATCCTTCGGCTCGTCCGCCCGCACCCCGCCCGCCAACAACAATCCACCCAGCATCACCAGCATGCAGTCACCGCGTCTCATGGCCACCCTCCGCGGAAGTGGAACCTCGTCCCGGTTCAACACCACTCTAGCACCGGCCGCATATCCGGGACAAGCCGGTGAAGTCCTGATCCGTCCACCGCATCACCAAGGCGGCAGGCAGCGGAAGTCGTCGTTCGATCCCTGGGTGCACGGGAAGTCCGGCGGACAGACGTTCTCCGCGCGTCCATCTTCTGCGCCTCGATGCCGCCCTTGGAGGCGAACTCCATCACCGCCACCGCGATCTCGGGCTCGGCGGCGCCGATCGCCGCGGGCGCCAGCAGACAGGCGCTCACCAGGATCCAGCTCGTCGCTCGTCTGTGCATCGCATCTCCTCTGTGAACCTCGTCTGCCGCGCGCAATCTCAAGGCTCTTCGTAGCAGCACCGGCCGCCGAAGTGCTCCAGCGCCGTGGCGCGCGGGAAACCGTCGATCTCCTTGTCTCCGACCGGGCAGCTGGACAGGTTGTGAATCGTATCGATCTCACCCGGGGTCGGTTCCGGCTGACACGGGGTGTGGTCGTCACCCCAGTGGTAGTACTCGCAGACGTAGCCCCAATCCGCGATCCAGGCGCAGTCCGGACACTCGGGCTCGTTGCGCACCCACTCCTGCACCCACTCGGCCAGGTTGCCCATCATGTCGTGGGTGCCGGTGCTGGACGTGCAACCGTCATATTCGCCGGTGGGCGCCACCGTATCCTGGTAGCCCTCGGTGGGATCCAGCGCATCGTGGCAGGCCCTTTTGACATAGTTGGGCCCGTAGGGGTAGTCGGCCCGGGCTTCGCCGCTGCAGGCGGCGGTGTATTCGGTCTTCTTGCACAGGCGCTTGCCCTGGGCCTGGCAGGCGTTGCGGGCGCGGTACCAGCTCAGGTGGCCCGACGGAATGATGTCGGGCAGGGAGCAGGCGTACAGCTCCACGGTGGGAGGCCCTATGCCGGCCGGCCAGCCGGCCGGGTAGTCGTCCTCACCCGCTCCGTAGCGGGTTCCGGCGCAGTCGGGCTGGTCGAAGACCGCCATCTCGTAGGCGTCGATCCAGACGCCCTCGTGGTTGAACACCGGCACCATGACACCACCCGGCTCGTCGATCAGGCCGTTGCAGTTGTTGTCCACCCCGTCGTCGGCCCACAGGCCGAGTTCGGCCTCGTGCAGCAGCTCGCCCTCCTCGTCGGTCTGGCCGTCGCAGTCGTTGTCCAGCAAGTCGCATTCCTGCTCCGGGCCCTCGGCGTAGTCGGGGCCGTAGTCGCATTCGGTCCACTCGCCGGCGACGCAGTTCTGCATCGCGCCGGCGCAGACGCCGGCCTGCAGCGGGCAGGCCCGGGGTTCGAGGCCCTCGTCGGTCTGGCCGTCGCAGTCGTCGTCGACCCCGTCGCAGTCTTCGGCCCGCGGCAGCGCCGCATCGCAGTACCAGCCGTCGGCGCCCCGGCAGCTCTCGATGCCGGTGCAGCTGCCGTGCTGGTTGCTCCGCTCGCAGGGCCGGTCGTCCAACTCCTCGTCGGTGGCGCCGTCGCAGTCGTCGTCGATGCCGTTGCAAATCTCGGCGGCGTTGGGGTGCACGTCGGGGTCGCCGTCGTCGCAGTCTGTGCCGCCGTTGGCCACCGCGTCGTAGCCGTCGCCGTCGGCGTCGTAGGCCGTGCCGTCGTCCGGCCCCCCGTCTGGCCGCTGGACGCACACGCCCTCCAGGCACTCCAGCCGGCTGGCGCAGTCATCGTCTTCTTCACAGGGCGAGCCCAGCCCGCCGGTGGCGTCCAGGAAGGGGTTGCAGCCGCCGGCCGTCAACCAGGCCAGGCAGGCCAGCCAGCACGGTCGCCGGAATCGGCGCATTTCACCACCTCCCCCCGAGGGTCAACACGGCCCCCTGGCCGTCGCCGGTCGGGGCCAGGCCGGCGGCGGTGGATGGATCCACCCGCTCGCTGGCCGGCGGTTCCAGCAGCCACAGCACCACCCCGGTGGTCATCAGGGCCGCGCCTGCGCCCAGGCCGGTCCACATCAGCCCGGCCCAGGTGTCGGAGCGATCGGCGTCGCGGCTGAGGCCGGTGGTCTCGTAGTCGTTGGCGTACTTGACCGCCAGGCCCACCGAGGCGCCGCCGAAGGCGGCCAGGCCCAGCCCGCTCCAGAAGGTGAGGTGGCCCCAGGTGCCGAAGAGGTGGCTTTCCACCTCGCGGGTCAACAGCAGGCTGACCCCGGCGTTCTGGCCCTTGGTCACCGTGACCCGCTGGGCGCTCGGCCGGTAGCCGTCGCGGTTGGCCACCACCCGGTAGCTGCCGGCCGGAAGCTCGCGGCTCAGCGGCGAGGAGCCGACGCTGGTGCCGCCGATGGTGATCATGGCGCCGCTGGGGATGGTCTGGACCTCCAGCAGCGCCGGCTCCAGGGACTGGTACATGGCGTAGGCCTGGCGGTAGTAAGGGTTATCCTTGCGATAGCGGCCCAGGAATTTGCGCAGCGCGTGGCGCCGCACCGAGACGTGCAGTGACTCGTCGGCCGCCATGCGGTGGACGATCCGCCAGGCCTGCTCGATCTGCTCCTTGCGGGCCTTGGATTTCTCCACCCGGTTCAACATGCGCTCGAACTCGGCCACCGACTTCTGCTCGGACTGCGAGCGCTCGGCGGGCTTGCGCGCCCGCGGGCCCTTGCGCTCTGGGTGCAGCTTGGCCGCCGCGCTGTCGAACAAGCTCCGGACCACCTTGGGCAGCTCGGCGCGCAGCGCTTCGGCGCCGCCGCGGATCTGGCGGCTGGCCGAGGCGGCCACCCGTTGCTGCTCGGCGTCGACCAGGCGCAGCTTGAGCACGTAGGTGCCGCCGAAGCGCATCAGGCTGCCGATGGTCAGCCAGCGCAGCCGCAGCGCCTGGCCCAGCGCGCTGGCGCAAGCCGCGTCGCTGCAGCGGGTCTCGATCGATTCGCCCTTGATGGCCAGGGTTTTGCGCAGCCCCTCGCTGTTGAGCGAGCGGATGTCCGCCAGGGCCGAGACCCGCTCCAGCAGCAACTCGTTCAGCGCCGCCATCTGCTCGGGCTCGACCCCGCCCAGGTTCTGGATCTCCAGCACCGCCACCGGCACCCGCTCGGCCGCCCCGGCCCCCGGCGCTCCCAGACCCACCAACAACCCCAGCGACAGCCAGGCGCTCACCAGCCGCACGCGCATCGTTGTCCTCCATGGTCCACGACTCGACCATCATACAGGGGCACACCGGCTGCGACAAGAGAACCGCCTCGGCCCTGATTTCCCACCTCGGCCGCGATCTCTGCGTCAGGCCGGCGGATTCAATGCTCGACGTGGGTGACCACGACTCCGCTTGAATCCGCCGTCCTTCCTTGACCTCGCGACCGATCTGGGAAATCAGTCGGATCGTGCCGGGAGATTCTGGCTCGGCCACAGAGGGCGGTCGCCAGGATGCACCAAGCGAGACCGAGAACGCCGTAGCCCAGAGTCGGCAGATTGCCGGTGAGCCCGAGCGGATGGCCGATGTCGACCAGGCCAAATCCGGTCGCCATCCCCGTCCCCCGTTCTGTTCATCGGGTCAACGCATCCAGCATGCCATCGAGATGGGCACGGAAGGTTGCGAGATGGGACACCACATCGGGGTGAATGCGGCCCAGCCGCTCGGCATGACCTCGAACAGCAGCTGGGTCCAGGTCGAGCACGTAAGCGTTGCGAAAGAAGTGCCGAAATTTCCGCAGCTCTTGAAGGTCTTCGACCACCGATCCCGGAAGGATCTCCGGCCTCAACCCCGGTACTGCAGTCCTCATCTGTTCTATGAGTTCCAGGTGCCAGTAAGGGCCGGTCGGCATCTCTTCGTCGAGGAGCTTGGCCACTCGCTCGAAGATCGCCTCGAGGGCTGTGTAATAGCCGTGCAGGTTGACGGCCAAGACAATCAGCTCTGGCCTGGGAAGGCTCCCGCTGCGGCTCCACGCGCCGAGCAACTCCTGGGCCTCTGCCGCGCGAGCTTCGAGGGCGCTTCTGTCCACATCCATTTCGCGTCGCAGTCGCGCCAAGCGAGTTAGTGCCGCCGGTTCAGCATTCATGAAGAGGCTCTCCTTCCGCCTCGACTCGCTCCCGGAAGGATTCGGGTAGAGCATCGAAACTGAGCAGGTCCAGTTCGACTCGGGCGGCCCGCGCGATGGCTTGCTCCAACTCGAGCACCGCCGCGGGACTCAAGCCGCGGTAGACGATGTCCACGTCACTGCCTGCTTCGTATCCCCCCCAAGCGAGACTACCGATCAACCAAGCCTGCGCGCCAGCGGGCAGCGCTGCTCTGACTGTCTCCTGTACCCGCGACTTCACCTCTTCGGCGTGTACAAGCCGCGCGGCCTTTCTCTGTCTTGCCCGCTCCTGCACCATTCGGGCAGCGGATTCAGGGTCTGTCTTCATGCCCAGTAGAATCGCATCGCCCAGTCGAGTTGTAAAGCGGCAAAGCCGCAAGAAGCCCATGGGTACCAAGCGCTTCCAACGCGGACCGCTCGTTTGACCAGCGCGTAGCTTGATGCGTTCGGCTGAAGGGTCTACCCTATGAAGGCGTGGCGGTTCTCAAGGGCAGGACCAGTTGGTCGATGGCTTGCCAGGGGATGGCCTGGATGTGGTGGTCGAGCTGGGTGGGGCGGGGGACGCGGCAGACGAGGGTGCCCTGGTCGGCCTGGGGATACTCGTTGACGAACAGCTTCAGGTGGCGGATGTCGCGCTGGCGGGGGGTGTCGGTCCATTTGGCCTCGACCGGCAGATAGCGGCCCTCGCGTTCGAGCACCCAGTCCACCTCGGGGCCGTTGAGATCGCGCCAGCAGCGCAGCCGGCTGGCGCCGGGCAGCAGGCGGGCGCAGCGCAGCAGCTCCAGGCCGACGAACTGCTCGAACAGGGCGCCCAGGCGCTCGGGGGACTGCCGGCGGCCCTCGCCGGCGGCCAGCCGGCGCACGCCCAGATCGAAGAACAGAAAGCTGTCGGTCTTGGCCAGCCGCTTGCGGCCGTAGCCCGAGGTCAGCGGTGGGATGCGTTCGATGATCAGGCAGTCTTCCAGGATCTGGTAGTAGGCGGCGATGGTGGACTGCGCCACGCCGATCTGCTGCGACAGCTTGCGCACGTTGATCCGCCGGCCCGACTCCATGGCGGCCAGCTCCAGAAAGCGGCTGAACGGGCCCAGGTCGCGGACCAGGGCCTCGGCGCGCACCTCCTCTTCCAGGTAGGCGTTGACGTAGGAGTGCAGGTCCACCTCCCGATCGCGCGCTTCGGCCACGGCCACGATGGGCGGCAGGTCGCCTTCCAGCAGGTGGCTGTCGAGCTCCCGCGGCCGGCCGCGCATCTCGTCGAGGATGAAGGGGTCCAGCCGCAGCGCCACCACCCGGCCCGGCAGTAGGTTGACGTGGGCGCCGCGGCGCAGCTTGCGGGCCGAGGAGCCGGTCAGCAGGAAGCGGGCCCGGCCGGAGTCGATCAGGTGCTGGACGGCGTCGAGCAGCACCGGCACGCGCTGTATCTCGTCGAGCACCACCAGCGGGCTGTCCTGGTCGCCGGCCGCGCCCGGCCCGAGGGCCTCGACCTCGCCGGCCAACAGCCCCGGCTCGGCCTCGTAGCGCCGCCGGGCCTCGGGATCGACCAGGGAGATCGTCAGATCGGCTCCGAGCCGCTCGACCAGGGTCGTCTTGCCGGTCTGGCGGGGACCGAGCAGCAGAACGCTGCGGCCCCGGTTCAGAGCGCGGCTGAGGCTGGTCTCGATTCTGCGCGGAACGAACTGCATGGCCGAATTCTACCGAAAATGTACTGGTAAAGCAATATTTACGCCGAAAATAAATTTATTGGTCGAAATTTTCGGTCTGAGGTCTTGCTGGGCCGGTGCTTGCCACGGCCGGCGTTTGATCCGCGCCCCCGGGCGTGGTCCAATGCGCCGGCCAC
>CAYVQE010000079.1:0-29070 GCA_964454005.1 uncultured Myxococcales bacterium
GTTGTCGTCGGCCATCTCGCGCTCGCCCTGCAGCACGTGCACGCTGACCATGTCCTGGTTGTCGCGGGCGGTGGAGAAGACCTGGCTCTTGCGGGTGGGGATGGTGGTGTTCTTCTCGATAAGCTTGGTCGACACGCCGCCGGCGGTCTCCACGCCCAGGCTCAGCGGGGTGACGTCGAGCAGCAGCACGTCTTCCACGTCGCCCTTGAGCACGCCGGCCTGGATGGCCGCGCCGATGGCCACCACCTCGTCCGGGTTGACCTCCTTGCTGGCGTCGCGGCCGAAGATCTCTTTAGCCTTGTCCTGCACCTTGGGCATGCGGGTCATGCCGCCGACCAGGATCACCTCGTCGATGCCGCCGGCCTCGAGGCTGGCGTCTTCCAGCGACTGGCGGCAGGGTTTTTCCAGCCGCTCGAACAGATCGGGCACCAGCGACTCGAGCTGGCCGCGCGACAGCGACAGGTTGAGGTGCTTGGGCCCCGAGTCGTCGGCGGTGATGAAGGGCAAGGTGATCTCGGTCTCGTTCGACGAGCTCAGCTCCTGCTTGGCCTTCTCGGCGGCCTCCTTGAGCCGCTGCATGGCCATGCGGTCGTTGCGCAGGTCGATGGTGGTCTCCTTGGCGAACTCGGAGCACAGGTGATCGACGATGCGCAGGTCGAAGTCCTCGCCGCCCAGGAAGGTGTCGCCGTTGGTCGACAGCACCCGGAAGACGCCCTCGGCCAGCTCCAGGATGGAAACATCGAAGGTGCCGCCGCCGAGATCGAACACCGCCACCTTGGCCGACTGGTCGCGCTTGTCCAGGCCGTAGGCCAGCGCGGCCGCGGTGGGCTCGTTGATGATGCGCAGCACGTTGAGCCCGGCGATCTTGCCGGCGTCCTTGGTGGCCTGCCGCTGGCTGTCGTCGAAGTAGGCCGGGCAGGTGATGATGGCGTCGGTGATCTCCTCGCCCAGGTAGTCCTCGGCGGTCTGCTTCATCTTGGTCAGGATCATGGCCGAGATCTCGGCCGGGCTGTGGTCCTTGCCGCGCACCTGCACCCAGGCGTCGCCGTTCTTGGCGGCCACGATCTTGTAGGGCATGATCGGGACGGCCTGCTTGACCTCCTCGTCTTCGAACTTGCGTCCGATCAAGCGCTTGACCGCGAAGATGGTGTTCTCCGGGTTGGTGATCGCCTGCCGCTTGGCGATCTGGCCCACCAGCCGCTCACCGCTCTCGGTGAAGCCGACGATCGACGGCGTCGTGCGCGAGCCCTCGGAGTTGGGTAGCACCACCGGCTCATCGCGTTCCATCAAGGCCACACACGAGTTGGTCGTCCCCAGGTCGATGCCGATGATCTTCCCCATCTGGCCATCCTCCCCTTCTCACCCGTTGCAAACCACCATCAATCCTGCCATCAATCCTGCGCGCCGGTCGGCTCGTCCGGCCCGCCGGTCTCCCTCGTTTCCCGCTCATCAGCATCCGATTCATCCGACCCGGCCGCCTCGGCGCAGCCCTGCGCCGGCTGGCCTTCGCCGTCGCTGGCCTCGCAGGCCACCGTGACCAGGGCCGGGCGCAGCAGGCGGTCGTGCAGCAGGTAGCCGCGGTGGGCCTCGCTCAACACCGTGCCCGGCGCGGCCGCGTCGGTCTCCTGCCGGCTCAAGGCCTCGTGACGCTTGGGATCGAAGGCTTGGCCGATCGAGTCGAAGGGGCGCACATCGTACTTGTCGAGCACGCCCAGAAACTGCTTCAGCACCATCTCCACGCCCTGGCGCAATGCGTCGAGGGCCTCGTTCTGGCCGCCGGGCGGCAGATGGGACAGCGAGCGCTCGAGGTTGTCGATCACCGGCAGGATGTCGCGCAACAGGTTCTCCTGCCCGTAGCGGATGGCGTCGTTGCGTTCCTTGATGGTGCGCTTGCGCAGGTTGTCGGCCTCGGCCGCCACCCGCAGCATCTTTTCCTGGGCCGCCGCCGCATCGCCGCGCGCCTTGTCCAGATCCGAGCGCAGCTGCGCGACCATGGCCTCGGTGCCGGCCGCGGCGTGCTCGGCGGGTGCGTCGCCCTCCGGCCCGGGTTCGACCTCGACCTCGACCACCGTCTCCCCGTCGTCTTCTCCGCCGTCTTCTCCGCCGTCTGCCGGCGGCCCGGCCTGGGGCTGGCGCTCGCCTTGGCCATATTTCTCGACGCTTTGCAGCGCCTCGGCCAGGGCGTCCTCCGGGATTTCGGCCTGGTATCCGCGCTCGTCGTCTTTGGCCATCGGATTCCCCAATTGCTGATGCACTCAAACATCAAAGAATAGTTCAGCGGGCAGCGGTGGTGCAAGGTTTTTGTCGCCCGCGGCCGGTCGCCGGACCCGGCCGCGGGCGACAAAAACCGTTCAAATCCGGGGGGGATGGCTTGACCGGAGGCAGCGCCTGTGGTTTGATCAGTGGTCGGTTTTCGGCCAGGGTGCGTCGCGATGGAGCTATCACAGGCAGTGATCAGCAGGCACGGCCGCCGCTTCGCGCGCGAGGCGGTGGTCTTCCGCCAGGGGGAGGCGTCGCGGCAGATGTACGTCATCTGCCAGGGGCGGGTGCGCATCCTGAAGCAGGTCGACGGTGAGGACGTCTGTCTGGCGGTGCTCGAGCCGGGCGAGTTCTTCGGCGAGCTGGGCCTGCTGCCGACTGCGCGCAGCGTCACCGCGGTGGTCGACCGCGATGCGCTGCTGGTGGCGATCGACGCCGAGACCTTCGGCCAGATCCTGGCCGACACCCCGGAGCTGAGCCACCGCATCCTCGACCGGCTGGGCCAGCGGTTGCGCGAGGCGGATGATCGGCTGGTGCGCAGCATGACCCGCGATGGGCCCACCCGGGTGGCCAACGCCCTGTTGGAGCTGGCAACCGGGGCCGAGCCGGATGCGCAGGGCCGCCTGCAGCTGGGGGCCGAGCTGGACGCGGGGCTGCTGGCCGGTCGGGCCGGCGTGCTGCCGTCGCTGGTCGAAGCCATGCGGCGGCAGCTCGAGGCGGTCGGCGTGCTCGGCCGCCTGGCGGACGGAGGTTGGTGGGCCGCGTCGCGGCGGGCGCTGGAAAACTACGCCGACTACTGCGATCGCAAGCGGCGGCTCGATCCGCTGTCGCTGGCCGAGCTGGCCGAGCTGGCGGGTCTGGGTCGGGCCGAGGTGGAGGTGCTGGCCGAGCGCGTCATCGCCAAGCGCCTGCGCCTGCCCGAGCCCCCGGCCGGGGGCAGCGGGCTGTACAGCCCGCTGCAACGTTACCTCGAGTTGAAGCTGCGGTTCGAGTTCAACCGCAATCCGCAGCCGCGCGCTGCGCTGGATAAAACGGTGGAGTGAGTATGAAGGTCCAGTGCGAGAAGTGCCAGGCCGAGTACAACATCGACGAATCGCGGGTTCCGCCCGAGGGGCTGCAGATCAAGTGCCCGCGCTGCATGTCGACCTTTGTCGTCCAGCAGCCGGGCGGGATGGACACGGCCGGCGACCTGTTCGACATCGATCTGGAGGATGGCGCAGCGGCCGGCGGCGGGGCGGACGAGGACTCGCTCGAGCTCGATCTGCCCGAGGAGCCCGAGCTGCCGGCCATGCCGCCGCAGAGCCAACCCCAGGTGCCGCCGCAAGAATCCGGGCCTTTGCCGCCACCGCCGGGCGGCTCGTCGTTGCCGCCGGTTGGGGGCCAGCCGGGTGGCTCTTCGCTGCCGCCGCCGGGCGGGGAGCCGGGCGGTTCGTCGCTGCCACCGGTGGGCGGTCCGCCGGGCGGTGAAGCGCCACCCGCCGGGGGCGCTTTCGAGTCGCCCCCGCCGAGCGGCGCCTCGCTGCCCGAGGTGCCGCCGGCGCCGTCCGGTCCGGCGCCCACGCCCGGAGCCGAGGGCCAGATATTCGATTTCATCGACAGCGACATCGGCTCCGAGGAAGAGGTCGAGGCCGGGGCCGAGGCGCAGGCGGTGGCCTACCGCATCAAGCGCAAGAGCGGCAAGGTGTTCGGTCCCTTCGACGAGGGAACGGTCAAGAAGATGCTGGCCGAGCACCAGCTGATGGGCAACGAGGAGGCCTCGACCGACGGCCGCACCTTCAAGCCGCTGGGCGCCTTCGACGAGTTTGCCCAGGTCATCCGCGGTCTGATGGAGGAGCCGGTCGGCGGCGGCTCCGGCGCCGGCACGGTCGAGGGCGTGGACGACGATGTGGACATCGAGGCCGAGATGGCCCCCAAGGGCGTCGACTTCGCCGAGCCGCCGGCCGCCGGCCGCGGCCAGAAGAGCGGCCCCGGGGCCGGCACCTTCGTGCTGATCTCGGTGGTGGGTCTGATCCTGGTCGCCGGCCTGGCGCTGGGTTTCACCCGCTACGGTTTTTTCGGCACCGCCCTGCTGTTCGGCGATTCGGGCGGCGGTGGCGGCGGCGCTTCCGGGGGCGGCGGTGAGGCCACGCCGGTGGTCCACCAGAGCCGGGTGCAGTATTTCCAGGACACCTACGCCGGCTACATGGCGGTGACCAATAAGCTGCGGCCCAAGGTCACCGGCGGCGACGGCACGGTCGAGGACATGTATCTGCTCGGCCTGGCCTATGCCGCGCTGCTGCGCAACTACGGCGCCAACCCGGCCTATGTCCAGATCAGCCGCGAGGTGTTGGATCTGTTGCAGGAGGAAGCGCCCGACAGCCCCCAGCGGCGCAAGGTCGAGGGCGCCCTGGCCATCCTGACCGACCCGAAAAAGGCCATCGAGACGCTCGAACCGCTGCTGGGCAAGGACACCCGCGACAAGGAGGCGCTGTACCTGGCCGGCTGGGCGGCCGCCCACCAGAAGCAGTGGCACGAGGCCGCGGCCTACTTCGACCGGGCCACCGTGATCGACCCGGACTACGCCAAGGCCTACCACGCCCTGGGCGATCTGCAATCGCTGCAAGGCGATTTCGAGAACGCCGCTCTGTTCTACGCCAAGGCGCTGGACAAGAACCCCAAGCACATCAACTCGGCGGTGGAGATGGCGCGCATCGCCATCGAGGTCGATCGCGACTACGAGCGGGGCGAGGAGCTGCTGGCCAGCGCCTTCGGCAAGCACGAGGACGTGCTGGCCCCGTCCGAGCGGGCCAAGGCCCACCACCTGCGCGCCCAGCTCTACATGAAGCGCCACCAGGCCGACAAGGTGGTCCAGGATCTCAACGCCGCCATCGAGCTGCGACCGGACCGGGCGGAGTTCAAGGCGGCGCTGGGCGGCTACTACCTGGAGCTGGGAGAGTTCGGCAAGGCCAAGGAGCTGTTCGACAAGGCGCTGAAGATCGATGCGAAGAACCTCGACGCCCGCCTGGGCAAGGGCCGCGCCATGTGGCGCGACGGCGATATCGTCAAGGCCAAGATGTTCATCCAGAAGCTCGCCGGGCAGGCGCCCGAGGATCCACGGCCGCTCTTCTACCTGGGGCGCATCAGCGAGGATCTGGAGAAGCCGGCTGAGGCCGAGCAGCACTACCGCAAGGCGATCGAGATCGCACCCAAGAACCTGCTGGCCCGGGTGGCGCTGGCGCGGCTGCGGTTGAGCCAGGGCAAGCTCAAGGCGGCGCTCGATCAGCTGACCAAGGCCAACAAGATCGACCCCGAGTCGGCCGTGGTGCGTACCGGCCTCGGCGAGGTCTACTACCAGCAACGCAACTGGCGGCTGGCCCAGGTCGAGTTCCGCGAGGCCATCAAGCTCGACCCCGAGCTGGCCTCGGCGCATTTCAATCTGGCCAACACCTTGCGGCAGAAGGGCCAGTACGAGCAGGCCGAGCAGGAGTATGTCCAGGTGGCGACCCTGTCGCCGCGCTATCCGGACCTGGAGCTGGAACGCGGCTACAACCAGTACCTGGCCGGCAAGCACGAGCAGGCACTGGCCACCTTCGAGCAGGCCATCCGCCGCGATCCCAAGGACGATCGGCTGTACGTGCGCGCCGGGCTGGCCGCCAAGGAGCTGGAGCAGAACCAGACCGCTACCAAGTACTTCCAATCGGCGGCTGGGCTGGACAACACAAACCCCGAGGCATTCTTACAGCTCGGGCTGATGTTCCAGCAGGAGGGCGAGCACGACAAGGCGCTCGATCTGCTCAAGCAGGCGGCCGAGCTCGACGATGAGCGGGCCGAGATCCGCTACCACATCGGGCTGTCCTATCAGGCCAACGAGATGGCGCGCGACGCGGCCGACGAGTTCCGGGCGGCCATCGAGATCAGGTCGAACTACGTCGACGCGCTGGTCAAGCTGGCCGACTCGCTGATGGACCGCTACCAGTACAGCGAGGCCATCCGCCACTACCGGCGGGTGGTGCGCGAGGAGCCGAACCGGGTGGCGGTGTGGCTGGCCCTGGGCGATGCCTACAGCGAGCAGAGCCAGCCGCGCAAGGCCCTGCAGATGTACCAGCAGGCTTACAAGCGCAAGCCCAAGACCGAGGGCGCGGCCTACAAGATGGCCCGGGCCCACGACAGCCTGGGTCACAAGAACAAGGCCATCGCCTTCTACCAGAAAGCGGCCCGCGTCGACCCGAGCGATCCCATGCCGCACTACTACCTGGGCTTCGCCTACAAGGCCCTGCGGCTGAACCAGAAAGCCCTGACCGCCTTCAAGCGTTATCTGCGGCTGCGCCCGGATGCCCCCGACGCCGAAGAGATCCGGGACGAGATCTACTACCTCGAGCAGGGCTGAGCGCCGCCCGCCGGCAGCTCCCCTGCAGACACAACCGCCGAACGCATTTCGGGAGACGGGAATGCTGGATCTGAAGATGGTGGCCGATGGGATGGACGCGATGCGCCGCCGGCTGGCGCTGCGCGGCGAGGTGGCCGGGCTGGACCGGCTGGCCGCGCTGGCCGAGCGCCGGCGCGAGCTGATCCAGCAGGTCGAGTCGCTGCGCCACGAGCTGAAGCGGGCCGGCGGCCGCATGAAGGAGGTGGTCAAGAGCGACCCGGATGCGGCGGCCGCGCTGCGGGCCGAGCTCAAGAGCCGCTCATCCCGGCAGAAGGAGCTCGACGGCGAACTCAAGACGGTCGAGGCCGAGTTGGGCCAGCTGCTGCTCGAACTGCCCAACCTGCCGCACGACTCGGTGCCGGCCGGCCGCGACGAGAGCGACAACCCGGAGCTGCGGCGCGCCGGCCGGCCGCCGCAGCTCGGCTTCGAGCCGCTGCCCCACTGGGAGATCGGCGAGCGCTTGGGGTTGTTGGATTTCGCCCGCGGAGCCAAGCTGTCGGGCTCGCGCTTCTGCGTGCTGACCGGCCGCGGCGCCCGGTTGGAGCGGGCCCTGATCAACCTGATGGTCGACCTGCAGGCCGACGAGCACGGCTACAGCGAGGTCTGGCCGCCGTCGCTGGTGCTGCGCGAGACCATGCAGGGCACCGGCCAGCTGCCGAAGTTCGAGGACGACGCCTTCAAGACCGCCGAGCCGGAGCTGTTTTTGATCCCGACCGCCGAGGTGCCGTTGACCAACCTGCACCGCGACGAGATCCTGGCCGGCGATGAGCTGCCGTTGCGCTACTGCGCCTATACGCCGTGCTTCCGGCGCGAGGCCGGCGCCGCCGGCCGCGATACCCGCGGGCTGATCCGCCAGCACCAGTTCGACAAGGTCGAGCTGGTGGCCTTCAGCCGGCCCGAGGACGCGGCGGCCGAGCTGGAGCGGTTGACCGGCGATGCCGAGGCCGTGCTGCAGCGGCTGGGGCTGCACTACCGGGTGGTGGAGCTGTGCGGCGGCGACCTGGGCTTCTCGGCCGCCAAGACCTACGACCTGGAGGTCTGGCTGCCGGCCCAGCAGGCCTTCCGCGAGATCTCGTCCTGCTCCTGGTTCACCGACTTCCAGGCCCGGCGGGCCCGGATCCGCTTTCGCCGCGACCGCGACAGCAAGCCCGAGCTGGTCCACACCCTCAACGGCTCCGGCCTGGCCGTCGGGCGCACCCTGGCCGCGCTGCTCGAGACCGGCCAGCGGGCCGACGGCTCGGTGGTGCTGCCCGCCGCCCTGGTGCCCTACACCGGCTTCGAGGTCATCGAACCCTAGGTCGAACCCTTCCCCCTTTCAGGGGGAAGGCTGGGATGGGGGTGCGGCGGGCGCGAAGGCCAGCCGATCGCCTTTCTCGGTGGCGCTGCGCTCCAGGGTGCCGGCCGGCAGCTCCAGCACCCCGGCCGCCCGCGGTACGATGCGCGACAGGCGCCACTTCTTCATCCGCGAGATCAGGTGCAGCACCCGGCCGCCGCGGTCGACGAAGACCGCGTCGAATGCGAAGCGCATGCCGCAGGAGTGGATCGAGGTGCAGGGGCTGATGTACAGCCCGCCGCCGGGCTCCAGCCCGTCGCGGCCGAGCAGGCCGCGCATGCGCTGCCGGGCGCTGGCCGCCAGCTCGGCCCGCTCGGCCAGCACGCTGCCGCGGCTGGTGTTGATCACGCGCAGGGGACCGTCGCTGGCGGGCAGGCTCATCGGACGATGATCTCCAGCCGCGGACCGGTGGTCAGCCGCAGCCGGCCGTGGGTCTCGTGGTTCTCGCCATCCAGGGTATAGCCGATGGGCGTTTCCGATTCCAGCACCAGCTCGCGGGCCAGCCGCTCGATCATCTTGCGCTCGGCCACCTTGCGGCCGGCGTAGATCTTGGGCAGGGCGGTGGCGAAGCGCGCCGGCGAGCACTTGACCGCCAGCAGGTGGAAGGTGTGGGGCTGTTCGTCCCAGCGGTGGAAGGCCTTGAAGCTCAGCCCGATCTGCTCCACGGTGGCCGCGGCCATGGCAGCCAGCCGCTCGCTGCCCCAGTCCTCGCCGTCGACCGCCACCCGGGCGCTCACCCCGCTGAACAGCTGCCTGGCGAAGGGGCCGCCGGCCAGCGACGAGGCCACCCCGCGGCCCAGCAGCTTGGTCGCGCCCCAGGTGCTCTTGCCGCGCGCGTACAGGGCTTCGAGAAAAGAATGGATGAAGCCGTTGCCGAAGACGAAACCGTAGCGGTCCGGGTGCACCCGCAGCGTATCGCGCCAGGTGGTCTCGAAGGGCTGGCCCTCGCGGTACTTCTGCACCAGGTGGACCAGCAGCCCGCTCGGGGTGCCCTTGATGCCGCAGGAGTTGGCCGCGATGTTCATGGTGCCGCCGCGCAGCAAGGCGATCTTGGGCAGCGGCCGGTCGCCGTAGGCGCGGATCAGCGCGCTCAGGGCCACCGAGTTCGAGCCGTCGCCGCCGTTGATGGCCAGCACGTCGATGTCCTGGAGGAGAAAGGAGCGGACCAGCTGGTCCACGTCCTCGATCGACTCGGTGGCCACCGCGGTACCGCGGCTGCCGACGATGTGGCCCAGCGAGCGCATCCAGTCCGGATCGCGGCGGCTCTTGCGCGAGTGGGGGTTGTTGATGACGCCGATGCCCGGCAAGCCAACCGTCCTTTCCGCCCCCGCCGGCGGCCCGATCGATGATAGCAGACCCCCGGCCCGGGTCCAATTCCGGGGCGGCTGGAGTTTCCTTCGGAGCGGCTTGGCTGATAAAGCAGGGAGAGCGAAGGAGGTGGCCGATGCGGGCGGTGGTGCTCGAGCGATTCGGGATCGATGGGCTGGAGCTGGTGCAGCGGCCCGAGCCGGAGTGCGGGCCGGGGCAGGTGCTGGTCGGGGTGCGGGCCTGCTCGCTGAACTACCGCGACCTGCTGCTGGTCGAGGGCCGCTACAACCCGCGCCAGCCGCTGCCGCTGGTGCCGCTGTCCGACGGCGCCGGCGAGGTGCTGGCGGTGGGCGCCGGCGTGGAGCGGGTGCGCGTCGGCGACCGGGTGGCCGGCATCTTCGCCCAGCGCTGGCTGGCCGGGGCATTCACCCCGCAGGCGCGGGCCTCGACCCTGGGCGGGCCGCTCGACGGCATGCTGGCCGAGCGGGTGGTGCTCGATGCCGAGGGCGTGGTGGTCGTGCCCGAGCACCTGGACGATGCCGAGGCCGCCTGCCTGCCCTGCGCCGGGGTGACCGCCTACAGCGCCCTGTTCGTCCACGGCGGTCTGCGCGCCGGCCAGACCGTGCTGCTGCTGGGCACCGGCGGCGTGTCGCTGTTCGCCCTGCAGCTGGCCAAGGCGGCCGGCGCGCGCTGCATCGTCACCTCATCCAGCCCGGCCAAGCTGGAGCGGGCCCGGGCCCTGGGCGCCGACGCCGGCATCGACTACCGCGCCGAGCCGGAGTGGCAGCGCCGGGTGCTCGAGCTGACCGGTGGCGCCGGGGCCGATGTGGTGGTCGAGGTCGGTGGCGGGGCGACTCTGCCGCGCTCGGTGGCGGCCGCCCGCTTCGACGGCCGGGTGGCGCTGATCGGGGTGCTGTCCGGTGTTCAGACCGAGCTGCCGGTGACCGCCGTGTTGATGAAACAGGTGCGCATCCAGGGCGTGCTGGTCGGATCCCGGGCCGCGTTCGAGGGTCTGTGCCGGCTGGTGGGGCTGCACCGGCTGCGGCCGCTGATCGACCGCCGCTTCTCGTTCGAGCAGGTGGGCGAGGCCTTCGCCCACCTGCGCTCCGGGGCCCACTTCGGCAAGGTGGTGGTCGAGCTCGGCTGAGCCACAAGTCGGATCAGGGCTTGGTGCGCCTCGGCCTGCACGATGCGGCCGCGGTGCAGCGAGCCCACGCCGAACTGGTCGCGCGCGCCGGAGCGGCGGCCGACGGCGTGCTGGTGCAGCCGCAGCTGGGCACCGCGCGCGAGCTGGTGGCCGGCCTGCAGCGCGACGCCCAGTTCGGCCCCTGCGTCATGTTCGGCCTGGGCGGCATCCTGGCCGAGGCCATCGGCGACGTGGTCTTTCGGGTGGCGCCGCTGCAGCGCGCCGACGCCCTGGTGCTGCTGCAGGACTGAGCGAACCAAAAACCAAGAACCAAGAACCAAGAACCAAGAACCAAGAACCAACCCGCCCCTGACCGAACCCAACGCATCTCGCCCAGCGACACCCTCCGCAGGACGGCTGGAACGCCTCCTCAGCGGCTGAGCTCGCGAAACTCGGCGCGGCGGTTCTCGGCGTGGGCGGCGTCGGTCTGGGCCGGGTTGGCCGGCCGCTCCTCGCCGTAGGAGATGATCTCGAGCTTGTCCGGCTCGACCCCCAGCGTGACCAGGTAGCGCTTGACCGCCAGGGCGCGGCGCTCGCCCAGCGCCAGGTTGTACTCGGTCGAGCCGCGCTCGTCGCAATGGCCCTCGATCTGCACCCGGATGTCCGGCCGCTGGCGGATGTAGGCGGCGTTGTCGGCCAGGGCCTCGCGGGCCTCGTCGGTCAGGTCCGAGTTGTTGAAGCCGAAGTAGACGGTCTGCAGCGAATCCGGCCCGCCGGTCGGCTCTGCGGCCGGCGCCTCGGCTTCGCGGGCGGCCTGCTGGGCCTCGTGTTCGGCCCGTTCGGCCGCCTCGCGCTCGGCCTGGGCCTTTTTCTCTTCGCACTCGGCGCGGGCCTTGTCCACCAGCTTGCGCGCGGCGATGAAGGCCGTCTTGGCCTCCTCGTAGCGCTCCTCCTTGAGCAGGGCGCGGGCCCGCTCCATGGTGGTGCGGGCCGCCTGGGTGGTCTCGGGCGCGCAGTCCTCTAGCTGGTCCAGCGCCTTGACGGCCTCGGCGGCGGCGTCGATCTCGGCCTGGGGAATCTGCTTGGGGCAACCCGCCAGCAGCAGGCCCAGCAACAACGGCCCCCACATCGCGCTCGCTCGGATGCGCATCCGCTCACCCCCTTCGCTCATTCCGGCTGCTCGATCCAGGGCCCCCACTCGGGCGTGGTGTACTCGCCCCGCCCGCGCGAGATCAGGCGCTGGTTGGTGCCGTCGGCGTTCATGACGTACAGCTTCGACTCGCCGGTGCGGGTCGAGGAGAAGACCACCAGGTTGCCGTCCGGGCTGTAGCTGGGGTGCTCGTTGTTGCCCTGGTCCTGGGTCAGCCGGCGGATCTCGCCGGTGTCCGGGTTGATGCGGAAGATGTCGTAGACCAGCCGCTCGTCGCGGCCGTTGAACAGGATCCAGTCACCGCGCGGCGACCAGTCGGGCGTCTGGTTGTAGTTGCCCTGGAAGGTCAACCGGCGCACGTCGCCGCCGTCGGCGTCCATGACGTAGATCTGGGGGCTGCCCGAGCGCTCCGACACGAAGGCGATGCGCTTGCTGTCCGGCGAGAAGCAGGGCGAGGAGTCGATCGACCAGTTGCGCGTCAGCCGCCGGGCGCCGCCGCCGCTGGCGTCCAGGCGGTAGATCTCGGAGTTCTCGTCCAGGCTGCGGGTCAGCGCCACCCACTTGCCGTCGGGCGAGGCCGCGGCGCCGATGTTCAGCCCGGGGGTGCGGCTGATGAGGCGCGTCTTGCCCGCGGCCAGATCGCGGTAGTACAGGTAGGGCCCGCCCTTGATGTAGGACGAGTAGTACAGCCCGCGGCCGTCGGCGCTCCAGGCCGGCAGCAGGTTGATCGAATCGTTGCGCACCACGCAGCGCTCGTTGTGGCCGTCGAAGTCCATCACGCAGACGCGCTTGTTGCGGCCCACCTTCTTGGTGAAGGTGATGCGGGTGAAGAACACCGAGGGCACGCCGGTGAAGTGCTGCACCACGGCGTCGGCCCAGCGGTGGACCAGCCGGCGCAGCTTCGACTGGGGGCCGGAGTACTTCTTCGCCAGCAGCTCGCGGCCGGTGGCCACGTCGAACAGGTGGCAGTCCAGGGTGACCTCGTCGCCGGACTTGGCCAGCCCGACCTTGAGCAGGCCCTCGGCGCCCACGTTGAGCCAGTCGGCGAAGTTGATGGCCGCCGAGGTGATGCCCTCCTTGGCCGGGTCGGCCAAAAAGGAGCGCGGGTCGAGCAGCTTGAACGCGCCGGTCATCTCCAGGTCGGAGCGCAGCACGTCGGCGCCGGTCTCGGCCAGCTCGGCGCCGCCGGTGGCCAGGTCCTTGAACGCCGGCACGGCGATCGGATAGGGCCGGAAGTTCGGATCATCGATCGGCGGCAGCTTGACCTGGCCGCGGGCGACCGGGGCCGCCAGCAGCGCGGCCAGCGGGATCAACAACAGGGCGCGTCTCATGAAATTCCTTGCTCCGTCGGTACGTTGCCGCCCAGAGGGGCGGATTCCGTCGAGACTAGCACGGGCGTTGGGGGTGTCAAGCGGCAGCCCGCGCCCCTACAATCGCGCGGCGCGGAAGGGGATCTCGATGCCGTCTTTGGAATAGCTGTCGGCCAGCTCCTCGGGCGGCGGCGGAAAGGGCGCCGCTCGCCGGATGGCGCCCTCGACCGCCGAGTCGTAGAGCGGGTTGTCGGAGCGGTTCTTGAACTCCAGCGCCTCGAGCTGGCCGCCGCGACCGATGCGGATGAGCACGTCGGCCCGCAGGAACAGCCGCTGCTTGGCCGGGATCAGCTCGGGCACCTCGTAGTTGGCCTTGACCGCCTGGTAGACCTTGGTCAGGTAGGCGTCGCCCTTTTGCTTGATCAGCGCCTCGCCGTCGGCCACCCCCTCCGGATCGCCTTGCTGCTCGTAGTCGGTCTCGCCGCGCTCTTTGGCCAGCTTGTTGAAGGCGCTGTTCATGGCGCCTGTGTAGTCCCGCCGCCGCGGCTCGGGTTTGGGCTTCGGCTTGGGCTTCGGCTTGGGCTCGGGCTCGGCCTCCGGCTTGGGCGCCACCGCCCGCGGCTCGGGCGCCGGCGGCGGCGGGGCCTTGTCCCGGTGGGGTAGCTGGTGCTCGGGCTTCTTTTTGCCCTTCTTGACCAGCCGGGTGATGATGGCTTCCTTTTCCACCGGATCGCTGGTCTCCTCGATGATACCGCCGACGACCACCAGGGCCACCAGGCCCAGGTGCAGCAAGGCCGAGCCCAGCACCGCCAGCCAGACGAAGGGCTGCGGCTTGAGGTAGGCGTATTGCTCGCGGATGTCCATCGCGGTCATGTCCGATCCGACGCACCGGCCGGCCGCGGGATCTGCGCCGCCGGGCGGCTCAGTCTTCCTCCTCCGGCGGCGGCGACTCGGTGATCATGCCCATCTTCTCCACCCCGGCCCGTTTCAGATCGGCCATCACGTCGACCACGAAGCCGTAGGGCAGGCTGCGGTCCGCCTCCAGGAATATCTCGCGGTCGCGCTTGAGCTTCTCGTTGTGTTCCAGTTTGGCCACCAGCTCGTCGCGCGGGATCTCGATCTCGGCTCCCTTGGAGCTGACGTAGATCTTGCGCTCGGCGGTGATGCTCAGCACCAGGTTGTCCTCCTGCTCGTGCTCGATGGGCCGGGCCTGGGTCTGGGGCAGGGCCACGTCCACGCCCTGCTTCATCAGCGGCGCGGTGACCATGAAGATGATCAGCAGCACCAGCATCACGTCGACCAGCGGGGTGACGTTGATCTCGCTCAGGGTCGGATCGCCGCCGCCGTTGCCGATTTGAACCGCCATGGCTCGCTCCCGTCACTTGAGGAAGTGGCGCTTGACGATGTTGAGAAAGTCCGAGCTGAAGTTGTCGATCTCGTTGTAGAGCACGCGCACCCGGCGCACGAAGTAGTTGTAGGCCATCACCGCCGGGATGGCGGCGAACAGCCCGACCGCGGTGGCGATCAGCGCATGCGATATGCCGGGGCCGACCGCTTCCAGGGTGGCGGTGCCGGGCCGGATCTCGACGAAGGCCTTCATGATGCCGACCACGGTGCCGAACAGGCCGATGAAGGGCGCCGCCGAGCCGGTGCTGGCCAGAAAGGGCACCAGGCTCTCCATGGTGGTCAGCTCGCTGAGCGAGGCCCGGCGCAGCGAGCGTTCCACGTTCTCGATGCCGCCCATGGCGTCGGCCATGCGCTCGCCGCCGCCCTCGGCCTGGGTCTTCTTGAGCTTGCTCAGCTCCACGTAGCCGGCCCGGAAGACCTGGCTGATGGGGCTCTTGAGCAGCTTCTCGCTCGACTGGTAGATGGCGTCGAGGCGCTTCGAGCTCCAGAAGACCTCCAGAAACTCCAGCGACTGGTCCTGGGCTTTCTTCAGGAAGCGCCACTTGTAGTAGATGATCCCCCAGCAGGCGGCGCTCATGGCCAACAGGATCAGCAGCACCACGACGACCACCGGCTCGAACAGCGGGTTGAGCCACTTGACGAGCCGGATCATGAAGCTGTCGCCCGGTTGGGCGAGCAGCGCCTGGGACAGCGCATCGAGCATGGTTTCCTCCGCGGGTCGGGCTCCGGACGCTCCGCCCGCTTAGCTACCACAACGGCCGGCCGGCTGGCAAGATTCCCGGCCGGCCGGGTGCGGGCTCAACCCCTCGTTCGGGCGACCGAAACCTCTTTTCGGCATGCGGGCGCCGGCTTGACAGGGATCGCGCTTCCAGGCGAGTATCGGGAGACACGATCGATCCTCGGCCGATGGGGATCGCTGCCTTTGCGAGGAGTGGATCCATGAACAAGACTGCGATGCTGGCGATGCTGGGGGTGGTGGGCGCGGCGCTGCTAGGTGCCGGTTGCGGCGGCAGCGAAGGCTGCACCGACGGCCGCCAACCGGGGCTGCACATCTCGGCCCGACCCGACTCGGTCGAGGCCAACGGCAACCAAGAGATCAAGGTGGTGATCACCGGCCTGGACGCCGAATGCAATCGGCTGGCGGCCGGCACCCAGATCACCCTGCAGCTGTCCAGCCAGGAGGCCGAGAACCCGGAGGACGACGACGCGCTGGTGGGCCAGTTCGCCAACGGCGAGGCCTCCACCTCCGCCATCATGTCCGATATGGGGGCCCAGGCCGTGCTGACCAGCACGGTGGCGGGCACGGCCCAGGTGACCGCCACGGCCATCGTGGACGAGGAGATGATGGCCAGTCTGCCGGTGGAGGTGGCCTTCACCTCGGCACCTGCCGAGCGCTGCGCCATCCGGCTGAGCGCCGACCCGGGCAGCATCCCGGCCGACGGCGCCTCGACCACCCAGATCAGCGCCAGCCTGATCTCCCATGACGGCGTGGCCATGCCCGACGGCACCGAGGTGACCTTCACCACCAACCTGGGCAGCTTCACCGCCGGCGATACCCAGGTCACCGCCGATACCTCCGACGGCAGCGCCAGTGCGGTGCTGCGCTCGGAGAACCTCGATCAGACCGACGTGGCCACGGTGTCGGCTTCGTTCACCTGCGACGATCCGCTGCGCAGCGAGAAGAACAACAGCATCGACGTGCCCTTTTTGGTCGGCGGCGAGGACCCCTCGATCACCCTGTCGGCCTCGGCCAACGAGATCCTGGCCGACGGCGACAGCACGGTCGACCTGACCGCCGAGGTCTTCCTGCCCGACGGCACCCGCGCCGGCGCCGGCCAGACCGTCAGCTTCACCACCGACCGCGGCACCTTCACCGAGTCCCAGTCGGCGCCCTACGACATGGTCGATGAGGCCACCGACGCCGAAGGCAAGGCCTATGTGACCTTCGAGGGCGGCACCGAGGGCGGCATCGCCACCATCGTCGCCTCGGTCTACATCAACGACCGCACCGCCCGCCGCGAGATCCAGATCAACGTGCGCCAGGTCGGCTTCGTCGAGTACGTCTCGGCCAGCAACGAGAAGCTGGGCGTACGCGGCTCCGGCATCAACGAGACCAGCCTGGTCACCTTCGCGGTCAAGGACACCAACAACCAGGCATTCCCCAACGTGTTGGTCGTCTTCAGCTCCAATGCGCCCGGGGTCACCCTGGAGCCGCAGCAGGCGCGCACCGGCGCCAACGGCCAGGTGGCGACTACCCTGAAGTCGGGCCGCACGGCCACCAGCGCCACCGTCACCGCCACCGCCCAGGTGGGCGCGGTGACGCTCGAGGGCATCTCGCCGGCGCTGGCCATCGTCGGCGCCAAGCCCAATGCCGAGTACCTGACCTTCTCCTGTGAGCGCAAGAACGTGGGCGGCTTCATTCTCGACAACGTCCACACCGAGTGCACCGTGCTGTTGGCCGACCGGCACTCGAACAAGATCGGCTTCGCCACCAACGTGATCTTCAAGACCGAGGCCGGCCACATCACGCCCAGCGCCGTGACCGATGTCGATGGTGACGACATGGGCAGCACCGTGGTGACCTTGCGCACCGGCAACCCGCGGCCGGTCGACGTCGAGCCGATCGCGGGCGAGCCCTACTTCAATGCTGGCGCCTACAACCGCAACCCGCGCGACGGCCTGCTGACCCTGGTGGCCATCACCACCGGCGAGGAGCAGTTCAGCGACGAGAACGCCAACGGCACCTACGACGCGGGCGAGCCCTTCGTGGACCTGGGCGAGCCCCTGGTCGACGCCAACGACAATGGCATCTGGGACCCGGGCGAGGACTACAGTGACACCAACCAGAACGGCCAGTGGGACGGGCCCAACGGCCAGTGGGACAGCGAGACCGAGATCTGGCGTCCCTATTGGATGACCTGGCACGGCCAGCTCGTGGGCGGCGCAGCCTGCGGCGCGGCCTACCGCTACAGCGGCCTGTGCCCGCGCTCGTTCTCGCTCAGCTGGAGCAGTGGTGACATCCAGCTGATGACCTGGGCCGCCAAGGACTTCAACCTGAACCCCATCAACGAAACCCTCAACTGCAACTTCGGCATCGAGGGCCCGGGCGAGATCGTCAACGTGCTGCCGGCCGATCCGTACGATGCCCCGGATGCCCTGGGCACCCCCATCTCCTACGTCTCGGTCAACGACCCGGTCGCCCAGGGCCCCTGCACCGCCGCCGATCCGGTCTGCTACATGGTGCCGGTGATCGGTGCCTGGGGCGGCGGCGGGTTCGGCGGCAGCGTCGAGATCAAATCGGCCAACGACAGCCCGATGAATCCTGAAGATCCGGCCGGGTCGGTCACCATGGAGTGCAGCTACAACGAGACCCCGGGCGGCGGGGCCCAGGTGAACTACAACGACTCGGTCAGCGGTCAGTTCTTGCCCTGAGACCGGGCCGGCGGCTGGTTCCGCGGCAAAGTGACCGTTGGGCGGCGAATGAATGGGGCGTGGCTGCGTCTAACCCGCGACCCGTGACGCGCTCCGGCCCGCGGATTTTTCGGCGGCCGGGGCAACAGGAACCGAACGGCCCGCGATCGGCCTCGGCGGCGGATCGCGCACTGGAGGAGGAAAGCCATGAAATCGCGTTGGATTGGGCTGCCGCTGGGTCTGCTGCTGGCCGGCCTGCTGGCCAGCGGCTGCATCATCTCGTCGGGCGACGGCGACCCCTGCGACGGCATCAGCTGTGACGGCCACGGCACCTGCCTGGAGGTGGGCGGCGAGGCCGAGTGCGCCTGCGATGCGGGCTATGAGAACGACGGTCCGCTGCATTGCGTGGCCGCCGGCAGCGAGATCGATCTGGACTGGGCCTTCGGGCCCGGCGTGCGCGACTGTGTCGACGCCTACGTGGAGACGGTGCGGGTGCAGCTGTTCGACGGAGCCGATTCGCTGCTGGACGACGAGCTCGACTGCAGCAGCGGCGGGGTGATCATCACCGACGTCGCAGACGGCAGCTACGACCTGGAGCTGACCGGCCTGGGCGCCGGCGGCGAGGTCTGGTACAGCGCCACCGAGATCGTCGATGTGCAGGGCAGCGACGCGGTGCTGGGCACGGTGGTGCTCGAGCCGCTGGGCGACGGCCACATCAGCTTCGACTGGGCCTTCAGCGCTGACGAGCTCGACTGCGCCGGCGCCGGGGTGGGCCGGGTGGACGTGGCCGTCTACGACATGCAGGGTGACCTGGAATACGCCCCGGACCAGATCCCTTACTGCGACGAGGCCCCGATCCAGATCACCGACTTCGCCCTGGAGAGCTGGGATGTGGTGCTGGAGGCGATCTGCGAGTCGGATCTGTCGGTGGGCTACACCTTCGAGGCCACCCTGGAGGTCGCCCACCCGGATGACAACGATTTCGGGCTTCTGGTTCTGGAAGGCCCGGGCTGCCCCTGATTTCCCTCCCCGGCACGCTTGACAGTCCCGGCCGGCGGTTGCATGGTCGGGCGCGATGGGTGCCACCGCTGATAGCCCCCTGGGGGTCTTCGATTCCGGCATCGGCGGCCTGACCGTGCTGGCCGCGCTGCGCCGGCGGCTGCCGGACGAGGCCGTGCTCTACCTGGGCGACACCGCCCGGGTGCCCTACGGCACCAAGTCGGGCCGCGTGGTCACCCGCTATGCCGCCAACAACGCTGGCTTTTTGGCCGCACGCGGCATCAAGCTGCTGGTGGTGGCCTGCAACACGGCTTCCGCCGTGGCCCTGCCGGCGCTGGAGCAGCAGCTGGCGGTGCCGGTGATCGGGGTCATCGCGCCCGGCGCCCGCCGCGCCCTGGCCCGCAGCCGCGGCCGGCGCATCGGCGTCATCGGCACCGAGGGCACCATCGCTTCGGGGGCCTACGAGCGCGCCCTGCGCAGCCTGGCGCCGCAGGTGGTGGTGCGCTCGCGGGCCTGTCCCCTGTTCGTGCCGCTGGCCGAGGAGGGCTGGGGCGCGCATCCGGTGGCGGTCGAGGTGGCCCGCAGCTATCTGGCCGGCTGGGTGGCGGAGGAGTCCCTGGATTGCTTGATTCTGGGATGCACCCACTACCCGTTGCTGGTGCCGGCCATCCGCCGGGCGGTCGGTGACGAGGTGGCCCTGGTCGATTCGGCCGGGGCGGCGGCCGAGGCGGTGGCCGAACGGCTGGCCGCCGGCGGCGTGGCGCGCGCCGCGGGTGCAGGGCCGCCGCAGCAGCGCTTCTTCGTCACCGATGTGCCCGAGCGTTTCGCCCAGGTCGGGGCGCGCTTTCTCGGCGAGCCCCTGCAGCGGGTGCAGCAGGTCGATCTGGAACCCGGTCGAGTGGAAGGAAAAGCGGAATGAGGAAACCGTTCTTGGAGGAGCTGCGCCAGCGGGTGCTGGTGCAGGACGGCGCCAAGGGCACCGGACTGCAGCAGCGCGGCCTGCCCCGGGGCCATCTGCCCGACGCCTGGAACCTGGAGCGCCCGGAGGCGGTCGAGTCGCTGCACCGCGAGTACGCCGCGGCCGGGGCCGACATCCTGGTGACCAACACCTTCGGCTCCATCCGGCCGACCCTGGAGCAGTATGACCTGGCCGATCAGGTGGCGGCGATCAACCGCCGGGCGGTCGAGCTGGCCCGGGGCGCCGGCGGCGAGGACGTCTACGTGGCCGCGTCGATCCCGCCCATCGGCCATTACCTGCAGCCCATCGGGCCGCTGACCTTCGAGCAGGCGGTCGAGACCTACTCCGAGCAGGTGGCCGCGCTGGATGAGGCCGGGGTCGACGTGTTCAACCTGGAGACGGCCTCGGATCTGCGCGAGACCAAGGCGGCCATGCTGGCCATCCGCTCCATTTCGCAGCTGCCGGTGGTGGCCATGATGTCGTTCGGCGACGACGATCGCACCCTGCTGGGCACCACCCCGCAGGCGGCGGCCATCGTGCTCAGCGCCCTGGGCGCCGACGTGATCGGCGCCAACTGCTCGACCGGCATCCGCGAGATCTACCGCGTGCTGATGGCCATGAGCCAGGTCAGCGGCCTGCCCAAGATCGCCCAGCCCAACGCCGGCCTGCCGGAGCCGACGCCCGCGGGCCTGCGTTTTCCCGAGCAGCCCGAGACCTACGCCGGCTACGTGGAGCGCCTGATCGAGATCCGGGCCGGCATCCTGGGCGGCTGCTGCGGCACCACCCCGGAGCATACCCGAGCGCTGCGGCAGCAGCTCGAACAGCTCGGCGACCGGGCCCGGCCGACCCACTCCGAGCCCTGGAGCCCGGGCGGGACCACCTGGTTGGCCTCGCGCACCAACCACCTCGGCCTGGGCCAGGAGCACCCGGTGGCGGTCATCGGCGAGCGCATCAATCCCACCCGGCGCCGGGCGCTGAAGCGGGCCCTGCTGGACCGCGACATGTCGCCGGTGCTGGCCGAGGCCGAGGCCCAGGCCGCTGCCGGCGCTCGGCTGCTCGACGTCAACGTGGGCGTGGGCGCGGCCGAGTCGCCCGAGCTGATGGCCCACGCGGTGTCGGCCCTGGAGCAGACCATCTCGCGCCCGCTGGTGCTCGATTCGGCCGACCCGCAGGTGCTGGCCGCCGGGCTGCGCGCCTCGGCCGGCAAGGCCCTGGTCAACTCGGTGACCGCCGAGCCCGAGCACCTCGAACGGGTGCTGCCGGTGGTGCGCGAGAGCGGGGCGGCGGTGATCGGGCTGTGCATGGACGCCGAGGGGGTTCCCGAGTCGTCCTTCGGCCGCCTGGCCGCGGCCGAGCGCATCCTCAAGGCGGCCCGGGCGCACCGCATCTCGCCCGCCGACGTGTTGATCGATCCGGGGCTGGTATCGGTGGCCGCCATGCCGGAGCAGGCCGGCGAGATCCTGGAGACCCTGGCGCGGCTGCGCGAACGGCTCAAGGTCAACACCTGCATCGGACTGTCGAACATCTCCCACGGCCTGCCCGGCCGGGCCGGGCTCAACTCGGCCTTTCTGGCCATGGCGGTGCGGGCCGGGCTGGATGCGGTCATCATGGATCCGGGCCAGGAGCGGTCCCTGACCAGCCTGCGCGGCGCCCAGGTGCTGACCGGCCGCGATCCCGGGGCCCGCAGTTACATCAACGCCGTGCAGTCGCTGGGGTTGCCGGCGGCCGGCGACGAGCCCACCGGCGACGATTCGGATCCGCTCAAGGCCATGGGCCAGACCCTGCTGCGCGGTGACGGCCCCGGCACGCTGCGGCTGGTGCAGGCGGCCCTGGAGCAGGAGGTGTCGGCCCAGCGCATCGTGGACGAGGGACTGCTGCCCGGCATGGAAGTGCTGGGCCGGCGCTTCAAGGCGCGCAAGGTCTTTTTGCCCCAGGTGATGGCTTCGGCCGAGGCCATGCAGGCCGCGCTGGCCGAGCTGCAGCCGCTGCTGGCGGCTGGCGGCGGCGGCCAGGGGCCCCTGGTGGTGTTCGCCACCGTGGAAGGCGACGTGCACGACATCGGCAAGAACATCGTCAGCGCCATGCTGCGCTCGGCCGGCTTCACGGTCGAGGACCTGGGCAAGGGCGTGCCCGCCGAGCGCATCATCGCGGCCGCCCAGGAGCACGACGCGGCGCTTATCTGCCTGTCGGCCCTGATGACCACCACCATGCGCCGCATGGAAGAGGTGCTGGCGCTGGCGCAGCGGGAGGCCGTGTCGGCCCCGGTGCTGGTCGGCGGCGCGGTGGTCACCGAGGGCTATGCCCGCTCCATCGGCGCCAGCTATGCGCCGGACGCCGTGGCCGCGGTCGAGGTGGCGCGGCAGCTGCTGGCCGAGTCCTGAGCCGGGATTCTTGCCCGGGTGGGCGGTACCTTGTTAACATGATTGGTTCCGAGGGGTATGGAGAAAGGTTCAGCGCGTGAGCAACAAGCCGAACATGGTCCCCGGCTTCAACCACAACATCAAGCACCAGGGACGGGTCTACCACGTCCAGACCGAGGACAGCGGGGCCAACAACCCCCACATCATCACCCACCTGTTCGTCGGCGGCAATATCCTGGCCACCAAGAAGACCAGCTATGCCGATATCGTCCAGGCCGACAACCTGCACGTCATCGTGCGCGAGCTGATGCAAGAGCAGCACAAGGCCATGCTGCGCAACCTGATCAACGGCGTCTACGACAACATGGCCGCGCCGCCGGCCGGTCCGCTGGGGCAGGCCGGGCAGCCGCAGCCGAGCCAGGCGCCGCCGGCCCAGGCTGGCCAACCGCAACCGGCCCAGGCCGGCCAGCCGAGCCAGGCGCCGCCGAGCCAGGCACCGCCGAGCCAGGCGCCACCGGCCCGGCCTGCCCAGCCGAGCCAGCCGCCGCCGGCCCGGCCTGCCCAGCCGAGCCAGCCGCCGCCGGCCCAGGCCGACCGGCCGAGTCAGCCGCCGCCGGCCCAGGCCAGCCAGCCGAGCCAGCCGCCGCAACCGCAAGAGCAGGAGCAGCCCGTCACGCTGCGGCCCAAGGCGCCGCCCGCGGCACCGGGCAAGTTTCCGCTGCCGGCCGGCAGCCGCAGCGCCCCGGCTGCGCCCGCCCGCCCGGGCGCCGCTGACGATCGACCCACCGAGCCCGCCCGCCCGGGCGCCGCTGACGAGCGACCCACCGAGCCGGCCCGCCCGGGCGCCGCTGACGAGCGACCCACCGAGCCGGCCCGCCCGGGCGCCGCTGACGATCGACCCACCGAGCCGGTCCGCCCGGCCGCGGCCCAGCCGCCGCCGCGACCCGATGCGGTACCGGCGCGCAGCCCTTCGGCCAGCGGTTTCGGGCGGCCGCCTTCGAGCACCCAGATCCACCGGCCGCCGGCGCCGGAGCGGGTTCCGGCTGCCGAGCGCAGCGGGGCGCGGGTGACGCTGCGGCCCGGGCAGGAATCGCCGCAGCCCCAGTCGGCCGCCGGCGGCGACCTGCCACCGGAGGTGCTGGCCGCGCGGCGGATGACCGACAAGCCCAAACCCAAGAACACCTCCGGGCCCACCATCTTCGGCGAGAACCTGATCTCGGAGAAGAGCCTGGACGAGGTCATCCTCGGTTACCTCGCCGGCAGCGACGACGATGAATAGCCCGAGCAGCCCAGGGTCGAGCCGGACCGGCTTTTTCGGGGTCGAGGCTCGGGCATGATCCAGATGTACCACGTACACCTGATCTACGGTTCGGACAGCCCCGGCCTGGTGGACGTCAGTCTGCGCATCGAGAAGGCCGAGTTCGTGTTCGTCACCGGGCCCTCGGGAGCCGGCAAGACCTCGCTGCTGCGGGTGATCATGCTGGCCGAGCACTGCGACAACGGCCAGATCCTGCTGTTCGGCAAGAACGTGGCCCGCATCCCGGAGGCCGAGGTGCCCTTGATCCGGCGGCGGATGGGGGTGGTTTTCCAGGACTTCAAGCTGCTGGCGACCCGGACGGTGGCCGAGAACGTGGCCGTGTCGCTGGAGGTGCTGGGCCGGCCGCGGCGCGAGATCCGGCGCAAGGTGGCCGAGGCCCTGGCCATGGTCGGGCTCGAGCACAAGGCCAACCGTTTCCCGCCGCGCTTGTCCGGAGGCGAGCAGCAGCGGGTGGCCATCGCCCGCGCTGTTGTCAACGATCCGCCCATCTTGCTGGCCGACGAGCCCACCGGCAATCTGGATCCCGACCTGAGCGCCGAGATCGACGCCCTGCTCAACCGCATCAAAGCCCGCGGCACCACCGTGGTGGTGGCCACCCACGATCAGGCCTGGGTGGAGCGCAGCCCCAAGCGGGTGATTCGGCTGGATCGGGGACGGGTCTTGGCCGGCGGCATGCCGGAGGTGTGAAGCGCGGTGGCCAGGTTACTCTACTTCCTGCGCCGGGCGGGCCTGCACCTGCGGCGCAGCCCGGCGGTGGCCGGCATCACCGTGGGCACGGTGGCCATCGTATTTTTGGTGCTGGGCGCCTTCGGCCTGCTGGGCCACAACCTCGACCGCTTGGCCGACCGCTTGCGCGCCGGGTTGCAGCTGGTGGTCTATCTGGAAGACGATATCACGCCAGACCAGCGCAGCGCGCTGCAGCGCCGGCTGGAGCGCTCCGAGCTGGTGGCCGGGCTGGACCACGTCAGCCGCGCCCAGGCCCTGGCCCGTTTTCGCCGCGAGCTGGGCCCCCAGGCCACCCTGCTGGCGGGCATCGAGCAGAACCCCTTGCCGGCCAGCCTGGAGGCCTCGCTGTCGGGCCGCTCCCGCAGCTCGCGCCAGATCGCCCAGCTGGCCCAGCAGCTGGTCGACGCGCCCGGGGTGGTCGAGGTGCAGTACGGCCAGACCTGGCTGGATCGGTTTTTCGATTTTCTGGGCCTGGCCCGCTGGGCCGGTCTGGGCATCGGCACGCTGATCGTGTTCGCCACCCTGATGATCGTGTCCAACACCATCCGACTGTCGGTCTTCGCCCGGCGCGACGAGGTGCACATCCTCAAGCTGGTGGGCGCCACCGATCGCTTCGTCAAGGCGCCGTTCTACATCGAGGGCGTGGTGCTGGGTCTGGGCGGTGCGGCCTCAGGGGTGGCCGGGACCTGGCTGCTGTTCGCCCTGGTGGCACCGCGGGTGGAGATCCCGCTGGGGCCGCGGGCCGGGGCGCTGGGCTTGGAGTTCTTGCCCTTGCCGGTGGTGGTGCTGATGGTCGGCGGCGGCGCCCTGCTGGGACTGTTGGGCACGTTGACCGGGCTGTGGAGGCATCTGCGCATATGATCGCGGCCCGAGCATGCCGGACAAGGTGGTTGGCGCTGTTGTTGGCGGCGTTGGCCGGCCCGGTCGCCGCCCAGCAAGACCACCCGGTGCGCGAGGATCTGCAGCACCTCAAGCGCGATCTGGCTCGCGAGCGGCGGCTGGTCAGCCGGCTGGAGCGGCAATCGACCTCGCTGCTGTCGGTGCTCGGCGAGATGGACGCCGCGGTCGAGCGCGCCGAGCGGGAGCTGGCCGAGACCGAGCAGCGGTTGGCCGCGCTGGAGCGCGAGCAAGCCGCGCTGCACCGACAACAGGCCCAGGCCGCGCGATCGCTGGAGACGCTGCGGGCGCGGCTGCTCCAGCGCCTACGGGCCATCTACATGCAAGGGCGCAACGGCTGGTTGAACCTGATTTTCGGCGCCGACTCGATCGCCCAGGGGCTCAGGCGGCACCAGTTGTTGCTGCGGCTGGCCCGCGCCGACCAGCGCCTGGCCCGCCAGGTGGCCCGGTCGCGCGACCGGCTGGCCGAGACCGAAGCGCGGCTCGAGCAGCAGCGGCGCGAACTCGAGCAGATCCGCCAGCAGGTGGTCGATCGGCGCGAAGCCGCGGCCGCCGCCCGCGACGAGCAGCGGGCCGGGCTGGCCATCATCCAGCGCAAGGCCTCGTTGCGCAAGCGGGCCGTGGCCGAGATGCGCCGGGCCCGCAAGCGGCTGTCGGGCCTGGTGTCCTCGATCCAGGGTTCGGGCGAGCGGGCCCGCGGCTTCGCCTCCTGGCGCGGGCGCCTGCCCAGCCCCCTGCCCGAGGGCCGGTTGGAGGTGGGCTTCGGCCGTCAGGTCGATCGGCGCTTCGGCACCGCCACCCGGCACCAGGGCGTGGATCTGCGGGCGCCGCGGAGCACCCCGGTGCGGGCCATCTATCCGGGCACGGTGGTGTTCGCCCGGGCCTTCGAGGGTTACGGCCGGCTGGTGATCCTGGACCACGGCGGCGACTACTACAGCCTGTACGGCCACCTGGATCGGATCGCGGTCGAGCGCGGCCAGCGCGTCGACCAGGGCCAACCGCTGGGCACCCTGGGCGCCAGCGGCTCGCTGCGCGGGCCCTATCTCTACTTCGAGCTGCGCCGCGGCGAGCGGGCGGTGGATCCGACCGAGTGGGTTCGGTTCTAGGCTGGGAGATCCCGGCCGTCAGGCCGCGCTTTCCACCCTCGGGGGGCTGTGCTAACCTGTGCCCCGTTTCGTGGCCGGAAAGGAGAGCGAGATGAGGTTTGCTCGGCCGTTGCTGCTCGGCTGGCTGTTGACCGTGGCCGGCGGCCTGCCGGCCCGGGCGGCGGACAACGAGAAGACCTACGACAAGCTCGATGTCTTCGCCCAGGTGCTGCAGTACATCCAGAACAGTTACGTCGAGCAGATCGACTCCCAGGAGCTGGTCTTCGGCGCCATCCGGGGCATGCTCGGTTCGCTCGATCCCCACTCGGCCTTCATGACCCCCGAGGAGTTCAGGGCCATGCAGGAGGATACCTCGGGCCACTTCGGCGGGGTCGGCCTGGAGCTCGAGATGCACGAGGGGGTTCTGACCGTGGTGGCGCCGATCGATGCCACCCCGGCGGCGCGGGCCGGGCTGCTGCCCGGCGATCGCATCGTGCGCATCGACGGCGACCCGGTGCGCAAGATGGACGTGATGGAGGCCACGCGGCGGATCAAGGGGGTGCCGGGCACCAAGGTCGAGTTGAGCGTCGACCGCGACGCCTTTCCCAACCCTGAGAAGTTCGTCTTGATCCGCGAGCGCATCCGCATCAATCCGGTGGAGCACCGCATGCCCTTGCCCGGTTACGGTTACGTGCGCATCCGGGTGTTCACCGAGCGCACCGAGCGCTTCTTGATGGAGGCCATCGAGGCGCTGCGCGAGCAGGCCGGCGGCACGCTCAAGGGGCTGGTGCTCGATCTGCGCTCCAACCCGGGCGGCTTGCTCGAGCAGGCCATCCGGGTGGCGGACCGGTTCATCACCGAGGGGCTGATCGTGGAGACCCGGGGCCGCGCCCGCAAGGCCGAGCGCGACAAGGCCCACCGCCGCGGCACCGAGCCGGATTACCCCATGGTCTGTCTGGTCAACGGCGGCTCGGCCTCGGCCTCGGAGATCGTGGCCGGGGCGCTGCAGGACCACCAGCGGGCGCTGGTCATGGGGGTGGACACCTTCGGCAAGGGCTCGGTGCAGACCGTGGTCGGGCTGAAGGACGGCTCCGGGTTGAAGCTGACCATCGCCCGCTACTACACGCCCAAGCTGCGGTCGATCCAGGAGCAGGGCATCGTGCCGGACGTGGTGGTGCCGCGCAACCCGCCGCGGGGCGACAGCGAGATCAGGCCCACCCGCGAGATCGACCTGGAGGGTCACCTACAGCGCAAGACCGAGGCCGGCCAGACGCGCGCCGATCTGGAGGCCATCGACGATTACCAGCTGCGCACCGCGCTGTACTACCTCAAGGCCTGGGAGCGTTTCGGCGGCGTCCGACCGTCCTCGGCGGCGGCCGGCGATCCGACCGGGAACCGATGAGCCCGGCGCCCGCCAGGCCGCGCCTGCTGGTGCACGCCTGCTGTGCACCCTGCGCCAGTGTGCCGCTGGAGCGGCTGGCGGACCGCTACGAGCTGCTGCTGGTGTTCGATGGGCTCAACATCCATCCGGCGGCCGAGGCCGAGCGCCGCTTGGCGGACGTGCGGCGGCTGTGCGGCCAAGGCCGGCTGGAGCTCATCGAGCGCGACTACGAACCCGCGATCTGGGAGCGGGTGGTGGGCCCGCACGCCGCCGAGCCCGAGAGCAGCCACCGGCCGCGTTGCCAGGCCTGCTACCGGCTGCGCATGGAGCGCACCGCAGCGCTGGCCCGCGAGCGGGGCTGCGACTGCTTCACCATGACCCTGAGCCTGAGCCGGCACAAGAGCTCGGCCGTGCTGGCTGCCATCGGCCGGGCGGTGGCCGAGGAGGTCGGGGTGGCGTACCTGGCCGAGGACTTCAAGAAGCGCGACGGCTACGGGCTGTCGCTGCAACGCTCGCGCGAGCTGGACCTCTATCGGCAGGACTACTGCGGCTGCCGTCTGAGCCTGGAAGAGGCGCGCCTGCGGCGGGCCCGCCGGCGCGCCGCACCGGACGCCCGCCCGGACGCCTGAGGCCCTGCCGGCCGCGGCCGGGCCGAGCGGCCCAGCCGGGGTTGTTCCGGCCCGGGCCGAGCGGTTACCATCGCGGATGGCGGAGACGACGATGAGCACTGCGGCCGATCTCGAACAGCTGCGCGGGCTGCTGGCCCCGCTGGTCGAGTCCTTCGAGTTGGACGATCCCCAGCGCGGGCTGGTGGCCTTCATCCCGGTGCAGGGCGGCACCTTCTTCCACCCCCTGACGCGCGCGACCATCGCCCGGCTGCGGGTCTACGGCGCCGGCCGCGACCGGGTCAAGATCCACGATCCCGCCTTCCTGCGCAGTCTGCCGCGGGTGGCGGTGGTCGGGCTGGAGCAACCGGCTCAGTTCTGCGCCGCGGCGGCCCGGATGCTGGGCGAGGCGCTCGGCGAGCTGGGGCGCATCCGCGACCAGGTGGCCGGTTTGGGCATTCGGCTCGACCTGGAGCACGACGTGCTGCGGCTGCGCGGCCGGACCGAGCTGCAGGGCATCCAGGTCGAGCTGATCGCCGCCCAGCCCGGCCAGCTCGAGATGGTGGCGCTGGGCACCCACACGCTGGCGCTGCTGGAGCGCGAGGCGCGCACGCTGAAGCTGAGCGGTCAGGCGCCGGCCGACCTGGACGCGCTGGCCACCATGGTGCGCGGCCTGGACGAGCGCGTCCGGCGCGATGCCTTCGAGCAGATGGAGGACAACCTGGGCCTGCTCGACGAGCTGGACGCGGCCGTGGCCGCGGTGGCCGCTGAGCCGCCTGGAGCGGCCAGCTCCCAGCCGGCCGCCACCGAGCCGCCGGCAGCCGCTGGCCAGCCGGCCGTGGCCGCACCGGCGGAGCCGGTGATCGACCTCGGAAGCGGCTGGGGCGAGCCGTCGCCCAGCCCGGCGCCGGCCGCAGCCGGGACCCAGCCAGCCACAACACAGCCGGCCGAGCCGCCGCCGGCCGAGCCGCCGGTCGAGCCAGAGCCGGTCGAACCGCCGCCGGTCGAGCCCGAGCCGGTCGAGCCCGAGCC
>CAYVQE010000080.1:0-28990 GCA_964454005.1 uncultured Myxococcales bacterium
ACCATTGCGGCCCGGGACTTTTTTCTGGCGGACGGAGGCGTTAGACTGGGCCGTGAATGGGGGAGGCTGGAGTCGTCGATGCGAACACTGAGTCGGCGTTGGGCCCTTCTGGCGACGCTCGGGCTGGCGGCCGCCTGCGGCCCGGACGGGCTGGACGGGCCGGAGCGGAACACCGGCTGGACCCACCGCGGTCAGCCCATCCTGGGCGGCACCCTGGCCGAGGTGGGCGAGTACCCCGAGGTGGTGCTGGTCGAGTCGTATTCTCCCGGTGGCGGAGCCTTCATGTGCACCGGCACCTTGATCTCGCGTCGGGTGGTGCTGTTGGCAGCCCACTGTCTGGACATCGAGGATCTGACCCCCGAGCGGGTGACCGTGCGCTTCGGCGAGAACCGCATGTCGGGCGCCACCCGCGAGGTGGTCGAGCTGCGCTTGCACCCGGACTGGGATGCGGACCGAATACGAAACGATATCGCGCTGATCCGGCTGGAGCGCGATCCGCCCGCGGACGCGGTGCCGGTGCCGGCGCTGCCGGCGGCGTTGGCGGTGACCGATGCCGATCGCGGCACCGCGCTGCTGTTCGTCGGCTTCGGGGTCAACTCCTGGGGCAGCGATGGGCTGAAGATGTGGATGCATGCGCCGGTGGATCTGGTTTGTACCAACCTGTACGGCTGCCACTACGCCCAGCAGAACACCATCTGTATCGATCAGGCCGATACCGGCATCTGCTCCGGCGACAGCGGCGGGCCGGCCTTCATCGAGCGCGGCGGCCGGCGCTACGTGGCCGGGGTCAACTCCTACACCGCCGAGGGCTGCCAGTACTTCGGCTGTGCCACCAAGGTCGACGCCTTCGAGCCCTTCATCGCCGATTTCCTGGGCGCACCCGCCGGTGCCGCCTGCGACCGGGACGAGGACTGCGAGTCCTGGAGCTGCGTCGAGGGGGTCTGCTGCGAGGAGGACTGCGACGGCCGCTGCTACAGCTGCGCCCTGCCGGGCCAGGAGGGCCGCTGCATGCCCTTGCCGGACGGTACCGACTGCGCCGATGGCAACCTGTGCAACGGCCGGGAGCAGTGCCGGGCCGGCCGCTGCCAGGCGGGCCAGCCGCTGGAGTGTGCGGACGGGGTGGGCTGCACCAAGGACCTGTGCGATCCGGCCACCGGCTGCGTGTTCCAGCCCTCGACCCTGGCCTGCTTTGACGAGAACCCCTGCACCGAGGACCTGTGCTCGATCGAACAAGGCTGCATCCACCAGCCGGTTCCGGACGGCAGCATTTGCGGCGCCCGGGCCACCTGCCAGGCCGGGGTCTGCCAGGCGTCGCCGGCCGAGTCCGGTTGCGCCCACGCCCCGGCGGGCGGCCCGTCCGCCGCCGGCCTGCTGCTGTCAATGGCGCTTATGGCTCATAGGTCGGGGCGCAGGTGGAGACACCGGCGCCCACGATGATGTAGGGCAGATCCTCGAGAATGGTGCTGGTCTGGCCGTTGTCCGGATCCAGGCGCAGCACCTGCGAGTTGTTGCCGCCGCCTTCGCGCACGGTGACGAAGATATAGAACTTGCCGCCCCAGTGGGCGAAGGCCCATGCGCGCACCGTGCCGCCGAGCGGGGGCAGGTCCCAGCGCTGTACGATGCCGCCGTCGACCTTGCTCAGTTCGGCCACGAAGGAATCGTTCTGGCCGGGGAAGTAGGCGTAGAAGCGGGCCTCGCCGGTGCCCGTCAGCTCCGGGCTGTACTCGGCCGCCGGCACCGGGCCCACGTTGCTGACGTTCAGGGTCTCCGGTTCGACGCCCGCGATCTGCCCCCCGGCCAACTCGCCCACCAGGCCGCCTGCGATGTACAGCGTCTCGGTTTCCGAGCCGGCCTCGTCGGAGACGAAGCCCATGCCGAACAGCTCGAAGCCGCCGGCGTCGGGCACCCAGCCGCTGGCGCTGCAGCGGCCGCTGGCGGTGTCGACCCAGAAGATCTCACCGCTGGTATAGAGCACCCAGGCCCGGGCCGAGCGGTCGACTGACATCGAAAACGGCGTGGCCGCGCCGCCGGCGCCCCAGGCCGGCCAGGAGGGAGCGGCCGGGCAGTCCAGCTCACAGACCAGCTCGAACGCGTTGGCTCCATCCTGCGGGCTGAAGCTCAGCAGGCGGTAGCTGTCGTCGACCACGTAGATCAGCTGCGAGGCGGCGCTGCAGCCGCCCTCGCAGGCGCCGTAGCGACAGCCGGCGGCGCAGCGTTCCACCAGCGCGCCGATGCTGCCGTCCGGATCGCAGGCGTAGACGTCGCCGTCGACGCATGTGGTGGGCAGGCCCGGGTTGCAAGCTGCGCAGCCCAGGTCCTGGGCGCAGACCAGCGGCTCGCGGCAGGTCTCGACGGTGGTGAACCAGCCGTCGCGACACTCTTGGTACTCCTGGTAGTAGCAGCGGGTCTGGCCCGGCTCGCAGGCCACCCGGTCGTCGCCGTCCCGCATCCCGTCGGCGCCGCCATCACCGGGTTGGCCCGAGCCCGAGCTGCAGCCGGCCAAAGCCCACACCAGAGCCAGTCCCAGGCCGGCGGCGCGCAGTGCACGCGTGCCGCCCGGGCGTATTGGTCTGCGTTCGCTGAGTCGGCTGGCCACGAACTCCATGCTAGCGCTGAAAGCACTGCGGCACAAGCGGCGAATCGGTGCCGCTGCCGGCGCTGCTAGCCGGCGTAGGGGTACATGCCGCCCTTGATCTTCTCCAGATCCTCGAGCAGCTTGTCGTGCTTTTCCTCGTCGGTCTTGAGGTAGTTGAGCAGGTACTCCTGGACCAGCATCTTCTTGCCCTTGATCTCATCGAGGGTCTTGCTGACGTACTCGACCATCTTCTTCTCGATCTTGATGTGCTCCTCGATGGCCGTCCAGACCGAGGCCATGTCGTCCGGGGTCAGGTTGATCTGCTCGCGCTCCAGCGTGGCGGCGATCAGATCCTGGATGCGGTAGTGCATCTTGGAGTCGGCCTGGATGATCTCGGCCACCGCCCGGATGAGCTTGTTGTCGGTCTGCTCGATGATCTTGCCGGTCGAGGTGACCGACGAGTCCTCGATCTTCTGCCACTGCTTCATCTTCTTGACGAGATCTTCCTGGAGTTCCTTCATCGACATGGGTCATCCTCCCGCCTGGCCGGATGCGGCCGGTGCTTGGTTTTGTGCCCAGGAATATAATCTCTGTGCCCGGCTTGACAAGAGGACGTTTGTCCGGTTTTACCAGCTATCGGGTTTTCTTCGAAAAATTTGCAAACTTGCAGCTTAGACCCGGAGTGAGCATGCGCCGCTGCAGCCGGCACAGCCCGTGGTCGCCGGCGGTGTCAGGCTGCTGGACAGTGTCCATGTCTGCCAACCGACAGCCATGGATTTCCGCTAGACCAGGATCGCAGAGGCTTGGTACACTACAGTTCCAAAAGCGCAATCTCGTTCAAAAAGCGCCGGGGAGAGATTCCGTGGCCGAAGAAATTAAAAAACTCTGGAGATCCGAGGACTACTGGGCGATTTGGTTCGCCCTGATCCTGTTCGTCGCCATCCTGGTGGGCGGCGTCACGACGGTCCCCACGGTCGGCAAGTGGATCGCCAACCCGCTCGAGGCATTCCCCGACCTGCGGCTCCTGTGGATCGCGGTGTTGGGCCTCGGGCTGGGGGTCATGCTGACCGTGGGCGTGGCGGTGATGGCGGAGGACTGGAAGCGGTTTGTCGGTGGCTACCTGGTCGTGTTCGGACTGGCGGTCGTCTCGTACTTCTTGGCCAGCCAGGTCACGATCAAGGCCTGGGGGCTGGGCTACGCGATCTGGGCGCTGGCGCTGGGATTGCTCATCGCAAATACCATCGGTACGCCCAAGTGGCTTCTGGCCGGCGCCAGGTCGGAGATGTTCATCAAAGCCGGGCTGGTGCTGCTGGGAGGCGAGATCCTGTTTTCCGAGATCCTCAAGCTCGGTCTGCCCGGTCTGATGATCGCTTGGGTCGTCACCCCGACGGTCATCGTGATCATGTGGTGGTTCGGCACCCGCTGGCTGAAGATGGCCTCCAAGAAGCTGACCATCATCATCGCTGCGGCGACCTCGGTCTGCGGGGTCTCGGCGGCCATCGCGGTGACCGCGGCCTGCCGCGGCAAGAAGTCTGAGCTGACCCTGGCCGTGGGCATGACGATGATCTTCACGGTCCTGATGATGATCAGCATGCCGCCCTTGTGCAAGCTGGTGGGCATGTCGCCGGCCGTGGCCGGCGGCTGGCTCGGGGGCACCATCGACTCGACCGGGGCTGTCGTGGCCGCCGGAGCCTTCCTGGGCGAGACCGCCGAGAAGGTCGCGGCCGTGGTCAAGATGATACAGAATATCCTGATCGGGCTGGTGGCCTTCGCCGTCGCCCTGGCCTGGATCACCAAGATCGATCGCGAGCCGGGCGCACCCCGGCCGAGCCTGCTGGAGATCTGGTACCGCTTTCCCAAGTTCATCATCGGCTTCGTGGCCATGTCGTTGCTGTTCAGCTTCGTGCTGCTGCCGACCATGGGTGAGCAGGAGGTATCGGGGGTCCTGTCGCTCTCGCGGGTCTTTCGGGGTTGGCTGTTCTGCCTGGCCTTCGTCGCCATCGGGCTCGAGTCCAACTTCAAGGAACTGGCCAACCAATTGGTCGGTGGCAAACCGATCATCCTCTACATCGTCGGCCAGAGCTTCAACCTGGCCTTGACCCTGCTGATGTCCTGGTTGGCCTTCGGCGGTATCCTGTTCGCGGTTTACTCTGGATGAGATACGCAATCGGCACATGGATCCGCTTTGCTGTCGGGCTGGCCGTGCTGGTGGGCGCGGTCGGCTTGTTGCACGCGGTGAGTTCACGCATACCCGGTGCTGCGGGTGCTCTGATTGCTCAGAACCGAGCCCAAAACCGGGAGGTATACGCATATTCCTATGGCGACCTCGGAGCCCTGCATGCATTCCTGGACGATTGTCGAGGCACGTACGGAAAGGCTGAGTTGCACCGGGTCCTGCGGCGGGAAGGGGCGGGTTGCCCTGGAGAGCCCGCCGGGCGCCGGTGATCGGGCGGAAGGGTCAGCCGCCGAGGATCTCGCCGACCTTGGCGATGAACTGCTCGCGGTCGATCGGCTTGGGGAAGAAGGCCTCCGGGGGCGGCACCTGGCGGCGTGACTTGAGGAACTGCTCGAAGGGCTTGGGATCGCCGCCGTGGCCGGTCACCGCCGTGACCACCACCACCGGGACCGCCTGCAGCTCGGGATCGTCCTTGATCTCGCGGTAGAAGGCGATGCCCGACTTCTCGGGCATGGTGATGTCGAGGCAGACCAGGTCGGGCCGTTCGGCGCGCATCTTCTCCAACCCCTCGCGGCCGTTGGCGGCGCCGCTGGTGGCGTAGCCGTTGTCCTGCAGCAGGGTCTCGAGATAGGCCACGACGTTGGGCTCGTCATCGATGATCAGGATCTTCTTGCCGCCGGTTGGTTGCTCGCTCATCGCAGCGCTCCTTTCGGGCGGGTGCCGTCCGCCGGCTCCATCATGGTCGGCGGCGCGACGCAGGTCAAGCCTTGCCGTCCTTCTTTAGGGCCTCGAGCGCCTTGCGCAGCGCCTCGGGGCTGGCGCCGCGAAGGCTCTCGTTGAGTTCCTCGCGCAGGCCCAGCTTCTGCTCGGCCTCGTCCTCCTCCACTTCCAGACCCAGGGCGCGCTTGACGCTGCGCACATAGTTCCGGGGATTGACCGGCTTTTCGAGGTAGACGCCGGGGCCGGACATGACGCGGTTGTCCAGGATCTCGTCCATGTCGGCCTGGCCCAGGTCGTCCTTGGCGTGGGCGGTGACGATCAGCACCGGAATGCGGGCCAGCTCCTTGTCTCGTTTCAGCTCGTAGAGCAGGCGGTGGCCGGACTTGCGCGGCATGACCAGATCCAGCGAGATGAAGTCGGGCTTATTTTGCCGGATGGTTTCCAGCGCTTCCTCTCCGTCGGAGGCGATGCGGACCTGGAAACCGGCATCCTCGAGCACCGTCGCCAGGTACTCGCGCACGTTGGGCTCGTCATCGACCACCAGGATGGTCTTGTCTTCGGGCCGCGTCATGGGCCACCTCCTCCGATTGGTTTGGCTCACTCTGCTCGTCCTCGTTCGGCTGGGGCAGACGATCGCGCGGGAACTCGAGCCGAAACACGGAGCCGATGCCGGCGGCCGACTCGAAGGAGACCTTGCCGCCGTGCTCCTGCACGATCTTGCGGGTGGTCAACAGACCCAGCCCCGTGCCCTTGTTCGAGCCCTTGGTCGAGAAGAAGTTGGTGAACACCTTCTTCTTGACATCGTAGTCCATGCCGGCGCCGTCGTCGGCCACCTCGATCACCAGGGTGTTGTCCTGCTCGTAGGTGCGCAGGGTGACGGTGCGATCGGGCTTGTCGCTGATCTCGCAGGCGTCGAGCGCGTTGGAGACCAGATTGGAGACGCAGTCGTGGATGCCGCTCTCGTCCATCAGCGCCCAGGGGACGCCGTCTTGCAGCTCGATCTCGATCCCGATTCCGGCCAGCGCCGCCTTGTCGCGAAACAGCTCGAACACCTCGCGGACCAGGCGGTTGGGATCGACCAGCTGCACCTCGGGGGTGCGGCCGCGGGCGAATTCCAGGAACTCCTTGACGAAGGACGAGATGCGGCCGATGTTCTCCTCGAGCATGGACCAGCCGCGGCTGATGCGATCGGTGTCGGCGCGTTCCATGCCCGAGCGGACGACGTACATGCCGCCCTCGAGGCCCATCAGTACGTTCTTGATGCCATGGGCCAGCCCGGCCACGGTTTGGCCCACCGCGGCCAGCCGTTCGGCTTCGAGCTTGTCGTGCTCGAGCTGCTTGGTCACCGTGATGTCGGTCGACATCTCGATGATGTAGGGGATCTCGCCGTTCTCATGCACCAGCGGCACCATGTGCACGATGTAGTAGCTCTGCTGGCCGTCGCGCACGACGCCTTTTTCTTCACGCACCCGCACCTGGCCGTCGGTGAAGGTCCTGACCGCTGCGCAGTTTTCGCAGCGCTCCTCGCGGCCCTTGTAGACCTCGTAGCAGGGTCGGTCCTGCCAGGAGCCGTAGGTCTCGGTGAAGGAGCGGTTGGCCTCGACGATGCGGAAGTCGGGGTCGATGACGCTGATGGCCACCGGCACCTGATCCCACAGCTCGTTGCGCACCCACTCGCGTATGGTTTGCGATACCATCGGTCTACAGGACCTCGCCTTCGCCCCCGGTGGCTCAGCGCAGGCCGGACGGCAGCGGCATCAAGTCGCGCAGCCGGGCCTGGTCGATGGGCCGATGGCAGGTGGCGCATTCGGCGAAATCGGGCCGGAAGTCCCCCGGCCGTTCGGCCCGCATCCGTTGGTGGCAGTCTATACACAGACCGTGCATGGCGTCCATGTAGCCGGTGGCGAAGCCGAGCAGGCCGCCTTCGGGCGGGGCGATGGCGGCGTCGGCCACCAGCATGTCCTGGTGGCACTCGCCGCAAGCGATGGCCGACTGGCGGGTCTTGGCGCCGTCGGTCGAGCCGTGGCACTCGTGACAGCCCGGGTTGCCGCCGAACGCATCGACGTGGCTGTCGTGGTCGAAGATGTCGCTGGTCAGGTACATGTCGCGGTGACACTCGTAACAGGCGCTGTTGCTGTCGAGCGGCATGTTCATGTGGTGACACACGCCGCAGGATGTATCGCCGCCTAGCTCGTCGACGTGGCCGTCGTGATAGAACATCACCAGCCGCTGGTTGCGGTTGCCGTCGATCAGCATCAGGCGTGCCGGATCGGCGCTCGCCGGCGGGGGATCCTCGGGTGTGGCCAGGAAGAATGTGCGGGCCTCGCCGGGCGCTCCATCACGCACCGCGCCCGAGACGGTGCGCGGTGCGGCCACCGGCGTCTCGGTGAAGGTCTCGCCGGTGATCACCCCCGCGGGCAACAGGGACACGGCGAGCGCGCCAGCGGCGATGGCCGCCAGCGAGTACCGGCGGGGCCCGGCCAGCCGCTGCGGCAGCAGCTGCTGCATGCCGGCCGGGGAGTAGGCGATCGGCGGCGGCAGGGGCTTTTTCCGGGGCTCGGCGTGCTCTTCGCCGTCGCCGGTGTCGGAGTATACCCGCAGGTGCTCGACGAAGAAGATGAACACCAGCATGAAAGCCGCCACGATGCCGACGCTGACGGCGATCTCCATCCAGGAGGGGAAGTAGGCCATGGATTCCGGCCGGTAGAAGGCCACGATGCAGACATCGAAGCGGTAGCCGATCATGCCCAGCACCACCATGGCGGCGCAGATGCCGAGCCAGACCTTGCTGCTGCGCACCCGCTTGAACAGCAGCAGCAGGGCCGGCAGCAGCGCTGCCATGCCCACTTCGAACAGGAACAGGTTGGCCTGCCAGCTGCCGTCGAAGGCTAGGCCCAGATCGCCGCGGTCCGCCAGGTCGCCCAGCCGCAGGCCGACGTAGACCAGCAGCACGATGGCTGCGGCCAGTCCCAGGCCGGCCAGGCGATCCATGCGCAGCTTGTGGCCGAAGAACCAGGCCGAGAAGTACGACTCGGCGGTCACCATCATCAAGCCCAGCCCCACCGCCGAGACCAGAAACAGGATCCAGATGATCGGGCTGTACCACAGCTCGTGCAGGCGGTAGGGCGCGATCAGGAACAGCGAGCCCAGCGAGGACTGGTGCAGCGTCGACAGCACGATACCGGCGATCACCAGCGGAATGCCCGCCTTGCGTAGAAAGCGCAGCACCTTGCGAAAGAACGGGCGGTCGAACCAGGGGTGCTCCAGGATGACCGGGCTGAACTCCAGAAACAGCACGGTCAGATACAGCATGACGCACATGGCCACTTCGAACAGCACCGACTCGGGCTGCGGGAAGAAGAGCGGGTGCCAGATGTGCCACGGCAGGCCCAGGTCGTAGAGCAGGCCGACGGCCACCGCGGCGTAGCCCAGAAAGGCCGTCAGGATCGCCGGCCGGGCGAAGGCGGCGTACTTCTTCAGCCTGAAAATGTAGACGGTGGCCGCCAGCACGAAGCCGCCGGCGGCCAGGGCCACGCCGGACATGACGTCGAAGGCGATCCACATGCCCCAGGGGGTGGTGTCGGTCAGGTTGGTGGTGGCGCCCAGCCCGCGCATGAACCGGGCGATGGTCACCACCGCCAGCACGCCGACGATGGCCCACAGGATGGACTTCAGGATCGATTGGCGCGTGCTCATGACGTCTTCTCGTCGTCTTCACCGGCGGCCGTGTCGGCCGCCGGGCTGGAGTCGTCGTCCGCCGGGGTCGAGGGCGGCTCGATCGGGGGCTGTTCGGCTGCGCGCTTCTCGGCCAGGCGCATGCGCCGGCCGATGAACCAGTACAGGCCGGTCATCAAGCCGCCCACGCCCAGCACCAGCGGCGGCACCTTGGACAGCGCGGCCCAGGTGCGCTCGGGCAGGGGCTTTTCGCCCAGCTCGGGCTTGAAGCTCAAGAAGTGCAACGGGATGTCGGAGACGTAGAACACCGAGGTGCCGCCGATCTCGGTCTCGCCGCAGACATGGGGCCGGTAGCGGTCGGGCCGGGCGGCCACCCGCTGCCGGGCCTCGGCCAGGATGGCATCGCGGGTGCCGAAGATCATGGCGTCGTAGCGGCAGGCGTCGACGCAGGCCGGCTGCTTGCCCTGTTCGATGCGCGGGTGGCACAGGGTGCACTTGCGCACGTAGGGCACCGCGTCTTGCCAATCGTAGCGCGGAATGCCGAAGGGGCAGGCGGTCATGCAGTAGCGGCAGCCCATGCACAGGTCGCTGTCGTAGATCACCGCCCCCTCGGGCGTCTTCTGCATGGCGCCGACCAGGCAGGCCGAGACGCAGGCCGGCTCGAGGCAGTGGCGGCACTGCACGCGCACGTTGTGGCCGCCGGGTCGGCGCAGAATGGTCGAGTAGCGGGTCGACGACAGCGCATCGATGCGCGGCTTCCAGGGCCGCGGCTGATCCTTGCCCAGGTCGTTTTCCTGCTTGCAGGCCGCAATGCAATCCTCGCAGCCGGTGCAGCGGGTGGTGTCGATCAAGATGGCACGGTTGCGGCTCATACCGGTTCTCCTTCCTTGCCCAGGCTGGCTGCGACCCGGCTGCCGGCATCCGGCGGGAAGTGCCAGCCGGCCGCGGCCACGGTCTGCACGCTGGGCATCAACACCGCGTGGCTGAGCTTGGTCACCGGCATCAGGATGAAGACCAGGTTGCCGCTGAGCACGTGCACCAGCAGGGTGGCCTGGTAGCCGAAGGGGTTGAGCGCGGGATGCATGACCAGGAAGCCGGAGGCGAAGGGCAGGGCCACCAGCAAGGGGATCAGGTAATCCTGCGGTCGCGACAAGGCCCGGGTGGCCCGGGCGCCGAGGCGCAGCAGCAGCAGCGCTGCGGCGGTGGCCAGCGCCAGCAGGGTCAGGCCGTCGGCCACCCGGTTGTCCAGCGCCGGCCACGAGATGCCCAGGCCGCGTTCCCACAGCGCGATGTGGCCGGCCAGGAATATCGGCACCAGGATGATGGCGACGTGGAACAGGATCGAGGTCAGGCTGTAGACGAAGCGGTGCTTGAGCTGGCCGACCGGCAGCAGCCACTTGGCGGTGGCCACCAGCAGCGCCTTCTTGGACAGGTTCTTGTCCCCGGCCCGGCGCATGGCGCGGCGCAGCTCGATCGCGGTCAGCACCACCACCCGCAGCAAGCCCAGCACCATGAAGCTGAAGGCGAACAGGAACAGCGGTCCGCGGGCAAAATCGTTCCAGGCTTCCATCAGCTCACCTCCGCTCGGGCGCGTTCTTCCTCGGCATCGGGCTCGGCGTCGGCGTCAGCGGTGTCGCCGCCGGTTGCGCTGGCGCCGAGCGCAGCGAAGTCGATGACCTTGAGCATCAGATCGTGCAGGCCGACCACCTCGACCTCCTCCAAACCGTGGTCCTCGCAGACCTCCTTGAGCTGTTTCTTGCAGTTGGCGCAGGGGGCGACCAGCAGCTTCGCGCCGGTGGCCCGGATCTGATCGGCCTTGCGCTTGCCCATCAGACCGGTGCGGAACTCGCGCATCTCGTCGATCGAGACCGTGCCGCCGCCGCCGCCACAGCAGTAGTTCTCGGTGCGGTTGGGCGTCATCTCGACGAAGTCGCTGCAGATGGCGCGCAGGATGGCGCGGGGCTCCCCGACGATGCGGCCGGAGCGGGCGATGTTGCACGGATCGTGGTAGGTGACCCGTTCGCTGATCTTGTCCTTCTGCAACGGAATCTTGCCGGCCTGCAGGGCGGCGTGGGTGTACTGCAGGAAGTTGACCACCTCGGGGGCGTCGGGGCCGCCGAAGGTGGGCACGAACCAGGCCGAACGGGTGGCGTGGCCGCACTCGCCGACCAGGATCTTGTCGGCCTTGAGCCGGCGCGCCTCGGCCACCACATTGTTGACGATCCGTTCCATCATGCGGTCGGAGTAGAAAAGGCCGTAGTTGATGCCATCGAAGTTCTTGCTGCCGATGGTCCAGGAGCCGCCGCTGGCGTGCATGACCGCGGCGTTGCCCATCAGGGTGTCGGGCTCGAGCAGGTAGTCCGACACGGCCGGAAAGAAGATGTACTCGGCCCCTTCCTGGTCGATGGGGAAGCGGATCTGGATGCCGTAGTCGTCCTCGAATTCCTCTTCCAGAAACTCGCAAGTGTCCTGCATGGCCGGTGCCGGGATGGCCGAGGTGTTGCCCACCCCCTCGAGCTGCTCGCGCACCGACACCACCAGCGCCTTGGGAATGACGTCGATCTCGGCCAGCAGCCAGCGGGCCAGGTGCGTGATCAGGCCGTGATCGATGCCCAGCGGGCAGGTCAGCTTGCAGCGCCTGCAGGCGGTACAGCGGTAGTAGGCGTCCGCCAACTCATCCAGGTCGGCGTCGGTCAGGGTGAAGCCGCCGAACAGGCGCGCCTTGAACACCCCGGCCCGGGTGAAGTAGCGCCGGTAGATGCGCAGCAGCAGCTCGGATCGGTGGCAGGGGATGTCCCGCTCGGCGCCGGTGACCTCGTAGAGCTGGCAGCTCGAGGCGCAGCGCGCGCACTTGGCGCTGACGCGGCTGAACACGTCCAGCGGCAGGCCGTAGTTGGAGTGCTCCAGCACGGCGGCGAAGGCCTGGAGGAACTTGCGCGGCCGCTCGCGCACGTCCAGTGCCTTTGGCTCGATGTAGAAGGCATACTTGTTCTTGGTCTCGCTCATGGTCGCTCCCGCTACCTACTCATCCGATTTGTCTTCGGTGCCCTTTTCCGTTCGCCCGTTGCCGCCAAGCCTGGCGCTGCCCGGCACCAGCCGGCCGGCGATGAACTGCTGCAGCAGATCCTCGACCCGGCCGCCCACCCAGGAGATGACCCGGATGCCGCGCGCCTCGATCAAGCGCTCGACCGCCTCCTGCACCCCGCCGCAGATCAGCACGTCGACCTGTTGGTCGCGCAGCAAGCGCACCCGATCCAGCGCCTCGCGGCTCTGCAGGCTGAAGTCCATCTGCTCCTCGACGCGGCCGCGCGCGATGGTGAAGATGGCCACCGTTGCCGAGTACTCGAAGCAGGGTGCGATCTCTTCCCCGAAGCGGGGCATGGCCACCTTGAGCACCATCACCTCCGCTGCAACAGCGCCGCAAAATGCGCGCCACGGGTCGCATTATGCGTCAATTGCCCGTGCAGAAAGCGGAATTTGGGTTTTCAGGCAAATGGGCAAGACGGAATTCTGCTCCACGCATGGAACAGTGCAACATTCAATGATTCAATGGTGAAACATTCCTTGAGCGATAGGCCGTGGTTTCCCGACGAGCCCTGCAAGGTGGTTTCAGGAGGGGCGGAACTTGTCAGCCTGGATGGCGTACTTCTTCATCTTGCGCCACAGGGTGGTGCGGCTGATGCCGAGTTCGCGGGCGGCCTGGCCGATGTGGCCGGCGGTGTGGCGCAGGGTGGACTCGATGGTCTCGGCCTCGGCCAGCTTCAGGCCCGAGGCTGGCACCGCATCGCGCTCCTGCGGGGCGGGTTTGCGCACTTTGGCCAGGAAGTCCTCGGGCAGGTGGGCCAGATCGATCTGGCGATTGTGGCACAGCACGAAGGCGAACTCGATAAGGTTTTCGAGTTCGCGCACGTTGCCCGGAAAATCGTAGCGCATGAAGGCTTCCATCACCTCCGGGCCGACGCCGACGATGTTCTTGCCGCGCTTGGCGTTGTAGCGCTCGATGAAGTGCTCGACCAGCAGCGGGATATCGCCGCGGCGCGCCGACAGCGGCGGCAGGTCCAGGCGCACCACGGCCAGCCGGAAGTAGAGGTCGTCGCGAAAGCGCCCCTGGCTGACCCGCTCGGCCAGCTTCTGGTTGGTGGCCGCCACCACGCGCACGTTGCAGCGCTCGGTGCGGGTGGAGCCCAATGGCTCGTACTCGTGCTCCTGCAGCACCCGCAGCAGCTTGACCTGGGTGGCCGGCGGCAGGTCGCCGACCTCGTCGAGGAACACGGTGCCGCCTTCGGCCTGGGTCAGCCGGCCGGGCTTGTCGCGCTTTGCGTCGGTGAAGGCGCCCTGGACGTAGCCGAACAGCTCGGACTCGAACAGGTTGACCGGCAGGCTGCCGCAGCTGACCACCACGTAGGGCTTGTTGCGCCGCGAGCTGAGGTTGTGCACCGCCCGGGCCATCAGCTCCTTGCCCGAGCCGGAGGGCCCCTCGATCAGCACCGTGGCCTCGCTCTCGGCGACATCGGGCAGCATGGCGAAGATCTTGCGGAACGCCTTGGACTTGCCGACGATATCCTCGAAGGTGTACTGGCTGGTGATCTCGCGGCGCAGCCGCTCGAGCGCCGACAGGTCGCGGAAGGTCTCCACCGCGCCGAGCAGGGTGCCATCCGGGTCGCGCAGCACGGCCGTGCTCAACGAGATGGGCACCGAGCGGCCGCGCGCGTCCAAAATGCGCGCCGGACGGTCGATCTGCTGGCAGCCGGTGTCCAGGGTCTGGCGCAGCGCGCAGCCGCGCTCGCAGATGTCGGCGTGGAAGACCTCGCTGCAGCGCTTGCCGATGGCCTGCTCGGCCGGCACCCCGGTGATCCGCTCGGCGGCGCGGTTGAACGAGCTGATGCGCCAGTTCTGGTCGACGGTGAACACGCCGTCGGCCACCGAATCGAGAATGGTCTCCAAGAATCGTTTGTCTTCGACCGGCCGCATCGCTCCGAATCCTTCATCCCCCTGGCTGCGCCGCTCCCTTTCCGACCGGACACTTGTTGCGTTTTCGCAACAACAGCCCGGCGGAGGCGAGCCTACTTTACGCATAACCCGTTGATCCGTCAACTCCAAGTGACACCCTGGCAGGCCGCCAAGGATCTGATTCATTTGTGAAACAAAAAAACCCGGTCCCTTGGCTCGGGACCGGGGGGAAATGCCGGGATCGGGCGCCGGCTCAGGTGCAGGCGTCGAGCAGCTCGGCCACGTCCAGTATCTCCATCTCCTCCTTGCCCATGGCCATGTTCGACGCATCGATCATGATGGTGCAGTAGGGACAGGCCGTGGCCAGCACGTCGGCCTGCTTCTCCACCGCATCGGCCACGCGCAGGTCGCCGAAGCGGGCCCCGGGTGGGGTCTCCATCCAGACCCGCCCGCCGCCGCCGCCGCAACAGATACTCTGCGGGCCCATGCGCTCCATCTCGACCCGCTCGGCCTTGGGCAGCGCGTCGAGCACCTTGCGCGGTGCCTCGTAGACCTCGTTGTGGCGGCCGAGATAGCACGGATCGTGGAAGATGACCTTCTTGTCGAAGTCCTGCGACGGCTTGAGCTTGCCGTCGGCGATGAGCTGCTCGAGCAGCTGGGTGTAGTGCAGCACCTCGTACTCGCCGCCGAGTTCCGGGTACTCGTAGCGGAAGCTGTAGAGACAGTGGGGCGAGGTGGTGATGATCTTCTTCACCCCCTTGTCGTTGAACAGCCCGATGTTGTGCTCGGCCAGCGACTGGAAGGTCTCTTCGGAGCCGAGCTTGCGCACCGCCTCGCCGCAACACTGCTCGTCGTTGCCGATGATGCCCCAGCTGACGCCGGCCTTGTTCAGCAGCGAGGCGATGGCCCGGGCGATCTTCTTCGAGCGCGAGTCGTAGCACGAGGTGCAGCAGACGAAGAGCAGGTACTCGGTGTCCGGGCCGAACTCCGGCACCTCGCCGGCCTTTTCGGTCCACTCGGTGCGTTGGTCGGGCTCGCCCTGCCACGGGTTGCCGTTGGAGTTCAACGAGCCGATCACCGGCCGATAGGCCTGCGGCACCGAGCCCATCTCGCCGATCATGTTGCGCAGCACGCGCATGTTGACGATCGGATCGCACTCGCGCGGGCAGCGGTCGGAGCAGATGCCGCAGGTCGTACAGGCGAACAGCACGTCCTCGGTCTCGTAGCCCTCCACCCCCAACATGGCCATGTGCTGCACCTTGCGGGTGTTGAAGTCGCGCGAGATGTCGCCCTCGACCAGGCGCCAGGGGCAGGATGCGACGCACAGGCCGCACTGCATGCACTGGTACAGCGTCTCGCCGCCGGTCGCCACCACGGCGCCGCCGAGTTCGGGAATCGGGACTTTGGGTTCTTCGCTCATGCCTCGGTCCTCCTGACTGCCTGCGGCCCTTAGTCCTTGTACGGGTTCGGACCGAGCTCTTCGAGCTTATCGACGAAATCGTCGAAGAGCTGTGGGATCCGATCGTAGTCGGTGATGGCCACCTCCTGGAAGCGCAGCCGTTCGGACTCCAGCATCAGGCGGTCCAGCGTGTCCTGGACGTTGCCCATGCGCGTCTGACACAGCTCCGATCCCTGGATGAAGTGGCACTGGTAGTCGTCGCCGGACTTGCAGCCCAGCAGCAGCACCCCGTCGATGCCGTTCGACAGCGCATCGGCCACCCAGATGATGTTGAACGAGCCCAGGCAGCGCACCGGCACCACCCGGATGAAGGGGTTGAGCTTCAGGCCGTTGTGGGCGGCCATGTCGATGGCGGCCAAAGCGTCGTTTTCACAGGCCAGGCACAGCACCCGCGGCTTCTCCTCGAACTCGTCCGGGACGAACATGTCCTTGATCTGCTGCGAGATCATCTGGACGTTGTAGTCCGGGAACTCGACGATGCGCTCCGGGCAAGCGCCCATGCACACGCCGCAGCGACGGCAGCGGGTGGGGTTGGGCTCGGGGGTGCCCTTCTCGTCCTCGTTCAGCGCGCCGAAGGGGCATTCCTCGGTGCAGCGCTTGCACTGGGTGCAGCGCTTGAGGTTGAAGTCCGGCAGGCTGGCGTCGCCCACCCGCGGGTGGACCGCCAGGCCCTGCTGGATCAGGTCGGCCGACTGGACCGCCTTGGCCGCGGCACCGGCCGCGTCGTCGATGGAGCTGGCCAGATCCATGGGCATGCGGACCGAGCCGGCGGCGTAGATGCCGGTGCGCTGGGTCTCGTAGGGGAAGCAGATGAAGTGCGAGTTGGGGAAGCCGTACTCGCGCTCCGGCAGCTCCTTGCCCAGGCGGTACTCCAGGTTGAGCACGTCGTTGTCCAGGGTGGTCGGCAGCATGCCGGTGGCCAGCACCACCAAGTCGGCCTCGACGAACACCGGCTCGCCCAGCAGCTCGTCGCTGGCCTGCACGGTCAGTTTGTCCTCGTCGGCCGGCTCGACCGACTCCACCTCGCCCTTGATGAAGATGGCGTTCTGCTTCTGGACCTGCTTGTAGACCTCCTCGTAGTGGCCCGGCGCCCGGATGTCCTTGTAGACCACGTAGGTGTCCATCTCCGGGTTGAGCTCCTTGAGGTAGGTGATCTGCTTCAGCGTCGCGGCGCAGCAGACGTTCGAGCAGTAGGGCAGGTGCTCGTCGTCGCGCGAGCCGGCGCACTGGACGAACAGCACCGACTCCGGCTGCTTGCCGTCGGACGGCCGGGCGATCTTACCGGCCTTGGCCATCTCCTCGAACTCGACGTTGGTCACCACGTTGGGCTTGCCGTAACCCAGGCCGCCCAGCTTGTTGGGATCGTATGGCTCCCAGCCGACCGCCAGCACGATCGAGTCGACCTGGAGCTGCTTGCCGCCGTTGCGGTCAGCCAGCGCGACCTCGAACCTGGCCGGGGCGCCGGAGACCTTCTCCACGGTGGAGTTGAGCTCGACCGCGATCTTGTCGTTTTCGGTCACCTGCGCCTTGAGACCGTCCACGTCGGGCTCGGGGTAGGCCGCCAGCTCCAGGTCCTTGGGGAAGATCTTGTGCAGCTTGTTGGCGAAGCCGCCCAGCTCGCCTTCCCGCTCCACCAGCACCACCTCGCGGCCGACACCGGCGGCGTCCAGCGCCGCGCTCATGCCGGTCACGCCACCGCCGATGACCAGCACCCGGTTGTGGATCTCGACCGGTTCCGGCTCCGGTGCGCTGACGAACTTCATCTTGCCGAAGCTCATCCGGATCAGGTCCTCGACCAGCATCTGGGTGTCTTCCTCACCTGGCGGCTGGCTCCAGGCCACGCCCTCGCGCAGGTTGGCGCGGTGGACGAAGACGTTGGGCAGCTTGAAGGTGGCTACGTGATCGCGCTGCGAGCAAGCGGCCACAACCACTGCATCCAGACCCTCGTCCGCGATCGCCTTTTCGATCAGCTCGACGCCTTCCGGCTGGCACAGCGCCGGGTGACTCTCGGCCACCGCCGCGTTGCACTCCTTGGCCACGGACAGCACCTGATCGGTGTCCATCGACTCGCCGATCTTGCAGCCCGTGCATACGAAACAACCGATTTTTTCAGCCATTTCCGCACCTCCTGGCTAGCTGCGCAGCGCCTTGATGGTGGCACCGGTGGCGTCCTGGACGGCCGTGGACACGTCCACCGGTCGCTTGGTGCATCCGGCCGGGTAGATGCCCTTGTCCGGATCGGCCACCAGGAAACCGAACTGATCGTAGGTCAGGCCCTCCAGCGGCACTTTCTGCTCCGCCGTGGCCGGCTGCATGCCGGTGGCCAGCACCACCAGGTCGACCGGCTGGCGGACGATGGCGTCCTGGGCCATATCCTCGGAGACCACGATCATGTCGCCGCTGTCCGCATCGCGCTCGACCGAGCCCGGCTTGCCCTTGATGAAGTGCACCTTCTCGTCGTCCTGGATCTGGCGGTAGAACGATTCGTACTTGTTGGCGCGGACGTCGATGTAGAAGACCCAGACCTCCGAGTCATCGAAGGCCTCGCGCACATAGGTGGCCTGCTTCAGCGATGCCATGCAGCAGACCCCGGAGCAGTAAGGCAGGTAGGCCTCGTCGCGCGAGCCGGCGCACTGGATGAAGCCCACCCGCTTGGCCTCGCGGCCGTCGGAGGGCCGGATCAGCTTGCCGCCGGTGGGCCCGTTGACGGCTGCCAGCCGCTCGAACTCGACGTTGGTGATCACGTCCGGGTATTCGTCGTACTTCAGGTAGGTGATCTTGGACGCGTCGTAAGGCACCCAGCCGGTGGCCCAGATGATGGAGCCGACCTTTAGGGTCATCTCCTTGGGCTGCTGCGTCAGGTCGACCGAGTCGAGCTTCTCCAGCTCGGCCTTCAGCGCCCCGTCCTCCAGCGCCCGCGGGTCGACCACCGGCTTGTAGGGAAAGGCCAGCTCGTGCGGCACTTGCACGGCCTTGCGCTTGCCCATGCCGTAGTTGAACTCGTCGGGCACCGCGGCCTCGATCTCGCGGTACGGAGTCACCGGGTCGGGCTCGTCCTCTTTGATGTAGCGCGGTTGGACCTTGACCGTGACGCTGTACTCGCCGCGAGCCCCCTCGACCTTTTCGACCTGGGCCGAGGTCAGCAGCGTCACCCGCGGGTTATCCTTGATGCGGCGGTAGTTGATCTCCAGACCGCAGTATGGCGGGCAGAGCTTGGGAAAGTACTGCTTCATGGCTGCCACGCGACCGCCCAAAGACGGGGAGCGCTCGACCAGGAAGACCTCGCGTCCCATCTCCGCGGACTCGATGGCGGCGGTCACACCCGCCATGCCGCCGCCCACGACCAGTACGCTGGTGTGTTGCGAGTTCATGTTTCAGCAAACCTCCTTCGCCAGTACGAAACCGTTGAGGCAAAAACTCCGCAATCGTCGAAAGCGCTGGCGTCGACCCGCGTCCTGCACGGTGGGGCGCTGTGGGGCCGCGCCTTTCAGCCGTCGCTCTGCGGCTGTGCTTGCACTGTTTGTCCGACTCCGCCTCCGATGTCAACCGTTTCCCGCCTGCGCCCGGCCCAGCAGGCGCCGCGTCAACCAGTCCAGCCCGAAGCGCAGCAGCGCCTCGTCGTCGTCGTTTATGGCCCGGCGGAGCGACGGGGACGCGCCGGAGCGTTCCGACTCGCCGTCCGCCGCCAGCCAGGCCCGGAAGCGATCGATGTCGTACAGCGCCTGGTGGATCTCGGCCAGCGCACGCGGGGTCAACCGCTCGCCGGCGGCCAGGCGCCGGCGCAGCGCCGGATGCTGGCAGAACGCCCGCCAGGGGGCATCCAGCCGATCGCATTCGTCCAAGCCCTGGTCGGTCAGCCATCGTTGCACGGTCCAGCGCTGCGATTCGCCGAAGCCCTGGCAGGGCTCCTGATCGATGAGGAAGAAGAACTCGTGCGGCGCACCGCCGCCGTCATCGGCCGCGGTCGCCCGCCCGACCGGATAGAGCCGGCAGGCGGCCGGCCGGGCCTCGTAGACCCGGCAGCCTGCCGGCCCCACGAAGGGACAGCTTTGCTCGGGGTCGTCGCGCATGCGCAGCAGCACCACCGGCAGCCCGCGCTGTGGCTCGAAGCGGGTCCGGGTGTGGCGGGCCAGGAATTCGGTCGAGGACAGATCCAGCGCCCGGCGCAGCCGGGCGCAGTCGGCCGGGCTGAGCTCCACCGTCAGCTCGCGGCAGCAAGCGTTGAAGCAGCCGAGGCCGGGATGGCAAGCGAAGGCGAACGCGTCGCTGCGCGAAAACCGCGGCGCCTGCTCCAGGATCTGCTGGTGAACGTCCATGGGCCATCCGGTGGGCTGGTCAACCCCGCCCCGGGCCCCAGGGGACGGGGCCGGGGGCGGGCGGTGCTGCTCGTCGCAGCCGGTCGGCTTACTCGCCGGCGACCGACTGGTAGTACTTCATCAGGATGTCGGCCACTTCCGGCCGGCTGAACTCGACCGGCAGCGGCTCGCCGCTCGACAGCATCTCGCGCACCTTGGTGCCGGACAGGAACACCCAGTCCTCCTTGGTGTGATCCGGGGCCGAGCTCATCATGACCACTTTGCCCAGCTTCTTGGAGAAGGCGGTGTGGTCGGCTTCGAAGATCTCGAGATCGAGCGCGCCCTTGGGTACTTCCTCGCGGAAGATGGCCTGGGCGTCGAAGGCGCCGTAGTAGGAGCCCACGCCGGCGTGGTCGCGGCCCACGATCAGGTGGGTGCAGCCGCAGTTCTGGCGGAACACCGCATGCAGCACGGCCTCGCGCGGACCGGCGTAGAGCATGTCGAAGCCGTAGCCGGTGATCATGACCGTGTTGGGCGGGAAGTACAGCTCGACCATCTTGCGGATGGCGGCGTCGCGCACGTCGGCCGGGATGTCGCCCTTCTTCAGCTTGCCCAGCAGCATGTGGATCAGGATGCCGTCGGCGCCGACGCCGTCCTTGGCCATCTTGCACAGCTCCTCGTGGGCGCGGTGCATGGGGTTGCGGGTCTGGAAGGCGACCACCTTCTCCCAGCCGCGCTCCTTGATCTCGTCGCGGATATGCACGGCGGTGCGGAAGGTCTCGGGGAAGTCCTGCACGAAGTAGGAGAAGTTGAGTACCTGGATCGGACCCGAGATCAGGAAGCGGCCGGCCTCGATGAAGGCCTTGACGCCGGGGTGGGCATCGTCGGTGGTGCGGAAGATCTTCTCGAGCATGACCTTGAACTGCTCGTCGTTGATCTCCTCGATGGCCTCGACGTCCTGGATGGCCACGACCGGATGGCCGTCGACGTTGGGGTCGCGCAGGGCGATGCGCTCAGCGCCCTTGACCGGCGCGGGATCCTGGACCATGTTGACGATCGGCACCGGCCAGAACAGCCCGTCGGTGGTCTCCATTTTCTCGCTCACCTGCAGCGAGTCCGACAGGTTCATGTAGCCCTTGAGCGGGTTGAAGTAGCCGCCGCCGAGCATGACCGCATTGGCGGCCGCCGCCGAGCTGATTACCAGCGAGGGCAGGCCCTCGGCTTCCTTCTGCAGCTCGGCGCGCTTAGCGTCGTCGTAGACGTAGAGGGGATTCAGTTCGTCGGAACCATGGGGCTTGATCATCTTCTCTCTCCTTCGGGTTATGGGTTCGGTTCGGCTTGCGTGCGTGCCGATGGCCGGACTTCGATCGTCGGTTCGCCGAACAGGGCGAAGCGCAACCAGCGGGCGGCGAAGCGCAGCAAGGCCTCGTCGTCGTTGCGCAGCTGCTCGGCCGTGGCGTCGTCGATCTCGAAGCGATCGAGGAAGCTGGAACCGAAGACGAACTCGCGGAACTTGTCCAGGTTGTAGAAGGCCATGTGGAACATGTCCATCCGCTTCGGATCCAGCTGCCGGCCACCGATGAACCAGGGGTGGCCGACCACCTGCCGGTAGCCGCTCTCGAGATCCTCGCGTTCGGTCAGGCCCTGGTTGTCCATCCAGGAGGCGATGGTCCACTCGGTGAGTTCCTCGCGGCCCTTGCAGAAATCGTCTTCGAACAGGAAGTAGACCGGCTCCGGCTCGACGCCGGCCTTGGCCGGCGGCAGGCCCATGCCGACCGGATACATCCGGCACGACCAGGGCCGATCGTCGTAGACCCCACAGCCCTGCTCGGTCAAGAACGGGCAGCGCTTGTCCTCGTCGTCGTTCATCTTGAGCATCAGCACCGGCAGGTGCAGTTGCTCGGTGACGGGGGTCAGGGTGTGCTTGGCCAAAAACTCGCCGGTGGTCATGCCGAGCCGGCGGGACAGCCGCAGCACGTCGACCGGGGTGAGCATGATGTTGACATCGCCGCAGCAGGTGTTGAAGCAGGCGACGCCGGGGTGGCAGCCGAAGCGGAAGTGCTCGTCCTCTTTCAGGATGCGCTTCTCGCGCATGGCGTACGGCAAGCCGTCGGACGGGTTCGTTTGCTCGGTCTGCTCTGTCATTTCGGTCTGTTCGGGATCGCTCATCGCGGTCGCTCTTTCTGGCTTCGCGCGGCGGGCGCTCAGCCCCCGCCCTCGTCGATGATCAGGTCGACCAGCATCCGTTCGGAGTTGACCGGAATCGGTGAGCCCTTGGCGTCGTCGGGCCCGGTGATGCGGTAGCGGTACGAGGTCCGGGCTGCGTACTGCTGCTGCATCCATTCCCAGCCATCGCGGTAGTAGGGGCAGTCGTTGTTGAAGCAGGCCCACTGCACCTTGTCGTCCCAGCCGGCGCCGTCTGGCATGCGGAACGGCTTGAGCCGGCAGCCGCAGTGGGGGCATTCGCGATCCAGTTCCGGTACTGCCATGATGTCTCCGATACGAATCTGCACATGAAGCAAAGCCCCAGGCGCGCGGTGGCGCCTGGGGCTTTAGGTACTACAAAGGTCGGCTAGGCGCCAATCCGCCTACTTGATGTGCTTGATGGGCACCTTCTTGAGCGACCACTCCTCGCTCTCCGGATGCATCTGGATGTTGACGAACACTTCCCAGTCCTTCTCCATCTGGGGCTTGTCCGAGCGGAAGTAGTAGCCCGGCCACCGGGTCTCGTCCCGGAACAGGATGGCGCGCACGTGTGCCTCGGCCTGGTAGGTCCGGTGGTAGTTCTCCCAGCAGCGCATCAGCTCGTGCAGGTCGCGGGCGCCGAGCTTGGCCGAGTCTTCCTTCAACAGCCCGAGCAGTTCCAGGGCGCGGTTCAGGTTGGCCTCGGAGGTGGTGAACTGGGCCGAGACGCCGCCGGCGTACTCGTCCATCAGCTTCTGCAGCCGCAACATGTACATCTTGGGCAGGATGTACTCCGGGTTGACCTCTTCCAGGGTCGACTTGTCCTTGGCCGCGGCCACGTTCTTCATCGGCTGGAAGACCAGCTCCTTGATCTTGTCGACGTCGCCGGCCGCGGGGCTGCCCTTGCCCGGGTTCTCCTTGACCAGGTAGCGCACGGCCGCCTTGGCGGCGATGCGGCCCTCGGCGTGCGAGCCGGAGGAGAACTTGTGCGACGAGGCGCCCGAGGCGTCGCCGGCCGCGAACAGGCCCTTGACGGTGGTCATGTTCTCGTAGCCCCAGAAGTACTCGTCCGGAGCCAGGTCCTCAGGACCCGAGACCCAGGCGCCGGAGGCGCCGGAGTGCGAGCCGATGAAGTACGGCTCGGCGGCGGCGATCTCGGAGGACTTCTCCTCGGGCTGGGTGTCGGTGGCGGCCCACAGGATGGCCTGCGAGATGGTCATGTCGAGGAAGTCCTCCCAGGCCTCTTCCTCGAGCTCCTTCATCTTGCGCTTGTAGCCCTTGGGGTCGTCCTTGTAGGCGGCGGCCAGGTTGGAGATGGCCTCCTCGGTGCGCATGTAGATGGGGCCCTTGCCTTCCATCACGTCCAGCATCATCAGCCAGTTGCGCAGGTTGGCGGGCACCGGCTTGACCAGGCCGTAGGGGGCCCACTTGTCGAGTTCGGGCCGCCGGGTCTGCATGTAGGCCTCGCCCTCGGCGTTGGTGGCGCGGGACTTGAACAGCAGGAACCAGGCGCCGACCGGGCCGTAGGCGTCCTTGAAGCGCACCGGGATGAAGCGCACTTCCTGGCAGGTCATCTCGGCGCCGGCCTTCAGGGTGAAGTAGGCCGAGGCGCCCGAGTTGAACGGCGGGTACCAGGCGCGGCCGGCGCCCTCACCGCTGGAGCGCGGCTTGAACACGCCGACGGCGCCGCCCATGGCGCACAGCACCGCGGCGGCCTTGAAGACGAAGAACTTGTTCTCACGCACGCTGAAGCCGTAGGCGCCCACGCAGCGGTCGCCGTCCATCATCGGATGGGTGATGAAGACGCGCTCGTAGATGTTGTCCACGCCCAGGGCGTTCTTGGCGGCCTCGGCGACCACGATCTTGTAGGACTCGCCGTTGATCATGATCTGCCAGCGGCCCTCGTGGACGTAGTTGCCTTCCTTGTCCGTCCAGATAGGCAGGCCCCACTTCTCGAACAGGTGCACGGACGAATCGACGTGGCGGGCGATGTTGGCCACCAGGTCCTCGCGGGTGACGCCCATCAGGTCGTTGCGCACGTAGTCGATGTAGTCCTCGACGGTGTTGTCGCCTTCCTTCAGGCCCACGTACTGGTTGATGGCCGACAGGCCCATGGCCACCGCACCGGAGCGGTCCAGGGCGGCCTTGTCCACCAGGGTCACCTTCTTGCCGTTCTTCTCGGCCCAGTAGACAGCCTCGACGGCGGCGCCGCAGGCGGCCATGCCGCCCCCGACGATGAGCAGATCGGTTTCAACCTCGACGGTCTCGAAATCCTTGAAATCCACCATGGCTCAGCTCCCGTATGCCCTTACTTGGTCCACAGATCGTTGCCGATGGAATCGGGCTCGGTGAACAGCAAGGGGCTGTCCAGATCGTCGCCGCTGTTGAAGCCGCCAGCCGGCTCGGCCTTGCCCTCGGGGGTGGTGCGGATCGGGAACTTGAACCGCTTCAAGCCGCCGGAGCGGAACTTGACCGTCCACATGATGTTGTCGGTCGAGCGCATCGGCACCACGCTGGCGCCCATGGGCACGAAGTCGGCGTAGCCGCGCACGTCGACGGCCTGGGTCGGACAGATCTTGACGCAGCAGTAGCACTCCCAGCACTGCTCGGGCTCCTGGTTGTAGGCCTTCTCGGTCTCCTTGTTGAGCACCATCAGGTCGTTGGGACAGATGTACTGGCAGGCCGTCTTGTCGAGCGCCTTGCACCCGTCGCATTTTTCCGGAATCACGAAACTTGGCATTCGTCACCTCCTCGGCCGCCCGCGCGGCCCATGCACCGTTTGAGATCCTGCTGTGGCTTGACTCGCTTCACTAAGTCCTGTTTCGACTGCAACGGCTAATTCATAAGCCCCGTCGGCCGGGCACCGGAATACCGCTGGCGCCAGTTTTGCGGCCGCAGTGCCGCTTCGGGGCCGCCAAAGTACCCATTTGGCCGATCCGATGTCAACTCGAAAATTTGGATGGCTGCGATAAAGGGATTTGATTGTTTGACCCGGTTGCTGATTTTCGGCCGAACCGGCCCTGTTCGCGTGCAAGCCACCGCCGGGAAGGAAAAAGCTGGCTGACGGCGGCCGGGCCGGCTCAGGCTGCGTCCGGATCGGCGCAGCTGCGCCAGCTGGTGCCGTGGTTGCGCAGCTCCTTGACGAAGGCGGTGGCCGCCTTGCTCAGGTCGATGTGCTTCCAGTTGACCAGCACGATGCGGCGGGTCAGCGGCGGGCCGACCTCGATGCGGGCCAGCCGGCCGGTGGACCGCTCGTCGCAGGGGATGTCCTGGGAGGTGACCATGTCGGGCAGGAAGGCCACGCCCATGCCGACCTCGACCATCTTCTTGACCGTCTCGACGTTGTCGGTCGACACCACCGGCTCCACGTTGACGCCCAGCCGGGCCAGGTGCTCGCGGATCAGGCGTCCGGTGGGGCTGGCGGGCGACAGTGAGATGAACTGCAGCCCCTTGATCTCGCTGGGCCGCACCAGGGGCTTGCCGTAGAGCGGGTGGCTGCGGCCGCAGACCAGCGACACCCGCTCCTGGATGATGACCTCCTGGCGCAGGCGGCGGTCGGGTCGCGGGTCGGCCACCAGGGCCACGTCGAGCTGGTTGGCCAGCAGGGCCTCCATGATCTCGTTGGAATGGCGGTAGAGCACGGTCGGCCGGGCCGAGGGGAACTTCTCGCGCATGTTCCACAGCACCTGGGGCAAAAAGTAGATGCCCACCGAGTTGACCGTGCCGATGCGCACCTCGCCGACCACGCCCTCGGCCAGCTTCTCCACCGCCCGGGTGGCGCGGCGCACCGCCTCCATGACCTCGCGGGCGTGCTGGGCCAGCACCCGGCCGGCGTCGGTCGGGCTGACCCCGCCCGGCCGCCGGTGGAACAGGGTGGCACCCAGCTCCTGCTCGAGCTGCTTGATCTGGTAGGACAGGGCCGGCTGGGTGATGTGCAGCCGGGTGGTGGCCCGGTTGAAGCCGCCCTCCTCCACGATCGCCAGGAAACAGCGCAGCTGGTGCAGTTCCAATTCACCCGCCTCTCGGCCACAAGACCGGAATAAGCATCTTCAATCGAGCATCACCCGATTGCCGGCAATACGCTTATGGCAGTGTGCCACCCTGCCGCGCGGAGTCAAGATCTTTCGGCTCCGGCAGTTAGCGGCCAAATTGGCCTTTGCAAAGGCATTGCCGAGTTGCTGAGGGTATCAACTGCCTTTATGGGTTGCATCCAAATTTTGTGTTGGACAGGGCGGCTCTTGCCCGACTACAACAGCGGGCATTCTGGCCCCGAGAAGGAGCCTAGGAGCCGATATTTTTGGTGGGAAACTTAGCGGGCGCGATGTAACCCCACTTCTGGCATCGAAAGGAGCTGCCATGACCGAGAAGAGGCAAACGCCGAAGCTGGACGAGCTCGAGAAGGGCCCCTGGCCCAGCTTCGTCAAGGAGCTGAAGAAGAGTCAGGACAACCCCATGGTCGACGACATGCTCGGCCTGCTCGAGAAGTCCTACAACGAGAAGATAGGCCACTGGAAGCACGGTGGCATCGTCGGCGTGATGGGTTACGGCGGCGGCGTCATCGGGCGCTACAGCGACATTCCGGACGAATTTCCGGAGTGCGCCGAGTTCCACACCATCCGCGTCAACCAGCCCTCGGGTTGGTTCTACACCTCGGACACCATCCGCAAGATCTGCGACATCTGGGAAAAGCACGGCTCGGGCATCACCAACTTCCACGGCTCGACCGGCGACATGGTGCTGCTCGGCTGCCGCACCGCGGTGCTGGAGGATGTGTTCGCCGATCTGACCAACATCGATTTCGACCTCGGCGGCTCGGGCTCCAACGTGCGCACCCCCTCGTGCTGCAACGGCCCGGCGCGTTGCGAGTGGGCCTGCTACGACACCATGAAGATGTGCTACGACGTCACCCAGCACTTCCAGGACGAGCTGCACCGGCCGGCCTTTCCCTACAAGTGGAAGTTCAAGTTCGCCGGCTGCGGCAACGACTGCGTGGCCGCCATCGCCCGCAGCGACCTGGCCGTGCTCGGCACCTGGAAGGACGAGATCAAGATCGACCAGGCCGCGCTGAAGAAGCACTACGCCGACGGCAGCAAGGTCGACATCGCCAAGGACGTGGTCAACCGTTGCCCCGCGCGCTGCATGAGCTGGGACGGCAACAAGCTCGAGATCGCCGACCAGGACTGCGTCAAGTGCATGCACTGCATCAACTTGCTGCACAAGGCGCTGCGGCCGGGCGACGAGCGCGGCGCGGCTCTGCTGCTCGGCGGCAAGGCGCCCATCATGGGCGGCGCGCTGCTGGCCTTCACCATCGTGCCCTTCATCGACATCGAGAGCGACATCGAGGACATCTACGAGATGGTCGAGGAGATGTGGGACCTGTGGTGCGAGCACGGCAAGGCGCGCGAGCGCATCGGCGAGTTCGTCCAGCGGGTGGGCCTGGGTAACTTCCTCGAGCAGGTCGGCCTGCCGCCGGCGCCGGAGATGATCACCCATCCGCGCACCAACCCGTACATCTTCTTCGAACTCGACGAGGACGAGGAAGAAGAGTAAGCCCGCTGCGGCGGACGTGCCAAGAGCGAATCCGAGGAGGATGAAGATATGGCAGAACGCAAGACCGATATAGGCCCCCCGCACTACGAGCAGTTTTTGCCCCCGGTCATCAAGAAGAACTACGGCAAGTGGGTCGACCACGACATTCCCAAGCCCGGCGTGCTGGTCCACACCGCCGAGTCGGGCGACAAGGTCTACTCCGTGCGCGCGGCCACTCCGCGGTTGGCCAGCGTCGAGACCCTGCGCCTGTTCGCCGACCTGGCCGACAAGTACTGCGACGGCTACCTGCGCTGGACCAGCCGCAACAACGTCGAGTTCCTGCTGAGCGACGAGTCCAAGATCGATCCGCTGATCGACGACCTCGGCAAGGAAGGCTACCCGGTGGGCGGCACCGGCCCGGGCATCACCAACATCGTCCACACCCAGGGTTGGGTCCACTGCCACTCGTCGGCCTCCGACGCCTCCGGCGTGGTCAAGTCCATCATGGACGAGCTGTACCCCTACTTCGACGGCTCGCAGACGCTGCCGGCCAAGCTGCGCATCGCCTTCGCCTGCTGTCTGAACATGTGCGGCGCGGTGCACTGCTCGGACATCGCGGTGCTGGCGGTCCACCGCCACGCGCCCGAGGTCGATCACGCCAACCTCAACAAGGTCTGCGAGGTCCCCTTGACCATCGCTTCCTGCCCCACCGGCGCTATCCGCTCGGCCACCGTCGACGGCAAGCCCTCGGTGGAGGTGGTCGAGGAGCAGTGCATGTATTGCGGCAACTGCTTCTCGGTCTGCCCGGCGATGACGCTGAACGATCCCGAGACCGACGGCATCTCGATCTGGGTGGGCGGCAAGCTGACCCAGGCGCGTTCCAAGCCGATGTTCTCCAAGCTGGCCATCCCCTACCTGCCCAACAACCCGCCGCGGTGGCCCGAGGTCACCAGCGCGGTGAAGAACCTGGTCGAGGTCTACGCCGCCAACGCGCGCAAGTACGAGCGGATGGGCGAGTGGATCGAGCGCATCGGCTGGCCCAAGTTCTTCGAGCTGACCGGCCTGGAGTTCACCAAGTACCACATCGACGATTTCGCCCACGCCGGTGAGACCTACAACCGCTCGATGCACAACAAGCTGTGATAACCGGAGAAGGGAGCACTGCATGAGTGACGTCAGCGTGGAACAGGTCGCCGAGGCGATGTTGGACATGATCAAGGAGGCGCATGGCAAGAAGAAGTACAAGGCCATCGATCTCCAGAAGGCGATGATCAAGAAGTTCGGCGACGACAATGTCGACAAGAAGATGTGCAAGGCGGCCATCCGCCAGCTGGTCGACTCGGGCACGTGCACCTACTCCTACGTCGGCGGCAGCTACATCGTGCTGCCGCCCGACAAGGACGAGCAGTAGCACTCCGATCCGCGGC
>CAYVQE010000081.1:0-27928 GCA_964454005.1 uncultured Myxococcales bacterium
GCGCGCTCCGGCGCGCCCGCCGCGGCGATTTTGGGCCCGGAGCCATCGCGGCCGCGTCCCCTGAGGGAAGCCCGGCGCCGGGGTTGAGGTTCGACCATCCCGATGTAAGCGGCTTGAAAGGCAAACGAGCATGAGCCTTCTGAAGAAGAACAAGAAGAAGAAACCGATGCGCATGAGCGGCGCATCGCAGACCCAGCAATCCAACCTGCGCCCGTCGCAGGTGGAGAAGTTGGCCCCCTGCATCGCGAACTGCCCGGCGGGCAACGACATCCGGCTGTGGCTCAACACCATCGCCCAGCGCGAGAAGACCGGTCTGGACAAGGAGCAAGCCTACACCAAGGCGTTCAACATCCTGGCCGAGACCAACCCCTTCCCGGCCCTGCTGGGTCGCGTCTGCCCGCATCCTTGCGAGGAGCACTGCAACCGCGAGGACAAGGAAGGCGGCGTGTCGATCAACGCGCTGGAGCGCTACATCGGCGACTGGTCGCTGGAGAAGAAGCTGCCGCTGCCCAAGGTCGAGGGCGAGCAGGCCAAGTCCGAGTCCATCGGCGTCATCGGCGCCGGCCCGGCCGGTCTGTCCTTCGCCTACCAGATGGCGAGGCGCGGCTACCCGGTCAAGATCTACGAAAAGACCGACAAGCCCGGTGGCATGTCCTACTGGGGCATCCCCTTCTACCGCTTGCCCGAAGATGTGCTGATGGCCGAGGTCGAGCGCATCCAGGATCTGGGCGTCGAGATCGAGTACGGCGTCAAGGTCGGCGGCGACGTCGAGCCGGAGGAGCTCAAGAGCCGGCACAAGGCCCTGTTCGTGGCCATCGGCGCCGACAAGGCGCGCCAGCTGCGCGTGCCGGGCGAGGACGGGCCCGGCGTGTGGGGCGGCACCGACTACCTGTACAAGGTCAACGCGGGTGAGAAGATCGACGTCGGCGACAAGGTGGCGGTCATCGGCGGCGGCAACACCGCCATCGACGCCGCCCGCATGGCGCGGCGCGCCGGCGCCGAGGTGACCATCCTCTACCGCCGCACGCGGCAGGAGATGCCGGCCATCGAGCCCGAGATCGAGGACGCGCTCAAGGAAGACGTCAAGATCGACTTCCTGGTGGCGCCGGTCGAGATCAAGCGCGACGGCGATACGATCGCCAGCGTGGTGGTGCAGAAGATGGAACTCGGCGAGCCGGACGAGTCGGGCCGCCGCCGGCCGGTGCCCATCGAGGGCTCGGAGTACGAGATCCCGGTCGACACCGTGATCGCGGCCATCTCCCAGGAGCCGGATTTCGATCCGCTGGGCGAACTCAAGCCCGAGCAGCGCTGGTACGAGCCGGACGACCACCTCAAGATCAAGGACAACGTGTGGGTCGGCGGCGACGTGGTCAACCCGGACCTGGTCACCACCGCGGTCGGCCACGGCCGGCGCGCCGCCGAGGCCATGCACGCGGTGCTGCAGGGCCGGGATCTGCCGCGGCTCGAGGATCCGCGGCCCGAGATCCCGGCTGAGCGCATCAAGAAGGAGATCGAGGACGTCTACCCGACCAAGCAACCGGTCGAGCAGCCCCACCGGCCGGTCGAGGAGTGGCTGAAAACGCCCGACCAGGAGATCGCCCAAAGCTTGAGCGAAGAACAGTTCCTGGAGGAAGTCAGCCGCTGTTACTCCTGCGGCCTGTGCTTCGGCTGCGAGCGCTGCTGGATGTTCTGTACCCCGGGTTGCTTCAACAAGGTCGACGATCCGGGACCCGGCCAATACTACACCATCAACCTGGACACCTGCGACGGCTGCAAGAAGTGCGGCGACGAGTGCCCCTGCGGCTTCATCGATCTGTCCTGACGCCGCGCCAGCCGCGGGCCCCAGGCGTTCGGACACGAGGCGAGGCGTGACGCGAGGCGAGCTGCCCAGATTGGCGGTCGCCGGCTTGGCCGGCGACAGCGGCAAGACCCTCGTCGCCCTCGGTCTCGTGCGCGGCTGGCGGGCGCGCGGCCGGCGGGTGGCGCCGTTCAAGAAGGGGCCGGACTTCATCGACGCCGCCTGGCTGGGCGCGGCCGCCGGTGCGCCGGGACGCAACCTGGACAGCTACCTGATGCCGCGGGCCGCCATTCGCGCATCGCTGGCCCGAGCGGCCGCCGGCGCCGACGTGGCGGTGCTGGAGGGCAATCGCGGCCTGTTCGACGGCCTGGATGCCAGCGGCAGCCACTCCACCGCCCAGCTGGCGCGGATCACCGATACGCCGGTGGTGTTGGTGGTCGATGTCACCAAGTCCACCCGCACCATCGCCGCGCTGGTGCTGGGCTGCCGGGCGTTGGAGTCCGACCTGGACTTCGCCGGCGTGATCCTCAACCGGGTGGGCACCGCCCGCCAGGAGCGGGTCATCCGCCAGGCCCTGGCGGACGAGACCGACCTGCCGGTGCTGGGCGCCATCCCGCGGGCCGGCGACCAGCATCTGCCATCGCGGCATCTGGGGCTGTTGACCGCGGTCGAGCACGATGCCCGCGAGGAGGCCCTGGCGCGGGTCGAGACCCTGGTGGGCGAACACCTTGATTGGGCCGGCCTGGACACGGCGGCCGCCGGGGCCGGGGCCCTGGACGCTGTTGAGCAGCCCGAGCGTCCCATCCCGGCTCGGGTGCGGCTGGGCGTGCTGCGCGATCGGGCCTTTTCCTTCTACTATCCGGAAAACCTCGAGGCTCTGGAAGCCGCCGGGGCCGAGCTGGTCTACACCTCGGCGCTGGACGACGAGCGGCCGCCAGAGGTCGATGGCTTCTACATCGGGGGTGGCTTTCCCGAGGTGCACGCAGCGGCGCTGTCCGCCAACCGCTCCTTCCGCGAGACGCTGGCCGCGCGCATCGAGCAGGGCCTGCCGGTATGGGCCGAGTGCGGCGGGTTGATGTATCTGGCGCGCGAGCTGCGCCAGGGACTGCAACGCCACCCCATGGTGGGCAGCCTGCCGGTGGCCGTCGAGCAGACCGCCCGGCCCCAGGGCCACGGCTACGTCCGCGCCCGGGTCGACGGCGAGAACCCCTTCCTGCATGCCGGAGCCGAGATTTGCGGCCATGAGTTCCATTACTCGCGTCTGGATCCCGAGCGCCCCGAACTCCAGACTTGTCTGGAGCTGATGCGCGGCGTCGGCCTGGGCGCCGGGCGCGATGGGCTGCGCCGGGCCGGTGTGGTGGCCACCTATACCCATCTCCACGCGCTGGGCGAGCCCGATTGGGCGCCGGCCCTGGTGCGAGCCGCGGCCGGGGAGGCTTGAGTGGCCCGGCGAAGCACGGTCAGGAGTGCGGGGTTGCGCGATCGCGTGCGCCAGGCCGTCGCGAGCGGCGATCTGGAGGCCATCGAGTCGCTGGTGGCCGAGGACCAGCGCAGCATCCGCCACCTGTTGCGCATGACCCATTGGGACGACGAAGAGGTGCAGGCCGCGGCCAGTCGCGGCATGGGCCTGGCGGCCCGCTACCACCCGGATCAGATGGAGCGGGTCATCCGCTGGCTGATCTGGTCCATGGCCGAGGAGTCGGGGGCCAACGGGCTGTTCTCGCCGCAGGTGCTCGAGGCCATCGCCCGCGAGCGGGCCGACTTGGTGCTGCCGGTGGTGCCCGACATGGTGCGGCTGGCCGGCGACGACAACCTGCACGACGGGCTGGCCGATGCGCTGTGCGTGGTGGTGCACACCTACCCGGGCAAGATCGGCGACATCATGAGCGGCCGGCTGCGCCGGCGCCTCGAACGAGGGAACTGCTGTGATGACGAAGAGTAGGGAGCAAGAGACGCGGCTGGATCGGTTGCGCCTGGAGGCGGCCGCGGAGCCGGATTCGGCCAAGGCCCAGATGCGACTGGGCACGGCCCTGATCCGAACCCCCCACCTGCAAGAGGCAGAGGCGGCGCTGCGCCGGGCCATAGAACTCGACCCCGATTACGCCGAGGCCTGGGTCAACCTGGGCGGGCTGAAGATGGCGGCCTGTGATTTCGAGGCCTGCACCGAGGCCAACCAGCGGGCCCTGGACTGCCGGCCCGACATGGTCCAGGCCCACTACAACAAGGGCCTCAGCTGCATGTACCAGGGGTTGTCCGAGCCGATGTTGGCCTGCTTCGAGCGGGTGGTCGAGCTGGAGCCGGACAACGCGGGCGGGCAGTACCACCTGGCGGTGGCGCTGTTTTCCGCCGGTGAGGTGGACCGGGCCAAAGCGTGCTTGAACCGGGCCCTCGAACTCGGCTATTCTCCTCAACCGGAGTTCATGCGCGCGATCACGAGGAAGCGCGGCGGGGTACAATCCGCCGCTGACGGTGGACCCGAGGCGAAGAACCCGAACCAAGACCCATCTACCAAGGAGGAATGACATGCCGGATTTCAAAGTCGGTGACGACACGTACGAAGTGGACGAGGATGGCTTCCTGCAGGAGCCGGATCGCTGGAACGAGGATGTGGCCGCGGCGTTGGCCAAGACCGAGGGCGTGGAGGAGCTTTCCGAGGAGCACTGGAAGGTCGTCAAGTTCCTGCGCGACTACTACCTGGAGTACCAGGTGGCGCCGATGATCCGCAAGCTCTGCAAGTCGACCGGCTTCAAGTTGAACAAGATCTACGAGCTGTTCCCGTCGGGGCCAGCCAAGGGGGCCTGCAAGATCGCCGGGCTGCCCAAGCCGACCGGCTGCGTCTGAGCCGTAGCGACGGCCTCAGCGCGGTCGACAGCCGAATGCTTGGCCCCCGGCATCCGCGGCGAACGGATGCCGGGGGCTGTCTTGGTTGCGGGATCGTCCGGGGGGCGGAGCGAGCCGGGTCATGGGACTTGGGGATTTGCTGGAGAGCAAGCGCGAGGCCATCACCAAGGCCTGGTTGGATCGCACGCTCAAGTCCTATCCCAAGGACGCGGCCGCGTTCTTTCGCCACGAGAAGAACCGTTTCGCCAATCCGGTGGGGCAGCGGCTGGCCGACGGAATCGCCGGGTTGCTCCAGGAGCTGATCGACGGCGCCGATCCGCAGCGCCTGTGCGAGCAGCTCGATCCGGTGATGCAGCTGCGCTCCGTCCAGGATTTCACGCCGGCCCGGGCGGTAGGCTTCGTTTTCGACCTGAAGGACGTGCTGCGCAAGCTGCTGCGCGATGAGCTGCGCCAGCCGGCGGCGCGCGATGAGCTGGTGGTCTTCGAGAGTCGGATCGATCAGCTGGCCCTGTACGCCTTCGACATCTACACCAAGTACCGCCAGCGCATGTACGAACTCCGGGTCGAGGAGATCAAGCGCCGGGTGGCCGGGTTGATGCGGCGCAGCGGGATGTTCGTCGAGGACGCGGAAGAGCGCATGGCGCCCGTGCCCGGCGACAAAGACGACGACGGCTCCTGAGAGACCGCGGCCTGGCCGGCGGTTCGGAGCGAGCACAGGCAAAGGCCGTGAACCGGCCCCGGCGGGGTGGATCACGGCGCATCCGAGGTGGTGAACCATGAACTTTGCGGTATCCCTGGTGGCGGTCTTGGCGCTGGTGCTGGTGGCTTACCTGGGCGTCGCCGAGGCCGGGCTGTATACCCTGTTCGGCGCGGTGTTGCCCTACATCGCCATCATCGTGCTGCTGGTCGGGTTCGTCTGGCGGGTGTTGCGCTGGGCCAAGGTCCCGGTGCCCTTCCGCATCCCGACCAGCTGCGGCCAGCAAAAGTCGCTGAAGTGGATCAAGCAGAACAAGCTCGACAACCCGGCGACCAAGGCCCAGACGGTGGGGCGGATGATCCTCGAGATCTTGTTCTTCCGCTCGCTGTTCCGCAACACCCGGCTCGACTTCCGGTCCGACGAGGGCAAGGTGGTCTACGGCCCGACCAAGTGGCTGTGGCTGGCCGGGCTGGTGTTCCACTACTCCTTCCTGGTGATCTTTCTGCGGCACATGCGCTTTTTCACCGAGCCGGTGCCCGGTTTCGTCACGCTGCTGCAGGACGTGGACGGGTTTTTCCAGGTCGGGGTGCCCGAGCTGTACCTCACCTCGTTCTTGCTGCTGGGCGCGGTCGGCTATCTGCTGCTGCGCCGGCTGTACATCCCGCAGGTGCGCTACCTATCGCTGGCCAGCGACTACTTTCCGCTGCTGCTGATCCTGGGCATCGGCACCACCGGCGTGCTGCTGCGCCACCTGTTCAAGACCGACGTGGTCGGGGTCAAGGAACTGGGCATGAGCCTGCTGGCGCTAGATCCGGTGACGCCGGCCGACGTGCACTGGCTGTTTTACTGCCACCTGCTGTTCGTCGTGGTGCTGTTCATGTACTTCCCCTTCAGCAAGCTGATGCACATGGCCGGCGTCTTCTTGAGCCCGGCGCGCAACATGGCCAACAACAACCGGGCCGAGCGCCACATCAACCCCTGGAGCTACCCGGTCGACGTCCACACCTACGAGGAGTACGAGGACGATTTCCGGGAGAAGATGCTCAAGGCGGGGATCCCGGTGGAAAAGACCCCGGAAGAGGCCGCGGCCGAGGAGTCCTCCGCCCAGAAGACCGCCGAGCCCGCAGCCGAGAAGGAGTAGCGCCATGGCGGAACCGTCTTTCGACTCGATGGAATACTACGACAAGGATGAGCTGCTGCGGGTGGACCACCGCCCGCCGCGGACATCCTGGATGGACACCCCGACCGAGTTCCGGCCGGGAACCTGGATCTACCCGACCAAGGCCAAGCATCTCGAGTACCTGGGCATGCCCAACCCGCGGGAGTGGTCGCCCGCCGACGAGGACTGGAAGCTGCCCGAAAACTGGCAGGAGATCATCCACAAGGGCATGCGCGAGCGGCTGGACAAGTACCGCTCCTTCCGGGTCTTCATGGACATCTGCGTGCGCTGCGGCGCCTGCGCCGACAAGTGCCACTTCTTCATCGGCGGCGGCGACCCCAAGAACATGCCGGTGCTGCGGGCCGAGCTGATTCGCTCGATCTACCGCAACGACTTCACCACCGCCGGCAAGATCCTGGGCCGGCTGGCTGGCGGCCGCAAGTTGACCTACGACGTGATCAAGGAGTGGTTCTACTACTTCTACCAGTGCACCGAGTGCCGGCGCTGCTCGGTGTTCTGCCCCTACGGCATCGATACGGCCGAGATCACCATGATGGGCCGCGAGCTGCTGCACGAGCTCGGCCTGGGCGTCAACTGGGCCATGGAGCCGGTGGCCAACTGCTACCGCACCGGCAACCACCTCGGGATCCGACCCCACGGCCTGATGGACACGCTGGAGCTGTTCGCCGAGGACATCGAGGACGCCACCGGTGTGCAGGTCGACATCCCGATGAACAAGAAGGGCGCCGAGATCCTCTTCGTCACCCCATCGGGCGACTTCCTGGCCGATCCGGGCACCTTCACCTGCATGGGCTACATGGCCCTGTTCCACGAGCTGGGCATCGACTACACCTGGAGCACCTACGCCTCGGAGGGCGGCAACTTCGGGCTGTTCACCTCGCACGAGATGATGAAGCGGCTCAACGCCAAGATCTACGCCGAGGCCGAGCGGCTGGGCGTCAAGTGGATCCTGGGCGGCGAGTGCGGCCACATGTGGCGCGTCATCCACCAGTACATGGACACCCTCAACGGACCGGCCGACTTCCTCGAGGTGCCGCGGTCGCCGATCACCGGCACCGTGTTCGAGAACGCCAAGTCGACCAAGATGGTCCACATCGCCGAGTTCATCGCCGACCTGATCCGCCACGGCAAGCTCAAGCTGGACCCGAGCCGCAACGATCATCTCAAGGTCACCTTCCACGACTCGTGCAACCCGGCGCGGGCGTTGGGCATGTTCGAAGAACCGCGCTACGTGCTCAAGAACGTCTGCAACAACTACTACGAGATGCCGGAGAACACCATCCGCGAGCAGACCTTCTGCTGCGGCGGCGGCGCCGGGCTGGGCACGGACGAGAACATGGAGATGCGCCTGCGCGGCGGTCTGCCGCGGGGCAGCGCCGTGCGTCATGTGCAGCAGAAGCACGGCGTGAACAACCTGGTGGCCATGTGCGCCATCGACCGGGCCACCCTGCAGACGGTCTGCGACTACTGGGCGCCCGGGGTGGGCGTCAGCGGCATCACCGAGTTGGTGGCCAACGCCCTGGTGATGGAGGGCGAGAAGCCGCGCAAGCTCGACTTCCGCCTCGAGCCCGTGTGGGGCGATCCGGACGAGGACGAGGAGGACTGAGACCATGAGCTACGGCAAGATCGTCGTCGGGCTGGTCGTATTCCTGGTCCTGATCACCTTTCCCATCTGGTTCTCCTGGTTCCACGGCGAGTTGGGCGCCCGGCCGGAGCTGGTGCTGCCGCCCGAGGGCAATTGCGTCGAGGACACCGAGTACATGCGCCACTGGCACATGGATTTGCTGGACGAGTGGCGCGACCAGGTGGTGCGCGAGGGCAAGCGGATGTACGTCGCCTCGGACGGTCAAAAATACGAGGCCAGCCTGTCGCTGACCTGCATGCGCTGCCACGATGACAAGTCCAAGTTCTGCGATCGCTGTCACGACTACATGGGCATCAGCCCGTACTGTTGGGACTGCCACGTGGAACCGCCGGCAGGGGAGTGAGCCATGGGCCAAGACAGACGAGACTTCCTGAAAGCTGCCGGCCTGGGAGCGCTGGGCGCCCTGTGGGGCATCCCGGTGGTCAAGGCCGTGGACAAGGCCGTGGGCGAGGTGTTCGAGGAGTCGCCCGAGGCGCTGCAGGCCAAGCGCTGGGCCATGGTCATCGACCTGAAGCGGGTGGCCCGCGAGGATGTGCGCCGGGCGGCGGCCGAGGCCTGCCACGCCGGCCACAACGTGCCGCAGATCGGCTTGAAAGAAGAAGAAATCCGGTGGATCTGGACCGAGGACTTCGAATCCGCCCTGCCGGATCACGTCGACGCGTACACCCCGGAGCAGATCAAGCAGCAGCCGACCCTGGTGCTGTGCAACCACTGCGACAACCCGCCCTGCGTCCGGGTCTGCCCCACCCAGGCCACCTGGAAGCGCGAGTCGGACGGCATCGTGATGATGGACATGCACCGCTGCATCGGCTGCCGCTACTGCATCGCCGCCTGCCCCTACGGCTCGCGGTCGTTCAACTGGCGCGACCCGCGGCCCTACATCCGGCGCGGCATCCGGATCGATTTCCCCACCCGCAGCAAGGGCGTGGTCGAAAAATGCAACTTCTGCGCCGAGCGCCTGGCGCGGGGTGAGCAGCCGCTGTGCGTCGAGGCCGCCAACCGGGTTGGCGGTGCGGGCACCATGGCCTTCGGCGACGTGGCCGACCCGCGCTCCGAGGCGGCGCGTTTGATCCGCAGCAAGCACACCATCCGCCGCAAGATGCACCTGGGCACCAGCCCCCAGGTCTACTACGTCGTGTGAGGTCGCCATGCTCGAACACGCATTGAGAGGCAGTCGTCGTTACTGGATCCTGATCGGCATCCTGGTGGCGCTGGCGGGCATCGGGGTCATCGCCTACCTGTTTCAGCTGCGCGATGGCCTGGGCATCACCGGGCTGAACCGGGACGTGACCTGGGGCTTCTACATCGCCCAGTTCACCTTCATGGTCGGCATAGCCGCCTCGGCGGTCATGGTGGTGCTGCCCTACTACCTGCACGACTTCAAGGCCTTCGGCAAGATGACCATCCTGGGTGAGTTTCTGGCCATCCCGGCGGTGGCCATGTGCGTCCTGTTCATCTTCGTCGACATGGGCCAGCCCTCGCGCATCCTCAACGTGTTTTTGCACCCCACGCCCAACTCGCTGATGTTCTGGGACACGGTGGTGCTGCTGGGCTACCTGTTGCTCAACGTGGTCATCTCCATCATCACCTTCGGCGCCGAGCGCAAGGGCGTGGCTCCACCGCGCTGGATCCGGCCGGTGATTTTGCTGTCGATCCCCTGGGCGGTCAGCATCCACACCGTGACCGCCTTCTTGTACGCCGGCCTCGAGGCGCGTTCGTTCTGGATGACCGCCATCCTGGCGCCGCGCTTTCTGGCCTCGGCCTTCGCCACCGGCCCCAGCCTGCTGATCCTGCTGGCGCTGATCGTGCGCAAGTTCACCAAGTTCGACCCGGGCGAGCTGGCCATCCGCAAGCTGGCCGTGATCGTCACCTATGCCATGGCCATCAACTTCTTCTTCGTGCTGGTCGAGATGTTCACCGGGCTCTACAGCGACATGCCCGAGCACCTGCACCACTTCCAGTACCTGTTCCTGGGCTACGCCGGCAAGTCGGCGCTGGTGCCCTGGATGTGGACCTCGCAGCTGCTGGGCCTGGGCGTGCTGATCCTGCTGCTGCTGCCCAAGATCCGCAACAACCTGTCCTGGCTGGCGGTCCTGTGCGCCGGGGTGATCTTCTCGTTGTGGATCGAGAAGGGCCTGACCCTGGTGGTGGCCGGCTTCGTGCCCAACCCGCTGGGCGAGGTCACCGAGTACTGGCCCACCTTGCCGGAAGGCCTGATCACGCTCGGGGTCTACGCCATCGGGTTCTTGGTGCTGACCGGGCTGTACAAGATCGCCGTCAGCGTGCGGGAACAGATGGAGTCTTGAGGCCGGGCAGGGGCGCCATCCGAGTCTGAATCGGGCCCCGGCGGCGGTTGCCAACCAACCGTTGCCGGGGCCTCTTTGTTGGCTATCGTGGAATGGGAACCGAGCGGGAGCGGACATGAGCGATGACGAGGGACGGGTGCTGATCGTGGGGGCCTCGGCCGCGGGGCTGCGTTGTGCGGCCCGGCTGCGGCGACTGCAGCCGGAGCGGCCGATCACGGTGGTCGAGCAGGGCGCGGTGTTTTCGGTGGCGGCGTGCGGCATGCCCTACGTGCTGTCGGGCGACATCGCGGATGCCAATGCCCTGCGCAAGACCGGCGACGGCGCCTTGCGCGATGCGCACTACTTCGAGGCCGTCAAGGGAATCGAGGTCCTGGCCGAGACGCGGGCCGAGGCGGTGGACGCGGCCGGCCACACCCTGCGCGTCAGCGGGGCCGCCGGCGAGCGCGAGCTGCCGTGGGATCAGCTGGTGCTGGCCACCGGCGGCCGGGCCCGCAAGCTGCCCGGGCAGCCGGAGCATCCCCGGGTGCGCGCCTTCCACTGCTTCGAGGACATCGCTCCGCTGGCCGAGGGGCTGAAGAAGGGCACCATCGAGCGGGCGGTGGTGGTCGGCGCCGGGCTGGTCGGCTGCGAGCTGGCCGAGGCCTTCAAGTCGCTGTGGGATGCCGAGGTCTGCCTGATCGAGGCCGGCGGCTGGCCGCTGCCCCAGATCCTGGACGCCGAGGCCGGCGCGGTGGTGGCCTGCGAGCTGGTCCACAACGAGGTCGAGCTGCACTGCGGCGCACCGGTCGACGGCATCGCAGCCGACGACGAAGGCGTGGCGGTGACCGCGGGCGGCGCCAGCCATCGCGGCGACGTGGTGGTGGTGGCCTTCGGCGTTGAGCCGGCCGTCGAGCTGGCCCGCTCGGCCGAGCTGCGGCTGGGAGCGACCGGGGCCATCGCGGTCGACGATCGGCTGGCCACCTCGGCGCCGGGCATCTTCGCGGCCGGCGACTGCATCGAGGTCACCCACGCCGTGACCGGCCAGCCGGCTTACAGACCGCTGGGTTCGCTTGCCAACCGCCAGGGCCGCACCCTGGCCAACGTGCTGGCCGGCCGCGACGATGGCTTCGGATCGGTGGCCGGTGCCGGCGCCATCAAGGTCTTCGATCTGAACGTGGCCTGCGCCGGTGTGCCGCTGGCGGCGGCGAAGCGCGATTTCCCGCAGGCGGCGGCCGTCTGGATGTCGCCCTCCGACCGCGCCCATTACTGGCCCGAGGCCAAGAACATCCACCTGCAGCTGGTCTACGACGCCGCCAGCCGGCGCGTGCTCGGCGTCCAGGCGGTGGGCGAGGGCGAGTGCGCCAAGCGGGTCGATGTGGCAACGCAGCTGCTGTTGGACAGAGCCGATCTGGCCGCGTTCACCCGGATCGAGCACGCCTACGCTCCGCCCTATGCACCGGCCCTCGAGCCCCTGGCCCAGGCTGCCATGGTGGCCGAGGATGCGCTCGACGGGGTGGAGGCGATCGCGCCGAGCACCGAGCTGGAGTCGAGCCGGCTGCTCGACGTGCGCCATCCAGAGGAGTGGGAGCAGTTCCCGGTGCCGTTCGCCGGCGTCGAGTGCATCGACCAGCTCGAGCTGCGCGGGCGGGTCGACGAACTCGGCCAGGGGCCCTGGACGCTGATCTGCGCCCGGGGCACGCGTTCGGCCGAAGTGGTGCGCATGCTGCGCCAGCGCGGCGTGGATGCGCGGTACGTGGGCGGCGGCCTGCTGTGGCTGCGCTCCAGCGGCCGGGCCGGCGGCGGCTGAGTCCGGCGGAGGGCCTCCGGTGTACCCCATCATGCTGGATGTGCGCGACCGACACTGCCTGGTGGTGGGCGGCGGCGGGGTCGCGTTGCGCAAGATCGAGGGGCTGCTGGCGGAAGGCGCGCGGGTGACCGCTATCGCGGCCCAGCCCATCGCGGCGCTGGAGCAGCTGGCCGGCGAAGGGCGCATCGATCTGCGGCGCCGCGCCTACCGCGACGGCGAGGCCGGCGGCGGCGACTACCGGCTGGTGTTTGCCGCCACCGACGATCGCAGCGTCAACCGGCGCGTCTACCAGGACGCCGAGGCCGCCGGCCGCTGGGCCAACGTGGCCGACGATCCCGAGCTGTGCTCCTTCCACCTGCCGGCTCGGGTGCAGCGCGGCGCGCTGCAGCTGGCCATCGCATCGGGCGGGGCCGCGCCCTTCGCGGCCCGGCGCCTGCGCCAGCTGCTCGAGCGGCGCTTCGGCCCGGAGTGGAGCGCCTGGGCCGACTGCGCGGCCGGCTTCCGCCGCAGCGTGCGCGCAGCCGGGCTGGAGCCCGCCCGGGAAGCGGATTGCTTCGAGCGCTTCTTCGCCGCCACGGTCGACGCCCGCCGGCTGCAGCCGCGGGTGCTGGGCGACGCCGAGCAAAACGCCTTGCTGGCCGCCGCCGGTGCCGACCAGGCCCGGCCGCGGCCCTGTGACGCGGCCCGGCGGGCCGGCGCCGCCGCACCCGCAGCCGGCTGGGTTTGCCTGGTCGGTGCCGGACCGGGCGATCCGGGCCTGCTGTCGGTGCGCGGCCGCCGGCGGCTGCTGGCGGCCGATGCGGTGGTCTACGACCGGCTGGCGGTCAACGCCCTGCCGCCGGAACTGGCGGACCTGGTGGAACTGCATCCAGTGGGCAAGCGGGCCGATCACCATCCGGTGCCGCAGCCCGAGATCAACGCCCTGCTGGTCCGCCTGGCGCGCGCCGGCAAGCGGGTGGTGCGGCTCAAGGGCGGCGACCCCTTCGTGTTCGGTCGCGGCGGCGAGGAGGCCGAGGCCCTGGTGGCCGCCGGCATCCGCTTCGAGGTGGTGCCGGCGGTGACCGCCGGCGTGGCCGTGCCGGCCTATGCCGGCATCCCGGTCACCCACCGCAACCGCGCGGTGCGCCTGACCCTGGTCACCGCGCACGAGAGCATCAAGACCGACGGGCCGCAGGTGCGCTGGGATCTGCTGGCCGGCGATCCGCACGCCACCCTGGTGGGCTACATGGGCGTGTCCAGCCTGCCCCGGGTGGCCGAGGCCTTGATGGCGGCCGGCATGCCGGCCGACACGCCGGCCGCCCTGATCCAGCGCGGCACCACCGCCGCCCAGCGCAGCGTGCGCGCGCCGCTGAGCGCGTTGCACGAGGCCGGCCAGCGGGCCGGCATCCGGCCGCCGGCGGTGTTCGTCATCGGTCCCACGGTCGAACTGGCCGGGCAACTGGACTGGTTCGCGCACAGACCGCTGGTGGGCCAGCGTCTGCTCCTGCCGGCCGCATCCAGACGCCTCGAGGAGACGCTCGATTGCGCCGGGGCCGAGGTGGTCTGCGTGCCGCTGCCGCCGGGGCCGGCCGCCCAGGTGGTGCTGGCTGCGCTGCCGCTGACGGGCTGCGTGCTGGCCGACCCCGATCAGGTCGACGCGCTCGACGAGCAGCGGGATGGGCCCGGCTGGGGCACCGGCCTGGTGTGCTGGTGTGTGAACGAGGCCACCGCGGCCCACGCCCGCCGCCGCGGCTGGCCGCGGGTGGAGCGGGTGGATGACCCGGGCGACGGGGCGCGGCTGGTGGACGCCATCGCCGAAGGACCGCAGGCCGGCGCCTGAGCGGCCCCCCCCCGACCGGTATCCAGTTGAAAGAGTGGGCCGAGCCGCGATGCCCGCCTGAAGCCGAGAACGGGAACGAATCGGCACTTGCATCCAGCGGGGGGATGCGGCAAAGTGGTCTTCGGTTTTAGGTCAATCGATGTCCTGTTTAGATTGGCCGTTCTGCTGGAGGCCGAGACCGTGCTCGTTCGCAATTGCAACTTGACCTGGAACAATGCTGGTGCAACAATCCAGCGCCGTTCCATCTTGGAACCGAGCGGGCGCTGAAATACGAGGAGAGGCCGCTTATCGGAGATTTCTTCCCGCTCGCGGCATGATTCCCGCAAGCGGCCGAGCAAACGCAGAGGTGAAGCTCCATGTCGTTGATCGCCTACATCGCAGCCTACGTCGGTATTGCCGCATTCCTGGTGGCGGTGATCGCGCGCATCGTCTACTGGACCAAGATGCCGATGCACGTGCGCTGGGAACTCTACCCGGTCGCCCACGAGGGGAAGAAAGCCGCCTACGGCGGCTCTTACCTCGAGGAATTCGAGTGGTGGAAGCAACCGCGGCATACCTCGTTGTGGGGCGAGATCAAGGCCATGGTGCTGGAGATCTTCTTCCTGGTGGCGCTCTGGGAGCACAACCGCAAGATGTGGTTCCGCTCCTTTCCCTTCCACTTCGGTCTCTACCTGGTGGCTGCGGCCACCGCGGTGATGGTCTTCGCCGCCCTGCTGGGCCTGATCTGGCCGGCGGCGGTGGCGGGCTGGTTCGGCGGCGTGCTGCAGACCCTGGTCGTCATCCTGGGCTTGGGTGGGCTGGGCCTGGGGCTGCTCGGTGCGCTGGGTCTGCTGCAGCGGCGCCTGATCGACGAGGAGCTCAAGGACGCCACCGCGCCGGCGGATATCTTCAACCTGGTCTTCTTCGTCGGCGCCTTCGGTCTGGCGCTGCTGACCTGGCTGACGGTGGACCTGGGCTTCGGCCGGGTGATGACCTTCGTCCACAACCTGGTCACCTTCAACCTGGTTCCCTTGCCGGGATCGGGCTTCGAAGTCTGGTTGCCGGCCGCGACCGCCATCGCGCTCAGCGCCCTGTTGGCCTACATCCCGCTGACCCACATGTCCCATTTCGTCGGCAAGTACTTCGGCTACCACACCATTCGCTGGAACGACAAACCCAACCTGGCCGGCGGTGAGGACGAGGAGGCCATCGAAGGCGTGCTCAGCATGCCGGTCGGCTGGTCGGCAGAGCACATCCGTTCGGGCGGTGAGAAGAGTTGGGCCGAGGTGGCCACCGAGGAGGTGGAAAAATGAAACGGCCCCGCAGCGTCAAGACGATCTCCAAGGGCGACGAGCCGCTGGCCCGCATCGAGTGGCAGGACCAGCAGCCGCTGCCGCCGCCCTACGACAAGTGTGACTGCGAGCCGGAGTTCAAGCCGCTCAGCGACAAGGCCCGCGATCAGTACATGGTGCTCGACGACACGGTAGCGCTGAACCTTCCCCGGCCGCAGAGCCCGGAGGAAGAGGAGCGGCTGGTCAACTCCTTCTTGGACGGCCTGCGCAAGTGTCTGACGCCGGAGAACAACTGGACCTTCCTGCAGCAGCTGATGCTGTCGCTGGAGCATTGCGCCAAGTGCCAGACCTGCTCCGAGGCTTGCCACATCTACGAGGAGAGCGGCCACAACCCGCTCTACCGGCCCTCGTACCGTTCGGAGATCCTGAGGCGCATCTACCAGAAGTACATACAGGGCAAATCGCGCTGGCACCACGGCGACATCGATCTGAACTGGAAGACGGTACTGCGGTTGATCGAGCTGTCGTACCGCTGCAACATCTGCCGCCGTTGCGCCCAGACCTGCCCCATCGGCTGCGACAACGCCGTCATGGCACGCGAGATCCGCAAGATCGCCTCACAGGAGATGGGCATCGCCCCCAAGGAGCTGCACGACAACGGCTCGGTGCTGCAGCTCAAGGTGGGCTCTTCGACCGGCATGAACGAGCTGGTGCTGCGCGACAACGTCGAATTCATCGACGAGGACACCAGCGAGCTGACCGGCGTCGAGGTCAAGACCCCCTTCGACAAGAAGGGCGCCGACATCCTGCTGGTGCACAACGCCGGCGAGATCATGGCCTGGCCCGAAAACGTCGGCTCCTTCAGCCTGATCTTCCAGCAGGCCGGGCTGGACTGGACCCTGGCCAGCCAGGGGCCGGCCTACGACGGCATCAACTACGGTGTGTTCTACGATGACGTGCAGTTCGCCCGCACCGCGGTGGCCCACGCCAAGGTGGCCGCCGAGCTGGGCGTGAGCAAGATCGTGATGGCCGAATGCGGCCACGCCAACAAGGCGCTGACCGTGATCGCCGATCGGGTGCTCACCGGGGGCCTGAACACCCCGCGCGAGAGCGCCATGGTCACCATCCGCGATCTGATCGTCTCCGGCAGGATCAAGGTCGACCCGTCGCGCAACGATTTCCCGGTCACGCTGCACGATCCCTGCAACCTGGTGCGCTTGATGGGCGTGGTCAGGCCCCAACGCGAGATCCTGGAGGCGATCCTGCCGCCGGGCCGCTTTCGCGAGATGCAACCCCACGGCGTCAACAACTTCTGCTGCGGCGGCGGATCGGGCTTCGCCATCATGTCCGGCCACAACTTCGCCGACTGGCGCCACCGGCTGAGCGGGCGGCGCAAGTTCCGCCAGATCCTGGAGGCCTTCCAGGACGAGCCCATGGACCCCGGCCTGCGCAAGTACGTCTGCGCCCCGTGCTCCAACTGCAAGGGCCAGATGCGCGACATCTTCGACTACTACGGCGCCACCGAAAAATACGGCATTCACTACGGCGGCCTGGTCGAGCTGATCGTCAACGCCATGGTCGATGTCGATCCCGGCTACCTGGACAAGCTCGAAGAGGGGATCTGAGAAGCGGATCGGCGAAGGGCTACACGGCGGCCAGCTCGCGGGCCTTGGCCAATAGCGCGTCGCGATCGATGGGCTTGTGGATGTATCCCTCGGGCGGTGGCACCTGGCGCCGGCTCGAAATGAAGCCCTCGAACTCGTCCGCCATCCCGGTGACGATGATGATCGGGATGTGGCGCGTGTCCAGACCTTGCTTCATCTCGCGGTAGAACCGCACACCGCTCTTTTCGGGCATGGTGATGTCCAGCGTGATCAGATCCGGCGGACTCTGAACAACCCGCTCCCTGGCCTGCTCCCCGTTCTCGGCGGTGACGACCCGGTAGCCCGCGTCGGCCAGCAGCGTCGAGATGAAGGTCACCACATCCGGTTCGTCGTCGACCACCAGCACGGTCTTGGTCTCGGTGCTCATGATTCGTCCCTTTCTTCACCGGCGTCCTGCGGAACCCCGGCCAAACGGCTGCCGCCGGACCTGGGAAGGCGGACCACAAACGTGGTTCCTTCTCCGGGCTCCGACTCGATGTCGATCCGGCCGCCATGCTTGGTCGCGATCTGATTGGCGATGAACAAGCCCAGGCCGGTGCCCTCCACCCCCTTGGAGGAGAAGAACAGGCTGAATGCCTTTTCCCGTGTCTCGCGGTCCATGCCGATGCCGTTGTCGCTGACCGTGATCGAGACGGCGTCCTCGTCGCCGGACAGGCCCAGTTCCACTCTGTGGGCGTCCTTGCGCTTGTCCACCCGGCAGGCGTCGATGGAGTTCTCCAGCAGGTTGACCAGCATGGCACGGATGGCCTGCGGATCGGCCTCGAAGCAACCCGCCGATCCGTCCACCCGCCGCTCGAACGCCACCCGGCATTCCTCCGCCCGCCGTCCAACCAGACCGGCTACCTCGTCGGCCAGTGCGGTCGCGTCGACCCGTTCCAGCCGCGGCTCCCGCTCCTTGGCGTAGTAGAGGATGTTCATCACGGTCGAGCGAATGCGGCCGATGTTGCGCTGGACCATCTCCCAGCCCTGGTGGGTGCGCTTTTCGTCGGCCTTGGCCATGCCCGAGTCGACCAGGTACATGCCACCATCGAGCCCGGTCAGCAGGCCCTTGAGACCGTGCGAGATGGACGAGATCAGCAGCCCGATCCCCTCCAGCTTCGATTGCAGCTGCCGGATATCGGTGATGTCGGCCGACATCTCCATCACGCTGTGCACGGTGCCGTTGGCGCGTTTGACCGGTGCCGAGGTGACCAGCACGTTGCGCCTCTGGCCGGCCTGTGTGGTGACCACCTCCTCGCCGCGCCGGACGCTGCCGTCTTCGAAGGTCTGCTGCACCGCGCAGGGTATGCAGGGCTCATCGCGGTGCTTGTAGACGGAGTAGCATTTGCAACCCAGGCCTTCGCCGAAGTCTTCGCGGAAACGGCGGTTGGCCTCGACCAGGTTCAGATCGCGATCCTGGATGGAGATATAACAGGGCACTTCTTCGAACAGCAGCCGGTAGCGCGATTGGCTGTCGCGCAGTCGGCGTTCGAGGCGCTTGATGTCGGTGATATCGGTCGACATCTCCATCACCGCCGATACCCGACCCGCCTCGTCGAGCAGCGGCATGGTGTAGACGATCACCGACACCTCGCGGCCGTCGCGGGTGCGTACGCGCTCTTCCGACCGGTGGCCCTGGCCGTCGGAGAAGGTGCGCTCGACCGGGCAGTCCTCGCAGGGCTCGGAGCGGTTCTTGTAGACCTGGTAGCAGGTGCGGCCGCGCCAATCGCCGAAATCGGCCTCGAAACGGCGATTGGCCTGGACGACCCGCAGCTCGGCATCCTGCACCGACAGGTAGCAGGGCATGGCCTGGAAAGCCTGTTCGTAGGAAAACGCCATCCCGGCTTCTCCCCCGGCCGCCCCGCGGCTCACTCCTCGGCCTGCTTGCCGAGTTCGAGGATCTTGCGCGCGCTGGTGATGATGTCCTCTTCTGCCACCGGCTTGTCGAGGTAGCCTTCGGGCTTGGGCAGGTCGGAGTCGTAGATCAGCCCGCGCAGCTCGGGCTTGCCGGTGACGATGCAGACCGGGATGTGCCGCAAGGCCTCGTCGGCCTTGAGCGCGGCGAAGACCTGACCGCCGTCCTGGCCGGGCATGTTGAGATCCAGGGTGATCAGATCGGGTTTGCTCTCGCGCGCCTTGGCCAGGGCCTCTTCACCGCTGGCTGCCACCTCCACCTGAGCGCCGTGATCCTCGAGCACGGCCGACAGGAAGGTGGTCACATCGGGTTCGTCATCGGCCACCAGGATGCGGCGGCCGGCCAGGGCCGCGGCCGCGGCCTTCGGCTCGGCGGCCGGCTCCGCCGCCGCTTCGGTCGCCGCTTCGGCGACCGGCTTTTCGATCACCAGGGCATCGGCCACCAGGGTGACCAGCTGGGTGACCTTCATCTCCAGACCGTAGTGTTTGATCAAATCGTTCAGCCCGTCCTCGCAGTTGTGGCACGAGGTGACCACGTGAGTGGCCCCGGTGGCCTTGAGCTGATCGGCCTTGACCTTGGCCGACTGCAGCCGGCGCGGGGTGTACTCGGCCATGGACATGGCGCCGCCACCGCCGGTGCAGCAGTAGTTCTCGGCCCGGTTGGGGAACATCTCGCGAAATTCGGGCACCACCGCCCGCAGCAGCGCGCGCGGCTCCTCGGTCAGGCCGCATGAGCGGGCGTTGTTGCAGGAGTCGTGGAAGGTGTAGATGCCCTCGTTCTTGCTCGGATCCACCTCGATGCGACCGGAGCGCAGGTAGTCGAGCATGGTGATGACCGAGCTCTCCATCCCGAAAGGGATGTCGAACTTGGCCCAGTTGGGACCCTCACAGCGGGTGGAGCGATAGCCGTGGCCGCATTCGGACATGACCAGCTTCTTGCCTCTGAGCGCGATGACCTTGTCGTATACGCGGCGGGCCACCGCCCCGCCCAGGTCGTCGTCGCCCGAGAACAGACCGAAGTTGGTCATGTCCCAACCATCGCTGGGCATGGTCCAGTTCTCGCCGGCGGCGTAGAAGATCTTGGCTGCATTGTAGATGGTGCGCGGGTCGTACTTCACCTCGCGCGGGTTGATGGTGTAGATGACATCCGCGTCCTCGCGGTCGACGGGAATGGCGGCCGCCGCATCGCCCACGTCGTCGACCAGGTCCTCGCTCATCCAGTCGACCGTGTCCAGGTAGTCCTCCTGCAGCACGCCCATCTGGTTGCCGATCTCCCACTGGTCCTTCGACACCACCCGCACCCCCTCGGGCATGATGCCCACGTGGACCAGAAGCCCGCGCGCCATGCGGTTTAAGGTGGCGAAGTCGACCCCCATGGGACAGTTGAGCGAGCAGCGGCGGCAGTTGGTGCACTTGCCGAAGACGATGTCCTTGAGCTCCTCGAGCTCATCGTCGGTGCGCACCGTGGCCGCCTTGACCCACCAGGGCAGCACGCGGCCGGTCCAGTCGAAATGCCGCTTGAAGAGCTTGCGGATGCGGTCCGCCTTCCAGGCCGGGGCATAGGTGACGTCGCCCGGATTGGCCAGCACGTAGTGGCAGGACTGGGTGCACATGCCGCAGTGGACGCAGGCGGCCAGCGAGGTGGCCATCTGCCGGTTGAGCTTCTGGCCCATGCGGTCGATGACGGTCTGGGCCTTGTGGGAGCGGGCGGGCTTGCTCATGGCGATATCCCTCTTTCCGCCTAGCTACGGGCGCTCTGGCCGCGGGTCAGCGGGTAGACGCCGCGACGGGCCATGGACTTGCCGAGCCAGTAGCGGGTGAACGGGTAGTAGAGGTAGTGCGAGATCTTGGAAAACGGCACGTAGACCAGCAAGAACGAAGTCAGGCAGAAGAACACGATCAGATGCCAGACCCCGCCCGAGGTGTCGTTGGGTGCCGCGAAGAAGGCGAATGCGAACCAGACGGTCAGCACGCCGATGGCGAAGTAGTCGTCCGGTGTCGAGATGGCGCGGATGTAGGACGAAAAGATGCGCCGCAGCAGCCGGATGAGCCCGATGGCGAAGGACATCGCCATCAGCACCTGCAGCCCGATGACCAGCCACTCGTGGCGCAGCACCTCGGGGAAGTACGGGATCAGGAAGATCGACAGCACGATGGCCGCCGCCACACCGAGGTGGAACACCACGAAGGACATCCAGAACAGCAGGTTGCGCCGCTGGCTCTCCATGGACCAGGGCAGGGCGATGGTCGCCCAGGAGTAGACCACCCCGCGGGCGGTGCCGGTCGGCCGACCCGTGGGCGGCTGGCGCTCCTTGCCGCCCTTGAAGCGGCGGAACAACCACAGCAGGCGTATGGAGTAGATGACGCCCATGGCGATCAGGGCCGCGGTGTGCAGGGTGTGGGCGGTGAAATGCAGCAGCTCGTTCATTGCGCTTCTCCCGCCTTCAGCTCAGCGACTCGAGGGTGTTGGCGAATGCATCGTACTCGCGGCCATCGTTCAGGCAGATCAGCAGCCGGGCCGGCTTGTCCCCGTTCTGCAGCTGATCGCGGGCTGCCTGCAGCGTGATGCGGGCGCTGTCCGCCAGCGGGACACCGTAGAAGCCGGCCCCCATGGCCGGCAGGGCCAGGCTGTCGACGCCCAGCTCAGCGGCCTTGGCCAGCGCTGCGCGGGTGGTGGTCTGCAGCTTGGCGAGCAGTTCGGGCTCCTGAAAAGCCGGGCCGACCGCGTGCAGGATGTGCTTGGCCTCGAGCTTGCCGGCCCCGCTGACCACCACTTGACACACCGCGGCCGGGGCGAGCCCGTCGAGCTCCTTCTGGATCTCGGGCCCGCCGCGCGTGGCGATGGCACCGCCGTATCCGGAGCCCAGCTTGAGCGAGGGCTCGGCGTAGAAGACGAATGCATCGACCGGCTGCAGGGTGATATCGCCCCGCATGACCTCGAGGTTTCCAGCGCCGAGCTTCTTCACTGTCTTCATGTTGCTCTCCTCGGTGGCCGTGCGGCCTGCCGCTGCCGCCCGCGGTCAGCGGGCCGGGCAGCCCTGTTCGGCGTCGGCCAGTCGTTCGGTCATGGCGTTGCCCCCATCGCGCCGGACCAGGTCTTGCAGGGTGAACTCTTCGAACACGTCCGTGATCCGCTCGTTGACCAGCTGGTAGATGGCCCTGCAGCCACACAGGTCGGCGGCCAGACAGGTGTCGGGGTGGCGCACGCAGTCGACCACGTTGATGGGGCCGATCACGGCACGCAGGATCTGGCCGATGGTGATGCTCTCGGCCGCTCGGGCCAGGCGGTAGCCGCCGCGGTGGCCGCTGCGGCCGCGGATCAGCGAGGCGTTTTTCAGGCTGATGGCCAGCTGCTCGAGGTAGGAGCGCGAGATGCGGCTGCGCTGCGCTACCTCTTTGAGGCTGATCGGTCCATCGGCCGTGCCGTCTCTGGCGATCTCGATCAACAGGCGCAGGGCATAGCGGGCTCGAGTCGAAATGCGCATCTGAACTCCACCAAGTAGATAGACTATATTTCTTAGAGACATGTGTCTTGCCTGTAAAGGGAAAAATTTTGTTGTTCCGGAGGGATGCGAAACAAGCAAAACTCTATTGTTTTTGTGTACTATGGCTGTGACGGGCGGCAATCGAACGCGCTGGCGGGCGACAAGTGCAGCATCATGGGCCGCTTGGCCTTCATTCCGGTTGGGGGAACAAGAGCTGTTTGGCTATCAGGAAAAGCGTTCTAGGTAGAAAATATGAATAGAAAATTTCAATCGCTGATTTCCTGCCGGAGCACCCCTTTGCCGTCCGGTGCGGCTACTCGCCGGCGCAGCGGCGTGGTAGCATGACCCGCGTAGCTGGACGCAGCCAACGAGAACGGCGCCGCGCGGCGGCGTGGGAGGCGCGGGATGAAGAAGGTGATGGTCATCGGTTGTGGAGCCTACATGGACGCGGGCTACGGCTGTCCCGGCGAGTGGCGCTGCCTCAAGGCGGCGGCCGCGGGCGAGGGGCACTTCGATGAGCCGACACAAGTGGTGGGCTTCGTCAAGTGCGAGTGTCCGGGGCGCAGCCTGGTGCCCACCGTGGGCATGACCATGAAGCTCAGCGAGCAGAAGCCGGATCTGGTGCGGCTGTCATCCTGCCTGGTCAACGCCAAGCCGGGCTGTCCCTACGCCACCCCCGAGCAGTTCGCCGAGATGATCAACAAGCGCTTCGGCCTGCCGGTCGAGCAGGGTACCCACGAGTACCACTGACCCCCCCTCTTCTCTCCTCGAATCCCCGGCGCGGGCCGGATCCGCGCGATCGCGCAGGACCGTTCCATTTTTGCGGAGGCTTCTGCTAGACTGGCCCTACCGGTTCGGTTCTGTCTCCGGTCCGGCGGCGTTCCGGCGTGCACTGCCGGCGCTGCATCCGCGACCGGGAGGAGGAGGAGAGCATGGCCTGGTGGAAGCGCAATGGGTACGCCTGCGGGATGCTGCTGGCCCTGTACGTCGGGGGGCTGGGCACGGTCGGCTGCGACAGCTCGGCCAGCGGGCCCGACGTGCTTTGCGAGAGCGACGCCGCCTGCGACGACGGCGACGCCTGCACCGTCGACAGCTGTGAGCCGGAGACCGGCTGCACGCACGAGCCGATCGACGTGGCCGCCGAGTGCGATGACGGCAACCCCTGCACCGTCGATTCCTGCGATCCGGAGCAGGGCTGCGTCCACGACGGCAGCGGCGTCGATGCCGCCTGCGACGATGGCGACGCCTGCACCACCGGCGACGTCTGCCAGGGCGATGCGGCCGGCAGCTGCGCCGGCGAGCCGCTGGCGGCGGACGCCTGCGACGACGGCAACGTGTGCACCGCCGACTCCTGCGACCCGGAGCAGGGCTGCGTCCACGACGGCACCCACATCACCGCGCCTTGCGACGACGGCAGCGTGTGCACCGAGCAGGACGTCTGCCAGGGCGATGCGGCCGGCACCTGCGCCGGTGTGGACGTGAGCGCCGAGCTGTGCGACGACGGCGATCCCTGCACCGCCGACTCCTGCGACCCCGAGGCCGGCTGTCAGCACGAGCCGGCCGCCGGCGCCGCCTGCGACGACGGCGATCCCTGCACTAGCGGCGACGTCTGCCAGGCCGACGGCAGCTGCGCCGGCGGCGAGCCGACCGACTGCGACGACGGCAACGTGTGCACCGCCGACTCCTGCGACCCGGAGCAGGGCTGCGTCCACGACGGCAGCGGCATCACCGCGCCCTGCGACGATCTCAACGTGTGCACCGACGACGATGTCTGCCGGGGCGACGCGGCCGGCAGCTGCGCCGGCACCTTCCGGCCGCTGGACGAGTGCGATGACGGCAACATCTGCACCGTCGACACCTGCGACCCGGAGCTGGGCTGCGTCCACGACGGCAGCGGCATCAGCGCCGCCTGCGACGACGGCGATCCGTGCACCAGCGGCGACGTCTGCCAGGGCGACGCGGCCGGCACCTGCCGCGGCCGGACACCCACCGACTGCGACGACGGCAACGTGTGCACCGTCGACTCCTGCGATCCGGAGCTGGGCTGCGTCAACGACGGCACCGGCATCCACGCCGACTGCGACGACGGCAACGTCTGCACCATCGACGACATGTGCATCGCCGATGCGGCCGGCACCTGCCGCGGCGCCGACATCAGCGCCGAGCTGTGCGACGACGGCAACGCCTGTACCACCGACAGCTGCGATCCGGTCAGCGGCTGTGAGAACGAGCTGATGGCCCTGCACGAGTGCTTCCCCACCTTCGTCATCGACTACCCGCCCCGCGGGGCCACCATCGCCGGCCAGGCCGCCGACCCGACGGTGACCGTCACCGGCACGGTGACCAGCGGCGCCGGCGACATCACCTCGTTTTCCATCAACGGCGTGGACGTGCCGCTGAACCCGGACGGCAGCTTCAGCCAGCCGGTCGCGGCCCGGGTGGGCGGCAACGTGCTGTGGTTCGAGGCCAGCGACAGCTACGGCTCCTACCGCGAGCGGGTGCAGGCCTTCCTGTGGTCGACCGACTTTCGCAAGCCCGAGCTGGGCGTGGCCGGCAGCGGCATGGTCGACGAGGGCATGGGCATCTGGCTCAGCCAGCAGGTGCTCGACGACGGCGATCACAGCATGCCGCCCGACGACCTGGCCACCATCTTCGAGCTGGTGCTCGACTCGTTCGACCTGGGCTCCTTCATCGATCCCAACACCCCCATCGCCCGCGAGGCCGGCTACGACATCTACCTGACCAGCCTGGACTACGACACGGCCAGCGCCTCGCTGACCGCGATCGACGGTGGCATGCAGGTGCAGCTGGCCCTGGTGGGCATCGAGGGCGACCTGTACTTCGATTGCACCGAATGGTACTGCCAGCTCTCCGGCGGCGACTCTACCGGCGGGCTGGCCATGGACTCGATCACGGTCACCGCCGACATCCTGCTCACCGTGGCCGCCGACCACACCCTCGAGGTCACGGTGGCCAACCCCAGCACCCAGATCAGCGACCTGGACATCTGGTCCAACAACTGGTGGACCGATTTCCTGATCTCTATCGTCGAGGTCTTCATCCGCGACCAGCTGGTCAGCAGCCTGGAGGACGAACTCAACAGCCAGCTGACCGGCGAGCTGGCGCCCATGTTGCAGGAAGCCCTGTCGGCGCTGGCCATCAGCGAGGCCTTCGAGCTGCCGCGGCTGGACGGCTCGGGCGACACCATCACCGTGCAGCTGGTCACCGACTTCGCCTTCACCGACTTCGCCCCCGGCGGCGGCGCCATCGGCCTGCGCACCACCGGCTACGCCCAGCACCTGGTTCCCTACGACAACCTGGGCTTTCCGCAGCGGGTCGGCTGCGGCGAAGGCGGCCAGCACCTGGTCATCCCCGGCGACTATCCCTTCGAGCTGGTGCTGGCCGACGATATGCTCAACGCCCTGTTCTACGCCGCCTGGGCCGGCGGCCTGCTCGAGTTCCCCATCCCCGAGGACATGCTGGGCGACATCGGCGATCTGAGCCAGTACGGCATCGAGAACCTGCAGCTCGATCTGTCGGGCATGCTGGCGCCCACCGCGGCCGACTGCAACGACGCCGGCGAGCTGCAGATCTTTCTGGGCGATCTGCGCTTGCACGCCTCGATGGACTTCGCCGGCATGCCGCTGGACATCATCGTCTGGGCCTCGGCCACCATGGGCCTGCAGCTGTCCGTGGCCGACGGCGAGCTGTCGATCGCCATCACCCAGATCGACGGCATCGAGACCCAGCTCGAGGTGGTCCAGGATCAGGCGGTGGGCCTGATCGACCTGATCGGCAGCGGCTTCGAGGACCTGCTGGTCGCCACGCTGATGGAGGCGCTCCACGGCGGCCAGCTGGCCACCATCCCGCTGCCGGCCATCGACCTGAGCGAGTCGGTGGGCCTGCCCCCGGGCACGGCGGTCATCGCCCTGGACCCTCAGGATCTGTTCCGGGCCGAGGGCAACACCATCATCGGCGGCGATCTGCAGCAGTGATGCTGCGGCCGAGGACGCGGAGGCGATCATGAGCCCGAATCCGAGACGGCATATCTGGCGGCTGGCCCTGGTGGGCGCGGCCATGCTGGGCCTGCTGGCCTGCGGCCAGTCGAGCTGCGACTGCGCCGCTCCCCTGGACGGCCCGCTGCCGGCCGAGGAGCAGATGGCCGATGCGGTACAGGTGCGCCTGACCCCGCTGGCCTTCGACTTCATCGAGGGCAACCTGGCCGACATCCTGACCATGTTTCTAGAGGACGGGCTGGTGTTCGAGGTGCCCCACATCCGCGAGGAGTTCGACGCCTGGTTGTTCACCATCGTGATCCACATCTGCCAGGACGGCTGTACCCTGACGGCGCAGATCAACGAGGCCACTTTGACGCGGGTGGCGCCCGATGTGCTGCAGCTCGACGCCGCCATGGACCTGGACGGCACCCTGTACCTGACCGGCGACGTCGACTGCGACGTGCCCATCCACATGCAGGACAAGCCGGTGGCCGCCGACGTGCAGCTGCTGATCGACGAGCGCGACGGGCTGTTGTACTTCGACGTCAGCGGGGTGGACATCACCATCACCGAGGACGACTTCGACCTCGACTGCAGCGGCTTGCTGGGCTGGATCATCGAGTCGCTCAAGGGCACCATCACCGACATGATGAACGACCAGATCGCCGGCCAGCTCGACGACGCCCTGGCCGACATGCTGGCCGAGACCACCTGCCTGGCCTGTGACTTCTACGCCGCCGGCTGTCCGGCCGGCTCCACCTGCGACGGCGACTACTGCATCGACGACGCCGCCGGCAGCTGCCGCACCAACCCGTTGGGGCTGGTCGGCACCATCGACCTGGGCGCGCTGCTGGCCGATGTGGTGCCGGGCATGCAGGCCGAGCTGGATCTGCACCTGGCCGCCGGCCAGCAGCAGCCGGCCGCGGCCGACCCGCTGGTGGTCGACGACGGCGTGACGCTGCGCATGCAGGGCGGGGCCGACGCGCCCCGCCACCTGTGCGTGCCCGCGCCGGCGCCCGAGGAGATCCCGTCCAGCGCGCCGCCGCCGCGGCTGCCCTTCACCGCCGACAGCACCGTGCCCGGCACGGCGGAGACCTACATGGCGGGCATCGGCGTGGCCGACGCCTTCTTGGACTGGTTCCTGTACAAGGCCTACCTGTCCGGGCTGCTGTGTCTGAGCCTGGACACGGCGGCCACCGACGGGCTGCTGTCGTCCGGCACCCTGGCCGCCCTGCTGGGCTCGCTCAACCAGCTCACCGCCGGGCGCAACGTGCCGGTCAAGCTGCAGCTGCGGCCGCAGCACGTGCCCGGCATCGAGATCGGCGCCGGCACCTTCACCGTGGCCCCCGACGGCAGCAAGATCATCGACGAGCCGCTGATCGCGTTGAGCCTGCCCGAGACGGCCATGGACTTCTACGCCCTGGTCGACGAGCGCTGGGTGCGGCTGGTCACCCTGACCCAGGACATCGACCTGCTGCTGGGCATGGAGTTTCTGCCCGACAACCGGGTGCTGCCGGTCTTCGACGAGAACAGCATCGTGATCGA
>CAYVQE010000082.1:0-27863 GCA_964454005.1 uncultured Myxococcales bacterium
CCCAGCCGACGACGCCCAGCCCGTTGATCATGGTGGTGTGCGAGTCGGTGCCCACCAGCGAATCGGGCAGGGCCCAGACCCGGCCGTCGATCTCGCGCCGCTGGACCACCTGGGCCAGGTACTCCAGGTTGACCTGGTGGACGATGCCGGTCGCCGGCGGCACCACCCGGAAGCGATCGAAGGCCTGCTGGCCCCACTTGAGGAAGGTGTAGCGCTCTCGGTTGCGTTCGAACTCGCGCTCGGCATTGTAGGCCGGCGCCTGGCGGCTGCCGAAGCGATCCACCTGCAGGCTGTGGTCGATCACCAGGTCCACCGGCACCCGCGGGTTGATGCGGGCCGGATCGGCGCCCCGGCGCTCGGCCGCCGAGCGCAGCGCAGCCAGGTCCACCACCGCCGGCACCCCGGTGAAGTCCTGCATCACCACCCGCGCCGGCAGGAAGGGGATCTCGACCCGGCCGGCCGTTTCCGGCCCCCAGCCGGCGATGGTCTCGACCGCTTCGGCCTCGATGGCCTGGCCGTCGATCTGGCGCACTGCGGCCTCCAGCAACACCTTGATCGAGTTGGGCAGCCGATCGACGCGCAGCCCGCGCTGCTCCAGGGCGTCGAGGCGGAACAGACCCACCTTCTCCCCGGCGACCTGCAGCTCGGCGGCGGCTCCGAACGAATCTCGTAGGGCCATGGCGCACTTTCCTCCGCGACCGCAGTGATCGCCCCCATCTCGGTTCAGGACACGATGCATCCTTTGTTCCAGGCTGTCAAGCATCCGCGCCAGCATGCTAGAATGCGCCATCGATTCGAGAACAAACGGATGGGGAGATCGTGATGCGAAAGACGACGGCTGCAAGGCCAACAACCCGGCTCGGGCTGCTGGCCGGGCTGGCCCTGTCCGCCACGCTCGGGCTGGGCTGCGGCTCCGCGGGCAGCATCGACACGAGCTGCGACGACGGGGCGCGCAACGGCGACGAGACCGACGTCGACTGCGGCGGCTCCTGCGCCCCCTGCCCCGACGGGGCGGGCTGCGCGGAAGACAGCGACTGCCGGTCGGGCTTCTGCGACGCCGGCACATGCACCGCCAGCCAGGACGATCTGTGCCCGGACGATCCCGACAAGACCGACCCCGGCGTCTGCGGCTGCGGCACGGCCGACGACGACAGCGACGGCGACGGCGACGGCACCGCCGACTGCAACGACGGCTGTCCGGCCGATCCCGACAAGACCGACTCCGGCGTCTGCGGCTGCGGCGTGGCGGACGATGACAGCGACGGCGACGGCACCGCCGACTGCGAGGACGGTTGCCCCGCCGACCCCGCCAAGACCGCGCCCGGCGATTGCGGCTGCGGTGCGCCCGAACAGCCCGGCTGTGCGGCCGACCGGGTCATCGATCACGGCGACACCGACCTGGCTGCCATACCGGCCGACGCCATCGACACCGCCCAGCAGCAGCTGCACATCGCCTACCAGCACACCTCGCACGGCTCGCAGCTCATCACCGGCATGAACGCGCTCGAAGCCTTCCCGGATTTCGGCGACCGCTACGCCTGGGACGACAGCGGCCAGGCGGCCGGCGCGCTCGATCTGGACGACTACGGCATCACGGGCTGCGCCGACCTGAGCCAGGGCGACTGGGTCGACGACAACGGCGATACCCCCTGGGTGGTGGCCACCCGGGCTCTGCTCGACAATCCGAACAACGCCCACGTCAACGTGGTGGTCTGGTCCTGGTGCAGCATCGACGGCCACGACGCCCAGCGCTACGTCGACAACATGGAGAAGCTGGTGGCCGAGTACCCGCAGGTTACCTTCGTCTTCATGACCGGCCACGCCCAGGGCCAGGGCGAGGACATGACGCCGGACAGCGTGCACTACAACAACCAGCTCATCCGCCAGCACTGCGCCGACCACGACCGCTGGCTGTTCGACTTCGCCGACATCGAGGCCTACGACCCGGACGGCGACTACTACTGGGACCAGAACATGTGGGACGACCTGGACTACGATGGCGGCAACTGGGCGCTGGAGTGGTGCGCGGCCAACCCGGACGCCGAACTGACCCGGCTGACCACCGGCGCCGGGGTGGACGGCTACGACGGCTGCCAGGGCTGCGCCCACTCCAGCAGCCCCCAGCAGGCCAACCTCAACTGCGTGCTCAAGGGCCGCGCCGCCTGGCACCTGTGGGCCCGGCTGGCCGGCTGGAGCGGCTGAATCAGCGGTCCCGCGGCGCCAGGGCCCGCCAGCGGGCCACCGGCAACGGCACGCTGGCGAAACCGTTTCGGTGGTTCCGGCTCTTTCCATCGCGGCTCGGTGGTATCCAACCGTCCCCGCCTTTCGGGGGCCGCACCCAAGGGCACGGCAAAAAGCGCCGCCGCAACCAAAAAGGACGGGCCGCGTTGGAGTTGATGCATCGTTGTCGACCCTCTCCACTTCTACGCAAGTTGCGGAGAAGGCACGGTCAGAGACTCGCCCGACAGCTGACGCAGCGCTGAGTTGCTGACAGCGCGGATGCCTCGGCATTCGCGAAAGGTGCAAAAGCGGTGCGGGTCCTGTATAATGACCCGTCGATCACGCACAATCCCAAGGGAGTGAAGCCCATGAAGCGCATGCGAGGCCCGAAACGACACTGCCTGCGACTGGGTTTGGCCGCCGTGCTGGCGCTCGGCCTGGCGGGCTGCGGCGGTGGTGGCAGCGACTTCATCGACGAGGACGGCGACGGCTGGCCGCCGCCGGCCGACTGCGACGACACCGACCCGGCGCGCTACCCGCTGGCCGAGGAGATCCCCTACGACGGCATCGACCAGAACTGCAGCGGCTCCGATCTGACCGACCTCGACGGCGACGGCTACGACGACGAGGCCCACGGCGGCACCGACTGCGACGACGGCGATCCAGGTCGGTCGCCGGGTATCGAAGAGATCCCCTACGACGGCATCGACCAGGACTGCAGCGGTGAGGACCTGGAAGATGTCGACGGCGACGGGTTCCGGGCCGAACAGGTCGGCGGCAGCGACTGCGACGACACCGACGCCGGCATCAATCCAGGCGCCGAGGAGATTCCCCACGACGGCATCGACCAGGACTGCGACGGTCTGGACTACTCCGGCACCACCGACGGTGATGAGGACGGCGACGGCTACGTGGCCGACACCTTCGCCGAGGGCCTCGACTGCGACGACAGCGATCCCGAGATCTACCCGGGCGCGCCCGAGCGTTGCAACGGGCTGGACGACGACTGCGACGGGCTGACAGACGAGGGCCTGCTGGATCTGGACGGCGACGGCTCGCCGGCCTGCAAGGACTGCGACGACTACGACCCCCAGCGCTTCCCGGGCAACACCGAGATCCCCTATGACGGCATCGACCAGGACTGCGACGGTGCCGACCTGACCGACGTCGACGGCGACGGCTTCGACTCGGATGCGGTGGAGTTCGGCCAGGATTGCGACGACACCAACCCGGACGTCAACCCGCTGGCCGAAGAGGTCTGCAACCGGATCGACGATGACTGCAGCGGCACCGTCGACGACCCCTTCATCGCCAACGGCGACGACGACAACGACGGCTGGCCCAACGACTGCGACTGCGGGCCCAACGACCCGGCGGTCAACCCCTGGGCGGCCGAGGCGGCCGGCAACGGCGTCGACGACGACTGCGACGGGCTGACCGACGAGGTGGACGTGGACGGCGACGGCCACTACGCCTGCGAGGCCGACGGCAACACCTTCCCCGAGCCGTGCGACTGCTGCGACAACGGCAACGAGGCCATGGAGGGCTGCGATCCGTTCACCGCCGCCAGCATCTACCCGGAAGCGCCCGAGGTGCCCTACGACGGCATCGACCAGGACTGCGACGGCACCGATCTGGTCGACGCCGACGAGGACGGCTTCATCGCCATCCAGGTCGAGGGCGGCGACGACTGCAACGACCACAATCCGCAGGCCCATCCGGGCCACGCTGAAGACTGCCTGGATCCGACGGACAACAACTGCGACGGCACGGTCAACGAGGGCTGCGGCCCGGGCTTCGACGAGGATCTGCTCGTGGCCGAGGGGCCGTTCACCATGGGCCTGGCGGCCGAGGACACCTACAACCCGGATCAGGGCCCGCAGCACGTGGTCAACCTGGGCGCCTACGCCATCGACATGTACGAGGTCACCATCTCGCAGTACCGGCGCTGCGTGGCCGCCGGCGCCTGCGACATCAACGCGCTGCCGGCCGGGTCGGCCAGCGACCTTGACTACTGGTTCAACCAGGGCCGCGGTCTGGCGCCGGCCATCCAGGTCGACTGGGCCGACGCCCAGGCGTACTGCGCCTGGGCCGGCAAGCAGCTGCCGACCGAGGCCCAGTGGGAGAAGGCCGCCCGCGGCGCCGACGAAGCGGTCAAGCGCTACCCCTGGGGCGAGGTCCAGTGGGAAGCGCCCGACGCGGGCGGCGCCCCGGTCCGGGTACCGGTCTCCTGCGAGCGGGCCAACCACCGCCAGCTGTGCGATCTGCTGCTGTGCGAAGAAGACGTGGTGGCGGTCGACAGCTACGAGGACGGGCGCAGCGACTTCGGTGCTTACAACATGGCCGGCAACGTGATGGAGTGGGTGGCCGACTGGTACGACGCCGGCTACTACGCCGTCTCACCGGACACCGATCCCACCGGCCCGGCCAACGGCACCCACAAGGTGCTGCGCGGCGGCGGTTTCAAAGACGTCGACTACTTCATCGAGGTCACCGCCCGCAAGTGGACCACCCCCGACCGGCGCGAAGGGGACATCGGTTTCCGCTGCGCCCGCATCCCGCCCACTCCCTTCGAGCCCTGAGCCGGGCTACTTCGTATCCGCCCGCAGCACGCCGTCCCAGTCCTCACCCGGCGGCTCGGCCGCCAGCCGCCGGCAACGCTCGGCGTAGACGGCGGCCGGCCGGTCGTCGCGCTCGGCAGCCAAACGGGCGAAGGCCGCGGCGGCGGCATCGAAGCGCCGGGCGCGGTAAGCCTGAAGCGCGGCGCGGAAGTCATCGAGCCAGGCGTCGACCTCGGGGTCGGGCGGACCGCGGTGGAGCAGCTCGAACAAACGCACCGGCTCACGCTTGCCCTTGACCGCCACCCGATCGACCTCGCGGAAGGTAAAAGCCGGGCCGACGGCCCGGCGGGTGGTCTGGCTGACCAGGATGCGGGTGCCGAAACGCTTGTTCAACCCCTCGATGCGCGAGCCCAGGTTGACGTGGTCGCCGACCACGGTGTAGTCGAAGCGCTCGGCCGAGCCCATGTTGCCCACCGACATCGGCCCGGTGTTGATGCCGATGCCAATCTCCAGCTCGGACAAGCCGGCGGACCGCCAATCGGCGCGCAGCCCGACCAACGCCTCGCTCATTTGCAACGCGGTCTCGCAGGCCGCGGCCGCATGGCTCGGGTCGGGCAGCGGAGCGCCGAACACCGCCATGATGGCGTCGCCGATGTACTTATCGAGCAAGCCGCGCTGGGCCAGCACGATCTCGGTCATGGGCGTCAGATAGCCGTTGAGCAGCTCGGTCAGCCGTTCCGGAGACAGGCCCTCGGCCAGGCTGGTGAAGTCCCGGATATCGGAGAACAGCACGCTGAGCTCGCGCCGCTCGCCGCCGAGCTTCAGCGCCGCGGGCCGCTCGATGAGCTGCTCGATGACGTCGTCCGACAGGTAGTGGCCGAAGGCGACGCGCAACCGCCGCCGGGCCCGCTCCTCGCCCAGGTAGGACAACGCCAGGCAGACCAGGCTGACCAGACCGAAGGCCAGCAGCGGCCCGACCCAGGGCAACCACAGCTGGGCCCGGGCGAAGGCCAGACTGGTGGCGAACAGGTAGGCCGCCAGCAGCAGCAGCGAAGCCCCGAAGCGCAGCAGCGGGCCCAGCCGCCACCGCGGCCAGTAGAGCAAAACCAGCAGCAGTCCGAAGCCCAGTACGATCAGCGCGTCCAGCCACCAGGGGCTGCGGCGCAGGAAGTCGCCGGCCAGCAGGTTGTCGACGGCGGTGGCGTGCACCTCGACGCCCGGCATGGCGCCCGAGAACGGCGTACGCGCCTGATCGTGGCCGAAGTAGGTGAAGCCGAGCAGCACGATCTTGTCGCGCAGCGCTCCGGGCTCCAGCCGGCCCTCGACCAGATCGATCACCGAGTGGGTGGCGAAGGAGCCCGGGCCGCCCCGATAGTTCAGCCACAGGCCGTGGTCGATGTTGAGCGGGATGCGGCGCTCGCCGAGCTGCAGCGCCGGCCGGCCCGCGCCAGTCCGGCCCAGGTAGACGCGCCGCGATCGGGGCACGCCCAGCCGGGCGGCGGCCAGCTGCACCGCCATCGATGCCAGCACCCGGCCGCGGTAGGTGCGCACGGCCGGGATCTGGCGCACGGCGTGGGTGGCGTCCTCGGCAACGGTCACGTAGCCCAGCGCAGCGGCCGCGGCGTTGAAGACCGGTAGCGACAGGGTGGCCCGCGCTGCCGGCGGCGGCGGGCGCGGCCCGGCCAGCGCCTGGCCGTAGGCCGCCTTGGCCAGATCGGCGCCATCCGCCCCGTGTCCGCTGGCGCCCAGATGGAAGGCCAACACCACCGCCGGCGCCCGGCGGATGGCCGCGGTCAATCGCTCGTCGCCCAGGGTCTGGTCGTAGACCCGGCGCAGCAGGGCATCCGCCTCGGCCGGCCATTCGCCCGCGGGCCCTTCCGGGACATCCGGTGCAGCCGCCGCACCGGTCCGCCGGTGCAGGTACGCGCCGATGGCGGCGGTCAGACCGGCCGGCAGGATGCGCTCGTGGTCCACGAACAGGGCGTCGACACCGACGGCGCGGGCACCGGAGCCGGCCAGGGCGTCGAGCACCCGGGCGAAGCCGGCCCGCTTTTCGAACAGCTCGGGCTGCTGCTGTATGGTGCGATCGTCGTAGGCCAGCACCACCACGTCGCCGGAAGCCGGCTGCGGGCCGCGCAGGCCGAAGCGCCAGTCCAGCGACTCGCGCTCGGCCACCGCCAGCGGACCGCTCAGCCCGGGGATCGGCCAGCCCAGCCGGTAGACCGCGGTCACCAGCGCCAGCAGCAGCACCAGCAGGCCGCCGGCCAGCAGCGGGCTGCGCAGCCGGCTCACCGGCCTCTCCCGATCGGGCTCACGGCCAGCGCACCTGCAGCGTGTAGCGGCCGTCGGCCACCCCGGCCGGCGCCCGTTTGCCGCGCCAGCGCTTTTCCAGGCAGCGGGCCAGGCGCGGCTCAGCGCTCGCCGCTACCCGCCGCACCCGCCGGCCCTCCACAGCGACGGTCAGCGAGACGGGCTCGGCCGACCGCTCGCCCAGCAACCGGCGGCAATCGCCGAGATCGCGAATCCGCGCGGCGAAGTAGCGCCGGGCCGCTTCGTCGACGGCGATCGGCTGGCCACCGGCCTCGGCGCTGAGCTCCACCAGCTCGCCGCCGGGCGCAACACCCGCCTTGGCCGCGGGCCCGCCAACGACGGCATCTTCCAGGCCTCGGCCCCCGCCGGCCGCGTCCCCGACCGCATCGGCGCCGCCGCGTGCCAGCCGGCCGGACTTGTCCTTGCCGCGCGACTCGCGCTCGCCGGCGGCGTCGCCCTCGCGCAGGCGGACTTCAGCGTCCCGGCGGACGGGAGGCGACGGCGGGGCTTGACCGGCACCGGCTTGCGGTTCGACCGCCTTGCTTTCCGCCTTGGCCGCACCCACCGGCCGCCGCATCTTCTTTGCGGGCGCAGCCGTGGACGGCGCCGGCGGCCGGGCCTCGCGCTCGGGCTCGGGCTCGGCACCGATGCGATCGGCCTCGAAATCCGCGGCGGCCGCCTGCTCGCGGCGTTCCCTGGCGCGCGATTCCTCCTGCTCCGCGCTCTGGACGGCCACACCCTCGCCGGCGGCCATGCGCGCGTGCCAACCCACGATGCGCTCGCTATGGCGCTTCTCGTCGGGCTCGAGCAGCGCGGTCAGCTGCTGCTGGATGGAGCGCTCGGCGGCCGGTGCGTCCAGCCCGGCCAGCTCGGCCACCGGATAACGGCCGGCCGCGTCCAGCCGGCTGAGCAGGCCGTTGCCGAGCTGCAGGATGACGAAGGAGTCGGGACCGAGCACGATCGCGTCGCCGGTGATCAACGGTGCATCGGGCCGGGCGCCGAAAGCATGGCCGGCGGCGGACTCGATCGACACCTCTCCCTGGAACAGCAGCACCTTGGCCAGGGCCGGGCCCCTGCCGGCCGGCGCCGGCCGGGCCGCGGCATCGGCCGCCAGCGGCGGCGGCTCGTCGCAGCCGCCGGCCAGCACCCCCAACACCAGCAGCAGCACTCCGATCGATCGGCTCGAGAGCATGCGCGCCTCCCCTGGACCGCGGGCGTTCCAGTCGGTATATACGCCCGAACACCCGCAACGATCCATGCCCGGATTCCGGCTCGGGTCCATGGGCTCTGTGTATCAGACTTCGGTCTAACCGGCCAGGTCGAGCTCATCCGGGTCGATCGTTTCAGGGGGCGGCGCAGCGTCCTCGTCTTCGCCTTCGACCGGGGCGATGCCCGGTGGCAGCTCGGAGCCGCCGCCGGCGGGCGGGGCCCGGTCCGGCCGGCCGCCGGCCGGCTCGAAGACCTGATCCGGCAGATCGCCGCCGCCCGAGAAGTCGTAGCCCCGCACCCGGGCCTCGGCCACGTAGGAGCCCTCGGCCAGGCGCATCTCGCCCTGGGCGTGGACCTGGATGGCGGCGTCGCCGGCCACCGGACAGGCCTGCTCGCAGGCGCCGCAGCCCAGGCAGCGCCGGGCGGCCACCACCGGCAGGCCCACGCTGTGATCGCCGTCGCGCTGGGCGAAGATGGCGTTGCAGGGGCAGATCTCATCGCACACCAGGCAGTTCTGATCCTGCGACCAGGCCAGGCAGTGGTCGCGGTCGATCACGGCGGTGCCCAGCCGGGCGTGCTGCTTCTCCTCCAGGCTCAACGGCCGGATGGCCTCGGTGGGGCAGACCTGACCGCAGACGTTGCAGCTGAACTCGCACTGGGCGAGGCGCAGATCCAGCCGCGGCGCCCACAGCCCCTCCAGGCCACCGCGGTGCCAGTCCGGCTGCAGGGTGTTGGTCAGACAGGCCTGCATGCACTGGCCGCAGCGCACGCAGCGGCTGAGAAACTCCGGCTCGGGCCGGGCGCCGGGCGGCCGGATCAAACGGCTGGCCGGCCGCCAGGTGGGCTGACCGGAACCGCCGGGATGGCGCGGATCGGCCCGCAGCACCAAACCGCCCACCACACCGCCCAGCAGCCCGTAGGCGAAGCCGCGGCGGGTCAAGCGGGGCCCGTGCTCCCGGGCGCCCGCGTCCGGGCGGCCGAAGCCGAAGTGCACCGCGCCTTCCGGGCAAACCCGGGCGCAGCGGCGGCAGACGATGCACTCGCGGAAATCGGTGCCGGTGCCGTCCGGCTGGATGGCCCCGGTGGGGCAGCGCCGGGTGCAGGCGTCGCAGCCCGTACAATCGCTGGTTACCCGCCGCCGGTAGGGCGCCCAGCGGCCGGTCCAGCCCAGCAGCGCCCCCAACGGGCACAGGTGCCGGCACCAGAAGCGCGGCTGCAGCCGGCCGAGCAGCAGCAGCCCCAGCAGCAGCCCGGCGCTGATCAGCAGCCCGTCGAACACCCGCCGGTGCAGCTCGGCGTAGGCCAGCCCGGTCCAGTCCAGCCCTTCGGCCAGCGGGCGCACCACCTGCAGCCCGGCGTCGCCGGCGGCCAGCAGGGCCGGATGCAACACGGTGGCGCTGAACCGGGTGGCCAACACCAGCGGATCGGCGAAGCCCAGCAGGTCGATGCCGGCCGCGGCCGCACCCACCAGCACCAGCAGCAGCACCAGCTTGATCGGCCGCGCCCGCCGGAAGCCGCCGTGGTTGCGCCGGGCCTTCTGCCGCCGGGCCACCAGTTTGTCGCTGAGATCGAACAGGCTGCCCAGCGGGCAGGCGTGGCTGCAGAACACCCGCCCCATCACCGCCGCCAGCCCCAAGGCCAACAACGACAGCAGGGTCAGCGGCACCAGCACCCGGGCCGCCAAGCCCTGGACCAGCGCCAGCAACGGGTCGGTGAGCAGGAACAGGTCCACCGGCCAGTCGGGCCGGCCGCCGTAGGCCGCCAGCCACAGCAGGCCGATGAACAGCGCCCCGAAGCCCACCTGCAAGCCCCGCCGCACGGTCCGCCGCCAGCCCACCCACAGCGCCAGCAGCAGCCCCAGCCCCAGAAAGGCGAAGGCCGGATGAAACCACGCTGTGGCCGCGTCCGCCATCAGGGGCACTTTCCGCTAGGCGCCGGGCGAAGTCAAACCCGCCCCCTGCGGCCGCCATACTCGACATGGCCGCGGTTTGCGGCGAAGATACGGTCCGAGCCGCCGTGCGCTCCGGTACCGCTTGGCGAACCGCGCCGGCCGCCGGCCGCAGCCAGGGAGGCGCCCGCAAATGGACGACGAGCTCGAGATCATCGAGACCTTTCACTCGCCGGCCCGAGCCGGCATGGCCCGGTCGCTGCTGGCGGCCGAGGGAATCGAGGTCTACCTGCTCGACGAGCACGTGGCCTCGGTCACCGGCGGCCATGCCTTCTTCCCCACCCGGCTGCAGGTGCGCGCCGCTGACGCCGAGCGGGCCCGGGCGCTGCTGGCCGAAGGCATCGACCCCGCCGAGCTGGAACGCCAGGCGGAGCGGGCGGTGCGCCAGGCCCCGCCCGAGGACGAAGACGGCTTCGCCGCCCCGCCTGCTGCCGCCGCGCTGGAGCGCTGTCCGGCCTGCGGCTCGGATCTGATCGAGCCGGCGCCCTTTCCCCTCAAAACCGTGCTGGCCAGCCTGCTGCTGGCCGGCCTGCCGCTGCTGTTGATGAGCCCGCCGCGCGCCTGCCGCTCCTGCGGCCACCGCTGGCGGGGCTGAGACGGGGCAGGACATGGGCTCCATCCTGGATACACCTGCCGAGCAAGAGGCCGCTGCGGCCGCGGGATCCGCGCCGGCCGCGACCGCGGAGGCGCTGGCCGAGCGACGCGCGCGGCTGGGGTTGCGGCTGGTGGGCTGGGTGCTGGTCCTGCACGCCGTCGGTTTCGCGCTGACCCAGCTCAGCTGGTACCACGTCCAGCAGCTGCGGCCCCTGGTCGACGGCCTCAGGTTCGCCAGCCCCATCCTCGATCTGCTGGCCGCATTGGGCGTGAGCTGGTTCGCCCGCGGCCAGCTGCGGGCCGCACCGGCCCGGGCCCCGGCCGCGCGGGTGGCCGCGGGGATGTACTGGCTCATGTTCGGCCTGAGCCTGATCCTGCTGCTGGCCGGCGAGCTCGGCAACCTGCTGCAGCTGTGGCCAGCGGGCGTGGATGCCACGAACTGGTGGCTGTACACCATGCGCGGCCTCTGGAGCCTGAACCTGCTGGCCTTGCTGATCGGCAACCTGTGCCTGCTGGCGGGCTTCGCCGTGCACCCCGGCTGGCGCTGGGCCGCGGCCGGCGTGCTGCTGCTGCGCACCGGCCTGACGGCCCTGCTCCATTGGACCGGGCTGAGCCTGGGTCTGGATCCGCTGCTGGGCCAACTGCTCACCCTGGGCTGGGTGCTGGGCTACTTCGCGGTCTGGGCTGCGGTCTTGTTCCTGCAGGCCGGGGCCGGCCCGCAGCCGCGGCAGCCGGATCCGAGCTGGGTGCCGGTGGTGCGCCAGGGGCTGATCCACTACCGCCGCGCCCTGCTGGGCCGCATCCTGGTGCTGCTGGCCGGGCTGCTGGCGCTGGTGCTGGCCGCGCTGGCCCGCAGCCAGGAGGCGGCCGCGGTGATCGGCCTGGCCGTCACCCTGGCGGGGCTGGCCATGGCCGGCTGGAGCATGTTGGGCATCGTGCTGCAGCAGGCCGTGCCAGCGGGCGTGGGCCTGCGCGGACCGGCCCGCACGGCGCTGGTGCTGGCCGCGCTGGGCCTGCTGGCCGACTGCGCCGCCACCCGCGCCGGCTTGGACCTGCTGCTGGACCGGGGCCGCCCGATGGGCCGGGCCCTGGGCTCCGAGGCGGGTGCGGCGCTGGGGGCGGCCGGGCAGCTGCTGGGCCTGGTGGCCTTCGTGGCCCTGCTGGTCTTTCTGGGCCGGCTGGCGCGCCGGGCCGACCGCCAGCCGCTGGCCGCCGAGGCCGGCCGGCTGCTGGGCTGGGTGGTGGCGCTGGCCATCGGCCTGGTGCTGGTCCACCTGTGGCAGTGGTTCGGCCGTCCGCCCCCCATCCTGCTGCTGGTCCTGGCGCTGGGCCTGCTGATCCTGGCCATCGTGCTGGTGGTGCGCTACATCAAGCTGCTGGCAGACTTGGAGCACGGCCTGAGCGACCTGGCCGCAGCCGACACCTTCGACTAGGCTGGCCGAAGAGAGCATGAGCAAGTGGAACCCCAAACCCAAGCCGGATTGCGATCCGACCCGATTGCCGCTGTCGCCGCAGGCCGGGGTGCTGCTGTCGCGCATCGATGGGACGACCTCGGTGGCCGGCCTGTGCCAGCTGACCGGGCTGGAGCGCCGCGAGGTGCTCGGCCTGCTGAGGCAGCTCGTGTCGCAGGGCGCTGTCGAGGCGCCGCCGCGGCCGAAGCGGTCCACGGGTGATCGCTCGTCCAGCCTGCCCGAGCTGCCGGTCGAGGACGAAGCGGAAGAGGAAGCGGAAGAGACGGAAGCGTCCGCGGCTGCGGAAGCGGAAGCGGAAAAAGCAGCGGAAAAGGCGGACGACACCGCGCAGGGGACCGGCGGGGCCACCCAGCGCAAGCTCTACCAGACCGAGCTGGCCGGGCTGGAGCGCGACGTGCGCGTGGGCCTGGCCGAGAAGGCCGCCGACCCCGACCTGGCCGCGCTGTGCTTCGATCCCGATCCGGGCGTGGTGCGGGCGGTGTTGGCCAACCACCGGGTGGGTTTGAGCCACGCCCGGCTGATCGCCGCCCACCACCGCAACCCGGCCGGGCTGGAGCACCTGGCGCGGCGGGTGCGTTTCTTGCGCGACGCCGCCGTGCGCCGGCTGCTGCTGCGCAACAACCAATCGTCCGACGCCGTGCTGCGCCGCCTGTTCGAGCCGCTGCCGCTGATCCAGGTCTTCAAGACCCCGCTGGGCCGCGAGTGCACCCAGCGGGCCAAGCGCATCGCCCGCGAGACGCTGCGCAAGAAGTGGCAGCGGGCCGACGGCCAGGAGCGCGCCGGGCTGGTGTTCAACACCGAGGGCCGCTGTCTGCAGAACCTGACCGGCCTGCACTTCGACGGCAAGACCACCACCCTGCTGTGCCGGCGAACCTACAATTCACCGCAGCTCATCCAGAGCCTGGCCCGCTTCCCGGCCACCCCGCCCAAGCTGATCGCCCACCTGCTCAAGCAACCCATCGTGCGCCGCCAGCAGCGGCTCAGAAAGATGCTGCTGGGCCACGCCAACTGCCCGGCCAACCTGAAACGCTGACGCGACCCGCCATCGGGTGCACAGCCCACCGGGGCCGGCTCGGCTAGCGCGACAAGGGTGCCGCCTCGGTCGAGGAGAAGCTGGCCGAGAAGGGCGCCGAGCGCGATTCATTCGACGCGAAGGTCATCGAGTCCATCCGCAGCAAGGCGGCCAAGAAGGGCATGCGCTACTGCTCGCCCGCTGCTCCGTCCCCTTCCCCGCCTGCATCCACGCCCCGCTCCGCTGGCTCTGCGGCCAGGAAACGCTCGAACCAGTCGATCAGCCGATCGGTCACCCGGCGCCAGTCGCCGGCTGCCATCAGGTGGCCGGCCGCGGGCAGGTGCAGCGCCGCCAAGCGCTCGGGTGCCGTCCGGTAGTGCGGCTGCAGGCGCTGGTGGAACTCGCGGGCCGGACCGGGCGGCACCATGTCGTCGCGCCCGGCGGTGACGGTCAGCAGGGCGGTGGGAAAGAAGGCCTCGGGCTCGCGGTGCGGGCTGCGCTCGGGCAGGCCCCGCCACACCGGCGAGGACACGATGGCGGCCACCGCCCGCAGCCGCGGCTCGGCCAGCACCGCGCCGTAAGTAATGTAGCCGCCCATGCTGACGCCGGCCATGCCCAGCCGCCTGCCGTCGCTCAAGCCCAAGCCCTGGAGGTGGTCGCAGATGGCCGGCACCTCGTCGGTGGAACGGGCCACCACGTCGCGGAACAGCGGCGCGGCGCGGTCGCCGGCGAAGCGCTGCTCGAAGTCGGCGAAGCGGCGCTGGCCGTGGCCGACCGCGTCGATGCCCACCGCCAGCAGCCCGGCCTCGGCCAGCCGGCGCATCTCGCGCAGGTGGGCCAGCTTGCCGGCGGTGAAGCCGTGGTAGAACAGCACCACCCCGGCCTCGGCGGCCGCCTCGGCGCTGGCGCCAAAGACCAGCACCGCCGGCGCCCCGGCCAGCTCCAGCCGCCGGGTGCGCACCATGCCCTGCTCTCCAGCCGTGCGTCCCATACCTCTCCCGGAGTACCACAAGGGCGGCCGCCGACAAAACGGCCTCCCTGCCACTGGCACCTTCGTCCGGGCCGCAGCTCCAATCTCATCGCGTCGCAACCGGTCAGGGCTTCATGCTGGCAGCGGGATGTCGCTCGGCTTGACAGCCACGCCCGCTGCTGCCAGTCTTTGCGCATGAAAGCGAAAAACACGACGGCTGCGCTGGTGGCTTCGGCCCTGTTCGCCATTCCCCTGGCCGCGGCCGAGCCGGCGGTGGCCGTGGCCGATGCGGAACCCGAGCCCGAGGTCCGCTCCCCGGCGGCCTGCCCGCTGTTGTTCGGCGATCCGACCGCCCGCGAACGCAACCGGCGCCAGCGGGCCAGCCGGCTGGACGCCATCGAGCCCGGCGAGCACGCCTTCAACCTGATCTACAGCGGCAGCTGGCGCAAACCGACCCCCATCCGCTTCAAGGGGCTGAAGCTGGTCTCGACCGCCGGTGCCGGCCTGCAGCGGCCCAGCGCCCTGGTCGAGGTGGACGCGCTGCCGGCCGCGATGGGCTGCGCGCCGGGGCGCTACGCGCTGCACACCGACGATTCGGTGGGCGGCGGCGCCCGGGTGCTGGCCATTCTGGAAGACGTGCTGCTGCTCGAGGTCGACGACCAGCTGCGCTACCTGGCCGTGGAGCGCTTCGCCGCCGAGCCGATCGAGCCGGCCTTCCGCATGATCTGGAAATCGAGCTGGACGCTGGCCGGGGTCGCCGCCGGCGGCAGCAGCAGCACGACTCCGGCCAGCAGCCGGGCCCGGCCCAAGCCGACCCGCCACAGCACCCACCGCACCAGCCGCAAACCGGCCAGCCGCCGCTGAGCAGCCATGCACCGCGCCCGCTCGAAGGGCCCCGGGCGCTTCGCTTCAATTGCGCACGGCCGCGCGCTCGCGCGCCAGGCGCAGCAACACCCAGCCGCAGGCGGCCAGCATACCCAGCCAGGACAAGGCCAGGGTGACGCCGGCGACGGTACCGGCGTGCTCCAACGCGTCCCAGCGGCCGAAGATCAAGCGCCAGTCGTGCTCGCCGCCGCCGACGCGCGGCAGCACTTGATGCGGCGCATCGGCCATATAGGTGGCCACGTAGCGCAGGTTCTGGAACAGCCACACCCAGCAGGCGGCGAAGCCCAGGCTCTCGCGCCGCGACCAGAAGATGGCCATGCCGATGCCGGGGAAGACGAACTGACCCAAGGTGCCGCCGTAGAGATGCAGCGTGGAGCCGAACAGGCCGAAGAACAGGTGGCCGGCCTCGTGGAAGGCCAAGTTGGCGTGATCCAGCACCGCCACGAAGCCGTCGTCGTCGAGCAGCAGCACGACGATCAGCAAGCCGAAGCCCAGCGCCCAGCCGATCGCCCCCTGGCGACCCAGCGGCCGCCAGGGCCGGTCGGCGATTTCCCGTAGCCGGGCTCCGAGTACCATGGATCGTCACCCGATCCCCACGCCGGGCTCACTTGCGCCGGCCGACCGAGAAGGCCTTGCCCAGCCGCGGCCCCCAGCCGTGGTAGCTGCGCAGCACCGGGGCGTAGACCAGCGGCTGCAGCCGCTCCAGATCGGGCTTGTCGTCCGGGCCCAGCACGGCGTCTTCGGCCAGGGCGTCGATCACCTCGCCCACGAACAGGGTGTGCAGGCCGATCTCGAGCTGGTGGCGCAGCTCGCACTCCAGCACCAGCCGGAACTCCTCGGCATAGGGGGCGTCGACGCGCTCGCTCTTGCGCGCGGTCAAGCCCAGGGCGGCGAACTTGTCCTCGTCCTTGCCCGAGTAGATGCCCGCGTAGTCGGCCACGGCCATCTGGTCGCTCGCCGGCAGCGACAGGGTGAAGGCCCGGCGCACCACCAGGTTGGTGTAGGTGTAGGTGGCCTTGCGCAGGGCGATGTTCACGCAGGGCGGCTTGGAGCAGCAGATCCCGCCCCAGGCGGCGGCCATCAGGTTGGCCCGGCCGTACTCGTCGTAGCTGCCGACCAGCAGCACCGGCGCCGGGTAGACGAAGGTCTTGGGCCCGAGCGACTTCTTCATGGAGTCTTCCTCCCCTGCTCTGTCTACGCCACCCCCCCGGCCGCGGTCAACCGATGGCGGCTGCCGCTGGGGTGATTCAGATTCAACGCCGGGGAATGTCCGGTTTTGCTTGTCAGAGCGGAAAAAGGCCTTCTAGAATCCCGGGTGCGGCGACCGGTCACAGGGACCGGCCGCCGCGCCGAATTGCGCAGCGCTGCTGCCTGTGGCGACCGGAGGGCCGATCCATGAGCGCGGAGCTGGATCACACCAGCGAGAAGCCCTCGGGGGGCTTGCTGCATAGCTCGATCTTCTGGCTGATCGTGGGGGTGGTCGTCTTCGTGGTAGTCGGGTTCCTGGTGCCCACCCCGGACAGCCTGCTGCAGGTGATCAAGGCCAACGGCATCGACAAGAAGATGATCGACTGGGGCATCGCCGACGACGCGGCCGGGGCCGCGGGCAAGACCATGTTGGTGCTGGGCATCATCCCGATGGCGATCATCTTCTTCGCCACCGAGGCCATTCCCATCGGTCTGACCGGTCTGCTGATGCCGGTGCTGGCCTACTTCCTGGGCCTGCTGCCGCGGAACATGATCGGCAAGACCTTCTCCGGCGATGCGCCGCTGTTCTTGCTGGGCGTTCTGGCCATGGGGGTGGTGGTGGTCGAGGTCGGCCTGCACAAGCGGCTGGCCACCTGGATCCTGGGCTGGACCAAGGGCCTCGCCCTGCCGATCTTCGTGTTGTGTCTGAGCATGTCCGTGCTCGGCTCGTTCATCTCGGCCCACGCCATGTGTGCTTTCATGACCCCGGTGATGATGGCCGTCTACTACGGCTCGGTGGCCGCTTCGAGCAGCGAGGGCAAGGTGCAGCACGACCCGGCCCTGGCCAAGTTCCTGCTCTTCTCGCTGTGCTTCGCCCTGAACGTGGGCGGCGTCGGCTCCCCGGCGGCCGGCGGCCGCAACGTCATCATGATGGGCTTCTGGGAAGGCTACGACGTGCCGATGGACTTCTTCACCTGGATGTCCTACGGCCTGCCCATGGTGCCGGTGCTGGGCGTGGCGGTGGCCATCTACATGCTGGTGTTGTTCACCAAGCGCATCCGCACCCGCGACCTGACCCCGGGGCTCAAGGCCATCAAGGAAGAGACCCGGCGCATGGGCCCCATGGGCTACAAGGACTACGTCACCCTGGGCATGCTGGTGCTCATCCTGGGATTGTGGATCTTCGGCCACGACCTGGGCCTGGGCGGCCCGGCGCTGCTGGCGCTGCTGGTGCCGGTCATCTTCCGCATCACCAAATGGCGCACCATCCTGGGCGGCATCTCCTGGGACGCCTGGTTCATGTACTGCGGGGCGCTGACCCTGGGTGCGCTGCTCAAGGAGACCGGTGCCGCGCTGTGGCTGGCCCGGTCGGTGATGGACATCCTGGGCGGCATGGGCATGGACGAGGGCTTCGGGCTGTGGGTGGGCTTGTCGGCCTTCTCGGGGCTGATGACCAACTTCATGTCCGACGCCGGCACCACCGCCCTGCTGGGCCCAATCGTCATCCCCATGGGCATCATGTCCGGCCACGCGGCCGAGCCCTGGGCCTCGGGCCTGGCGGTGGCCTTCGCCACCTCCTTCGCCCACTTCTTGATCGTGGGCACGCCCAACAACGCCATCGTCTATGGGCTGGGCACCTACCCGGACACCGGGGAGCGCGCCATCAAGCCGATCGACTTCGTCAAGTACGGCCTGCTGCTGTGGCTGATATCGATGGCCATCGTCTGGGTGATCGGCTTTTGGGGCACCTTCCAGATGGTGGGCTTCCCCGAGGGCATAATCGACACCGCCCGCGCCGCCCTCGAGGGCGGCGGCGGCTAGGCTGAAGCTCCCCCGCCCTAAGGGGGATACCGAGATCAACAAACCGCTGCGGCGGAGGTGGGATTGTCATGGACGAGCCCTTCGTGATGCTGGTCGACGACGAGGAGGAGTTCGTCGACGCGATGAGCCGGCGGCTCGAGGTCCGCGAGGTCTCCGTGATCGCCTGTCTCAGCGGCGACGAGGCGGTGGAGAAGCTGCGCACCCACCGCAACGTCGACGTGGTCATCCTGGACGTCAAGATGCCCGGCATGAGCGGCATCGACACGCTCAAGGTCATCAAGGAGGAGCTGCCGCTGATCGAGGTCATCATGCTGACCGGCCATGCCACCGTGGAGACCGCGGTCGAGGGCATGAAGCTGGGTGCGTTCGACTACCTGATGAAGCCCTGCGAGATCGATACCTTGCTGGCCAAGGTGCGCGAGGCGGCGGAGAAGAAGCGCGAGCACGAGACGCGCATCCGCGACGCCATGGTGCGCAATGCGCTCAAGGGCGGGCCGCTGTAGCTACCAGTTCTCGGCCAGCAGCTCGAAGTGGGCCTGCGGGTGGGCGCAGGCCGGGCACAGCTCCGGCGCCTCGGTGCCCTCGTGCAGATAGCCGCAGTTCAGACAGCGCCAGACCACCTTCTCGTCGCGCTTGAACACGCGGTCGTTTGCGATGTTGGCCCGCAGATCGAGGTAGCGCTTCTCGTGCTGGCGCTCGGCCACCGCAATCGCCCGAAACACGTCGCCGATGTCCTCGAAGCCTTCCTTCTCGGCCACCTTGGCGAAGCCGGGATACATCTCGCTGTACTCGTGGTTCTCCCCGGCCGCAGCGGCCTCGAGGTTCTCGGCGGTGGTGCCGATCTTGCCGGCCGGGAAGCCCGCCTGGATCTCGACCTCGCCGCCCTCGAGGAACTTGAAGAGGCGCTTGGCGTGCTCGCGCTCCTGATCCGCGGTCTCCTCGAAGATCTTCGAGATCTGGACGAAACCCTCCTTGCGCGCCTGGGAGGAGAAGTAGGTGTAGCGGTTGCGGGCCTGGGACTCGCCGGCGAAGGCGGTCAGCAGGTTCTTCTCGGTCTCGGTTCCCTTGAGGCTTGCCATGTTCCGCTCTCCCTGATCTCCGGACCTCCGGGTCCGGGTTGGTGTTCTTATTTCGACTTCGTTTGTCCTTAATGCAAAGGATGGGGCCGGGTCAAGCCTTTCTTGCCGCACCGCGGTCTAGTCGATAATCTTGGCCGGCCGCCACGCGCCGGGCTTCTCGCGTTGCCTGGTGGCTGATCGGGTGGTCGGGGGGGACTGGCCGGGGGACGAAGGAGACGGCATGGCCGCAGCCCGCGGGCTGGTGGCCGCCGGGTCGGCGGCCACCGCCGGCATCGGTGTCGAGATCCTGCGCCGCGGCGGCAACGCCGCCGACGCCGCGGTGGCGGCGGCGCTGGGCACGGCCGGCGGCGAGCCGCCGCTGACCAGCCTGGCCGGCGGCGGCGTGCTGCTGCACCACCGGGCCGATACGGGCCGGGTGGAGATCTGCGATTTCTCGCCCGACACCCCGGGCCGCGGCGGCGGCCGGCCCGCGGACGGCGAGTTCTCCCCGGTGGAGCTGCAGTTCGGCCCGGCCCGCCAGGTGTTCCACATCGGCCGGGCCGCGGCCGCGGTGCCGGCCGGGCTCGAGGGGCTGCTGGCCGCCCAGCGGCGCTGGGGCCGGTTGCCGCTGGCCGAGTTGGTCGAGCCGGTCTGTCGCCTGCTGCGCCGGGGCAGGCAGCTGGACGCCTTCCAGCAGAGCTGCATCGACCTGCTGGCGCCCATCCTGCTGCACTCGGCCGGCAGCCGGCGGGTGTTCACCAGCGGCGGCCGGCTGCTGCGCGCCGGCGACCGGGCCCGCAACCCCGAGCTGGCCGACACCCTGGAGCAGCTGGCCGCGATCGGCTGGCAGGCCTTCCGCGAAGAGGTCTGGTGGCCGGCGGTGCTGGCCGATTTCGGCCCCCGGGCCGGCGGCCTGATCACCGCAGCCGACCTGCGCGCCTACCGCCCGGACTTCCGCCCGCCGCTCGAGCGCCGCTACCGCGGCCGGCAGGTCTTCCTGCCGCCGGCGCCGGCGGCCGGCGGCGCCCTGATCGGGCTGACCCTGGCCCTGCTCGAACGCCGCCCGCTGGGCGACAGCCGGCGCGGCTCCGCTTTGCACCTGCGCGCGCTGCTGGCGGCCATGCGCACCGTGCAGCGGGCCCGCGCCGCCGGCGGCGATCCGCTGGCCCCGGCCGCCATCGAGCGCCTGGGCCGCGAATTCGACCGCGCCTGCGAGACCCCGCCGGCCGCCCGGCCGCCCGGACCGCCGGCCGAAGGGGCCACCACCCACATCAGCGCGGTCGACGCCGCCGGCAACGCGGCCGCGGTCACCCTCAGCCACGGCGAGGGCTGCGGCTACGCCATCGGCCGCACCGGCATCATCATGAACAACATGCTCGGCGAGGCCGACCTGCATCCGGCCGGCTTCCACCGCAGCCCGCCCGGCCGGCGCCTGGCCACCATGATGTCGCCCAGCCTGATCCGCGCCGGCGACGGCAGCCTGTGCGCGCTGGGCAGCGGCGGCGCCAACCGCATCCGCACCGCCATGGTGCAGGTCATCAGCAACCTGATCGACTTCGACCTCGAACCCCAGACGGCGGTCGACGCCGGCCGGCTGCACTGGGAATCGGGGGTGCTCAACGCCGAGCTGTTCGACCTGCCCGGCGGCCGCAGCAGCCTCGAGGCCGTCCAACCGGAGGGCGAGCAGCTGCTCCCCTTCGACCGCCCCCACCTGTTCTTCGGCGGCGTCCACCTCGCCCGCCGCCAGGCCGACGGCCGCCTGGACGGCGCCGGCGATCGCCGCCGTTCCGGGGCGGTGGAGCTGGCCTAGACCAGATCCTCTTCAACGCCCTCTACACGTCAAACAAGACCATCTTGGCTCCGGGGCTGGCCAGCCAGAACGAGCAGGCTTCGACACCCTCGTCCTCGATCTCGATCGCCATCTCTCCACGTAGGTCATACCGTTCTGGGCTAATTTACCTTGGAGGGACAGGAAGTTGCGGCGCCAGCACGGTAAACTCGGGCTAGGCGCTGGAGTGTTCTTCGAATTGCCTTGTCAAGTTTGTCGCCAAGTCATCCGCTTGATGCTCGCTGTAGATCTCCTTGTCGATTGCTGCCTTGCTTAGAATTCCAAGCGCACGTTGGTAGGCCTCGTGCAGGTTGGAGTCCTGCGGCTCTCCCACCAAGAAGTAGAGTCTTAGTTTTTCAGGGGCATCGGCGATGCTGGTGATTCGACCTAGCCACTGATGGGCTTTATTGCGGATGCTGTCCGCCGTGCTGAGGTCGAACGACACGGGCTCGAGGCAATGAAACACGCCGTTTTTCCATGCGTGTTGGAACTCGATTTCGTCGTCCTGGACCGCGATTCTCTTTGGAGAGAAATTCCGCAGCAGTTGGTTTCTTTCGAGGGTACGCTTGAAGGAGCGCCAAACATCAGCTTCCGTGCGGGGTATCCTCTTGGTGCGATCCTCATGCCGCAGGATGAATCGCTCGTAGAGATTCTCAAGGGTATCGGCCGGATCCTCCGAGCGGCCAGCGCCCATCGGAGACCATTGCAGCGAGCTGTCGTCGACGGGGAGGATTTTGGAGGCCAGGTCGATGGCCGAGTCGAAGGGCTCCAGCGGAAGCTCGGTTCGCAGCTTCTCGCCGATGGTTTCGATGCTCGACTGGATATGGCGCATCAGAGACTTGAAGTGATCTGCGTTCAGATCCGGGAACACCCTCCGTAGCCTCCCGATAGTTGGCCTGCACAATGCATTGGCGAACCTAGTCTGCGGAGCGTGAAGCACGATCCCGACGTTCACGAATTCTCCGGTCGTCGTGTCGTGTACGTAGCGAAGGACCGTATAGGTGTATGGATGGAACTTGCTCATGCGAGCACCCTCTCGATCTCGGCGAGCACCGGGTCTAGGTTTTCACGGACCTGTGCGAGGTATTCGAGCGCGGAGTCGGCTACCCCGTTGTCATCGTTCCATTCCGTCGGCAAGGCCTGGCGGTATTGCCCCAGGCGATTGTCGCTGATCGCCTCCCAGGCCCCCTTTAGACGCCTAAGGTCGAGCTGTCGTCCAAGGATGTCCGGGAAGAATACGTGCCCATTCGCAGCCCAAAGGCTTCCCGGCTCCCATGGTGGTTGCCACCCGATGATCCCCTCGGTGACGAATGTCAATTCATGGTCGAAGATCGCGAAGTTATTCCCGTCCAGTAGGCAGTTGGGGTTTTCCGGACGCCTGTCTGGGTTCTGAATCAGCTCGTCGAAGACAAAGATCTCGACGGCTTGTTGACGCAGAGCGCGGGGGATCGCGTTTTCTCTCGGCAGCGTGGAAAACCCCGGCGGGAGCTTTGTGGAGCCGAATGCCACCGGAACGCTCGCTCTCATCCGAGCGACGAGTTCACATTCCGCTTCGGGTATGAGGTCGATGAACTCGTCGTCGAAGCTGACGAGATGAGGTTCGGGCACCGGGAGGTCCAAATCGGCGGCCAGCATGGCTGCGATGGCTTCGGCAGCGAGTGCGGCGACCTTCCGTTCACAACCGTCGGAGAACTTGGCGACGACTTCCTTTTCATCACCATCGGGATCAAGACCGGCGAGTTGGCATGGCCACGACTTGCCGGAGGCCATCCGCCTGTCGAAGCGCACTGCTGTGAGACGACCGAGCATCAGCGTTCCTCTAGTCGTGACGATGATAGGGCTCATGGCCCCTAGCTGACATCATAGTCCGCGTGACCGACGCGGGCAAGCTAGCTTCCTAGACACTATCGACCGGTTGGGGTGGCGAACTGCGCCAGATCACCACCGACGAGCACGACCAGAACCACCCGATCATAAACGGCCGCTGGATCGCCTGGACAGATGAAAGGCATGCCACCGACTACAGCCCGAGCGGCATCCCGGACACCACCACCATCTACGTCTACGACCTGGAGACCGAGCAGGAAAAGCGGGTCACCTTCGGCGAGGGCCTCCACGAATGCTGCCCCAAGATCCACGGCGACAAGCTGGTCTACTACAACTTCGGCACCGGCGGCTGGGGCTCGCTGTGGATGGTCGACCTGAAGCGCACCTTCCCGGATGCCGGGTGAGCCAGCCCCGTTCCATCGTGGAAGGAACCCAGGCTGGAGTCCCTGCGGGGGTTCCAGATCCATCGCTTCCACTATCCCCTGCCCCTCGGGCGAGCACCCTTCCGGCTAGGTGATGCCGGGCAGGCCGCGTTCGGACTCTTCGACGATGTAGTCGACCACCGCCTTCAGGTCGCCGGTCTCGGCGAAAACCCGCCGCTGGCGGTCGGCCCCGGTGCCGTGGTCCAGGATGTCGCCCAGCCGGGCGATCTCGGCGCTGGAGCCCAGGGCGCGGATGTCCTCGTCGAGCAGCTCGACCAGCTCGGGGATCAGATCGCGTACCGGCACCTCGATCTCCTTGCCGAAGTCGATCAGCTCGGCGTCGATGCCGTAGCGCAACGCGCGCCACTTGTTCTCCTGGATCAGCGCCGGCTGGAACAGGCGCCAGGAGCGGTTGCCGCGGTGGAGCCGGATCAGAAAGGACACCAGGGCCTGGACCAGCGCGGCGATGGCGATGGTCTCGTCGGCCCGCAGCGGCAGATCGCAGACCCGGAACTCCAGCGTGGAGAACTCGGCGTGCGGCCGCACGTCCCACCAGATGCGCCGGCCGTCGTCGATGCAGCCGGTCTTGATCAGCAGGTTCACGAACCACAGGAACTGCTGGTAGGAGTCGAAGCGGGTCGGGATGTCGGAGCGCGGCAGGCGCTTGAAGATCTGCGAGCGGGCCGACTTGAGCCCGGTGTCGCGGCTCTCGAAGAAGGGCGAGGAGGTGGAGATGGCCAGCAGGTGCGGCAGGAAGTAGCGGGCCGAGTTGAAGATGGCGATGGCCTCCTCGCGGTCGGCGATGCCCACGTGGACGTGCAGGCCGAAGATCAGGTTGGCGCGCACCAGGTCCTGGTACTCCTCGAGCAGGGACTGGTAGTGCTTGGCCTGGGTGATGGGCTGGTCCTGCCAGCGGGCGAAGGGATGGGTCGAGGCGGCGCCGATGCGCATGCCCACCTCGCGCGCCGCCCGGGCGGCCGCCCGGCGGTTGCGCAGCACCTCGCGCCGCGCCTCGGCGATGTCGGCGCAGATGGTGGTGCCCACCTCGACCACCGACTGGTGCAGCTCGGCCTTCAGCTCCACGTCGTCGATGGTCGGCGAGGCGGCCACCATCTCGGTCAGCAGCGAGCACAGATCGCGCGTGTCGGGGTCGATGATCTGGAACTCCTCCTCGATGCCGATGGTCAGGTCGCGGTCCATGGCCCCTCCGCGCGCAGCCGCCGGGATGGACATTGGGTTATTGCGGCCATGATAGCACAGCCGCCGGCCGGGTTTTTCGGCGACTTCAGGTCAAAAAGAGCAGCGCGCTGCCGGCCACGGCCAGCAGGGCGCCGCCCACCGCCCGCGGGCTGATGCGCTCGCGCTGGATGATGCGCGCCGGGGCCAGGATGATCACCGGCACCAGGGCCATCAGGGTGGCCGCCACCCCGGCCTCGGTGTTCTGCACCGCCAGCAGCGACAGGCTGACGCCGAGGAAGGGACCGAAGAAGGCGCCCAGGGCGGTGAAGCCCATGCCGCTCTTATGCCGCAGCGCCTGGCCCACGCGCGACCACCAGCCGATGATGCAGAACAGCAGGCCGTAAGCCACCATGCCCGAAAAGACCCGTATCTGGTTGGCCGCCAGCGCGTCGTAGTCGCCCATGCCGTACTTGCTCAGCACCAGGCCCAGCGCCTGGCCGGCCGCACCGCCCAGGCCCAGCAGCACCCCGCGCACGGGCGGCCGGCGGCCGCGGCCGGCCGGGTCGGGCTGGCGCTCGAGCACCACCCAGGCCACCCCGGTCAGCGTCAGCGCCATGCCCAGCCACTCCAACCACTCCAGCCGCTCGCCGATGATCAGCCACGAGCCGAAGGCGGTGATCAGCGGCACCAGCGACAGCAGCAGCATGGACAGCCGGGCGCCGATGAGCACGAAGGCGCGGAACAGGCACAGGTCGCCGAAGGCGAAGCCCACCACGCCCGAGACCGACAACCACAACCAGGCGTGGCCGCTGGCGTCCACCGGCCAGATCAAACCGCGGCGGGCCCAGTTGACCAGCGCCAGCAGCAGCAGGGCCATGACCAGCCGGATCAGGTTGACCGCCAGCGAGCCGACGCGCTTGCCGGCCGCCTCGAAGGACATCGAGGTGACCGTCCAGCAGGCCGCCGTGCCCAGCCCGGCCAGCTCGCCCAGATAAGCGAAGCCCATGGCGCTACTCGCCCTCCCCTGCTCCGTCCGCGCTGACGGCCAGCTCCAGCGGCAGCCGGCCGCGGGCGGAGCGCAGCCCGAGCAGCACGTCGCACAACGCGCCCAGCACGGCCGGCGCATCCGAGTAGGCGGCCAGCCAGGCGGCGGCCGGCGGGGCGGCGCGCAGGGCCAAGGGCGAGCCCACCGCGGCCACCACCAGCCGCTCGGCCGGCAGCAGCGCCGCCCAGCGCTCCAGCGCGCCGGCCGCAGCGGCCACCAGCACCAGCCGCGCGAAGCCCGCGACCCGCGCGCGCAGCGCAGCGTCTTCTTCTCCGGCCTCAGCCGGCAGCACGGCCAGCTCCAGCGCCGGCGAACGGCCGGCGCAGGCGCGCCCGAAATCACCGAGCCCCGGCGGGACCAGCAGCAGGGCGCGCCGATCCGGCGCCAGCGGCACCAGGCCGCGGCGATCGCGCACCCGGGTGATGCCGGCGGCGGCCAGCTCGGCCAGCAGACCGGCCGGCGCGGCCGCGCGCACCCGCTCGGCCGCCGCCGCCGGGTCCACCGGCTCGGGGCGCAGCAAGCCGAAGCGCTGCTTGAGCTTTAGGATGCGGCGCACCGAACGCGCCACCCGCGCGGCGGGCAGCCGGCCGTCGGCCACCGCCCGGCGCAGCGCCGCGACGGCCGCCGCCTGCTGCTCCAGAGTCGGCGCCGCGCCTAGCGCCAGCAGATCGGCACCGGCCTTCAAGGCCAGCAGCGCGGCCGCGGCCAGATCGTGCTCGCCGGCCACCGCCTTCATGTCCAGCGCGTCGGTCATGACCGGCCCCGAAAAGCCCAGCTCGCCGCGCAGCAGACCGTGGATGGCCAGCGGCGACAGGCTGGCCGGCCGGCGCCGGCCGGGCTCGAGGCCGGCCAGCCACAGGTGGCCCACCATGACCGCGCCCACCCCGGCCCGCAGGCCGTGGGCGAAGGGCACCAGCTCGCGGCGCCGCAGCTCGCGCCGGCTGCGCTGCACCGCGGCCAGGGCGTGGTGCGAGTCGGTGGCCGTGGCCCCGTGGCCCGGGAAGTGCTTGACCACGGCCGCCACGCCGGCGCGCTGGCAGCCGCGCACGAAGCCGGCCACCAGGCGGCCGACCCGCTGCGGATCGGAGCCGAAGGCGCGCCGGCCGATCACCGGATTGGGCGCTGCGCCGAGCAGGTCGGCCACCGGCGCCAGCTCCATATTGATGCCCACCGCGGCCAGCTGCCGGCCCATGGCGCGGCCCAGCCGCTCGGCCCAGGCGGGCTGATCGGTGGCGCCGACCAGCATGGCCGGCGGAAAGTGGACGAAGCCGGCCGCAGCCGGCAGACGGCTGACCGCCCCGCCCTCGAGATCGACGGCCAGCAGCAGCCCGAGCCCGGGCCGCGCCGCCGCCTGCAAGGCGTTGGTCCAGCGCGCCAGCCGGGCCGGCCCGCCGGCGTTGCGCCGAAACACCAGCACCCCACCCGGGCGCACCCGCCGCAGCCAGGCGCGCTCGGCCGCATCCAGCTCGCCGTCCGGCAGGCTGACCAGGAAGAGTTGGCCGACGCGGGCCTCGAGGTCCATGGCCGCCAAGCGCCGCTCGACCTCACCGGCCCGCACCCCGCCGGCCACCAGCCACAGGCCGGCCAGCCAGACGACCACCGGCGCGCTGCACCGAGCTCCGAACATTCGACCTCCGCGCCGGGCAGCATAGGCCCCCAGCCGCCCGGCGACAAGGATTCATCCACCGCAGCAGGCCCGCTGGACCGGAAGCCGAATCCGCTACGAGTGAAAGAGTGGCCAAATTATGTAACGACTGAAAATGTTGTAAGTTTTGAAGCCCAACATGAAAGCCAAGTTGTTGCCCATGGTGCATTAGCGAATTGCCCCCTAAGTTTTTACTTCTGCCAAATCGACAGCTTGCGAAGAAATGTTGAATTTTGTCAAAATCGGAAGCAGATGCGTCTTGACAAATGCTGAATATTGTGCCTGGCTATAGGTTGCGCGTTCAGAGGACCAAATGGATGGCGGCAACAGGGAGGGCGCGGGCCGATGATCGAATCGGGCGACGCACACCTCCATGAGGTACACGAAGCTGTTGCGGCGCTGCTGAGCGCAGGTCGCGTGTGCCGAGATCCGCTCGACGAACAGGCTGCCCCATTCGCGTTGTGTCCCGCGACCGAGCGTTCCGCCCCGAATCTTTTCCCACCAGTTGAACATCTGTTTGCTCCTGTCGAGCAACTGCTAGCCGATCCGGCCAGCCTCGCCCCTAATCTCGGCGAAGCGCTTGAGGTCTCGCTCCAGGTGCGCCCAGCAGAACTGGCGCAGCCCGCCGTGGACCCGGTATGGCTTCCAGCGATCGGTGATCAGCACCCC
>CAYVQE010000083.1:0-27684 GCA_964454005.1 uncultured Myxococcales bacterium
GTACGTACGGTGGTGTGGGAGCCAGGGGCGGGTGACCGCCCCGGCTACCCTATCCCGCTCCGACCTTCCCGATTTCCCGGCCAAGCGCTTTGCACGCCCGGATGGCAAGTTTTCCCTAGACGCGGCCGGCTAGACCTGTTTCCATGAGATTGGACTGGGGCCTGAACCCATGAAGGAAACATGCATCCACCACGGAGGCTTTGGATGGAGACCGAAGCGCTGACCGAACACCTGGTCGAGTTGATCCGCCGCGCCGCTTGCGACTTGCCACCGGACGTGACGCAGGCGCTCGAGGCCGCCCGCGACGGCGAGCAGGACCGCGCCCGTTCGACCCTGGAGCTGATGCTGCACAACGCAGCCGAGGCCCGCGAGCATTCGGTGCCCATTTGCCAGGACACCGGGGCGCTGTTGTTCCACATCGAGCACGGTCCCGACATCCTCCCGCGCGAGGTGGCCGATGCCGCCCGGGCGGCCGCGGCCGAAGCCACCCGGCGCGTCTACCTGCGGCCCAATGCGGTGCATCCGCTGACCGGCAGGAACAGCGGCGACAACACCGGCGCCGGCGCGCCGTATCTGCACTTCGACCAGGTCGATGAGCCCGGTCTGTTGGTGGTGCGGTTGATGCTCAAAGGTGGCGGCAGCGAGAACTGCGGGGTGCAGTATACCCTGCCCGATGGTGCCATCGGCGCCGGGCGCGACCTGAGCGGGGTCAAACGCTGCATATTGGACGCGGCGCTCAAGGCGCAGGGCTTCGGTTGTGCGCCGGGAACGCTCGGGGTCGGCGTCGGCGGCGACCGGATGACCTCGTACACGGAGTCCAAGCTGCAGTTTTTGCGCCGGCTCGACGACGAGAACCCCGATTCGGAGCTGGCCGCCGTCGAGCGCGAGATGCTGGACAAGGTCAACCGACTGGGCATCGGCCCGATGGGGTTTTCGGGCAACAACACCATCCTGGGGGTCAAGCTGGGTGTGCGCCACCGCCACCCGGCCTGCTTCTTCGTGTCGGTCAGCTACATGTGTTGGGCCTACCGCCGGCGCACGCTGACCCTCCGCGGCGACCGGGCCGCGATCGAGTGAACGCGGACGGGGCGAGGAGGAGGAGCCATGATCGACTTGCAGCTTCCCATCGACGAACAGGCCATCCGGGCCCTGAAGGTCGGCGACGAGGTGACCATCAGCGGGGTCATGATCACCGCCCGCGATGCGGCCCACAAGTACATGATCGAACAGGATGCGACCGAGGTGCGCGAGGTGCTGCGCGACGGCATGCTCTACCACTGCGGCCCGGTGGTCAGACGCGACGGCGACGGCTGGACCTTCGTCGCCGCCGGGCCGACCACCTCCAAGCGCGAGGAGCCCTACGAGGCCGATGTCATCGCCCGCTACGGCGTGCGCGGCGTGATCGGCAAAGGGGGCATGGGCGCCAAGACGCTGGCGGCCTGCCAGGAACACGGCGCGGTCTACCTGCACGCCATCGGCGGGCTGGCGGTCATCCTGGCTCGCTCGGTCAAGCGGGTGCGCACGGTGCACAAGCTCGAGGAGTTCGGCGCGCCCGAGGCCATGTGGGAGATCGAGGTGGAGCGCTTCCCGGCGGTGGTGACCATGGACGCCCACGGCGAGAGTCTGCACGCTACGGTGCTCGAGCGTTCCAGCGCTGAAGCGGCCGCGATCGCAGAGACCCTGTGACCGGCCGAGCCGGTGGCGAAGGCAGCAGCAAAAGGAGGTCGAGGATGCGTGCGTGGAAGGCAGGTGTCGCGATCTGGGCCCTGGCCGGCCTGTGGGCCGGCTGCGGCGGCGGCGACGGCAACGGCGGCGACAACACCGAGGCGCTGGCCTATCTGGGCCTGGAGGTCGGTGAGGTCTGGGAGTACGACGTGGATGTCGGCGCCGCGGTGCTGGACGGACGGGTCGAGGTGGTCGAGATCGATCGCGAATACGCCGACGGCATCGAGGCCTATCAGGTGGAGCTGCGGCAGAACCAGTTGCTGGTCGCCAGCCGCTGGTACCAGGTGACCGGGGACGGCCTGTTGCTGCTGGGCGAGGAGGTCCAGGAGGGCACCGGCGTCGTCGAACGCACCTTTCTCGATCCGGTGCTGATGGTGCCGGTGCCGATCGAGAACGAGCAGGGCATCGCCCGGCAGAGCTGGTCCAGCACCTCGGAACTCGAGCAGGGCGGCAGCGAGACGCATCGGTTCGACAACAACGGCAAGGCCGATCGCGAGGTGCCGGCCGGTACCTTCAGCGCCTTTCACCTGATCCACACCCGCACCGACAGCGAGGGTGGCCAGCACCAGTACGACGAGCACTTCGCGCCCGAGAACTGGTACGTGCAGTTCGAGTACCCGGCCGACGAGGTCTGGAAGCTGCGCCCGGCCGCCGGCGGCTGAGCCCGAGCGGCCGCAGCGCCGGCCAATTTTGCCGTGAACGGATACGGCTGGACAAGATGCCAGCGCCGACGTTAGCATCCAAGCCATCGAGGGGAAACCGGATGCTGGCCGACCGCAGTGCGGCCGGCAGCTTCGAAGGAGGGTGCGGCCATGTGGGGGCGGATTGCGCAGGTTGCTTTTTGGGTCTCGTTCGCTGCCGGGCTGGGCGGCTGCAAGGATGCGCAGGTCAAAAAGACCGCTCCTGCGCCCTACGCCGAGCCGGAGCTCGCGTTCCGCGGCATCGGCTTCGAGAACCAGTCCTTCACCGGCACCGAGGTGGTGTTCAAGTTCGCTCTGGTGGGCCGGGACGAACGGGCCGGGCGCGTCACCGGTTGCCCGTACAAGCTCGAGATCCGCGACGGCCAGACGCTGCGGGGCACGGTGCAGGTCGACGGTGTGGTCGAGGCCGGCGCCGAGGTGCCGGTTCGGACGCGGATCGCGATCCCCTGGCCCGAGGAGCGCCAAGCCATCGTGTCCTTCCTGCAGCGCGAGCGCCTGCCCTACAAGTACCACCTGACCTGTGGGCTGCAGGCGCCGACCGGCCCGGTCGAGGTGTCGAACAGCGACGGCGGCACCATTCCGCTGCCCAAGCTGCCCGAGCTCGACATCATCCAGGCCAACGCCGAGCGCTTCGGCGACGGCAGCGACGTGCGCATCAACTTCGAGCTCGGCCTGCTCAACGCCAACACCTTTCGGCTCAAGCTCGCCAAGATCGTCTATGGTATCGAGCTGGCGGGTCAGGAGGTGATCGCCGACGATCTGCCGCTGGCCGAGGTGGTGCCGCCCTCGGCCGAGTTCACCTACGATGTGACCACGCCGATCTTCAATGAGCGCGAAAACGGCGAGATCATGGAGCTGCTCGCGCAGGAGCAGATCGCCTACCACATGAAAGGCGCCTTGCACATCGATGGCTTCGAGCTACCGATCGACGTCACCGGCACCATCAGCTTCCCCCAGGCGGGTCTGCGCTGAGCGACGGCTGCGCCGGGCAACCGAGCACCCGGTCACGGACCCAGTCCAGGCTGCGTTGCTCCGCTGAAGAAGGGGGCCCGCCTGCGCCGTATGCCGCCAGCACCAGCCCCAGCGCCAATACGACAACCAGCGCGCGTTGCCAAGCGCGGGCCAGCCCGGCGGTGGCCAGCCAGCCGGCCAGCATCAACGCACCGGCCAACAGCGGCAGCAAACCGCAAAAGGGCGCCAGCCCCAGCGCAGCGCCCAGGTTGGGGCCGACGCAGCCGGCGAGCAGCAGCGGCCGGATGAAGTCGGCCAGCGGGTTGGAAAAATCGGGGGGAAAGCCACCGAAGACCGCGGTCGGTAGCACCACCGCGATGACCGCATAGGGCGCCAGCAGCCGCAGCGTCCAGGCGGCGACCGCGCCCCAGCGGTCGGAGCGCGCCAGCAAGATTCCGCAGGCCAGGGTCCAGAAGGGCAGCAGCGGTGACAGGTGCCGCGGGCCAAGACTCCAGCCCCAGGCGTCCAGCTTCAACGCCATGGCGAACAGCAGGTACAGCAGGCTGCCGGCGGCCAGGCCCAGCCAGACCGGCCGTAGAGGGGCCGGCCGCCAGGCGGCCGCGACCAGCCCCACCGGGGCCAACAGCAGCCACGGCGAGTAGAAGAGCAGGCCGCGGGTGGGGCTGAGCAGGATGATGCCCAGACGTTCGAACGCGGGCGCGGTCAAGCCCAGCAGCCCCTCGGCGTGCACCTGGGCGTAGTGGCGGTTGACCAGGTGGGCGTAGCCGGTGGCCCAGGGAGCGCCGAAGCAGAGCTGGTGGTAGAGCGCCAGCAGGCCCAGCGGCAGCAGCGCGCCGGCGCCGCCCAGCAGCAAATCGCGTCCGCGGCGGCGCGACAGCACCAGCGCCACCACCGCCAGCGGCAACACCAGCAGCAGGCTGGTGTACTCGGTCAACAGCGCTGCGCCCAGCGCGGCCCCGGTGCCCAGCGGAACCCAGTCGGGCCGATCGCGGTGCGCCGACCGCAGCCCGCCGGCCAGGCCCAACAGCAACCACAGGCCGCACAGGGCGTGGCCGTAGAGCAGGCTACCGTAGGCGAAGGCCACGCTGCCGGCCCCCCAGGCCCAGACCAGCGCGAAGCGCCGGCGCCGGCCCAGGCCCAGCCGGCCCAGCAGACCGAACAGCAACCAGGCGGTCAGCGCGGTCGGCACCCCGGCCAGCCACAGCCGCAACCAGCGCAGCACGGTGGCGTCGTCGAGCGCTTCGGCCCGCCAGCCGGCGAACAGCTTCAGCACCGCGTAGCAGGGCGCGCCCAGCAAGCCGACCCCGGGCGCCTTGTCCGAGTACAGATGGCCGTCGCGGCGGGCCATGTCGGTCAGCGGTCCCCGGCGGGCCACCGGCCCGTCGATGGTCAGGCGGCCGTCGTCGATCAGGGCCCGGGCCAGGTAGAGCCGGGTCAGCTCATTGGGGCTGCCCAGCTCGGCGAAGTAGGGAAAGGACCAGGCGGTCATCAAGCACAGCGCCCCGGCCATCAGCCACGGCGTGGTGCGGCTGGGCGCGGCCCGGGGAACACTCATCGCCGTACCTCGATCCAGGGCCAGTCCACCGGCTCCCGGGGCGCCAGCGGCCGGCCGCGGTCCAGCATCCGCTGCACCAGCCGGTAGCGTCCCGGTGGCAGGTGGCGCGGGATCCAGACGGAGAAGGCGTCGGCTACCTCCCAGCCGGCCCGCCAGCGGTGGGGCTCGCCGAGCCCGGTGCCGAAGGGCCGGTGACCCCAGAACAGCCCGGGCGGGGCCAGATCGTGCAGGTGCAGCCCCTGCAGGCCGGTGGGAAAAGCGTGCTCGGCCGGGTAGGGCGACAGCGCCGGCCCGCCGCCGGCCGGTTGCAGCACGATCTGGGTGGCGAAGCGCGAGGCGGGCCCTTTGGCTCGCCAGACGGCCAGCACGGCCAGCCTGCTGCCGGCCGGCAGCCGGCGGCGATCGAGATCGAGCCGCAGCAGATCGGGCGCGAGCGGATAGCGCGCCAGGGCGTGGCCCGCCGCCGGGGCCGCCGGTGGCGGTGGACCGTCGACTGCCGGATAGACCCACCAGCCCTGATCGGGGGCGGGCGCCAGCATCGGCTCTGCCCGGCGGCGCACCGGACTGAACAGCACCACCGGTCCGTGGCCGGCTGCGGCGGTCACCGCTCGTGCGAGGGCGTGGCCGGCCACCAGGTGGGCTGGGCGGCCGGTGAAGAACGACGCCGCCAGCGCGGGCCGCTGGCGGCCGTTGGTGCGGCCTTCGAACACCAAGCGGGCGCTGGCGGCCAGGGCGGGCTCGACGGAGCGCACGGTCGTGCGGACCGGGTTGATCCCGGCGATGATGGCGAAGCCGCCGCGGGTGGTGTGCAGCTCGGCCAGCACCAGGCCGAAAGCGGTCACCAACCCGACGGCCGCCGCCAGCCAGCGCACCCGGGCCGGCCAGTGGTGCACGGGTGGACTTCCGTCCCGCGGGGCGAAGGCCGCCGGGCCAGCGGCCCGCAGGCCGCGGCCGACCAGCCACAGCCCGCCAGCCAACCCCAGCACCAGACCGAGCTGCAGCGGCAGGTGGGGGGCGGCGGCCATGTCGGGCGCGATCGGCTCGGCGAAGGCGAACCAGGCCGCACCCGCCAGCGGCGCCAGCAGGTGGGCCAGCAGCGGCACCCAGGCCAGGGCCAGCACCCAGGCCCCGCTCCGGGACGCGACCAGGCGCACCACCAGGGCGCCGAGGGCCAGCGCCAGCGCGGGGGCCAGGCCGAACAGCACCGCCGGCACCTTGGTCTGCACCACCAGCAGCGGCAGCCAGCCACCCAGCAACCACAGGGCGTGCAGCCCGCGGCCGGCGTCCCGCCGGCGCCAGGCCTGCCAGGACACCCAGCCCACCGCCACCAGGCCGAGCAGCAGCAGCTCCGGGGTGAACAGGTTGGCCGGCAGGCTGTTGAACAGCGCGTCCCAGGGCCGGCTGTGGCCCTCGTAGTCGCTGACCACGTGCAGCCACTGGGCCTCGGCCTCGTGGGTGTACTCGCGCGGCCAGCGCCACCAGCAGCTCAAGCGCCAGGCCCACCACAGCGCCAGGCCCAGGCTCCATTGCACGGCGGGCAGCCACCAGCGGACCGCCGGCTGCAGGCGCAGCCCGAGCCGCGGGGCGGCGAACAGCACCAGCGCGGCCCCGGCCGGCGCCAGCGCCAGGGCGCTCTTGGTCAACAGGGCGGCCGCCTGGCACAGCCCGGCCAGAACGGCCCAGCGCAACCGGCCGCTGTCGATGGCCCGCAGCATGCAGATACAGCAGGCGGCCAGCCAGAAGGCCAGCCCGACGTCGGTCATGTCGCCGAAGTGGTATCCCTGCACCTGCAACCAGCCGAAGGGCGCGGCCGCATAGAGGGCGGCGCCGAGCAGGCCGGCCTCTTCGCGGTAGAGCCGCAAGCCGAGCAGATAGAGGCCCACCAGGGTGGCGCAGAACAGCAGCCAGCCGGGCAGGCGCAGCCAGAACAGCGAACGGCCGCCCACCGCCAGGCCGGCCGCCGCTTGCCAGAAGGGCAGCGGCGGCATGTGCAACCAGATGTGGTTTTCCTGCCAGTTGCGGTGGTCCAGCGGCAAAAACGGCGCGTCGAACAGGGTGGGCGTGGCCGGATGCTCGGCCAGGTTGGCCGCCACCGCAGCGTGGATGGCCTCGTCCCAGCCGGGCAGGTAGGCGTGGTCCAGCACCGGCAGGTGGATGCCGCCGGCGAAGGCCAGGATCAGCAGCAAGGCCGCCAGGCCGCGCCGGGTCGGGCGCCGGCTACGCCGCTGGGACGCGTCGTCGGACATGGCCGCAGCATAGGGCCTGGGCGCGGTGGAGGCAAACCCGGCGATTTACCCCCAGTGGTCGTGTAGTCCCAGCCCTAGGGCGTTGCGGATCTTGGCCGCCAGACCCTGCCCGCCGCTCGACGAGCCGGCGCCGCAGAGGTAGACCTTCTGCTCGCCCTGCTCCAGGCCCACCCGCCAGACGTCCTGCTTGCGCCGGCCCAGCCCATGGCCGTGGCTGGTCCGCTGGTGCACCACGAACACGTTGACCCCGGACACGCTGAAGCGCTGGCGCGATACCAGCGAGACAACCCTGATCTCATTGCCGCGGCGCATTACGGTGCGCCATTGCCAGACGGCGACGACCAGGCTGAACAGGATGCCGCCGGCCAGGATCAGGTGGGTGGTATCGGTTTGGCCGATCCGGCGCAGGTCGACCACGCCGGCCAGCGACAGGATCAGCGCCGCCAGCAAGGCCAGCCCGATGACGATCACCGTCACCGGAACGATGCGCAGCCGCTGGTGCTCGGGGTCGGACAGGATCATGACGAACCCCTTCCTCCGCAAGCCTGGATTGGGCTTTCCCCCACCGCCCTTCGGGCAGGGGAAACCGCACAGCCGATTGGCGGCCGGCTGGGATCGAAACGATGATAGCAGCCGGGCGCGTGCCGTCAATGCGCACGGAGCTTGTCCGGCGCCGGCGCCGGCGCTATCGTGGATCCGAGAAGGTGCGGATGAGAACTGTTGCCATCATCATCGCGGGCCTGGTCGGTGGCCTGCTCGGCACGGCGTGGCCGGCCGCGGCCGGGCCGGTGCGGGTGCGCAGCCACCACGAGCAACGAACGGTCGCCGGCGCCGATGCGCCCTACCTGTGGTTGCCGACCGGCCAGATGTTGCAGCTGGGCGTGAGCGGGCCGACGCAGCTGGGCCTGCGGCTGCGCCAGTTGCTCGTGGCGGACCGGCCGCCGGTGCCGGTGGACCTGACCGTGGTGCGCGACGATCGCGAGCAGGGCACGGTGCGCTTCGGGGTGCCGCCGGCCGACGCGGAGATCAGCGGCGAGGTCCTGGTGCGCATCGATGTGCCGGCCGGCCGGCACACCTACCGGATGCTGGTGTCAGGCCCGCGCCGGGGCGTGCTGGTCCAACCCTTCAGCGGCCGCATCCACCCGGCCCGCGAAGCCATCGTGGCCACTCCGCATTCGGACCGGCGGCGCCAACCCGAACCCGCCCGACCGGTGCCGCGCCGGCGGCGCCCCGAGCCCGAGCCGCTGCCGGCGCTCGAGCCGCAGCTGCTCGATCCGGTGCCGGTGACGGCGGCACCGACGGCCCGGCCGCGGAGCGAGCGGCTGCGGCACCGTCCGGCGACTGCGCCCCGGTTGGGCCCGGCCACCCGCGGCGCGGGCGCTCTGGCCGGCATGGGCGTGCTGGGTGCCACCGCGCTGGCGATCGCCAGCGGCATCCACCAGCAACGCGCCGAAGACGCCGCGGTGCAACGGACCGCCGGCGACTGGTTCGACCGGGCCGAACGGACCCGCCAGGCGGCTGCGATCGGCTACGGCTTGGCCGGGGCGGCGGCGATGGCCGCGGTGGTGTTGTATTTCGTCGAGCGGCCGGGGCGGACCCGACCGGCCGGCGCCGCCGGGGTGGCTTTGCTGCGGTTCTGAGCGCCGAGCAAAAGACCCCTCGCAAGCTTCAGGCTGAGAGCCGGGCCCGGCGTCAATCGCGGAACCGCCGTTCGAGCAGGGTGCCCATGGCCTCTTCGGCGCAGCGTTCGCAGTAGCCGAAGCGTTCGATCAGCGACTGGCGCATGGCTTCAGCGCGTTTGGCGTCGCGGCCCTCGAGCGTCTCGCCCTCCATCAAGGCGAGGAACCGTTCGAGCAGGCGCCGGATGGTCGCCCGGCGCTTGGCCATGAAGTCGTCCTTGAGCCGCTCGAACATGGCCGGAAAGACGCGCGCGTAATCCGGCTTCTCGCCGCCGGCCGACCCCTGCTTCTCGGCGTCGAGGGAGTAGGCGCCGACCCGCGCGATCAGGGTCTTGCGAAAGGCTTCGGGATCCTCATCACCGCTGCGGATGATGGACTCGACCTCGGCCATCAGCGACTCGTTGGGTTCGACCGGTTTGCCGGTCACCGGGTCGCTCAGCTTCTCTTTGCGCAGCCAGTGGCTGACGTTCTGCACGTAGCGATCGAAAAGCTCCTGGTAGGAGGTCTCGGTCACCAGACCCATGGCCGAGGCCGCTTCCTGTTCGAGCGTGTCGAGGTAGTGCCGATCCACCAGTTCGAGCAGGGCGTCGTGATCCTGGTACTGGCCGTTGGGCCGCACCTGCAGAAAGCCGAACACGCTCTTGTCGGCCAGCAGCTCGCGGATTCCGGTGAACAGCCCGACCGGGCTGACACAGGCCTGGTCCTCGCGCTGGGCGGCGTTCATCAACAGCATGTGCACCTCGCGGGCCGAGGCGCCGACCCGGCCCTCGTAGTCCTTGCCGTCGAGCCGACTCAGCTCGGGCAGCGCGGACATCAGCTCGCGGGCCACCCGGGCCGGCAGGCGGTTGGGCACCTGGCCGCTGTCGAGCAGCATGGCCTTCTCCAGCGGATCCAGCGAGCTGATCGCCTGGGCCAGCTCGGCACTGGCGTCATCGGGGGCGCTGGGCTTGCGCAGGCGCGTCAGCACCGCCCACAGGGCTGCCAGCTCGAGGGTGTGGGGGGCCAGGTGGCGGCCGAAGGTCTTGGAGGACAGTTGGTCGCGGTAGATGCGCACTTCTTGACTGACCCGCCGCAGATAGGGAACCAGGACCAGCTCCAGCCGGCCCTTGAACGAGGCGAAATCGGGGTACTCCTTGAACGAGTCGAGCAGCATCTCGTTGGTGCTGCCGATGAACACGGTGTCGAGGTGCAGGGTGGAGCGGTTCAGGGCCACTTGGCCGTTTTCGCAGGTGACCAGCAAGTACTTGAAGGTATCGATGTGGCGCTTGAGCAGGTCGTTGTACTCCAGCAACCCCCGGTTGGCGTCGACCAGCGGTCCGCGCACCTGGAACAGATCCAGATGCGCGATGGCTCGCGGCAAGGCGCTCAGGCCACGCGAGGCGGTCATCTGGGCCTCGGCGGCATCGACGTGCATCTGGGGTTCGACCACCGACACCCCGCGCCGGTAGCGGCCGCTCAGGGTCAAGCGCAGGACCTGCACGTGACGCAGCACCGAGGCGACGTCGCCATTGTAGGCGGCCAGCAGGGCGTCGTGGATGCGGCGGCACTGGTCGCACAGGCCGCCGTGCCACAGGCTCTCCGGCAGGGGAAACTCCGCGGGCAAGCGGCCCTGGTCCTGCAGCCGCCGGAGCAGGCGTTGGCGTTGCGCCAGCGGCAGCAGCAACAAGGGGTGGTCGTTGAGATCGCATTCGAGCACGGAGTCGATCGCATCGCCCGAGAGGTGGGCATAGCTGTCCGGCGGGCCCTCGTCGCCGCCGGCGGACTCGCCGAAGCCGATGGCGGTGCCGCGCATCAGCTTTTCGGTAGGGAAGATCCAACGAAAGCGGTACAGAGCGCCGGCGTCCGTGGTCGAGTAGTGCTCCATGCCCTGGACGATGGCCCGGATCAGCGTCGTCTTGGCCGAGCCGTTGGGCCCGTGCAGCAGGATCAAGCGGTTGACCCGCCCCTCGCGCACGAAGTTGTTGAGCAGCCGGTAGATGGCCTGCTGGGCGGCCTCCTGACCGGCGACCCGGCCGTCGCCGCTGCGAAATGCGGCGTCGAACACCTTGAAGCGCCGCGCCGGCCCGGCCGGAGTATCGCGGGTCTCGACCCCGAAGTGGTCGAAGGTGTCGCGGATGTAGTGGGCGGCGCCGCGGCACTGTGGCGTGGGTTCGGCCAGGAAGCGCTCGAGATATGCACCGAAGCTGAGCGGGCGGCCCTCGCGGTCGTAGCGCGCCTGCAGCTCGGTACCCAACTCTTCGATCAGGTGTTCATCCGTCATGGGACGACGCTAGCACCGCACAAAACGCGGCACAAGAGGCTCTCGAGTCGACCCGATCTGAAAAGACGAGCCCGGTCTGCATGCCTCCATCCACCGAGTAGAGCCTCTTGTGCCGCGTTTTGTGCGGGGCTAGAATCGGGATTCGATCGGAGGCGACGCGATGCGCGCGATGAAGGCGATGGTGCTGTGGTTGACCCTGCTCGCCGTTCAGGTGGGCCCGGCCGCGGCCCAGATGATCAACGTGACGTTCCTGCACACGCCGCCAGCCCGGATTCGCCAGGGCCAAGCGCTGGTGATCGAGGGCAACATGATCGGCGCCGATCAGGTGAGCATCGCCGCGATCGCCTATCGCACCGCAGGTGAAGGCGAGTACGAGGTGCAGGAGCTGAAGCTGCTAACCGCCGATCACTACCGCAGCACCATCCCGGCCGACAAGCTGGAGCCGCCGGCCGTCGAGTACTACTGCTACGCGGTCGATTTCGAGGGCAACCGGCACACCGTGTTCGCTGCCGAGAAGCAACCGCAACGGGTGCCGGTGGTGGCGGCCCGAACCGAGCCGTCCCCCGGCCCGCGGCCGGGCGGCGAGCCCGATAAGGGCGAGGGGCCGGACGGTGGGGCGGCCGGAGACCAGCCCGGAGCGGAGCCGGCGGAGCCGGATCCGCTCCCCGAGCGAAGCGGGCCACCGCCGATCGAGCTGGCCACCCGCGATCCGCGTCCGGTCGAGCGGGCTCCGGCGATGGCCTCGGTGGTCGGCCGATCGCGGATCGAGGCCATGGGGGCCCGCAACCTGGCCGATGTGCTCGATCAGCTGCCGGGCATCAGCGTCTCGCGGAGCGTCTCGGGCGATTACCGCCTCGCGCTGCGCGGCATTCGCTCCGCGCCCGGCATCCTGCTGTTGCTCGACGGCCACCGGGTCAACGACCTGTACTCCGGCCGGCTGTTGCTGGAGTTCCCGGCCGAGGCCATCGAGCGGGTGGAGGTCATCCGCGGCCCGGGCTCGGCCCTGTACGGCACGGGCGCCGGGGTCGGCGCCATCAATGTCGTCACCCGGCAGGGCGCAGACCTCCACGCCGACGCCGCCTACGGCCGTTACCACGAGGTGCGACTGTCGGCCGGCGGGGGCTGGTCCACCGAGGCCTTCGCCGTCGACGGTCAGCTGCAGTTCATGCGCAGCGCGGGTCAGGCCCGAAAGGTCGAGCGCGACGCCCTGACCGGCGTGCTGGGCACGACCCAGACCGCTGGCGACGATGTCTCCAATGCGCCGGGGCCGGTCGGCGATGAGCGGCTGCAGCTGCACGCCCAGCTGCGCGCCGCGCTCGAAGACCTGGGCCGGGGTCAGCTCGAGCTGCTGGGCCATTACTTTTTTCAGCAGCGCGGCGCGCTCGTGGGCAAGTTCGATTCGTTGGATCGCGGTTCCGATCTGGGCCTGCACCTGCTGCAGCTCGACCTGCGCTACCGGGTGCCGCTGGGCGACATGGTGGAGCTGACCTCGCGGGTCTACTTCGACGACCGCTGGGTCGATCGCAGCTTCCAGGTCATCCGGCCGCCGGAAAACGAGTTCGGCAACTCCTACATCGCCGGCGACGTCATCCTCAACCAGGGCTTGCGCGAGAGCGACATCTACCAGGGGCTGACCACCGGCGCCGAGGTGCGCAGCGCGCTCGATCTACTCGAGAACAATCGGTTGCTGCTGGGCGTCCAGTTCGAGTACCTCAGCCTGCTCGACTACACCCAGCGTCGCGATACCGGCGGCGTCGAGTGCACGCCGTGCGCCGCCTCCGAGCAGGGCTGTGTGTTGATCCAGGGCTTCGAGCTTCCGTGCGGCGAGTTGGAAGCCGCGGCCGCGGAACAGGACCGGATGCTGGTCGGTTTCTATGTCCAGGATCACTGGACCGATCTGCTGCCCGGGCTGGACCTGCTGGCCGGTTTCCGCCTGGACTATTTCACCGATTTCGGCCTGACCTTCAACCCGCGGGTGGCGGTGGTCTACGGGCCGATCGACGCCCTGCGCTTCAAGGTATTGTACGCCCAGGCCTACCGGGCGCCCACCTTCCGGGAGCTGTACGACAACGCCCGCTTCGATCCCATTCGCAACTACCAGGGCAACGATCAACTCGATGCGGTCAAGCTGAACACGCTCGAGTTCGGGGCCGACGCCGATCTGGGCACCCGCCGGCTCGATCTGCGGCTGGCGGCCAACTTCTTCGTCAGCTGGATCGCAGACAGTATCGAGAGCGTCGACCAGGGCACCGGCCTGGCCAGCTGGAACAACGTGGAATCCCTGTTCGTGCTGGGTACCGAGGTCGAGGGCTTGGCGCGCTTCGGCCGGCGCAGCCGCTTGTTCGCCAACGCCTCCTGGTTCCGGGCCGAGGTGACCGTGGCCGGGCAGGCCGAGAGCAGCTACATCACCGACGTGCCCCAGATGCGATTCAACCTCGGGCTCGACCTCGAGGTGCTCGATTGGTTGAACCTGCACCTGGGCTTGCGCTACGGCTCGGAACGCCGCAACAACGTGCGCCAGCGGCTTGAGCTATTGCGGTCGTTCCGGATACCGGCCTACACGCTGGTGCGCGCCGGTCTGTCGACCGAGCCGGTGGTCTGGGACCACCTGGTCTTCTACGCCCACGCCTACAACGTCTTCGGCCACGACCACCGGGATCCGCCGCCGCGGCCCGACCACCTCAGCGGCTACCTGCCGCGGGCCGGGTTTACCTTCCTGGCCGGCGTGGCCTGGAGACCCTGAATGACCGGACCGATCGGTTGCGGTGCGCTGAGTTGACAGTTTCCAGGGGAGCTTCGGATTGGGTTGTGAAGGAGCGGTCATGAAGAGAGCGGCGATCGTGTTAGCGGTGCTGGCGGCTGCAGCCGGCGGCGCCTGCGAGGTGTTCAATGAATCGTGTCCCATCACCACCCCCGAGGTCTGGGGCAAGGGCTTGTCGGTCGATCTCGACATCCGCGAAGAGTACGTGCGCCAGTGCGAGGCGCCGGTGGGCAACTTCCTGGCCGACGGGCTGCGGATGTATCCGTACGACCTGTTCCGTGAGGGAGAGCCGATCCAGGTCCAGGTGGGGTTGATCAACGCCGGGGCCATCCGCGACGAGGTGGTGTGCGGCGCGGCCGGGTCGCGGCGCGAGCGGATCCCGCAAGGGCCGATCACCGATCAGGACATCTACCAGCTGCTGCCGTTCTACGAGGACTCGGTGGTGGTGGTGCGCATGACCGGCTCCCAACTCGAGCGGGTGCTCGAGCGCGGGGTCTCCAGTCTGACGCTGCCCGGCGAAGAGGGCCAGGAGGGCCACTTCCTGCAGGTCTCGGGCCGCCGCGGCATCCAGATCGAGGTCGATTGCGACGGCCAGCCGCAGACCCTGTCGAGCGACGGCAAGGCCATCGAGACGCCCGGAGCACGGATCCGATCCGTCTGTCTGGGCACCGATCCCTGCACGCCGGTCGAGCCCAGCGGGATCTATCATGTGGCCGCGCTGGACTACATGGTGGGCACCGACGACCAGGGCGTACCCAACGACGGCTTCGTGGGCTTCCACTACCAGGCACCGGACGAGGCCTTCGCGCCGGAGGAGCTGCAGACCTATCTGCCGGTGATCGACGTGGTGCGCGCCTGGCTGGTCGGCTACGAGGCCGGCATCCGCGCCGAGTACCCGCAAGCGCAGGCGGAGGCCATCCTGGAGGCGGGCTACCCGGCCGTCGAGGGCCGCTTGCAGTATCAGAACTGTGAGGAGTTGGCGGGGGTCTGCGGGCCGACGGGCGATTGAGCCGCCAGCGCGGGCACCGCTGTTGGATCAATCGTCGTCGTCGTCCATGCCGGTGTTGATGGAGGGGAACTTGCGGATCTCCTCGCGGGCGATGCGCCAGGCCTGCTGCACGATCCAGGACAGCGACCGATCCTGGCGCAGCGCCTCGCGCTTGATCTCGGCCAGCATGTCCTCGGGGAAGTAGAGGCTCTGCTTGCGCTTGTCGGTCTGGGGGGGCTTCTTGTCCTCCGCCATGGTGTCCACCTCTCGGTACAGCCGACCAGCTTGGGGGCCGGTGTGGGTCGACCTACGTCTGTCAGCGCTCATGTACTGCAGCCGATTCGACAGTACTACATGTCGGTCAGGGTGTCAAAAATGGTGCGGGTGTAGGCAGCTGTAGACCGCTGGGAGGTGCTGGCGAGTTGCCCGCGGTCGCTCAAATCTGGTAGGTTGGGTTAGAGCAACAAGCCGGAGGGACGGCTCAACATGGCGCAACTCGTGAACGTCCGCAGGTTGTGCATCGCCACCGCCGTGACCCTGGTCGGGTTGGCGGCGGGCTGTGACGACACCGGATTGCACACGGGCAACCCCCTGCTCGAGGTCAGCCCCGAGACGCTGGATTTCGGCGCCCTGAACGCCGGTGAGCGCGGTGAGCTGGGACTGCAGCTGGCCAACGTGGGCACCGCTGCGCTGACCGTCGACTCGCTGGCGCTCGAGGGCGACGCCCAGTTCAGCCTGGCGGCGCTCGACGGCGAGCCCTTCGAGACGGAGATGGTGCCGTTCGGCCTGTCGATCCTGGGTGCGGGCGTCAGTCTGCGGCGGCTGACGCTGGCCTTCGAGCCGCAGGAGCGCACCGATTACGCGGCCGAGCTGGTGATCGGATCGAATGCGGACAACGCCCCCGAGCTGCGCGTGCCCCTGAGCGGCAGCGGGGATGTGCCCGACATCGAGGTGGTCCCGGGGAGGCTCGATTTCGGCGGTGTGCGGCTGAACTCGTCCGCTTCGCTGCAGCTGCAGATCCGCAATACCGGCGCCGCACCTCTGCAGGTGGAGCTGGCTGACCTGGAGCTGGAGTCGGACGACGAGGACCCCCCGTTTTTCTGGGTGGGCCACGATCTCGAGTTGGCCCAGGACGAGCAGGGCGCGTTGGAGGTGGTCTACGCGCCCGCGGGCGAGCCCGAGTTGGACGAGCAGGGCCAGGTGGTGCCGGATGCGGCTGCGCTGCTGATCGCTTCGAACGACCCCGACGAGGATCCGGTCCGGATCGAGCTGACCGGCCACGTCTCCGACAACCTGGCGCCGGTGACTGCGGTAAGCATCATCGCGGTCACCAAGCTCGACGACTCGCCGGTCGAAGAACTCTGCGCGCCGGCGCCGGTCGATACCATCACCTTCGAGGGCCGCGCGCTGGACCCCGAGGGCTCGGGCATCCAGGGTGGCAACCTGCGCTGGGAGGTGGCGCGCAAGCCCGGCGGCTCGACCCGGACCGTTCAGGTGCCCAGCGTGGAGCAGGAACGCTTCCGGCCTTCATTCAAGCCCGATTTGTCGGGTGAGTACGTGGTCTGCCTGTCCGCTTCCGACCCCGAGGGCAACCGCCGCCAGCCCGATCCCGACGCGGCTTGCGATTGCCCCACGGCCAACGCGGCCGAGGACTTCTCCTGCCCCTGCATCCGCTTCGACGCCTTTCCGCGCGAGGACATCCGCATCGAGCTGACCTGGGATATCCTGGGCCCGGATCTCGACCTGCACCTGGTCGCTCCGGACGGCAGCTACTGCTCGCCGACCCGCGAGTGCCGCTACAACGTGATGGACCCCGACGATCCGAACTGGACCCGCACCGCCTGCGTCGATTCGGGCGGCATCACCACCTGCCGCACCCCCAACTGCGACCCGCAGGTCGCCGGCTGCCAGGAAGGACAGCAGTGTTACGATCCCGACGACGGCGGTCCCGAGCCGCCGCTGTGCACCTGGGGCACCTGCTCGGGCACCGATTGTTACTGGAATGCCCGGCGACCGGACTGGGGCGTGCCGGGCGACACCCGCGATGATCCGTTGTTGGCCATCGACTGCACCGGGCAGTGCCGGGCGGAGAACATCAACCTGAACCATCCGGTGGCCGGGATCTACACGGTGATGGTCAACTACTTCGGCTACAGGGGCAACACCACCGCCACGGTGCGCATATACTTCAAGGGCGACATCGAGCCCACGGCCGAGTTCGAGGCCGAGATGACCGAGGAGTGCGACCGCTGGAACGTGGCCCTGATCGACTGGATCGACCACGACAACCACACCGTCACCTCCCTGGGCGATTCCCACTCCCTGGACTGCTGCCAGTAAGCGCGGTCATCCGGATTGCGTCTTCCGGCGCAGCTGGATGGATCAGGCGACCTGGAACAAGCTGGTCGAGATTCGCATGACCTTGCTGGAAGGGGTCGACGAGCCTGCCGAGCGGCGGCGGTTCGCCGTGCAGGCCACGCCGCCGCCGATCTGAGACCGGCGGCCGGCGCCGTTACAGACCGGCCAACAAGGGGGGCTCGGCAGCGGCCGGGCTGATCCGCAGGCCGCGGGCCAGCTCGATCACGGCCAGCGCCTGGCGCAGCCCACTGCGCTCGACGCTGGCGGGCGGGTGCCGGTCGATCTGGGCCAACCGTGCGCGCAGCGGCGCCACCGGATCGCCTTCGGCCTTGAGCGGCAGCCGATCGAGGGTGGCGTCCAGATCAGCCGGGGTCAGCACCGGACCGGCCGACGCCGGACCTGCTTCGAGCACGAGGCAGAGGGGCAAGAGCAGCAGCATGGTCGGGCGCATGGGCGCCTCCCTTCTGGAGGATATTATCCTACATGTAGGCTTATGTCGTCAAGTTTACGACCTGAACGCCGACGTCACCGCGCCGGCCCGAGGCAGCGACCGCGGCCGAGGTGGGCAATCCGGGCCGGTTCTGGACCCTTGTATCGACCCGTCCGGCGGCGCTATCGTTGGGCTTGCTGTCCATCCCAGGAGCGGAGCAGAGCAAGCATGAGCACTGCGCAACGAATCCTGATCGCCTGCTGCATCGGCTGGCTGGCGGGTGCGGGGTGCAAGAAGAAGCGCGCCGACCAGCCTGCGCCGCGGCCGCCGGCGCAGGCGCCGACGGCCGAGCCGTCGACGGTGGCACCCAAGATCGAGCCCGAGGCCGAAGCCGAGGATGCCCCGCGACCCGCGGTGGCCGACCTGCCGCCCGAGGAGGAGGAGCCCGATGCCGGGCTGCCGCCGCCGGCACCGCGGACCGCGGAGGAGTACCGGGTCGGCACCCGCGACGGTGTGCAGCTGGTCCGGCTCTACGCCGACCGCTTCGGCGAGCGCGAGCGTCGCGATCGCGTGCTGGCCTACCACATGGCCCGGGCGGTGCTGGCCGGTCGCGACATCGCCTTCGATCAGATCCACCGCGATGCCCTCGAGGTACGCCAGCTGCTCGAGTGCGTGCTGCGTAACCGCAAGCTGGCCGACGACGAGGTGGAGCAGGCCCTGCGCGACTACCACGTAGCGCTCGGAGTGCACGGTGGCTTCTACGATCGCACGACCGGCCAGAAGTTCACCCCGGCTGTCGCCTTCGCAGCCTTCAGCGAGGCGGTCCATACGGCCCGGGCCGACGGCGCCGAACTCGTCCGGGATCGCCACGAGCCGGTGGAGGCCATGTTGGCGCGACTGCGGCCGGTCATGTTCGACCCCGACCACGAGAGCACCTTGCGCGCGGGCCGCATCCGCAACTCGGTGCGCATCGGTGGAACGCATCTCAACCTCTATCAAGACGTGACCCGCAAGGCGCTGCGCCGGTTCGAGGAGCACTACCCCCACAACTCGCGGCTGATCAGCATCGACGGCCGCCTGATCGAGGAGGTGTTCCGCGCCGGCGATCGACGGCGCCGCATCCCGCCGGGCCGTTATGCCCGCGAGCTGCGACGGGTGTTGCGGCGGCTGCACGCCGCCGTGGCGTCGGCCAACCGGCCCCAGCGGTTGATGCTGGCCGATCTGATCGAGCATTTCCGCTCGGGCGATCCCTTTGCCATGGAAGCGGCCCGGCGCAAGTGGCAAGAGCAGACCATGGAGGTGGAGTTCATCCTCGGCTTTTTGGACCGGGGACTGGATCCGCGCGGCATCAAGGGCTTGTGGCTGGGTCTGGTCGGTCTGCTCGACCGGCCGGACACCTCGCGCCTGCAGACGCTGTTGCGTGCGATCCAGAAGCTCGAGAACCGCATGCCCTGGCCCGAAGAGCTGCGCAAGCGCTGGCGCAAGCCGCCGCGGGCGGTGGCGGTCGAGCTGCTGACCGGCGCCGGCCGGCCAGCCCCGGTGTTCGGTCACGGTTTCCGGCTGCCCCCGGATCGGGCCATGGGCGAGCGCCACGCGGCCAAGCTGCTGCTGTTCGTCAATGTGATCGAGGGCCATCGCCAGGCGGTGCTCAAACCCCTGGTGCGCGAGTTCACCACCGGCGAGCACCGCGAGCGGTTGGCGATCCTGCTGGAGCAGGCCGCCTGGGCCCGCTCGGCGTTGCGCGAGATCCTGGGTCGGGAGCTTGGCCAGGTCTCCAACCGGGCCGGCGCCTGGCTGCAGGGCGATCTGGCGGCGGTCGAAGCGCTCAAGGCCGAGCTGGTGGCGCTGTGGTTGCTGGGTCAGCCCGAGCCGTTGGAGCTGGGCCTGGTGCGCGAGGCCGAGGCCGGACGCGCGGCCTGGGACCTGGCCGTGGTCGAAGCGGCGGTGCGCGAGGCCTTGGATCCCGAACGGCCCACCATACCCGCGGCCCGCGCCCGGCGGGTCTGGATCCGAGGGCTGATCGAGCAGGAGGTCGTCGGCTTCGACACCCCGGAGGGCCAGGACAAGACCTATCCGGTCATCCTCGACCAGCAGGCGTTCGAGAAGTCGCTGGCCGTGTTGCTCGGGCGCTGCGAGCAGATCCTGGCCGAGGCGGACCGCTCCGCCGCCCGCGCTCTGATGCGGCCGGCCGATGGGCCAGCGGATTGGCCGGAGCGCGCCGGGCTGGCCGAGCGCGCCCGGCAGATCGGGCTGCGGCGCATCGTGGCCTATGTGATGCCCAAGATTCGGCCTCGGCGCGGCGCCGACGGTTCGCGTATCGAGGAGGCCACCATCTCCTTCGTCGAGGGTCTGGCCGCTCAGCTGATGCGCATCTCGCGGTACTGATTCGGCTGATGGACCCAAGGGGATTTCGGACTCGGGGATAATTGATCTAGACCCGCGGCTTGCGTAGACTGCAGCTGGCGCCCGCGGCTCGCAGCTGCCGCGAGCCACTCGAAAACCAGGGGGATGGAGCGGACCGCACGGCCGCTTGGATGCGAGGTGCCGCTGATGAAAACGCGATTGCTTTTGGGACGCTCGCGGCGCTGCTGTACGTGGGAATTCTGTCTGGTCTTGGCTGGCGCGCTGTTGGCGGCCGCTTGCTCGGCGGAGGAAGAATCCGAGCCCGAAGGGCCGCAGGTGGTCGAGGCCGTGCCCGTCGAGCAGGCCCCGGCCACCCGCTCGCTGCATTATAGCGCCACCCTGCGCGGTGCCGTGGAGGTGCGGGTCTTTTCCCAGGTGCCGGATCGCATCCGGGTGCTGAACGTCGAGCAGGGCGATCGGGTCCGGCGCGGGCAGCTCATCGCGGTCATCGCCCACAACGCCCTGTCGAGCGGTCTGGAGGCGGCCCTGGCCGGGGTCAAGTCCGCCCAGGCGCAGCTCGAGCAGCTGCGCAACGAGCAGGCCCGGGTGCGCAAGCTGCACCGGGCCCAGGCGGTCGGCGAGGCCCAGCTGGACCGCATCGAGAAGCAGGTCCAGGCCACCGAGGCCAACGTCCGGCGGCTCGAAGCGATGGTCAACCAGGCCACCACCCAGCAAGATCGCGCCTTCGTCCGCGCCCCGATCGACGGCGTCATCGGCGAACGCTACCTGGAGCGCGGCGACATGGCCGCACCCCAACTGCCGATCGTGACCATCGTCCAGCTCGACGAACTCAAGGCCGAGGTGCAGATACCCGAGTTCGAGCTGCCGTTGATCGAGCGCGCCATGGACGAGGCCTATCCGGTGCGCATCCGCACTGCCGGGCTGATCGATGAGTTCGGCCGCCGCGTTCCGCATCCGGCCCGCATCGTGCGCATCAGCCCGACCATCGACCTGGCCACCCGCATGGCCACGGTCGAAATCCGCTGCGACAACGAGCAGCGGCGGCTGCGGCCGGGCATGCTGGTCGATGTGGAGGTGGTGGTCGAAAAGCGCGATCAGTCTTTGCTGGTACCGGCCTACGCCGTGCTGCGCAAGGGCGAGGTGGGCGCCTCGGGCGAGGCCATCCAGCGCGTGGTCTTCACCGCCGAAAACGGCCGCGCCCGGCAGCACGCGGTGACGGTGGGCATCGCGCTGCCCGGCACGAGGCGGGCCGACGACGGCTGGATCGAGGTGCGCTCCGGGCTCGAGCCTGGCGACCGGGTGATCGTGCGCGGCCAGCACCTGATCGAGGACGGCGACCCGATCGCCGTCGACGACGGCAAGGGTCCGGTGGCCTCCGGCGATGCGGAACGGCCGCAGCCGACTGCGGAGAACGGGTCGTGAGCCTGTCCTCGCTGGCCGTCCGCCGGGGGGTGACCTTTTCCATGATCTATCTGATCGTGGTGGGCGCCGGCGGCTACGGCCTGTCGCAGCTACGCATCGACATGTGGCCCGACATCACCTTCCCGATGGTGACCGTGGTGGCCACCTATGAGGGCGCCAGCCCGGAGGACATCGAGACCGTGGTCACCCGGCCCATCGAGGAGGCTGTGGCCACCGTCGAGAACGTCGAGCACGTCATCTCGGAGTCGAAAGACGGGGCCGCCTCGGTCTCGGTGGAGCTGGCCTGGGGCACCGACGTCGACGAAGCCGAGCGCGAGATCCGCAAGAACCTCGATCTGATCGCCAACTACCTGCCGCCCGATCTGGACGAGCCGCTGGTGTTCTCTTTCGACCCGTCGATGCAGCCCATCCTGCTGCTGGCCGTGTCGGGGCCCTTTTCGCAAGGCGAGCTGCGCCACATCTGCGAACACCTGGTCGAGCCCCGGTTGGAGCGCATCGAGGGCGTGGCCCAGGTCAACACCGCCGGCGGGCTGGAGCGCGAGATCCAGGTGCGGCTGCTGCCCGAGCGCATGCGGAACTACGACATCTCCACCCGGGCGGTGGTGGGCGCGCTGCAGATGAACAACCTGCGCATCCCGGGCGGTCAGGTCGTCGAGCAGGGCCGCGAGTTCCAGATCCAGAACATGGGCCAGTTCGAGTCGGTGGCACAGATCCGCGAGCTGGTGGTCGGGGTGCGCGAGCCCGAGGGTCTGGGCGCACCGGTGCCCATCAAGCTGCGGGCGGTGGCCGACGTGGTCGACGGGTTCAAGGAGCCCACCCGCATCATCCGCCACAACGACAAGCCGGGCGTCATGCTGATCGTGCGCAAGCAGACCGGCGCCAACTCGGTGCAGGCCTGCAACAACGTCGAGCGCCAGCTTGACGAGCTGATCGACACGCTGCCGCCGGGGCTGGTCATCCGGCCGGTGTTCAACCAGTCGGACTTCATCGAGCAGTCGATCGGCAACCTGAGCAACACCGCCATGATGGCCTTCGTGCTGGCCTTCTTCGTCCTGCTGCTATTTTTGTGGAACTTCCGGGCCGCGCTGACGGTGGCCACGGCCATTCCGATCTCGGTCGTCGCCACCTTCGTGGTCATGGACGCGGTCGACATCACCCTGAACATCATCTCGCTGGCCGGCCTGGCGCTGGCGGTCGGCTTGCTTGTCGACAACTCGATCGTGGTGCTCGAGAACATCTTCCGCCACCTGGAGGCCGGCGAGGGACGGCGGGAGGCGGCGGTGGGTGGGGCCCGCGAGGTGGGCATGGCCATCACCGCCTCGACCCTGACCACGGTGGCCGTGTTCGCCCCGGTGCTGTTCGTGCCGGGCATCGCCGGCATGATGTTTCGCGACATGGCCATCACCATCTGCTGCTCGCTGGCGGTGTCGCTGGTCATCGCCCTGACCCTGGTGCCGCTGATGGCCTCGCGCATCGTGCGGGTCGCTGCCGGCCGCCAGAACGGCGGCGACAGCTCGGACGACGAGCGGCTGGCCCGGGCCCGGGGCGGCTTCGCGGTGCTGCAGCGCTTCTACGCTGGAATCCTGCGCTGGTCGCTGCGCCACCGCTGGTCCACCCTGGGGCTGGCCACCCTGCTGATGGGCGGCAGCCTGGCGGCCACCGCCACCGTGATCAGGGTCGACTTCTTCAGCCAGCAGGACTCGGGCATCATCCTCTACCAGGCCGACGCCATGGTCGGAACCTCGCTCGAGAAAACCGATGCGCTGTTCCGCCAGGCCGAGCAGTTGGTCGAACGCGAGGTGCCCGAGGCGATCGACATCATGTCCGACATCGGCGCCGGCGAGGGCTGGACCGCCATGTTCTCCAAGGGCAGCTACAGCGGCCTGCTGCGGCTGCGGCTCGAGCCGCTCGGCGTACGCAAGGCCAGGGGTCAGCGCGGTCAGTTCGAGATCGAGGCCCACCTGCGCGAGGCGTTCGAGCGGTTGCCCGGGCTGCGGGTGAACCGGTTCAACTTCTTCGCCTTCGGCGGCAACGACGTGGTCACCGAGATCTACGGTGAAGACCTGACCGAGCTGCAGCAATTCGGCAAGCGGCTCAAGGAACGCATCGAGCAGGTCGAGCATGCCGAGGATGTCGCCTTTAGCCTCGAGGAGGCCAAGCCCGAGTACGGGGTCTACTACGACCGCCAGCGGCTCAACGCGCTGGGCATGAGCACCGGTCAGGTCTCCCAGGCCATCTCGGCCTACTTCCAGGGCACCCTGGCCGGCCGCTACCGCGAGGCCGGCTGGGAGTACGACATCCGGGTGCGGGCGCCGCGTGCCTACCGCGAGGATCGCGAGGAACTCGAGCGCATGCCGGTGGCCACCCCGGCCGGAAAGAGCGTGCCGCTCAAGACGCTGGCCGACGTGCGCGAACGGATCGGTCCGGTCGAGATCACCCGCAAGGACCAGCAGCGCATGGTCACCATCACCTCGATCGTCTCCGGCCAGAACATGGGCCAAGTGGTCGCCGACATCGACGCGGTCATCGAGCAGATGCGCAGCGAAGAAGATCTGACCGCCTACTCCTTCAAGATCGCCGGCAGCGCCGAGGACTTCATGGAATCGATCCAGTGGCTGGGTATCGCGCTGGTGGTGGCGGTGTTTCTGGTCTACATGGTGATGGCCTCGCAGTTCGAGTCGCTGATCGCGCCTTTCATCATCTTTTTCTCCATTCCGCTGTCGATTATCGGCGTGGTCTGGATCCTGGTGCTGACCGACACCGCCTTGAACGTGCCGGCCCTGATCGGCTGCATCATGCTGATCGGGGTGGTGGTCAACAATGCCATCGTGCTGGTCGACTTCATCAACCAGATGCGCCGCGACCTGGAGCTGGATGTGGCCACGGCCACCTACCGGGCGGCCATGATCCGCATGCGGCCGGTGCTGATGACCGCGGTGACCACCATCCTGGCCATGGTCCCGTTGGCGCTGGCCATCGGCGAGGGGGCAGAGGGTTGGGCGCCGATGGCCCGGGTGGTGGTGGGCGGCCTGGCGGTGTCGACCCTGCTGACCCTGGTCATCATCCCGGTGATCTACCGCCTGATCGAGGGCACCCGCGAGCGGCGCCGGCTGCGGCGCCAGGCCGAGGCCGGCTGATTTTACAGCAATTTTGGACTGTTGTGGCGCTGGTTGGGATGCTATACTCGCTGCCATGGCGACTGCCGGCCCGCGCAAGACCCGCTTCGGCCTCGGCCTGAAGCTGTCGTTGTTCGTCACCGTGCTGGTGTTGGGCGTCTCGGCGGCGATGGGTTTTTTCCTGATCGATCAGAGCGCCAGTGCGCGCCGCGGGGCCATGGAGCAACAGGTGGCCACCCTGGGTCGGATGATCGGCTCGATGCGCGGCACCAGCCTGGAGCGCCGGATCGATCCGGCCTTGCTGCGGCTCTACGTCGAGCAGGCGCACCGCTTGGGCACCGACCTGGCATTCGCCATGTTCCTGGATGCCGAGGGCGGGATCGACGGCGGCCATCTCAACCCGAACCTGCTGGCCGAGGCCGCACCCGGGTTGGCGGCCGACATCAGCAGACTGGAGCGCGGGGTGCAGCTGCGCCGGCTGGCCGCGGCTGACTGGGAAGACCGGCCCATCCGCGATTACCGGATCGGGCTGCGCGACACCGGCGGCCGGGTGCTGGGATCGGCGCTGCTGGGGTTTTCCCATGTTCGGCTCGACGCCGAGATCCGGCGCGCTCTGCAGATCAACGTGCTGGTCACCGCTGCCGCCTTCCTGCTGGCCGTTGTGGGGGCCTGGTTCATGGCGCGCCAGTTCGTCCGTCCCATCCGGCGCATCGCCGATGCCATGGCCCGGGTGGCCGAGGGAGACCTGGAGCAGCGGCTGGCGGTGGATCGCGGCGACGAAGTGGGGGTGCTGGCCGATGCGTTCAACGTGATGACGCACGGCCTGCGCGAGCGCGAACGCATCCGCCACACTTTCGCCCGCTACGTCTCGGATCAGGTCGCCGAGCGGATCCTCAAGGAGGAGGACGAGCTGGATCTGGCCGGCGAGCTGCGCCGGGTCACGGTCCTTTTCCTGGACATCCGCGGCTTCACCGCGCTTGCCGAGTTCCTCCATCCGCGCGGGGTGGTGGCACTGCTCAACGACTACTTCGAGATCATCATCGAGATCGTGTTTCGACTCGAGGGCACGGTCAACAAGTTCATCGGCGACTCGATCATGGCCATCTACGGTGCGCCGGCGCCGCTGGAGATGCCCGAGCTGCGCGCGGTGATGACCGCGGTCGAGATCCAGCGGGCGGTGGGGGAGTACAACTGGAAGCGGATGCAGGCGGGCAAGCCGGTGGTCCATTTCGGTATTGGAGTGCATTCCGGCGAGGCCATCGCCGGCAACATCGGTTCGGCGCGGCGCATGGAGTACACCGTGATCGGCCGCGACGTCAATCTGGCCCAACGCATCGAGGCTTCGACCAAGGAAGGCCAGGTCTTGATCAGCGACCAGACCGCCCGCCAGGTGTGGGATTCGGTGGAGCTGGAGCAGCGAGAGGCGGTCTTCATGAAGGGGATCGTGGAACCGATCCAGCTGTGGGAGGTCACCGGTCTCAAGGTGAGCTCGCTGGATCAAGCCCGCAGTCGGGCGGAGGCGGTGCAAGGGGGTGCGGCATGAGCGGTCTGCGGTGGTTGACGGTGGCGGTGCTGGCCGGTGCCGGGACGTGGTCGCTGCCGGCTTGCGATTCGCAGCCGGAACAATCCAGGGGCGAAGACCTGACCATCGTGGTCGAGGCCGACCGCAGCAAGATCAGTCAAGCCGAGCAAGAACTCGAGGCGCGCCGGCGGGCCTTCGAGCAGCAGCGCCAGCAGCTGCGCCAGGAGAAAGCCCGTCTGATGGAGCAGAAGGAGGAGCTGGCCGACGAGGACCAGTCGTCGCTAAGTCGACTGAAGCAGCTCGAACGCCGCTTGTGGGAGAAGGAGCGCGCGATGTGGCAGAAGGAATCCGCGCTCGACCACAAGCGCGAGCAGCTGGCCGCCGAGAAGAGCAATCTGTTGGATCGGGTGGCCACCGCTCAAGCTGCACCGGCCGCCGCCGCTGGCGGCGACGCGTTGGAGGAACGCCGGCGCGAGCTGGATCGCCGGGAGCGCGAGCTGAGCGAACGCGCGCGAAAGCAGGGGCGGGTGGCCGACCGGGTCGATGCGTTGGCTGCTCGAATCGAACGGCTGGAAAAGAGCATCCGCGAGCTGACCCGCGCCCTGGCCGATTCGATTCAGCGGCGGCCGGCGGTGGCCGCCCGGCCCCGGCCCGCCGGTTCGCGGGTGGGCCGCAAGGCGGCCGAGCGGGTGTTTCGCCGGGTGGTCCAGAAGATGCAGCGCCGCGGTATTCTCTGGTCGGACCTGCCGGCCGAGCTGGCCGGTCTTAAAAAGGAGTACTACGCGGCCAAGAAGGCGGGCGATTACGACCAGGCCCGGGATGCGGCCAGCCAACTCGAGGTGGCGCTGAGCGCGGTGGTGATCGACAATGGCTTCATCGATCGCAAGTTCGCCCGGCTCAATCGGCTCATTCGCAAAAACCCGCCGTCCGATCGCCAGCAGGTCAGCGCTCTACTGCGCAAGGCGACCCAACTGGTGGGCGACGGACAACACGAGTCCGCCAACCGCCAACTCAACCGGATATTCGCTCTGCTGGCCGGTTCCTAGCGCCGCCGGCCCGGCTGGAGGATGAGGATGTCGCGGACCTCGATCGTATTGCTGCTGCTGTCGACCCTGGCCGCGGCCGGTGCTGCGACCGCCTGGTTGGTCTTTCCGCGGGTGAGCGAGGCGCAGCGCGAAGAGTCGGCGACGAGCCTACGCACCGCGGCCAGGCTGCTCGAGGAGATGGAGCGCGCCGACCGCTGGCAGTTGGGGGGCAAGCTCGAGCAGCTGGCCAGCCGGCCCGGCCTGGTGCAGCTGCTGGCCGAGGGGCCGGGAGCCGATCGGGCATCCTGGCTGGTGCGCCTGCGGGCCGAGCTGGCCGGGCTGACCGCGGCGGCGCGCGAGGTGGCCGCGGTCGATGATTTCTTCGTGCTCGATCGCAGCGGCCGCGGTCTGGTGCGCAACATCGACCTGCACTGGACCGGTGAGGCGCCATCCGAGCACCCGGCGGTGCAGGCGGCCATCGACGGGGCGCGCGATGACCAGAGCCGGGTGGTCTTGTTCGAGCGCCAGGGCGACCTGGCCCGGGGGGTGGTGGTCCCGAT
>CAYVQE010000084.1:0-27446 GCA_964454005.1 uncultured Myxococcales bacterium
ACAGGTCTCGATGAACCTGCGCTGAGCAACTCACGAACCGAATAAATAGCAACCGCGGGTGGTGTTCTTTCCCGAGCGGCTACCACAGCGCCAGGCCGGTGGCCGGGTCGGGGCGGCGCTCCGGGGTGGTGCCGGTGAAGGCCCAGATGGTGAACTCGCAGGCGAACACCCGGCAGCCGGGCATGACGTGGCCGCCGTGGCATTCCTGCCTGGCGTCGGCCAGCACCAGGTGGGCGTGGACGAAGGGCTGGCCGTCCTCGAGCGAGACGTTGCCCACCAGCGAGGCGATCTCGAGCCCGTTGTACAGGGTGCGCGATCGGTACTCGCCCGCGGCTTGGTCGTAGTAGCCCAGCACCCCCTGCTCCAGCGCCCCCAGCCCGGACAGGCAGCCGGCCCGCACGTCGTGATCGGCGCAGAACCGCGCCAGCCCCGCGGCCAGGTCGTCGCCGCGCTCCAGCCGGCCCAGCAAGACCCGCTGGCCCTGGAATGCAAACGCCTTCATGGGCACACCTCCTGGTCGTCGCCTCGCGCCGCCGGCCGCCTCGGCGGCGGGGCGGTTCGGCTGCATCCAGAGCACCACCGATGGCCGCCCCGGATCAAGCCCCTGCTGCCGGTGCGGCTTCGCCGGCGGCGCCAAGCGTTTTGACGCGGGCGCCGGGCGTGATTATACCCATGGCATGTTCATCCCGATCGGCGACACCCCCAACCCGCGCAACTACACCCCCTGGATGACCTACGGCCTGATGCTGGCCAACGTCGCCGTCTACCTGTTCATCAGCCTGCCCCTGTCTGGCCGCCCCCCGGATCCGAACAACCCGCTGCTGCAGGAGTACCTGCGCTTTCTGGCGCCCTCGCTGCCGCCCGGCACCAGCCTGCGCCAGGTGGTCGCTCATCTTTCGGCCTACGATCTGTTCACCTTCGCCCACGGCTACAAGCCGGGCGCGCCCGAGATGAGCGACCTGCTGTTTTCTTTGTTCCTGCACGGCGGCTTGCTCCATCTGGCCGGCAACATGCTGTTTCTGTGGATCTTCGGCGACAACGTCGAGCACCGCCTGGGTCGCATCGGCTTTGTGCTGGTCTACCTGGCCAGCGGCGTGGTGGCCACGCTGGCCTTCGCCGGGCTGGCCGGCGACTCGCTGCGGCCGCTGGTGGGCGCCTCGGGAGCCATCTCGGGGGTGCTGGGGCTGTACTACTTGCTGTTCCCGCGCAACCAGGTGCGGGTGTTGATCTTCTTGTTCTTCATCTTCGACATCTGGCTGCTGCCGGCGCGTTGGGTGCTGGGCTTCTACGTGATCGTCGACAACCTGCTGCCGTTGCTGCTGGGCTCGGAATCGAGCGTGGCCTATGGTGCTCATCTGGGGGGCTTCGTGGCCGGGCTGGCGGTGGCCGGTCTCGGTGAGCGGCTGGGCTGGAGTTGGCCCTGGTCGCAGCAGGCCCGGCTGCGGCTCGGCGGCCGGTCGCGCCGCGGCCGCCATGACGGCGTCGAAGCGGTGCGCCGGGCGCTGGCTGCGGCCGCGCCGGAGCGGGCTCGGCTGGCGCTGGAGCAGCTGCCCGCGGCCCGGGTGGCCGAGCTGGAACCCGAGGAGTGCGCCGTGCTGGCCGACTGGTTGCAAGCGGCCGGCCACGAGGCGGCCGCATCGAGCCTGCTGCGCCGCTGCCTGGCCAGCCATCCGCGTTCCGACCGGCTGGCCCGGGTGTACCTGGCGCTGGGCCTGCTCAGGCTGGAGCAAGGCCAGCCCACCGCCGCTTACCAGCACTTGCTCAGCGCGCTCGATCACGATCCCGATCCCATCACCGCCAACCGGGCCCGGGCCGCGCTGGGCCAAGTCGAACGCCAACGCCGGTGAGAGCCCGGGGCCGACGAGGAACCGCCGCGGCTTGGACGCGGCGGTGATTCGTGCTTTACTCTGGGCTGATGCTCCCAGGGGAACTGCAGTCTTGGGGCGAAATGCTGCGACGTCGAAGGGAGGATGGCGATGCGCCGGGCAATTAGACTTGCCGCTTGTCTGCTGTGGACCGCCGCCCTGGTGGCCGGTTGCGAGAAGACCAATGTCGATCGGGCCGAGGATGTGCTGGAACGCATGATCGAGTTGCAGATCGATGGTCTGGAGCAGTACATCGACACGGTCGACGATTACTCCGACATCTGCAACAAGTGTGTCCGCGAGACCGAGGCCCTGGCCGATCAGATCGAGTCCCAGATGCAGGGGCTGCTGGGCCAGTGGAAGCAGATCAAGATGCAGATGCCCACCGCCGACTACCGCCAGGCCGTCGCGAACGTCACCTCCGACGCCCGGGATGCCTTCGAGAAGATCGGCAAGATCCGCGACGGCGCCTACGAGATATTCGAGGAGTACCAGGAGAACTGCCCGGGCCAGGTCGCCGAGGTCTACAACAACATGGAGCGCGTCAGCGGCCTGTTCTCCGCGACCATCGGCTACGAGTTCTGATCACTTCGCCGTAAGCGAGCGACTGCCCGCGGTCGGAGAAAACACGTGGCGCGCTGGACGAACACCGGACGCACGGTGGCCAAGTACGCCCTGCTGCAGCTGCCCGAGGTGCTGCTGCTGGTGTTGGTGCTGTGGCTGATCGACCGCTGGCATCCGGTGGCCAGCTGGGTGTGGGCGGTGTTGCTGGCCGCCTGGGGCGTCAAGGTCGTCGCGCTGCTGCCCTTCGTCTGGAGCGCCTACCAGGACGGTCCGCCGGCCTACAGCTACTCGCCGGTGGGCGCGGCGGCGGTGGCCCACGAACCCATCGACCCGGTGGGCCGGGTTCGGCTGCGCGGCGAGCTGTGGCGCGCCGAGCTGGTCGCGGAGGCCAGGCCGGTGGCGGCCGGCGAGCCGGTGCGGGTGATCGGCTCCCGCGGGCTTACGTTGGAGGTGGCCGCCGACGAGCCTGACGCGCCCGAGGCGGCTTCGGACGAGACCGCGTTCGGTTGAGACGGGGAGCAGGATCATGGTGCGCTTGGAACCGATGACCGAGAGCGAGCTGGCCGAACTGCGGCGGCAGACCGTGGCCGACTTCACCGCGGGCAAGTGCGCCGCCGGCTACCTGGACGCCGAAGGCGCTCGTATCCTGGCCGAGCAGACCTTCGACGGTCTGTTGCCCGGCGGGCTGGCCACCGCCGGCCAGCAGCTGCTGGCCGTGCTCGACGCAGAGACCGGCGAACGGGTGGGGCTGTTGTGGTTCGGCTTGGCGGATCAGGGGGCCGGGCCGTTGGCCTACATCTTCGGCGGGCTGATTCGCGAGCCGCACCGGCGTCGCGGTTACGCCCGTGCCGCCTTGCAGGCGCTGGAACGAGCGGCCGCCGGGGCCGGCGCGCGCCAGGTGGCGCTGCAGCTGTTCGGCGGCAACGCCGCCGCCCGGGCCTTGTTCGAGCAGGCCGGCTACCGCGTTACCGACGTGATGCTGGCCAAACCGCTCTGACCCCGAGGGCCGGCATGCAGACCCTGGCTGGCCGGGCCGAGCACACCGAGACCATCAAGAAGAGCCGCTTCATCGCCCGGTCGGCGCCGGTGGAATCGGTGGCCGCGGCGCTGGTCTTCGTCGAAGCGGTGAGCGAGCCCCAGGCGACCCACAACTGTTGGGCCTATCGTCTGGGCGACGCCTACCGCTTCAACGACGACGGCGAGCCGGGGGGCACGGCGGGCAAGCCCATTCTGGGCGCCATCGATCGGGCCGGCCTCGACGGCGTGGTGGTGGTGGTCACGCGCTACTTCGGTGGCATCAAGCTCGGCGCCGGCGGGCTGGCGCGCGCCTACGGCTCCTGCGCGGCCGCTTGCTTGCGCGCCGCGGCCAAGCGCCGGCGGGTGCCGCGGACGCGGCTGCGGGTGGGGGTCGATTTCGAGGCGGCCGGCGCGCTGCATGCGCTGGTCGAGCGCTTCGCCGCCGAGCGCGCCGGCGAGCATTACAGCGACGCCGGGTTGGAGCTGGAGCTGACCATCGCCGATGCCCGGCGGCCGGAGTTCGAGGCGGCGCTGCGTGATGCCACCAGCGGTGCGGTGCGGATCGAGCCCATCGCTGCGGATTGATCCCGACCGGTGACCGCTTCAATCCGCGTCCAGGATTCGGTCGATGGCCCGGGCGTCGCGTTTGCCGGCCCCGGTGGTGGGGATGGCATCCAGCCGCAGCAGCCGCCGGGGCATGGCCGGCGGCGGCAGCTGGTCGGCCAGCGCCTGGCGCAGCGCGGTCTCGTCGCGGGTGCTGACCACCAGCGCGACGATCTCGGCCAGCCGGCCGGGCCGCTCGCGGGCCAGCACGCAGGCGTCATCGACCCCGGGCACGGCGCGCAGCTTCTGCTCGACCTCCAGCAGGTCGACCCGTTTGCCGCCGACCTTGACGATGCCGTCGGCCCGGCCCAGCAGCACGAAGCGATCGGCGCCGCCCGGCGCGGCCCGATCGCCGGTGATGTAGAGCCCGGCCGGATCGCGGTCGAGCCCGGGCGACAGGTGGGCCGAGTCCACCGCCAGCCGGTCGCCGGCCAATGCCCAGCGCACCCCGGCCAGCGGGCTCCACTCGGTCTCGCCGGCGGCGCGCTGGCGCACCGCGACGCCGCCGGTCTCGGTCGAGCCGTAGACCTCGCTGACTCCGATGCCGGTGCGTTCGCTGAAACGGGCCCCGTCGGCCGCGTCCAGCATGCCCCCCGAGCTGAAGGCCAGCCGCAAGCCGGGCGCGTGCAACTCACTGCGCCGCAACGCCCGATAGTGGGCCGGGCCGGAGACGAACACGGTCGGCTGCTGGTGCTCGAGCGCGGCGGCGATCTCGGCCGGCAGCACCGGGCCGGCCGCCACCACCCGGGCGCCGGTGACCAGCGGCAACACGACCGAAAACAGCAGGCCGTAGATGTGCAGCGGCGGCACGCTGGCCAGGAACACGTCCTCGGGCCCGATGGCGAAGCGCTGCGCCAGCACCCGCGCTTCGCCAAACAGGTTGGCCGGGGTCTTGGACCACACCCGGGGCCGGCCGGTGGAGCCGCCGGTGAACAGCTGGATGAAGGGCGCGTCTGAAAGACGCAGCTCGGGCGACCAGTCGCTCGCCGGCGCTTCTCGGATGGCGGCCGGATCCAGTCGCTCCACCCCGTCCGGCAGCGGCTGGGCGGGCGCGGCCAGCGCCGCGCTGTAGCCGGTGGCCTGGCGGGCTTCGGCCAGCACCGCCGGGCTGGTGGCGTGCGGCAGCACCAGCCGCGGCCCGCCGCTCGAGGCGGCCAGCAGCGCGGTGGCCACCAGCGCCTTGTCCTCGCTGGCCAGGCAGACCGGTCCGTCGCCCAGCGGGGCCAGCCGCTCGCGCAGCCTGCGCGCGTGGGCCAGCAGCTCGGCGTAGCTGGGCCCCGGGCTGGAGAAGGCGCGCGCGCTGGAGCGCGGCAGCGCGATGGGGGCGCCGGCGTCCATATCCAGCCCCCTACCGCCTGGGCCCCGGGTTGTCAACGCGCCGGGTGGCCGGGGCGCCATTGACAGGCCGGGGCCCGAGCGACTATGCGGGGGAGGGGGCTCGCTGTGGCCGCCCCTCGGGAGTGCGAGCGGTTGCGTTTTTTTCGAAAGCTGGGGCTGCGCCTGGCGCGCATCGGGCCGGTGCGCTGGGCCATCGTGGAGCGGGCCGATCTGGGCCCCTTCCGCGCCCGGCCCTCGGCCCGGCTGCTGATCGGGGTCGGCCTGATCGGGCTGAGCATGCTGCTGGGCTGGCCGCTGATCGGAGCGCTGGGCACCCTGGCCATCTATCTGGGCGAGCCCCTGGTAGCGGTCATCGGCGGGCCGGCCGCCTACGGCCTGAGCTGGGTGGTCTACGGCAGCGGATTGCTGGTGGCCGGTCGCGAGGCCCTGTACTACGCCGGGGTGTTCAACCGCTGGCTGCTGCGGGTGGTGGTCGAGCGTCTGGCCGGAGCCGCGGCGGTGGAGCAGCTGCGGGCCGAGGCGCAGCCGGCTGTGGAAGACACCGCCGGCGATGCGGGCGCCGCCACCCCACCCGGCGCGGCCGAGCCGGACCCCGACCCGCTCAGCGAAACAGATCGGCGCTCGGGCTGAGCGACTCGGCCTCGACCAGCTCGAGCACCAGGCGGTAGCCGGCCAGGCCGGGGGCGGTCAGCTCTACCCGGCGGGCCAGTCCATGTGGATCGCGCTCGCGGCTCAGCACCGCGCTGCGGCGCAACCGCCGGTCGGCCCCCCAGCGCTCGATGCGGGCCGGGGCCGCCGCCGAGGCCGGCAGCAAGTCGACCCAGTCGCCGGCGGCGTCGCGGAAACGACACACCCCGCGGCCGTCCTCGCGCCGGCCGACGGCGATCGGCTCGCCCGCGGGCTGCAGCAACAGCAGCGCGACATCGGCCACCAGGCCGGGGCCAAAATCGGGATCGTCCAGCGGCGGCACCGCGCGGTGGATGCGCAGCCCGTCCGGCCCGGCGCTGGCGTCGAACAGGGTCAGGCCCTCGACGCTGACCAGCACCGCGCGCAGCCGCTGGCCGGCCGGGTCGATCAGGCTGACGCCCAACAGGCTGCTGGCGCCGGCGAGCGGCAGCTCGGCGTCGATGGTATGCACCGTCCGCAGCGGCCGGGCGGGCAGCAGATCGGCACAACGATCGGCCAGCCCGGATGCCGCCGCGGACCCCGCCGGCCGGATCCGCGGCAGGCTGGCGCAGCCGGCGGCGGCCAGCCCCGCGACCAGCAGGCCGAGCCGCAACCAGCGGCCGCCGCCCGGCGGGCTGCTCGGCGGGCGGGTGCTCAATTGCGGTCCGGGGCGCCGGCCGGCGCGCTGAAGGTCTGCGGGTCGATGGCGGCGTCGAGCTCGACCCGCTCGAAGCGCAGCACGGTGCGCGCCTCGGGGCCCTCGACGATCTCGACCTGCGACAGGACGCCCGGCCGTTCGTCCAGGGTCAGCACGATGCGCTGGATCAGATCGCCCAGGGCGGCATCGGCCGGGGTCAGCTCCACCCGGGCCGGCCGGCCCGGCAGCAGGCGGGCATCGAAGGTGCGGCTGCGCTCGAACTGGCCGGTCAGCCAGCCCTGGATCTCGGTCACCACCACCCGCATGGTCTCGACCCGGGCGGCGGCGTCGGCCACCCAGCGGCCGTCGCGCCGCACGTGGCGCGCCAGCTCGCCGTCGTCCAGCAGCAGCACGCTGCGCACCGGGCGTAGGTACTCCCAGCGGATGGAGCCCGGCGCCCGGAACGCGAACCGGCCTTCGGACACCAGCGGCCGCGCCAGGATGGGCAGGTGCTTGTGTTGCGTAAAGCGCGCCCGCACGCTGCCGACCTCGGCGGCGGCGCGGCGGATGGCGGCGAAGGACGAGGTCCAGTCCGGCGGTTCTTCGGTCCGGCCGGCGGCCGGGGCCAGGCCCAGCAGCGCGATCAGCCCCAGCCCGATCCAGCGCGGGGTTCGGCTCATAGCATGCCCCCGTTGACCCCGATCACCTGTCCGGTCACGTAGGTGGCGTCGTCCGAGCACAGAAAGCGCACCACCCGGGCGACCTCTTCGGGACGGCCGAGCCGATTCATCGGGATGGTCTGCTTGATGCCGGCCGGACCCATGGCCTCGGCCACCCCGGCGGTCATGTCGGTCTCTATCAGACCCGGGGCCACCGCGTTGACGCGGATGCCCAGTCGGGCCACCTCGGCAGCCAACGAGCGGGTGGCGCCGATCAACCCGGCCTTGGCGGCCGAGTAGTTGACCTGGCCGCGGTTGCCCACCAGACCCGAGATCGACGAGACCACCGCCACCGCGCCAGCCCGCTTGCGCATCATGGCCTTGATGGTCGGCTTGGTGACGTGGAAAAAGCCGTCGAGCGAGGTGGCCAGCACCCGTTGCCAGGCCTCCGGCTTCATCATGGCGAACAGCCCGTCGGCGGTCACCCCGGCGTTGCTGACCAGCACCGCCGGAGCGCCCAGCCGCTCGTACAGGGCGCCCAGCTCGCGCTCGCAGGCCGCGCCGTCGGTGACGTCGAGCGCGAGCAGCTCGCCGTCGCCGCCGGCGGAGCGAACCTGCTCCAGGCTCTGCTCGGCCGCGGTCGCGTCGGCCCGGTAGTTGATCACCACCCGCTGGCCGGCGCGGGCCAGCTCCAGACAGATGGCGCGGCCGATGCCGCGGCTGCCGCCGGTGACCAGCGCCCAAGGCTGGTCCGCTGTCGCGCTCACCATTTCACTCCCCGTCGGCCCAGAAATCGTCCGCCGGCCGGTAGGTCTGGATCTCCACCTCGGCCAGGGTCCGGCCCGCGCGTTCGACCCGGCCCTTGAACACGGCGTAGGCCTCGACTTCGTAGTCCACCTGCACCCGCACCCGCAGCACATCGCCCACCGCCGGCGGCTCGGCCGGCAGCTCGGTCCGGCGCACCCCCACCAGCCAGCCGCGGCCGCCCATGCGCTCCTGGTGGCGCCGTTGCCAGCCGGCCAACACCGCGGCCGCCTGGGCCACCACCTCGACCAGCACCAGCGGATCCAGCCGATCGCCTTCGACCAGCGGCCAGTCGGGCCCCACCCGGGTCAACAGCACGCCGCCGTGCTGCTCGTCGATGGTCTCGATGCCGTCGATCAAGCACATGCGCCCGCGGTGCGGAATCAGATCGGCGACGGTGCATGCTTCGGTGGTCAACTCCGGCCCTCCACACAAAGGGTGCGACGCGTCCGGGGGGCAGTTTGTTCGAATTCGAATCGGACTGTCAAGCGGGCGCAGCCCGCTTGACTCACCCCGGACGAGCCGGTAAATGTTCGATGGTTCGATGGTTGTTCAGAGAGGGATGATGCGATGACGGCGAGCGAGGCACTGCGTAGCGAGCTGAAGCACAAGTTGGTCGAGACCCTGGATCTACAGGACGTGGATCCGGCTGGCATCGGCGACGAGGAGCCGCTGTTCGGCGAGGACGGGCTGGGGCTGGACTCGATCGACGTGCTCGAGATCGCCGTCATGATCGAGCGCGACTACGGCGTCAAGATCGACAACAAGGAGATCGGCGAGAAGGTCATGATCTCGGTGCGTACCCTGGCCGATTACCTGGCCGGGCAGCGCAAGGACGACTCCGGTTGAGCCCCCGCCCGGCCTTCATCACCGGCATCGGCGCAGTCAGCCCGGCCGGTGCGGACGCGGCCGCGCTGCGGCGCGCCCTGGAGGCCAACCGCAGCCACCTGGCCCCGCTGAAGCTGTTCGAGTCGGGCGCCGACGGTCCGCGACCCGCCGGCCAGGTGGCCGCAGCCGAGCTGGTGGACGAGCCGGCCGACTGGCCGCGCACCCACCGGATGGCCCTGCAGGCCGCCCGCGAGGCCCTGGCCGATGCACCGGCGCCGCCCGAGGCGGTCGTGCTGGGTTGCACCACCGGCGGTATGCCGGCCAGCGAGCCCTTGCTGATGGCCGGCGAGCGCGATCCGGCGCGCTACCGGTGGCATGGAACCGGCACCGTGGCCGAGGCGGTGGCAGCGGCCATCGGTTGCCGGGGCCCGGCGCTGACCGTCTCGACCGCCTGCTCCTCATCTGCGGTGGCGCTGAAGCTGGCCCTCGAGCTGCTGCGCAGCGGTCGCTTCAGCCGGGTATTGGCCGGCGGTGCCGACGGGTTGTGCCGGTTGACCTACTACGGCTTCGGGCTGCTGCAGCTGGTCGACCCGGACGGTGCCCGGCCGCTGGACGCCCGCCGGGCCGGGCTGAGCGTGTCCGAGGCGGCGGCCATGCTGTTGCTGGAATCCGCCGCCGCCCCACCGCCCGGGTGCCTGGGTGTGCTGCTGGGCGGTGGGCTGTCCTGCGACGCCCACCACGCCACCGCCCCCCATCCGGAGGGCCGCGGCGCGGCCGCCGCCATGCGGGCCGCGCTGGCCGACGCCGGCATCGCGCCGGCCACGGTGGACTACATCAGCCTGCACGGCACCGGCACCCCGAACAACGACGCGGCCGAGGCGTGCGCGCTGCACTCCGTGTTCGGCGGCCGGCCGCCACCGCTGTCGTCGAGCAAGGGCGCAGTCGGCCACAGCCTGGCGGCGGCCGGGGCGCTGGAGGCGGTGGGGGCCGTGGTCGCCATGGCGGCCGGGGTGATCCCGGCCAACACCGGGCTCGAGCGGGTCGATCCCGCCCTGGATCTGGCGCCGGTGACCGAGCCGCGCCCCGGCCGGATCGAGTGCGTGCTGTCGAACTCCTTCGGCTTCGGTGGCAACAACGCGGCGCTGGTGCTCGGCCGGGCCGATCGTCCGGCCGCGGCCGGCTCCGGCCCTGCCGGCCGTGCCGGCTGGTTGCGGGTGCGCGCGGCCGAGGCGCTGAGCGGAGCCGGCTGGCTGGAGCAGACCTGGCAGCGGCTGGCCGCCGGTGCGTCGGCGGCGGGCCGGCTCGACGAGCGCGCGCTGGTCGCCGATCTGGAGCCGCGGGCGGTACGCCGCAGCAAACGCCTGCCGCGCATGGCCCTGGCGCTCGGCCAGCGGGTGGCCGGCACGCCGGACGCGAGCGCCGTCGAGCAGATCCATTTCGGCACCGGCTGGGGACCGCTCGGCGAGACCCACGCCTTTCTCGATCGCCTGTTCGCCAGCGCCCAGCGCCTGTCCAGCCCGACCGACTTCGTCGGCTCGGTGCACAACGCGCCGGCCGGCCGGCTGGCCATCCGCCACCGGGCCCGCGGCCCCAGCGCCACCGCCACCGGCGGCGACGTCTCGTTTGAGCAGGCCCTGTGGATGGCAGGCCTGCTGCTGGACGACCGGCCCGGCTTGTTGCTGGCGGCCGACGAGCACCACCCCGGGCTCGGCCCCCTGTTCGAACCGGCCGCCGCGGCTGCGGTGCCGGCCGACGGCGGCGGCGCGTTGTTGGTGGATCGCGGCGGCGACGGCGTGCGGCTGCGCTGCGCCTTTTTGGGCCGGGAGCCGAGCGCCGGCGAGCTGCTGGCCGCGCTCGGCGGCGCTGAGCGGATCGGCCGGCGCTTCGGCGCCGTCATGCTGGGCCTGCCGGCCGCCCACGCGGAGGCCGGCCGCGCCCTGTTCCAGCAGCTGGCCGCGGCGCTGGCAGCGCCGCTGCCGGTGCTCGAGCTGCGGCCGCTGCTGGGCGAGTACGCCACGGTCAGCGCCTGCGCCACCGCGCTGGCGGTCCGCGCCTTGGAGCGCGATCGCTGGCTGGACGCCCGGCCGCTGGCCAGCCGCGGCGTACTGGTGTTGAACCTGGGCCGGATGGCGGCCGCGGTGGAGGTGCTGGCGTGAGGGTGCTGCTGGTGTCGATCAACAGGCTGACCAGCCCCTATCCGGTCTATCCGCTGGGGCTCGACTACGTGGCCGCCGCGCTCGGCGAACGACACCAGGTGCGGCTGGTCGATCTGGTGGACAGCCCGGACGACGCCCCGCTGGAGCGAGCCCTGGCCGAATTCGATCCCGAGCTGGTCGGCATCTCGCTGCGCAATATCGACAACACCGACTCCAGCGACGCCCGCGGCTATCTGGACGAGCTGCGCCGGGTGGTGGCCCGGGTGCGCGCCGGCAGCAGCGCGCCGGTGTTGCTGGGCGGGGCCGGCTTCACCCTGTTCCCGCAGGCGGTGATGCAGACCACCGGTGCCGACTATGGCGTAATCGGCGAGGGCGAGCGGGCCGCGGCCCTGGTCGACGCCCTGGCCGCCGGCCGACCGGTGGCCGGGCTGGAAGGCGTGCTGGTGGGCGTCGGCCGGGACATCGAGCCGCCGCCGCCCTATGCCGGTGATTGCCGGCGCCGGCTGCCGCAGCCGCCCGAGCGGGCTGCGTTCTACCTGCAGCGCGGTGGCATGTTGAACCTGCAGACCAAACGCGGTTGCCCCTTTCGCTGCTTCTACTGCACCTACCCGCTGATCGAGGGCCGCCGGTTGCGGCGGTTCGCGCCCGAACGAGTGGCCGTCGAGGCGCGGCAGCTCGAGCAGCTCGGCGGGCGCTATCTGTTCTTCGCCGACTCGGTGTTCAACTCCGACCACGGGCACGCCGCGGCCGTGGCGCGCGCCTTGCGGGATGCCGGGGTGACCATCCCCTGGGGGGCGTTCTTCGCCCCGCTGCGACCGCCGCCGGACTTCTACCGCACGCTGGCCGCCTGCGGCTGCAGCCACGTCGAGTTCGGCACCGACACCCTGAGCCCGCGCATGTTGGCGACCTATGCCAAGGGCTTCGCCGTCGCCGACGTGCTGGCCGCCCACCGCGACGCCCTGGACGCCGGGCTGCACGTGGCCCACTACTTCATGTTGGGCGGGCCGGGCGAGAGCGCCGCCACCGTGGACGAGACCCTGGACGCCGCTGCGGGATTGGAACGCACGGTCTGTTTCTTTTTCTGCGGCATTCGCATCTATCCCCGCACCGCGCTGTGGCGCACCGCGGTCGAGCAGGGCCGGATCGATCCGGCCGACGACCTGCTCGAGCCGGTGTTCTACCGGCCGGACGACATCGCCCTCGACGCCATCGTGGATCGGGTGCGCCTGCGCGGCGCGGACCGGCGCGACTGGGTCATCGGCGCCGGCGGGGAGCAGACCGACCGCATCCTGGAGCGCATGTACGCCCGGGGGCGTACGGGGCCGCTATGGGAGTTTCTGATCCGCTGAGGCCCCCGCGTTCGGGGGCCCGCCTGTTCCCGCTGGCACCGGCTCACCTGCTCGGGCTGGGCGCGGTGCAGCTGGCGCTGGTGCTGGTCTGGTTCGAGCCCTGGTGGGCGGCCGTGCCCCTGGTCGCCTTCGTCGGGCTGATGGGGCTGGCGGCATTTTTCCCAACCTGGCGGCTGTTCTTGCCGGTGGTCAGCCGCGGCCGGGCCACCGATCGGGTGGCGCTGACCTTCGACGACGGGCCCGACCCGCAGACCACCGACCGCCTGCTCGATCTGCTGCAGCACCACCGGGCGGTGGCCACCTTCTTCGTGGTCGGCCGGCGGGTCGACGCGGCGCCCGGGCCGCTGCGCCGGGCGCTGGCGGCCGGTTGCGAGCTGGGCAACCACAGCGGCGAGCACGATCCCTGGCTGATGCTGCGCCGCAGGCGGCGGGTGCGCCGCTCGGTGGCCGCCTGCCAGCAGGCCGTGGCCGCTCTGGGGGTGCGGCCGCTGGTGTTCAGGCCGCCGGCCTGGGTGGTCAACCCGGGGCTGTGGCGGGTGCTGCTGGAGCAGGGCCTGACCTGCGTGGTGGCCAACCGCCGCGGGCTGGACTTCGGCAACCGCCGGCTGCGCGGGCTGGCCGATCGGTTGCTCGGGCGGGTGCGCGGCGGCGACATCCTGGCGCTGCACGACCGGCGGCCGGCCGGGGCGGCGGGCATCGAGCGCTGGTTGGCCGAGGTCGACCGCCTGCTGTCCGGTCTGGCCGAGCGCGGCCTGCGGCCGGTGGCCCTGTCGGGGCTGATCCAGCGGCCGGTGATGGAGCCGCTCGGGGCCGAGGCACCGGCGCCGGGTGCGGTGCGCGCATTCTACGACGGGCTGGCCGTCGGCTACGACGCCGAGCAGGACCGCGGTGGCCAGCGGGGGGTGCGCCGCGTCGAGCGCGAGCTGGTCGAGCGCGGAATCGAGACCCTGCTGCAACCCGACGGCCGCGTGCTGGAGCTGGGCGCCGGCAGCGGCCGGTTCAGCCGGCTGCTGGCCGAGCGCAGCAGACACCTGTGGGTCCAGGATATATCGCCGGCCATGTTGGCCGCGCTGGAGGCCAAGCTACAGGCGGCCGGCACCCCGCCCGCGCGCGTGCTGGCCGGCGATCTGGCGGCGCTCGAGCTGGATGCCCGCTTCGATCTGATCTGCGCTTTCTCGGTGCTGGAGTACCTGCCGGCGCTCGAACCGCTGCTGGCGCGGCTGGCCGGCATGCTGGCGCCGGGCGGGCGCTTGTGGTTCACCACCGCCCATCGCGGGCCGTTGCGGCTGGTGGCCCAGCTGGGCAACGCCATGCGCCAGGGGGTCTGGTTGCGCGCCCGCAGCCGGGCCGAGGTGCGCCGGGCGGTGGCGGGGGCCGGTCTCGAGCTGGAGGGCTGTGCCGCCCATGCCGCCGGTGGGGTGCTGCTCGATGTGGTGGCGCGCCGGCCGCGGCCGCAAGCCGGCGGACAGGACGGTGGTTCATAGTCCGCAACCGTGCTATACTGCAGTGCGTCGAATGATGGACGATCTTCTCAGCGCGGACGAGCTGTGGCAGCTGGTGGATGTTCTCTACCGGGATGCTGTTGCCGAACCTCGCTGGACGCGCTTCCTGGAGCGTCTGGCCGAGAGCACCGGTTCGCTGGTGGTATGGATCGGCCAGCGCCGGTGGGCCGTCGGCGAGCGGCTCCTGATGGGCTATCCGGACTCCGTTTTCGACCCGCAGCCCGGCGCGCGACCGATGGAGCAGCTGACGGTCGCCATCGCGGCCGATGCGGCGGGCGACGTCCAGCTGACCCTGGGCCGCGACGGACGGCGCGGCCGGTACGGGGATGCGCACCGGCGGCTGCTGGAACGCATGGTGCCGCACCTGCGCCGCGCCCTGCGGATGGCCGAGCGGCTGGCCGCCGGCCGGGACGAGCACCGGTTGCTGCAGACCGCGGTCGATCGCCTGCAGGCGGGCCTGCTGGTGGTCGACAGCCTGGGCCGCCCGCTGGAAATGAACCGCCGGCTGGCCGAACAGCTCGGCGGCGACGAGAGCCGAATTCCCGCCGGCGGACCGACCGACGCCTTACAGCTGCGCGACCGGACGAGCTTGCAGCGCTTGCTGGAGGAGACCGCCGGCCGCGACGGCCGACCGGCGCAGGGCCGGGGGCTGCGGCTGCGGCGGAGCGGGTCCGGCCGCGCCACGGCGGTGGTGCCGCTGGCGCGCGCCGGCGGGGCGCTGACCGCGGTGTTCGTCAGCGATCCGCGGCATCGCGACCCGCCGCCCGCCGAGCTGCTGCGCGAACAGTTCGGTCTCAGCCCGCGGGAGGCGCGGCTGGCGCTGCTGCTGGCTCGGGGCGCCGACCTGAAGCGGGCCGCGACCGAGTTGGCGATCCGGCCGGCCACCGCCCGCACCCACCTCAAGCGCATCTTCTACAAGACGGGCGTTCACCGCCAGGCGGCCCTGGTCGGTCTGCTGCATCGCCTGTTGGGTCCGGTGCGCTTCGAGCCGCGCCCCCCGTCGGCTCCGGCTGCGGAGGGGGCCACGGCGTGAGTTCTCCGACCGATCGCGAGCCGACCCCGACGGCGTCCGCAGCGCTGCAGCCCCCCGCGCTGCTGACCGGTGAGAACTCGGTGGCCGCGGCGCTGGAGCTGGTGGAAATCCTGTATACCCTGGACGAGGATCGCAGCAACTGGCTGCGTTTCCTGGAGCGGTTGCGCCGCTGGACCGCCTGCGATACGGCCATCCTGCGCACCTCGAACCAGGAGACCGGCAAGGGCGAGATGCCGCTGGGCATCCCCTTCGATCCGCAACAGATGCGCGCTTACAAGGAGATCTACCACCCGGCGGCGCTCGAGGTCTTTCGGCCCGGCAATCCGCTGTTCGTCGAGCCCGGCCGGGTGGCCACCCGCCGCATGGCGGTCGACGACGAGCGCTGGGCGGCCTCGCGCTTGTACCGCGACTACTTCGCCCACCACGGCTGGTTCCACCTGCTCAATGCCGTGATCGACGTCGACGGGCCGGTGGTCTACAGCCTGACCTTGAACCGCACCCGCGCCCAGGGGCCGTTCAGCGAGGCCACCATCTGCTGGATCGGCCGGCTGGTGCCGCACCTGCGCTGTTGTCTGCGGCTGCAGCACCAGCTGAGCCGGTTGGCGGACGCCAACGCCGGGCTGCGCTGTGCGCTGGAGCACGTGCCGGTGGGCGTGATGCTGGCGGCGGCCGATGGCCGGATGGTGGGCCACAACGAGACCGCCGCCCGTATCCTGGCCGCCGGCGATGGGCTGCGGCTGGAGCGCGGGCGCCTGGTCGCCGAGCCGGCCGCTGGCGACGAGCGGCTCCAGGCCCTGTTGGCCGCCGCCGGGGACGGCGAGCGGGCCGGTGCGTCCCAGGCCCGGTTGACGCTCGAACGCGGGCACCGTGCGCCGCTGCAGGTGCTGGTCTTTCCGGCCGGCCGGCCGCTGCCGGAGCCCGGCCCGCAGGTCGGTGCGGCGATCTTCCTGTGCGATCCCGAGCGCCACATCCAGATCGCCCCGGCCGCGCTGGCCCAGCTCTACGGGCTGACCCCGGCCGAGTCGCGGCTGGCCGGGCTGTTGGTGGGCGGGATGGCGCTGACCGAGGCCGCGATCGAGCTCGGCGTCAGCCACCAGACGGTGCGCACCCACCTCAAGCGCATCTTCACCAAGACCGGCACCAACCGCCAGGCCGAGCTGGTCGGGTTGCTGCTCAGCGGGGTCGAGGCGCTGCAGCTGTTCGACGCCAAACGACCGCCGTCCGGTTGACGGCGGCCGGACCGGCGGCCACCGGTCCTCCCATGCGATCGAGCGCTCCGAAAAACGCGGCGTTGATTTGCTGACAGCGCGGATGCCTCGGCCGGAGCGCCGGTTGCAATGCGGACCTCGGTGCTTCAACATAGGCGATCCGACGGAGGTCTGGATTTTTGGTTGCGGAAGGGAAGCAAGCCGACGTGGCCGGGGCCGTGGTCGAGGTGCGCTCGGCGCTGGATCGCGAGCGCGAGATCGTGTTGGCCCGGGGGCGTTTCGACCCCTTGTTCGCCGGCTACAGCGAACAGGCGGCCGGGCAGGGGCCGCTGCCCGGCGACGTGGGGCTGGAGGTCATGCGCCAGGCCCAGGCCGCGGCCGGGCTGCAGCTGGCCCTGCTGCCGCCGGATCAGTTCACAGCCTGGACCATCAACCTGGCCGAGCCGCCGCTGAACGTGTTTCTGGCCGGCGACAACACGGAGTTCCAGCTCACCGGCCGGGTCTACAGCCACGACGTGCAGACCGCGGACCGCAACCGCCTGTTCGTCGAGACCCAGCGGCCGCGCCACCAGCCCAGCCGTAGCCTGCTCGACTTCGACGGCCGCGACATGCTGGCGGCCTTCGAGCAGTACCACCGGCGCTCGGTGCAGTCGGCCACCCGGCTGTTCGAGGTGGCCGCGGGCGACTTTTTGATCGTGCAGGGCCTGCCGCGGGTCGACCGCGACTGGCTGGCCGGGCTGGACGCGGCCGCCGCCGCCGACATCGAGCAGGCCGCCGGCGAGACCATCGAGACCCGCCGCTACCGCTGGCGCTGCGGCTGCAACAGCCAGAAGATGCTGTCGGTGATGCGCTCCATGTTCGGCCAGCAGCCCGGCGAGCTGTTCGGCGACCAGCCCGAGGTCGAGGTCCGCTGCCCCCGCTGCGGCCGCCGCTGGCTGGTCGCCCGCCAGGAGTTCGAGGCCTACGACGCCCAGCTCGGCTTCTCCTGAGCAGCCCGGTGCTGCCATGGCCACTCGCTCGAAGAAGAAGCGCCGGCGCGGCGGACGCGCGCCGGATGAGCCCTCGCGGGAGGCCGACCGCGCCGCGGTCCAGTCGCTTCCGGAGGTCCCGCTGCGCTTGCGGGAGGTGGAGGCCTGGCTGGAAGCGCACGGAGAGCGCGCCTGGCTGGATCTGAGCATCCGGGTGCTGGAACCGTGGTTCCACGGGGGCTGGTTCTACCGGGTGGCGCAGGAGCACGGCGGCACCACCCTGGGCGACTGCCTGAGCGGGTGGGGCGTGGGCTTTCGCTCCGCCGTGTCGGGTCTTCGCCAGGAGCTGATCGCCGCGACCCGCAGCCACCTGAACTACCTGGCCCAGCAGCGCCGGCTGGACCGGATGCGCGCGGTGAGGTGGTCCCGCCCGCCGGGCGACGCGCGCCTGGCGGAGACCGCCCGCCGGCTCGAGGGCCACTTGGAGATGGTCCGCCAGTGCGAGGCGAGCCTGGCGCCGGTGCCTTACGAGCGGGCCCAGATCACCTTCATCGAGGTCCCGCCGTCGGTCGCGGTGGCCTTCGCGGGCACCGGGTGCTGGAACCAGAGCGACGACCAGCAGACCATCGTCGAGCTGGAGCCGCGGCCGGACGGCGCGCTACGCTGGATCTGTGAACGCGACGGAACCCCCTGGGCCCGCGGCGGCGGCCAGCCCCCGCGGCCGGCCGCGCCCTGTCCCCACCTGCGGGTGCTGCTGGAGTGGATCCTGGATTGGCTGCACGATCCGCAGAGCGATTTCCACGCCCCGCTGGTCGAGCTGTTGTCGCGGCCCGGCTGGTCGCAGCTCATCGACCACGCGGATCGGATCATCGAGCAGGGCCGTTGCCGGTCCACCCGGCTGTCCGGCTCGGATCCGAACCGCGAGCTGGCCTGGCGCCTCGGGGTCGAGCCGCAGGACGGGTTGCTGGAGCTCGTCCCGGCGATCCGCACCCGGGGCAAGTCCGGCCGCTTCGGCCGGGGCCGCAAGGTGGACATGAGCGACCTGATGTCAGAGCGAGAGGTTCTCAGCCCCCAGGACGAAAGGGCGCTCGCCCACCTGTCCGCCATCTCCCTGTCGATGCAAAGCTTCTACCACGACCTGCAAATCGATGCGCACCAGGCCGAGGCGCTGCTGGAGCTGGTGGGCCATCCGCGTATCTTCCGGCTCGACAGGCCGACCGAGCGGCTGCGGATCGTCGAAGGGCGGCCCACCCTGAGGCTGATCCGGCAGGCCGGCCGGTACGGAATCCAGCTCCACCTGGGCGATCGGCCGCTGCCCTGGGAACGGCTCGATCGCCAGCGGCTCGGCCGCCGCCTGCTGTTCCAGCCCGACGCGCCCGCGGGGGTCTTCCGGCTGGCCCGGCTGGAGGATCCGGCCGGCGAACTGCTCGAGCTGCTGGCCGGCCAGCCCCCGCTCGTCCCGGACGAAGGCGTCGGCGAGCTGGTCCGGGTGCTCTCCGCGGCCCAGCCGGGCCTGGACCTCGAGCTGCCCGCCGAGCTGACCGCCGAGCGGCGGCGGGCCGACGGTGCCTGCCGGCTGCGGCTTTCACCGCTGGGCGAGTCCGGCTTGGAGGCCTGGCTCAAGGCGCGGCCCGACCCGGACGGTCCCGCCTGGCCGCCGGGCCAGGGCCCCGAGCGGATCGCAAGCGCCCGGGACGAGCGGCTGGTCAGCACCGAGCGCGACCTGGCCGCCGAGCGGCGCGCGGCCGGCGAGCTGTGCCGCCGCCTGGGCCTCGAACCCGCGGCCGACCGCGATCCCTGGCACTGGCGCCTGCCCGACCCGGAGCGGGCCCTGGCGCTGGTGGCCGCCGCCCAGGACCTCGGCGATGAGCTGGGCGTGGACTGGCCCGAGGATCAGGCCCCCTGGATGGTGTCGCCCGCGAGCCCGCAGAACGTGCGCGTCCGGCTGCGGCAGAAGCGGGGCTGGTTCCAGCTGGACGGGGCCCTGGAGGTGGACGGCGAGCGCATCGGGCTGGCCGAGCTGCTGGATCGCGTGCGCTCGGGCCAGCGCTTCATCCCCATCGGAGCGGGTCGATTCGCGCTGATCGGCGAACGCCTGCGCCGCAAGCTCGAGCGGATCGAGAGCACGGTGATGCCCGCCAGCCGGGGCAAGCTCAAAGCCGGCAGCGGCCGGGCGGCGGCCCTGCAGCAGGCCCTGGCCGACCTGCCGGTCGAGGCGGACGAGCACTGGTCCGGCCTGCTCGATCGCCTGCGGGCGGCCGCGGATCTCGAGCCGCGCAAGCCCGCGGCCCTGGCCGCCGAGCTGCGTCCCTACCAGGCGGAGGGCTTCTGCTGGCTGGCACGCCTGGCGGCCTGGGCGCAGGGCGCCTGCCTGGCCGACGACATGGGCCTGGGCAAGACGGTGCAGGCCCTGGGCCTGCTGCTGCGGCGGGCCGAGGAGGGCCCGGCGCTGGTGATCGCGCCCTCGTCGGTCGGGTCGGTCTGGCTGACCGAGGCCGTGCGCTTCGCCCCCTCGCTTCAGGTGCGCCACTACCACGGCCCGGGCCGCCACGGCCTGCTCGCCGGGCTGGGCCCCGGCGGGCTGGTGGTGACCAGCTACGACGTCATGGCCCGCGACGCCGAGGCCCTGTCGGGCATCGCCTTCGCCACCGTGGTGCTGGACGAGGCCCAGTACGTCAAGAACGCCCGCTCCAAGCGGGCCCGCGCGGTGCGCCGGCTGCAGGCCGGTTTTCGCCTGGCCATGAGCGGCACGCCCCTGGAGAACCACCTGGGTGAGCTGTGGAGCGTGTTCAGGTGCGTGGATCCGGGCCTGCTGGGCTCCTGGGAGTACTTCCGCGATCGCTTCGCCGCCCCCATCGAGCGCGACCGCGACCCGCGCCGCCGCGGCGAGCTGGCCCGGCTGCTGCGCCCCTTTCTGCTCCGGCGCACCAAGGCCCAGGTGGCCCCGGAGCTGCCGCCGCGCACCGAGGTGGTGCGGCCGGTGGAGATGAAGGCCGACGAGCGCCAGGTCTACCGGCGGCTGCAGCGCGAGGTCATCGAAGGGCTGGCGGCCCGGGACACCGACCGCGAGGGGCGCTTCGCCCTGCTGGCGGCCATCACCCGCATGCGGCGCCTGGCCTGCCACCCGCGGCTGGTCTATCCCGACAGCCGCATCGGTTCGTCCAAGCTGGAGGCGGCCACCGCCCTGCTCGAATCCCTGCTGGCCGACGGCCAGCGCGCCCTGGTGTTCAGCCAGTTCACCAGCCATCTGGCCCTGGTCCGCGAGGTGCTCGACGAGCGGGGTCGGGACTACCTCTATCTGGATGGGGCCACGCCGGCGGCCGCGCGGGCCCGGCTGGTCGACGAGTGGGCGACGGGCGCGCCCGGCCTGTTCCTCATCTCGCTCAAGGCGGGCGGCTCGGGTTTGAACCTGACCGGTGCCGACGCCGTGATCCACCTGGACCCCTGGTGGAACCCGGCCGTGGAGGACCAGGCCACCGATCGCACCCACCGCATCGGCCAGACCCGCCCGGTGACCGTGGTGCGCCTCATCGTCCAGCAGACCATCGAGGAGGCCGTGCTCGATCTCCACGCATCCAAGCGGGAGCTGGCCAGCGGCCTGTTGGAGGGCGCCGACACGGCCGGCGGACTCTCCTCCGAGGAGCTTCTCGGGCTGCTGCGCTTCGGCCAGAGCGTGGCCCGCTAGCCCGGCCGGGCTACTTGCCATTCCGAGCACGACAAAGATATATTCGTGCCGATTCCGCCGAGAACACCATTTCCACGGCGGCGAGCGGTGAACAGATGAGTGGACGCGAATGGCTTCGTGGGATCGAGATCCAGAACTTCAGGGGGATCGAGTCTCTCCACCTTTCTTTCGTCGGGCCGGATGACAAGGCTTCGCCGGTTGTGGTCGTGGCCGGCCCGAACGGCTGCGGCAAGACGACCGTGCTGGAGGCATGCCTCCTGGTCGCAGGCGAACCCTCTGTCACCAAGGAGCTGGTCACCGGAGCGGTGGACAGTCGTGGCGTTCGTCGTGGCGCAGAGGATTTTATCATCCGCGGCTTTTTCGAAGGCGATGCCGGAACAAACGAGGCGGATTTCGGCCCCGTGTTCAGCGGCAACACGAGGAGGCTGGACTGCGAGTACTTCTCCTCCTGGCGCGCGCCCGTGCTCCCCGGTGCGCTGTCGGTCACTGCCGGCAAGCCGGGTAAAAGGCCTAGAAAAGAAGTGAAGAACCGCCTGTGGATCGTCAAGCAGCACCTGGTCAACGCCAAGGCGTATGATCGGATGTCGTCCCAAGGACCCAGCAACGCTCCGTCGAAGTTCGATCGGGCCATCGACAAGGTGAACCAGCTCTGGCGGATGTTCTACCCCGACACCGAGCAGACGTTTTCAGTGGAGCCGGCGGGGGAGAGCCCCGACGCCGGGTTCGATGTGTTCCTCAACGAGTCCGGCGGCCGGATACCGCTGGACGCACTGAGTTCAGGGCAGCTGGAGCTGTTCCTGCTGGCGGGATCGGCCCTGCCCGGAGAGGAAGTCCCCTCTCTGCTCTGCATCGACGAGCCGGAGTTGCACCTCGATCCGCAGTGGCACCGCCTTATCCTGCGCGCGCTGCAGAAGCTCCGGCCCGAGTCCCAGATCATCGTCGGAACCCATTCGCCGGAGATCTACGAGGCTGTTCTCTCCCATCAACGACACTTCCTGGTCCCGCCTGACGATCCGCGCGCCAAGGTTTGGTCTACCCCATCCTCTGGAGCAGCCAAGGAATGAACGTCGACAGCAACGTCCCCGATCTCTACCGAGGGAAGATCAACCTCTGGGTCGAGGACAGCCTGACCAAGGAGTACCTGAAAGGTGTCTGGGAAGATGACCCGGACTTCACCTTTATGATCGCGGGTGGCAACGAAAACGTATCTGTCATCCTGAGGGATGCCGAGGAACAAGATCGCATCAATGTGTTTGGGTACATCGATCGTGACTTCGGTAGAAGCAACCGACCGGACTGGAACAATCCTGACAAGCAGTCTCATCGATTCGTATCCGACCAGCACGAGATCGAGAATTTCCTGCTGGACCCTGCTGCGTTGGAAGGCTGTGCGCTCAATACTGGCGGGCGTCGAGCCGATGATATTGAACTCCGGATGAGGAAACGGGCAGAAGAGTTGGCCTGGTGGATGGCCTGCCGGCAGGTGATAGTGATCCTGCGAAATGACTTCCGAGAAAACTTCTTGGAACACCCGAAATGCCCCAAGATCGTCGACTTGACCTCGGCGGTCGAATATATCACTTTGCAGCCATGGTTCACCCACCTGGAAAAACGGGTTACGGCGGTCGCTGCGCCCGGCGAGATCCAACGCAGAGTGGAAGCGAAGCACCAGGAAATGAAGGCCGCCCTCGCAGATGGAAGCTGGCGGAGCAAGTTCTCGGGCAAAGAGCTGTTTCGTGACGTCCGTGGCTGGATCTATCAGGCACCGCCAGGAGAGGGTTCTAGTAGATCGGATCTCGACATCGATTTGGCCAAGGCGATTGCCTGGTGGCAGGTCGAGAACAACGCCGTTCCAGGAGAGCCGCTAGAGCTGCGCCGCGCCATGCAGCAGAGGATGGCCCAGGCGGTGGCAGCCACCCCGCCAACGGGTTGAAAAAATTAGCTTGACTGGATCGCCGGGCCATGGGCTTCTTTCGGGAAGCCGTATTCACTCGCACACCGGCAGGCGGGCGCTTTCGATGGACCACACGGAGGACCCCAGGTAGCGGTTGTAGACGAACCAGGGCTCGCCCGCGCCGTCCAGGCGCAGCATGGTCTCGTGGTACTCGCCGTAGCTGCTGCCTCCCAGGTCGACGTCCACCGTCCGCACGTCCCACCCCGCCCCGTTCCATGCGGCGTACTTCAACTCGTTGGTGCCGGATTCGTAGAAACTCTCGAGGGGGTCGCCCGCCCCGTCCAGATCGAGCGAGGCGTAGTGGGTGCCGTTAGCCTGGGTGGGCACCATGTGGATCTCCCAGCCGGACGGTGTCCACCGGGCATGGCGCAGCGTGTAGCCCGTCCCCTCGTAGGTGACGTGCGGGTTGCCGGCGACGTCCAGCCGCATGGACGTGCAGTTGGCCGACGGGCCGTCCGCGTCCAGCACCTCGAGGTTCCAGGAAGCGCCGTCGAAGCGGGCGAACTTGACGTCGTCGTCGTCCAGGTGGTTGTAGGAGATCAGCGGGCGGTTCGAAGCGTCGAGGGCGATGGAACATCCGAGACCGTTCACGCCGCCGGCGTCCACCGTCTCGATCTGCCAGGTGCCGGGATTGCTCGCATGCTGGAGCCTGACCGCGCCGCCTCCCGCGTAGCAGATGTGCAAAACACCAGAGGCGTCAATCTCGATGTCAGGCTCGGAGGCGATGCCGCAGGCGTTGTCCGCCACCACCTGCTGGATCCAGGAGCCGTCGCGGACCGCGTGGAGGATGTCGCAACCCGACTGCCAGGCGATGTGAGGGCGGTCGCTTGCGCCCACCGCGATGGAGACGTAGTACCCGCCGCTGAAGCCGGTGGCCTCGACCTGCCAGGCGGAGCCGTCGTGGTACGCGTAGGTCAGGTTGCTCGGGTCGTCGCGGAAGACGACGTGGGGCCTTCCGGACGAGTCGACGTCCATGGCGAGATCGGCGTCGTTGGTCTCGGCGATCCGTTCCGGCTGCGGCAGGCAGCAGCGGTCGTCGAGACAGACCTGCCCCTGGGCGCAGCACGCGCCGGCGCAGCTTTCGTAGATGCACCCGCACTGGCCGCTCGCCTCGTCGCAGGTCTGGTCGGCTCCGCACCCCGGCGGGCAGGTCCCGCCGCAGCCGTCGGGGCCGCACTCCTTGCCGTCGCAGTCGGGGGTGCAACTCGAGGCGCAGGCGTTGGCGGCGTCTGGGCCGACGCAGACCTCGCCGGCGGGGCAGTCGACCGGGCTGTCCCACTTGAAACATCCCGGCGCCACTTCCCGGCATTCCTGGAACTGGGTGTCGGAGTAGCAACGTGTTGCACCCTCCATGCTGCAGCCTGGATCGGACTCGCATTCGGTCGTGCAGGCGCCCTCGTAACAGGTCTGCCCCGCGGGGCACGAGACGGGTTCTCCCCACTGGAGACAATCGCCGACCACGACACATTCCTGGTAGGCGGTCGATGAGTAACACTGTACATCCCCCGCGCTGCACACGCTCTGGCACGTCTCGATGCAGACCGCGTCGCGGCACTCATCGTCGACGGAGCATGGCACGTACACCTTGTCCAGGCATGCATCGCCGTCTGCGGCCTCGCCGCAGTACCAGCGCTGACGCAGGTCGTCGGTACAGCCGGTGTCGCCTTCGGTGCACTCGGGGTCGCAGGTGGTCGCGGTGCAAAACCGCATGGCCACGTCGCCGAAGGCCCGCAACACGACCGGTTCCTCGCAGTGGCAGACAAGGCCGGTGTCGGGCCCGCAGTAGGCGTAGGTGGAGTCCGGCTTCATGTTCCGCGCCTGGTCGACCGACATGCAGTCTTCCAGCATGTAGCCGAAAAAGCGTGTGTGGGTATCCCTGACCGAGTACCGGCACACCTGGTCGGACCAGCCCAGCAACGCCCTGGCTCCCGCATCCTCGAAGGCTTCCCACAGGCTGGGGTTGATGCCCGAGTAGCAGGTGGAGACGAACACGAGCGGGTCGTTGACCAGGCGCACATGCTCCCGGATGAACTGGGGCTTGATACAAAGATGGACAGGATCGTCGTTGGCCGTGTCCAGCTTCGCAACGATCAGTTTCCGGTTCCAGGCGCCGTGCCATCGGGAAGGCAAGTCGTCCGGAGTGTGGATCTGCTGGCCCAGCTGCATGCAGGGGCCGGAGCCCGGACTGATGAATTCGCCGTCCTGGTCGTAGTGCTGGAGGCTCACGTGACCGCCGTGGCCGAAGAAATACAACACCTTCTCATCCGACTGGATGCCCGCGATGGCGTCAAGGGTCACCTCGCTCGACGGGACAAAGGAGGTGTCGATGTCGTTTTGCTCGAGCACCTGCTCCAGGCCGCCGAGCCCGACCAGGTTGGGGGAGGAAGCCTCGAAGATGGTGGCGCCGTCGCCGGCGGCCAGCATGTCCTCCTGCTCTTTGGTGTAAAGGTAAGCGGTGCCACCGTCGCGGATCTCGAACCAGATGGCATCGTCGTCGCTGCCCGCTTCCTCAACGAACGAGTCGGTCCCGAACAGGTCCAGGACCTCGTCGACCGCTTCGTCCCGGCCATGCTCGGCGCGGTAGTCGTTGTAGTGACTACGAGCCGCGTGGAGCAGCGAAATGGCTTTTTCCAGGTTGTTCGCCTTGCTAGTGCCGGAACATCCACCTCCGAGCAAGCAAGAAAGGCAAGCGATCAGGAGCGGGAAAGGGTACAAACCATCGCGCATGACATCCTCCCTGCGCAAGTGGGATTCATACTGCCCAGCACGCCATGGCTCCGGGCGTCAACCGCCAGGAAGCCATCCGTGCTCAGAGTTCGCAACCCTCGCACTCCTCCTGCATGCACGCGGAGAGTTCCGCGTCGGCGTCGACGGCATCCGGGTTGTCGGCGAAGTCGCAGCCGTACTTGTCGAAGATGCGCTTGTAGCAGATGCAGTAGGCGTCCTGGTAGTTCGAGCCCCAGGAGCCGCACCCGTCCAGGCACGCCTGCAGGTCGCCCCCGATGCCGGCCTTGAACTCCCGCGCTCCCATCTGGATGGCGCCCGAACTCCACTTGCGCCGGACCTTCGTCCATGCCTCGTCGATGTTCTGTGCCACCCGCGGGGTGAGCTTCTTGATCTTGTCGAGCTTCTTCCCCAGCCAGCCCTTTTCCTCGCGGGAACCCGCGGCCGGTTCCGGCCGGGGCAACTTCTGCACCAGGCAGCGCTGGTAGGTGCGGGCGACATTCGAGGCCCAGCGCTCGACCTTGTCCTTCAGGCTGGTGCCCATGGTGATGAAGTCCGGCCGGGCCGAGCGGGTGCGAAGCATGCTGTAGTAGCCGCCGCGGTAGTGGCGGACCTTGTCGATCCAGGCCTCGTTGGCGATCGTGAACAAGGGATGATGCTTCGTCCCGGAGATGAATTCCCGCGCCCTGCGTTCGAGCCGCCCCCGCATCGCCACGATCTCGAGGTGCCGCTTGCGGTAGCGGCGCAGGAACTCCGTGTCAACCTGCGGATCGCAAGCGATGTGACCGCGGTGGCCCCGTCCCTCGTACTCCAGGCCCTCGAGCTCCTCGACCACCTGCGCCTCCATCCGGCGCAGTTCGCCTGCCTCCGACGAGATCCGAACCCACGGATAGACCCCGAACGCCCCCGCCGCCAGCACCAGGACCAGCAGCACCAGCAGGACGATCCTGCCCTCCGAGCGTTTCTCGGGTTTGGGGCCGGGTGCAGTCGAGTCTGTCTTGTGTGGTCTTGCGAGAAGGTGTCAGCAACCGCACTTGTCCTTGCAGGCCGACGGGACGTCGCCGCAGGTCACCCCGACGTTGCTCAGGTGGGTGCGGCACTCGGAGCAGGTGGCGCTTCCCTTGACGTGGTTGCAGATGCACCCCTTGCAGTCGCTGCCGCAGCCGTCCCCGTCATCGGTGCCGCATGCGGTCACCAGCACGAGGCAGAGCATGACCCAGACGGCGAGGATGAGATACCCCAGTTTGATCATGACGAAATCCTCCTTTTTTTCCCGTCTCCCCGCAGAGACAGATCAGCGTTTGGCCAAGGCCAGGGTTCTGACGATCGTCTCGTTTCTCCTCCTGCATGTCTGTTGGGCCTTGAGGTGGACGCCGTTGAAGGAGACGTTGCCGGTGCATATGGTGCGGTGATAACCCCAGGTGGTCCTGTGGTTGGCATCGATGCGACCGTGGTCGTCGACCGCGAACAGTGTGGTGGTGCCCCCGCCGCTGCAGCGCAGGTAGGCCCGCCCGCGGGTGTCGCGCTCGGAGGCGAAGCGGCAGGTGACGGTCGCGACTTGCGAGTGGCCGGGGTTGTTGTTGACCTTGGTGGATATCCGCCCGTGGTAGGTTCCCCTGTACCGATCATAGAGGCTGCGCAGGGATCCTTGCCGTACCGGGTGGGCGCGGGACGGGCCCTGGATGGCCAGGACGGCGCCGGCGCAACACGCCAAAAACAAAGACTTTTTCATACAACACCTCCAGTTTCCGGTCTGAACTCCGTATCAGTCTCCCCTCCGGATGCGCTGGCCGACGTCCTGGAGCAGGATGATGTAGCCCGGCCCGTACCGGTTTGGTTTGATCTTGTTCTTCTGGGAGGTGGACCACCTTGGCTTCTCGGCGCCC
>CAYVQE010000085.1:0-27358 GCA_964454005.1 uncultured Myxococcales bacterium
CCCGAGGGAAGACGCCGCCTCCATTTTTGGGTTGCGGGCGAAGCCCGCGCTAAGGTCTCCTGAGACACCCCCGGGCTGATGCCCTCGATCCGGCCGCTCGATGGGGCCGGCGCCTTTTCTCGTTGACTCGCCCGGCCGCTGCGGGCGATACAGACATCGAGCCATCGACATGCTGTCCCGCTGGCCGCGATCGCTTCTTGAGCGCGCAGCGGGCTGTCGGCAGCCCGAAGGGGCACGAGAACCCGCGCTGGAAGGAGCGAAACGATGAGAACCATCCCTGCGGTCCTGTTGACCGCGCTGCTCGGCGCCGGGACGCTGGCGGCGCCGGACGCCGAGGCCGGATGCTTCAACATGTGCGATCTGGAGCTGCAGCAGCTGGAGATACAGCCCGCCAACGAGTGCCTGAGCGCCGCGTTCGACTACGACAGCTGCAACTGCGCGGCCGAGATCGTCCTGACCAACGGCTGCCGGGCCGAGGCGGCGCTGGCGGATCTGGGACCCTTCTCGCTGTACGGCTGCTGGGCGCTCGGCAGCCAGACCGGGGACTGGGAGGCGGATTGCGATCCCCTGCCGGCCGACTGGGAAGCCCGCCTGGGCGCCGATCTCGACGAGCAGGCCGGTACCGGGCCGCACACCATGGCCTTCGATATCGTCCTCGACGAACAGACCCACACCGTCAGCGCCACCTTCGAGGCGAAATTCAAAGACGTCGGCTGCATCTGCGCCTCGGCCCCACCGGCCCAGTCGGCCGCGCTGAACGGCCTGCTGGCCGCCCTGTGCTGGCTGCGCCGCAGGCGCTGACCCCTGCGGGGGCTCCCCCCGACTCGGCGTTGACGGCGGGCGCCGCTGGCGTTACACCAGGCGCTGGAGGTGGCCCATGACGCAGCAGGCGGAAGCGGTGGTGCTCAGCGGTGCGGGGCTGGAGCGCGGGCGGCTGGTGGACATCGCCCGCGGCGGGGCGGCGGTGGCGCTGGCGCCCGACGCGCTGGCGCGGGTGGACGCGGCCCGGGAGTGCATCGAGCGGCGGCTGGCCTCGGGCGAGGTGTTCTACGGCATCAACACCGGCTTCGGGGCGCTGTCCAGCGTGCACATCGCGCCCGAGCAGCTGGCCGAGCTGCAGCTGAACCTGATCCGCTCCCACGCCTGCGGCGTGGGCGCTGCGCTGCCCGACGAGGTGGTGCGCGCGGTGCTGGCGCTGCGCATCCAGACCATGCTGCGCGGCCACTCCGGCGTGCGCCGCCACACCGTGGAGCTGATGCGCGACTGCCTCAACCACGGCATCTGCCCGCTGGTGCCCGAGCGCGGCAGCGTGGGCGCCAGCGGCGACCTGGCCCCGCTGGCCCACATCGCCCTGGCGCTGATCGGCGAGGGCCGGGTGCGCCAGGCCGGCCGCGAGCTGCCGGCGGCCGAGGCCTTCGCCGCCGCCGGCCTCGCGCCGCTGCGGCCCGCGGCCAAGGAGGGCCTGTGCCTGATCAACGGCACCCAGGTCATGTGCGCCACGGGGCTGCTGCTGTGCCAGGACGCCGAGCACCTGCTGCGCACCGCCGACGTGGCCGCGGCCATGACGGTCGACGCCACCCGCGGCACGCCGGTGGCGTTCTCCGAGAGCATCCAGGCGGTGCGGCCGCATCCGGGCCAGGCCGCCAGCGCGGCCAACCTGCGCGCCCTGCTGGCCGACAGCCAGATCCGCGAGTCGCACCGCGACTGCGACCGGGTGCAGGACCCCTACAGCCTGCGCTGCGCGCCGCAGGTCCACGGTGCAATCCGCGACGCCTTCGCCCACGTCGACGCCACCCTGGTGCGCGAGGCCAACGCCTCGACCGACAACCCGCTGGTGTTCGCCGAGCGCGACGAGATCCTCTCCGGCGGCAACTTCCACGGCGAGCCGGTGGCGCTGGTGCTCGACTACCTGGCCATCGCCCTGACCGACCTGGCCAACATCGCCGAGCGGCGCATCGAGAAGCTGGTCGATCCCAACATGAGCGGCCTGCCGCCGTTTCTGGCCCGCGACCCCGGGCTCAACTCGGGCTACATGATCCCCCAGGTGGTGGCCGCCGCGCTGGCCAGCGAGAACAAGGTGCTGGCCCACCCGGCCGCGGCCGACAGCGTGCCCACCTCGGCCGAGAAGGAAGACCACGTCAGCATGGGCATGAACGCGGCGCTGAAGCTGCGCCAGGTGGTGCGCAACACCGCCACCGTGCTGGCCATCGAGCTGCTCTGCGCCGCTGACGCGCTGGAGCTGCTGCAGCCGGTGGCGGGCGGCCGCGGGGTGCGCGCCGGCCGCCACCGGGTGCGCCGATTCGCCGCGCCCATGGAGCGCGATCGCAGCCTGGCGGCCGAGATCGAGGCCGTGGCCGACGACGTGGTCGGCGGCGGGCTGCTGGCCGCGGTGGAGCAGCAGCTCGACGCGCCGCTGCGCTGACCCAAAGGGACTGCACCTCTACAACCCCAGATTTTTCTAGCAAACCCCGCCCCCATGTCGGCGCTGTGCTGAATAAGAAACCAAGAACCAAGAACCAAGAACCAAGAACCAACCCGCACCCGCTCGAACTCAACGCACCCCGCCCACCGCCACCCTCTTCGCGCGGCGGCGCTCGGTCTACCAAGTCAGCGGCGGCGCGAAGGGCTCGGTGCGCTGCAGCCGGCCCCGGCGGTCGAAGCGGATCAGCGACAGGGCCGGGCAGTCGCGGCCTTGGATCTGCTGCGCCGCGGCCAGCCGGCCCCAGCGGATGCGCCCGTTGGGATGGAAGGCCACCGCGTCGGCGGCCAGGGCGGCGCCCTGGATGGTTTGCGGCCGAGCCAGAAAGCCGCGCTTGGGCGTCCCGTCAGGGTAGAGTTCGACCCGGTCGCGCAGCGCGACCTCGCCGAGCAGCGCCGGCCGCGCCAGCCAGCAGCCGAGCAGCCGGCCGCCGGGGGCGAAGCGCGCCTCGGTCCCGGCCCGGCAGGGCAGCCCGCCGATGCTGCGGCCGGAGCCGAGCACCACCCGCCGCAGCGCTCCGTCCGGATACAGCGCCTCGACCAGGTCGCCGGGGTGCAGCTCGACCGCGCCGAAGCGCTCGCTCCGATCGAGCGGCCCGCGCACCAGCCGGCCGTCGGCGTGGAGCTCGACCACGACCCCGGTCGGGTGGCGCCGCCGGCCCACAGTGGCCGCTCGGGCCAGCCGCGCCCGGCGCAGCTGCCCGCCGGGGTGCAGCCCGATGGTCTCGCCGGCGGCGCAGGGCACGCCCTGAATGTCCATGGCCGCGGCCAGCACCACGCCGGTCAGCCGACCGTCCGCATCGATCTGCCAGCGGGTGTGTGGCGGGTAGCGCGTACCGGCCAGCTCGCGGGCCTTCATCAGCACCAGCTCCGCCAGCCGGCCCCAGTCGTCGAGCAGCAGAAAATCGCCGGCGGCCGCCCGCGGCCGCTCGGACAAGGCCAGGGCCAGCGGCTCGGCCAGCCGCACCGCGCGGACGCGATCGTCGCAGTCGCGCAGCAGCAGGCAGCCGGTCGGCAGCACCCGGCCGGCCAGGCGGAAGCCGGCGGGGCTGCGTTCCAGTCTGGGCTTGCCGCGGGCATCGAGCTGCAGCTCGGCGCCCGGCGGCAGCCGCAGCCGGCCGTGGCGGGCCGGCCGCGCCAGGGTGCCGCAGGCGACACCGCCCTTGGGGTGCAGCTCGATGCGGCTGCCGGCGCGGAAGTGAAAACCGCCAGCGGCGTGGTCCCGGGCCAGACAGCCGCTGTGCAGCGCGCCCGAAGCGTGCAGGCGCACCCGACAGCAGGCGCCGGCCGGGTCGCAGCCGGCCAGGGGCACGCCGTCCACCCTTGCCTGCTCGGCCAGCGCCCCGGCCCGCAGCCGGCCCCGGCGATCGAAGCGCAAGCGCAGCTTTTCGGCCGCAGCACCGCCCAGCCCGTCCAGCCCGGCCCAGCGGGCGCCGGACATGGTCTGGGCTACAGCCAGCCAGGTCCGGGCCGGCTTGCCGTTCGGATGCAGCTCGACGCCCCAGGCGCAGTCGGCGCCGGCGGCCCCCGGCTCGCAGGCCGGGTCGGTGCGCGGCGGCGCCGCCAGGCGCAGCTCGGCGAAGCGCTGCACCCCGGCGGGGAAACCGGCCGCCAGCCGGCCGTCGGGGTAGAGCCGCAGCGCGCTGTGGGCCTGCAAGCGCAGCCCGCCGACCTCCTGCTCGCCGGCCAGCCAGCCCAACCGCGGGCGGCCGGAGGGGTGGAAGCGCACCGGCCGCTCTGCCCACAGCACGGCCGGGCCGACCCGCTGGTCGCCGTCCAGCCAGGCCGACTGCAAGCGGCCGCGTGCGTCCAGCTGGATCTCGTGGGCCAGTTGCAGCCCGCGCACGGCGATGGGCCGGCCGGGCGACAGCACCCGCAGCCGGCCGGCCGAGTCGAAGCGCACCCGGCTGCCGCCGGGGATGGGCAGCCCGGCGTGCTGCTGATCGCCGCAGGCCACAGCGCTGATCTTGGGCTCGGTGGGAAAGAACTGTATCTCGCGGGCCAGCGCCACCGGACCGCCGACGACCACCCCGTGGACGGTGGCCCGCTCGGGCACGTAGGCCTGTAGCAGCTTGCCGCGGGCCGACAGGTAGAGCTCGCTGCCGGCCGGCAGCACCACGCCCTCGAGCTGCTGGCCCGCGGCCAGGGTGCCGCGGCGCAGCCGATGGAGCCGCCGGCGGGCGGCGTCGTAGAGCTCGAAGGCGCTGCCTTCGCGCAACGCGAGCCCGTCCACGGCGCAGCGCCGGGCCAGGGTGCCGCCGCGCAGGTGTCCCGAGGAGTAGAAGCGCACCTCGGCCGGGGCCCCGCGTACCACCAGCCCCTCGATGCCGGTGTCGGCCGCCAGGCGGGCCGTGGCCACGCCGCCGTCCGGGTGGCGCTCGATCGAGCCCGCGACCAGGTCCAGCTGCTGCGGATCGGGTGCAGTCGCCGGGCCGGCGGCCGCCGGCCCGGTCACCAGCAGGGCCGCCAGCGCCGCCACCAGCGCAGTAAAGCGGGCCAGGGTGGCCGCCGCTGGCGGTCCGATCGGCCCGCGGACCGGGTGTGAAGTTGCGCGGACTCGAGCCCGGTCTGAAATCGCCGAGTCCATGTTGTGCGGTCCAACGCCCATGCTGCGATGGTATCGGCTATGGCACGTTGCATACAAGCGGCCCGAGTGAGCGAAGACGGCCGATTTCGGCCACCCACCTTGCCTCGTCTCGGTGGCGGCGCTACCGTTGTACACAACGGGGGCACGAGGAGGAGATCGCGATGGGTTCGAGCATCTACACGCGCGGGGGCGATGCCGGCACCACCGCCTTGCTGGACGGCAGCAGGGTGTCCAAGAGCGCGTTGCGGGTCGAGGCCTACGGTGCGGTGGACGAGGCCAACTCCTGGATCGGCGCCGCCCGGGCCTTCGTCTCCGATCCGTTGTTGGATCAGGCCCTGGAGTTCGTCCAGCAGCGCTTCTACAACTGCTCGTCCAACCTTTCCGCGCCGCCGGGTACAGACGCCGCGCCGGCCGGGGTGGCCGACGCGGACGTGGCCTGGCTGGAGCAGGCCATCGATCGCTTCGAGCAGACCAGCGGGGCGCTGGATCGCTTCGTGGTGCCCGGCGGCTGCCGCGACGCCGGCCTGCTGCACGTGGCCCGCACTGCGGTGCGCCGGGCCGAGCGCCGCCTGGTGCAGCTGGCCGCGCAGGAGCCGGTCGACGCCGCCGTGCTGCGCTTCGTCAACCGCAGCTCGGACTTCCTGTTCGCCGCGGCCCGCTATGCCAACGCGGTCTGCGGCTACGACGACGTGTTCTGGGATCGCGACCTGCCGCGGCCGGTGCTGTGACGGCCGTTCTCAGCGCAGCACCCGAAAACCGGTACCCCGGAAGCGCTCCAGCCGCGCCTGGCTGACCAGCCAGCGGTCGTCTTCCAGCCGCCACCACAGATGGATGAGCATCAGCCCGGCCTTGCTGGCCAGCGACTCCAGCCAGTCGGCGGCCGGCTGGCGGCCGCGGTTTGCGCGCGGTTCGCCGCGCACGGTCAGAAAGGCGAACTCGGTCTCGGCCCGCCGGCCGTCCGGCTCCAGCTCGACCGACGGCCGCGGGTAGTGGATCGAGCCGCGGCCCAGCCGCCGCAGCGCCAGGCCCAGCCGCAGCCGCAGCCGGCGGGCGTCCCAGCCGCCGGGGCTGACCCGGAAGTCGCCGCTGGTCATCTCCAGCAGCCCGGCGCCGTCGCCCTGCTCGGCCAGGGCCACCGCCTCGGCGATGCGCATCCGGATGCGCTCGGCCGGCGGCGAATCGTCGCAGCCGCCGCAGCAGCTCGAGCAGCCGGCCGCCGCCAGGCCCGACCAGGCCACCAGCAGCCAGCGCAGGAGCGCACCCGGGCTTGGCCATCGATCCACCATCGCCCCATGGTAACCCGCGGTCGGCGCTTGATTCCAGTGCCCCGCCTCTGCTATGCACTATCGCCATCGGGGTCGTCCCGGACAGCGTCGAGGAGGTGGTCATGGCGGCAACCAACGATGCGGATCTGCGCAGCGAGCTGGACTTCAAGAACAAGCTGACCGAGATCATCAACCTGATCCACGAGGCCCAGGACATCGGCGACATCATCGTCAACATCCGGCCGCGGCTGCTCGACGTGTTCGACGCCGAGCGGCTGACCATCTTCGCCGTCGACGCCGCCAGCCAGCAGGTCTACTCGCTGTTCAAGGCCGGCGACGAGATCCGCGAGATCCGGGTGCCGCGGGCCGCCAGCTCCATGGTCGGCTTCGTGGCCCTGACCGGCCAGACGCTCAACATCGCCGACGCCTACGACGCCGAGGCGCTCAAGATCTACCACCCGGAGCTGGCCTTCGACTCGTCCTGGGACGAGAAGACCGGCTTTCGCACCCGCCAGGTGTTGTCCACGCCCATTCTCTACGACGGCAAGTACCTGATGGGCGTGCTGCAGCTGCTCAACCACAAGGACGGCCAGCCCTTCGGCGACGGCGACGCGGCCGCCGCTCAGGAGGTGGCCCGCACCCTGGGCATCGCCTTCTACAACCGGCGCCGCATGGCGCCCAAGCGCAGCCCCAACAAGTTCGTCCAGCTGCTCGACAAGGGCTTGATCTCGGCGAAGAATTTCGACGACGCGGTGGCCTATGCGCGGGCCAACAACCAACCGGTGGCCGAGGTGCTGGTCGACAAGTACCGCCTGTCCAAGGAGGAAGTGCTCCGGTCCATGGCCGCGTTTTTCAGCTGCGAGCCCTTCCTCTATGACGGCACCCAGCGCATGCCCGAGGAGTTCCGCGAACGGCTCAAGCACGACTACCTGGTCAAGATCGGGGTGGCCCCGCTGGCCAAGGAAGGCAGCACGGTGCAGGTGGCCATGCAGGATCCGTCCGATTTGACCAAGGTCGACGCGGTGCGGGTGATGGGCCTGGCCCCGCGCCAGGAGTACCTGGTGGGGCTCGGCTCCGACATCCGCGACTACCTCAACGCCTCCTACGAGGCCGAGGCCACCAGCGCAGCCGCCGGCGACATGGCCGAGATCCTGGGCGAGCTGACCGAGGAGGCCGCAGAGCTGAGCCCGGCCGGTACCGCCGAGCCGGTGCTCGAGGAGACCGACTCGGCCATCGTGCGGCTGGCCAACCAGATCATCGTCGACGGCGTGGCCCGCGGCGCCTCCGACATCCACGTCGAGCCGCAGGGCAAGCGCCACCCGACCCGCATCCGTTTCCGCATCGACGGCATCTGCCACGTCTACCAGGAGATCCCGGCCAGCCACTCGGCGGCGCTGGTGTCGCGGCTCAAAATCATGTCGCACCTCGACATCTCTGAGCGCCGCCTGCCCCAGGACGGCAAGATCCGTTTCCGCATGCGCGGCCGTACCGTGGAGCTGCGCGTGGCCACGGTGCCGACCCAGGGCGGCGAGGGGCAGCAGGAGGACGTGGTCATGCGCATCCTGGCCGCCTCCAAGCCGATGCCGCTCGAGGAGATGGGCTTTTCCGATCGCAACCTGTACGAGTTCCAGCAGGTCATCGCCAAGCCTTATGGCATCGTGCTGTGCGTCGGGCCCACCGGCTCGGGCAAGACCACCACGCTGCACTCGGCGCTGGGCCACATCAATACGCCCGAGCGCAAGATCTGGACCGCCGAGGACCCGGTCGAGATCACCCAGCCGGGGCTGCGCCAGGTGCAGATGAAGTCCAAGATCGGGCTGACCTTCGCCAACGCCATGCGCTCGTTTCTGCGCGCCGACCCGGACGTGATCATGGTCGGCGAGATGCGCGACCAGGAGACGGCCGAGATCGGCATCGAGGCCTCGCTGACCGGCCACCTGGTTTTCTCGACGCTGCACACCAACTCGGCGCCCGAGACGGTGACCCGCCTGCTGGACATGAACATCGAGGCCTTCAACTTCGCCGACTCGCTGCTGGGCATCCTGGCCCAACGGCTGGCCCGGCGGCTGTGCACCAAGTGCAAGGCCGCCTACCATCCGGGCGAGGACGAGTTTCAGTCCATGGCCGAGCACTACGGGCCGGATGCGTTGGCCCGCGTCGGCGTGCGCTACTCGCCGGAGCTGACGCTGTACCGGGCCGAGGGCTGTCCCAACTGCGCCGGCACCGGCTACCGCGGCCGGCTGGCGCTGCACGAGCTGATGGTCGGCAGCGATGCCATCAAGCGCCTGATCCAGAAGCAGGCCCCGGTGGATCAGATCCGCGAGCAGGCGGTGGCCGACGGCATGACCACCCTGATGCAAGACGGCATCGCCAAGGTGCTGGCCGGCATCACCGATTTCAACCAGGTGCGCGCGGTCTGCATCAAGTAGGGGCGAGACGGGTTCGTGGAGCCGATCCGAGCGGTCATCTTCGATCTGGGGCGCGTGCTGGTCGGGCTCGACCTCGAGCGCGGCCTGTTCGGCCGCTTGGCGCGGCTGGCCGCGGCCGAGGGGGCCGATCCGGTCACCGGCGCCTACGCCGACTCGCTCTACGTCGACTACGCCACCGGCCGCATCCCGCCGGCCGAGTTCCACCGCCGCCTGTGCGCCCGGGCCGGGCTGGAGCTGGATTACGCGCAGTTCGTCGCCGCCTGGTGCGACGTGTTCGTGCCCATGCCCGAGATGCGGCCGCTGCTGGAGGCGGTCGCCGCGCGCTGGCCGGTGGGGCTGCTGTCCGACACCGACCCGCTGCACTGGGCCCACCAGCGCCGGCGCATGCCCTGGCTGGCCTGCATCCGCCGGCCCTGCCTGAGCTTCGAGCTCGGTGCGCTGAAGCCGGATGCGGCCTGCTACCGGGCGGCGGCCCGCTCGGTGGGCCAACCGGTGGCGGCCTGTCTGTTCATCGACGACCTCGAGCGCAACGTGGCCGGCGCGCGCGACGCCGGCATGCAGGCGCTGCGCTTCGAAGATCCAGCCGGCCTGCGCCGCCGATTGGAGCAGCTCGGGGTTCTGGACGCGGGGCAGGGGGACGAGGGAAGGCGCAGATGAGATTCTGGATCGCCATGGGGCTGTGGCTGGCGGCGGCCGGGGCCGTGGCCGCAACACATTCTTCCCGCTGAATCACAACCGCCATCGCGGCTGGGCCGTGCCCGACAAGCCGCGCTACGGTTCCTGATCCGAAGTCGCCCCGGGGGCGGGGCTACTTGTGCTCGCGGACCTCGCCGGGGACGCTGAACAGGCCGCCGCCGAGGTGGTGCAGGGTGGGGTGGCGCTCGACGTCCATGTGGCCGGCGGCGGTCATCACGCCGGGGCGGCACTCGGCCAGCCGCGCCTCGAGCAGCACCAGGTTGGCGCCCTCCGCCTCGAGCTGGCCCAGCAGGACGCACTCGATCCAGGCCGCGCAGCAGTCCAGCCGCGGGGCGGCCACCTCCTGGGCGGGGCTGGTGCTGATGCCGGCCGGGCCGAGCTTGTCGCCGCGGTGGCCGCTGTTGCGCCCGCAGTGCATGACCTGCTCCAGGGCTTCGACCGTGGGCAGGTTGATCACCGCCGCCTTTGCCTGCATCAGGTTGGCGTAGGTCTTGTGCCGCTCGCCGATGCGCAGCGCGAAGCGGGACGGTTTCTTCGACGCCGGAATGGCCCAGGCCACCGCGCAGGCGTTGGGCACCCGCTGGGCGTCGTAGGTCGATACCAACACGGTGGGGCCGTGGCCGATCAGCCGGTAGGCCTCGCCGAGATCCAGTCGCTGCAGCTCCATGGGGTCACACCTCCCGTGCGCAAACCACGGTCTGAAGCTCCCGCGGGATCCTCAGACCGATCGCGTTCTGCGGCAGCATACCGGAGGTCGACCGCTTCGGACAAGGGCCGGCGGCCCGCAAGACCGATGGCCCGCCGGCCGAGAGCGTGGTAGACTCGCCACCGATGCGATCCCGGGGGTGGGCGAGGAGTCGAGGTGGCGATGCGGTTCAGCGGTGGAGCTCGGGTGGGATTGATGCTGGTGCTGGCGGCGGGGCTGCCGGCGGTGCCGGCAGCCGCCGGCGAAGGCATCGACGTGGAGCGGATCCGGGCCGAAATCGAGCGCCGCGGGCTGGACTGGACGGCCGGCGACGACGGCGGCCCGCCGACCGACCAGGGGTCGGGCGACGCCGGACAGCCGGAGAGCGATGGGCAAGGCGACGACGATCCCGGCGCGCCGGCGGGCGGCGGTGCCAGCGGCTGCGGCTCGGCGGCCGGCGGCGGTTGGGGCTGCTGGTGGTTGCTGGCGGCGGCCGGGCTGTGGTCGGCCCGGCACCGGAGGGTGGGGCATGGGACCGCAATCGCGGGCCGGGGCCTTTTTCGACCTTGACGGCACCCTGCTGACGGTCAACTCCGGCCGGCTGTGGATGCGCCGCGAGCGCCGGCTGGGGCGCATCAGCCGCTGGCAGCAGCTGCAGGCCGTGTTCTACCTGATCGGCTACCGCTTCGGCCTGATCGACATGCGCCGCGCCATGCGCAAGGCGCTGCAGACGGTGCGCGGGCTGGACGAGCAGACGGTGCGCCGCTGGACCGAGCAGTGGTACGCCGAGGAGGTGGCCGACTTCGCCGCGCCCGGCGCCTGGCCGGTCATCGCCGGGCACCGCCGCGCCGGCGACCGGCTGCTGCTGCTGACCTCGTCCTCGCCCTACGAGGCCGAGGCGGCCCGCCGCCACTTCGGCCTCGACGACGCCCTGTCGACCCGCTACGCGGTGCGCGACGGCCGCTTCACCGGCGACGTGGAGCTGCCCCTGTGCTACGGCGCCGGCAAGGTGCAGATCGCCGAACGGGCCGCGGCGGTGCACGGGCTGGACCTGTCGCGCTCGACCTTCTACAGCGACAGCATCACCGACCTGCCCATGCTGGAGCGGGTGGGCCGGCCGCGGGTGGTGGCACCCGACCCGCGGCTGCGGCGGCTGGCGCGGCGCCGCGGCTGGCCGGTGCTGGACTGGTCGCAGCCGGAATCAGTCGGGCAGGCGGTCGGGCAGGGGTAGCGGCCAGCGGCGCAGCCGGTCGCTCCAGCGCAGCTCGAGCTGATCGCCGTCGACGGCCGCGGCCACGCCCTCCAGGTAGCCGGGCCAGCCGACCTCGACGACGCCCAGGCCCAGGAAGAAGTGGCGCACCAGCAGCAGGTTCCAGTCGTGGCTGACGTTGAGGCTGCAGCCGCGCCAGTCCGGCCGCTGCAGCTGCTCGACCAGCACCATCAGCTGCTGGCGGGCCGAGGCATAGGCGTCGTGGGCCAGCGCGGCCGGCAGCCGGCCGGCGAACCACTCGCCGGTCAGGTGCACGGCCCCGCGATCCAGCACCAGACGCATGACCGCCTGCCAGTCGCGCATGTAGGGCCCGCCCAGCGGTTCCAATTCACCGGTGCGCTCGGCCTCGGCTCCGGCCGCCCGGGCGCCGGCGACGATCTGCTCGGCGGTGTCGCGGCAGCGGGGAACCGGGCTGTGGTGGCAGCGCAGCGGCGCCCGGTAAGCCAGCACGCCGCCCAGGGTGCGGGCCGCGGCCCGGCCGGCGGTGTTGAGCGGCGCCGTGACCGAGTCCTCGACGCGTTCGATGGGCTCGCGCTCGCCGTGGCGCAGCAGCACGGCCAGCCGCCGGTGTCTCTTGGCCAGATCGATGGTGGTCGGCAGGTTCATGGCTCCGCTGTCTACCATGTCCGGCCGTCCAGGCCAATCGCGGAATCGGGCTCGGGGCAGCGCTACATTAAGTCTTGCTGTTGTCCTGAATTCACTTGTACCATCCGCTACACGGCCGCCGCCGCGGCGGCCGCAGCCGAGAGGGGAGGCCCGCCATGGCGCACCAGCCGCGAATCTCAAAGCGATTGCGACCGGAGGCCGGACAGGACGCCGAGCGGGTCCACGAGGTGCGCTGCGACGAGTGCCGCAACTGCGGCGAGGTCTACCGCATCGAGCGCGCCGAACTCGAGGGCTTCACCTCCCGGGTGCTGCAGGCGGCCGCAGTGCCGCAGGCCGAGGCGGACATCACCGCCCGGGTGCTGGTGGCCGCCGACCTGCGCGGCATCGCCAGCCACGGCGTGGCCCGGCTGGGCCGCTATCTGGCCGGCCTGCAGGCCGGCTACATCCGAGCCGGCATCGCCTTCGACGTTCAGCGGCCGGCCCCGGCCATCGCCACCATCGACGCCCGCAACGGCATCGGCCAGGTGGCCGGCGAGCAGGCCATGGATCTGGCCATCGAGATGGCGCGCGCGCAAGGCGTGGGCCTGGTGACGGTGCGCGAGTCCAACCACTACGGCATCGCCGGCCACTATGCGCTCAAGGCGGTCGAGCAGCGCATGCTGGGCCTGTCGATGACCAACTCGGCCCCCCTGGTCATCCCCACCCACGGGGCGCGGGCCATGCTGGGCACCAATCCCATCGCCTTCGGCGCGCCGGCCGCCCGCGGCTGGCCGCTGCTGCTCGACATGGCCACCTCGGTGGTGCCGCGCGGCAAGCTGGAGGTCTACGATCGCAACGGCCAGCAGATGCCGGTCGGCTGGGCGGTCGACGAGCAGGGCATCGACTGCCAGGACCCGGGCCGGGTGCTGGGCAACCTGATCGAGCGCATCGGCGGCGGCATCCTGCCGCTGGGCGGCCGCGGCGAGGAGCACTCCGGCTACAAGGGCTACGGCCTGGCGCTGCTGGTCGACGTGCTGTGCGGGGTGCTCAGCGGCTCGGCCTTCCTCGACGACGTGCACAACCTCAAGCGCGAGGTGGCCCCCGGCGAGGTGGCCGCGCCGCGGGTGGGCCACTTCTTCCTGGCGCTGGACGCCGGCCGCTTCATGCCCATCGATCGCTTCGAGCAGCGCATGGACGAGCTGGCCGAGCGCCTGCGCGATTCGCCCAAGGCGGCCGACCAGGACGCCATCCTGCTCCACGGCGAAAAGGAGTTCCGCCGCACGGAAGAGAACGAGCGCGACGGCATCCCCATCGCGGCCAACGTGATGCAGACCCTGCTGGCCATCGCCGAAGAGCACGGCGTGGCCGTGCCCAACTGCCGCGAACCCGGCCCCGAGGCGAGTCCATGAGCGAGCGGGTCGACGTGGCCATCGTCGGCGGCGGCATCGTCGGGCTGGCCACCGCCCACGCCCTGTGTACACGCGGCGTGGAGCGGCTGGTGGTGCTGGAGGCCGAGGACCAGGTGGCCGCCCACCAGACCGGCAACAACTCGGGGGTCATCCATTCCGGGCTGTACTACGAGCCCGGCTCGCTCAAGGCCGACAACTGCGTGCGCGGCCGCGAGGCCCTGTACCGCTTCTGCGCCGAGCACGACATCCCGCACGAGCGCTGCGGCAAGGTGGTGGTGGCTGCGACCACCCGAGAAATGCCGGCGCTCGACGAGCTCGAGCGCCGCGGCCGGGCCAACGGCCTCGAAGGGCTCGAGCGGCTGACACCGGAGCAGGTCTCCGAGCACGAGCCCTACGTGGCCTGCGTCGATGCGCTGCGGGTGGCCGAGACCGGCATCGTCGACTACCCGGCCGTCTGCCGCAAGCTGGTGGCGCTGATCCAGCGCGCCGGCGGCGAGGTGCGCACCTCGGCCCGGGTGACCGATTGCCTGCCGGAGCAGGGCGGTCTGGTGCTCGAGACCCGGGCCGGCCCGCTGCGCTGCCGCAATCTGATCAACTGCGCCGGGTTGCAGAGCGACCGCATCGCGCGCATGTGCGGCGTCGACCCGGGGCTGCGCATCGTGCCCTTCCGCGGCGAGTACTACGAACTGCGGCCCGAGCACCAGGGCCTTGTGCGCAACCTGATCTACCCGGTGCCCGACCCGCGCTTTCCCTTCCTGGGCGTGCACTTCACCCGCATGGTGGGCGGTGGCGTGGAGGCCGGGCCCAACGCGGTGCTGGCCTGCAAGCGCGAGGGCTACCGCAAGCTGCAGATCGCGCCGCGCGATGTGGCCTCGTGGTTGTTCTACGGCAGCTTCTGGCGCATGGCCCTGCGCTACTGGCGCATGGGCCTGTTGGAAATCTGGCGCTCGTTGTCCAAACGGGCCTTCGTCAAGAGCCTGCGGCGCATGGTCCCGGCCGTCACCGCGCAGGCCGTCCACCGCGGCGGTGCCGGGGTGCGGGCCCAGGCGCTGGCGCCGGGCGGCAAGCTGGTCGACGACTTCCACATCGTCGAGGCCGAACGCATGATCCACGTGCTCAACGCCCCCTCGCCGGCGGCCACCGCTTCGCTGGCCATCGGTGACGCGGTGGCCGATCGGGCCGAGCGCAACTTCGGCCTGGCCCCGGCCAAACCCTGAGCCGGGCAAGGGGAGAGCCCCATGGGCCGCGACCCACGGCAGCGACTGCGCGATCAGTACCGCCGCATCGCCGAGCAGCTCGACGGGCTGTTCGCCGAAAACCGCGATCCCATCGCCCGCATGGCCACCGCCGCCGCGCTGCTGCAGCACAAGCTGGCCCATTTCTTCTGGACCGGCTTCTATCGGCTCGATGGTGGCGTGCTGCTGGTCGGGCCCTACCAGGGGCCGCTGGCCTGCGCCCGGCTGGAGGGCCCGGAGGGCGTCTGCTGGGCCTGCGTCGAACGCGACCAGCCGGTGCTGGTGCCCGACGTGGAGGCCTTCGCCGGCCACGTGGCCTGCGACAGCCGCTCGCGCAGCGAGCTGGTGCTGCCGGTACACCGCCCCGACGGCGCACTGGCCGCCGTGCTCGACGTCGACTCGCGCCGGCCCGACGCCTTCGGCCCGGTAGACGTGGCCGGCCTCGGCCGCATCGCCGATTCGATCTACACCGGGTCCTGAGCCGGCCCATCGGGGCTGGCCAAGCCGGTCGCCAGGCGGTACCATGCACCCGACCGCTGGCTGAACCATTAAACTGCAGTTGCCGGAAGAATGTCGGCTTGGAGGTGTGTGATGGACGTCGCCGAACGGATCGCCGCGTTGCGCGAGCTGATGCGCGCCGCCGGCCTGGATGCCTACCTGGTGCCCAGCGCCGATCCCCACCAGAGCGAGTACGTGGCCAAGGCCTGGCAGCGCCGGGCCTTCATCAGCGGCTTCACCGGCTCGGCCGGCACGGTGGTGGTCACGGCGGAGCGGGCCGGGCTGTGGACCGACTCGCGCTACTACCTGCAGGCCGAGCAGCAGCTGGCCGGCAGCGGCATCGATCTCTACCGCCAGGGCCAGCCCGATGTGCCCGAGCCCGCCGCGTGGCTGGGCGCGCAGCTCGGCAGCGGCGGCCGGGTGGGGCTGGATCCCTGGGTCTTTGCGGCCGCCGCCTGGGACGAGCTGGCCGGTGAGCTGGGCGAGTCCGGCCTGGAGCTCATGGGCGTGGAGCCCGATCTGGTCGAGCGGGTCTGGGGTGACGAGCGCCCGCCCATGCCCACCGAGCCGCTGCGCATCCACCCGCCCGAGGTCGCCGGCCGCAGTGCCCACGAGAAGATCCAGTCGCTGCGCCAGGAGATGGAAGGCGCCGGGGCCGACGCCATGGTGGTGGCCGCGCTGGACGAGGTGGCCTGGCTGCTCAACCTGCGCGGCGCCGACGTGGCCTACAACCCGGTGTTCATCGCCTACGCCGTGGTCGAGGCCGATCGGACGGCCCTGTTCGTCGACCCGGACAAGGTGGGCGATGCGGTGCGCGCGGCACTGCCCGAAGAGGTGGTGGTGCTGCCCTACGAGAGCTTCGAGTCGGCGCTCGCGGAGCTGGGCGAGAAGGGCCGCCGGGTGTGGCTCGACCCGAACAGCGTCAACCAGCGCTCGGCCGGGCTGCTGGCCGATGCCGGCGCCCATCTGCTGCGGCGCGGCTCCCCCCTGCCGGGCTGGAAGGCGGCCAAGAACGAGGCCGAGGTCGCCGGCATGCGCGCGGCCCACCGGCGCGACGCGGTGGCCCTGGTGCGCTTCCTGCACTGGTTCGAAGGGGCGCTGGCCGCCGGCGGCCACACCGAGCTGACCGTGGTCCGCCGGCTGGAGCAGTTCCGCCGCGAGCAGGAGCACTTCATCGGGCCCAGCTTCGCCACCATCTCGGGCTACGGGCCCCACGGGGCCATCGTCCACTACAGCGTCAGCGAGGAGTCCGCCGCCGCGCTGCGGCCCGAGGGCCTGCTGCTGCTCGACTCGGGCGGCCAGTACACAGACGGCACCACCGACGTCACCCGCACCCTGCCGCTGGGACCGCCCAGCCAGGAGCACCGCCGGGCCTACACCGCGGTGCTCAAGGGCCACCTGCAGCTGACCCGCGCCCGCTTTCCGCGCGGCACCGACGGCTACCAGCTCGACGTGCTGGCCCGGGGGCCGCTGTGGCAGCAGGGGCTCAACTACGGCCACGGCACCGGTCACGGGGTCGGGGCCGCGCTGTGCGTCCACGAGGGACCGTTCAGCGTGTCGCTGCGCAAGAACCTGACGCCCCTGGAGCCCGGCAACATCCTGTCGATCGAGCCCGGAAACTACCGCGCCGAGGGCTACGGCATCCGCATCGAGAACCTGGCCCTGGTGGTCGAACGCGAGTCGTCGCCGGACGGCGAGTTCCTGGGTTTCGACACCCTGACCCTGTGCCCCTACCAGCGCGCCTTGATCGACGTCGAGCAACTGACGGCCGCAGAGCGGGCGCAGGTCGACGCCTACCACCAGCAGGTGGGCGAGGCCCTGGCGCCGCTGCTGGACGAGGCCGATCGGCGCTGGCTCGAGGCGGCCTGCGCGCCGCTGTGAGCGTGTGCGCGGGGCGGCGGGGCGGCGTTTGCGGTGCCATGGACACCCGCGGCGAATCGCTCGCGCTGTGTGAGCTGTTCGAGTCGATCGCCGGCGAGAGCAGCCTGGCCGGGCTGCCGGCGGTGTTCATCCGCCTGGCCGGCTGCAATCTGCGCTGCGCCTGGTGCGACACCCGCCACAGCTGGGAGCCGGGCCGGCCGATCGGCCTGGCCCACCTGTTCGAACGGGTGGCCGGCCGCCGGCCGCAGCTGGTGGTGATCACCGGCGGCGAGCCCCTGACCCAGCCGCAGACGCCCGCGCTGTGCCGGCGGCTGCTGGCGGCCGGCAAGCGGGTGCAGGTCGAGACCAACGGCTCGCTGTCGATCGCCGGCCTGCCGGCGGCGGTGCAGCGGGTGCTCGACATCAAGACCCCATCCAGCGGCGAGAGCCGGCGGATGGACTGGGACAACCTGGAGCGGCTGCGTCCGGGCGACGACCTCAAGCTGGTGCTGGCCGACCGGTCGGACTTCGACTGGGCCCGCGATCGGCTGCAGCAGCGGCCGCCGCCGGCCGGGGTCAAGGTGCTGCTGTCGCCGGCGGCCGGCCAGCTGGCCCCGGAGCGCCTGGCCGCCTGGCTGTTGGCCAGCGGCTGGCAGGTCCGCCTGCAGCTGCAGCTGCACCGCCGGCTGTGGCCCGACGGACGCGACGGTTGCGCGATACCCTTGGCGGATCCTTGACTTGCGCCCTGCGCCTGAAGTAGAAATGTCCGGAGTCCGAACAGTGGCTCGAAGGAGTTCAGGGGCATGTCGGCGCGACGCAGTGCAATTCTGGTGGGCCTGTTGGTCTGCCTGGCGGCCGGATTGGTGCTGGCCCGCAGCATCTACCTCAACGGCCACCGGATCGATGGCGTCACCAACCAGAAGTTCGAGAAGTGCACGGTGACCATCGACGCCAACGGTGACGTCCACATCGACGCGCCCGGATACACGGTCGGGGGGGAAGAGGCGGCCGAGCCGTCCAAGCAGCCGGACGATGCGCCCAGCACCACCGCCACCGGATTGCCCAGCCGGCGCTACTGGTTGATCAAGGAAGAGAGCTACCCGGGCAAGACGCAGTACGACGTCGACATCTACATCAACAGCGTCTGGTTCAAGCGGCTCAAATCCAACGGCCAGCAAGTGGTCAAGGAGATCACCAGCAAGCTGCAGGCGGGGCCCAACGTGATCCACTTCGCGGCCACCAAGAAGATCGGCGACAAGCGCAAGAGCTTCTCGCCGCAGGTCTACATGCGGATCATCATCGGCGAAGGCAAGATCGGCGGCAACAACGTGATGATCGAGAACCCGCTGATCCAGTACAAGCGCACCGCCAAGGAGACCGGCAGCTTCAACGACGAGTACACCATCACGGTGCGCTGAAGCGCCGCCGGGGGGTGGAGGAACCGTGTACGACCTGTGCCAGGATCTCTCGCACATCCAGACCACCCGCGAGAATATCGTCGCCATCATCGAGTCGATCAACCAGCCCATGGTGGCCGCCATGGGCCGCTCGGCCGAGCCGGCCAAGGCCTATATCGTCGGGGTGCGCAACCCTTCGGGATCATTCTCTATCTACGTCTACCTGTACCTGGTCGACCAGCACGAGAGCCTGATCTACCTGCACGATCCGGCCGAGATCCCGAGGGAGGCCTACCGCGACAACGAGCTCGAGGCGCTGGGCTTCGTCGAGAGCATGGGCTTCATGATCGACAACCTGAACTTCCGCAAGCTGCCCCCGGAGCAGCAGACCGAGCTGATGACCGAGATCCCTTGCTTCCAGGCGGATCTGGAGGCCTTCGCCGCCAGCCGGGCCGGGGCCGAGGCGCCGGCCGAAGACGGCGAACAGGTGGACCTGTCGCCGCTGGAGGACGATGTGTTGGAGCTCGAAGAGGTCGCCGAGGAGATGGTCGAGACGGTCGCCGCCTCACCGGTGCTGGCCCCCGAGGGGCTGGCCAAGATCGCCCGCGTGCTGGGCTCCTTTTGAGCACTGTGATGGACAGCGCCGAGTCGAACCGCCAGCTTTTTGTCAGCCGGAGCCGTCTCGGCGCCGGCATCCTTGGCCTGGCGTTGGTCTGTGCGTGCTTCGGCACCAGCGAGCAGCAGCGCAAGCAGGCCGAGATCCAGTACGACCTGGGCGTAACCGAGTTGGCCGATGGGCGCGTGCGCGAGGCGCTCAACTACTTCATGCAGTCGATCGAGGAGTACCCCGACTTCGCCCGGGCCCACAATGGACTGGGATTGGCGCTGTACCTGCTGGGCAAGCAGGACGAGGCGCTGGTGCATTTCGAACGGGCGCTGGAGCTCGACCCGGAGTACAACGAGGTGCGCAACAACATCGCCCGAATGCACATCAGCCAGGGGCGCTACCGGCAGGCCATCCCGATGCTGGAGAAAGCGCTCGAGGATGTGTTCTTGCGCGAGCGCTATTTGGCCGAGAGCAACCTCGGCTGGGCCCTGTTCCAGACCGGTCAGCAGGAGGCCGGCATCGAGAGGGTGATCGATGCCCTGGCGCAGAACGAGAAGCTGTGCGTGGGCTACGAGTACCTGGGGCTGATGTACAAGAAGCAGAAGCGGTTCGACGAGGCGGCCGAGGAGTTCGAGACCCTGCTGGAGAAGTGCCCCGAATACGTCCGCGGCCACCTGGAGCTGGCCAAGCTGCAGCTGATGAGCGGCTCGGTCGAGTCCGGCTGCCAACACCTGCGCACCTGCCACCAGCTCGGCAGCCGCAGCCGGCTGGGTCGCGAGTGCAAGCGGCTGCTGCGCAGCTCCTGCAACCCGGATCTTGACGGATCCTCCTGATCGAAGTCCACCTGGGAACTTCCCTCCCGATTCCGGTACCATGCGGCGGACGCTTCGCGACACGGCGCTGGTGATCGAGCGTCGGGTACTGGGCGAGTCCGATCGGGTGGTGGTCCTGCTGGCCCGGCACAGCGGCAAGCTGTCGGCGGTGGCGCCCGCCGGGCGCCGCTCGCGCAAGCGCTTCGGCGGTTGTCTGGAGCTGTTCGCCTGCATCGAGGTGGAACTGGTCGATCGCGGCCGCGGCGGCCTGTGGCGGCTGACCGAGGCCAGCCTGCAGGCGGGCCACCCCGGCATCCGCCGGGATCTGGTGGCCATCGCCCACGCCGGCTACCTGAGCGAGTTGACCGCGGCGCTGCTGCGCGAGGGCGAGGAGGCCGCCGCCGCGTTCGACTCGCTGGCCGGCGCGCTGGCTCGGCTCGAGCAAGGCCCGCTGGCGGCGCTGGAGCTGCGCCGGTTCGAGCTGGCGCTGCTGGCGCTGTCCGGTCTGGCGCCCCGGCTGGACGCCTGCACGCTGTGCGGCGTCGAACGGGCCGAACGCTGGAGCTTCGATCACGACGCCGGCGGTCTGGTCTGTGCCGCCTGCGCCCCCGGGCCGCATGCCGAGCCGTTGCCGGCCGGGGCGGCCGCGTTGCTGCGCGCGCTGCAGGCCGATCGCCCCCTGCCCGGCGCGCGGGCGGCCGATCGGCGGGCCGTCCGCGCCCTGCTGGCCCGCGTCATCGACCAGCACGTCGGCCGCCCGCTCAAGGCACGCCGTTTCCTCGAGCAGTTGGCTCGCGAGGCCAGCACTGCGGGCGGGGAATGAGCGGCTGCGCCGAGAGGCCGAAAACAAAGCCCGCTTGGCGATTGACATTCCCCTTACAGGATGGTAGCTTCCGCCCCGTTTCGGGCGCCCGCTGACGCCGTTCGACCCACTGTTCGGAGGGATGGCTTGAACTTCCAAGAGGTGATCCTCAGGCTCCAGCATTACTGGGCCGAGCAGGGCTGTCTGCTGCAGCAGGCCTACGATCTGGAGACCGGGGCCGGTACCTTTCATCCGGCCACGTTCCTGCGCTCGCTGGGCCCCGAGCCATGGCGGGTGGCCTATGTCCAGCCCTGCCGGCGGCCGACCGACGGCCGTTTCGGCGAGAACCCCAACCGGATGCAGCACTACTACCAGTACCAGGTCATCCTCAAGCCGTCGCCGCTCGAGGTGCAGCAGCTCTACCTGGACTCGCTGCGGGCCATCGGCATACCGGTCGAGCGCCACGATCTGCGCTTCGTCGAGGACGACTGGGAGTCGCCCACCCTGGGCGCCTGGGGCCTGGGCTGGGAAGTCTGGCTGGATGGCATGGAGGTCACCCAGTTCACCTACTTCCAGCAGTGCGGCGGCTTCGACCTCGAGCCGATCTCGGTCGAGCTGACCTACGGTCTGGAACGGCTGGCCATGCTGCTGCAGGATGTGGACAACGTGTTCGACCTGCGCTGGAACGACAGCGTCCGCTACGGCCAGGTCCACCACCAGGCCGAGGTGGAGTTCTCGGAGTACAACTTCAACACGGCCGATACCGAGATGCTGTTCCGGCTGTTCGAGATGTACGAGGCCGAGAGCAAGCGGCTGACCGCGGGCGCCTCCTGCGACCACGCCCAGGCCCTGCCGGCCTACGACTATTGCTTGAAGTGCTCGCACGCGTTCAACGTGCTCGACGCCCGCGGGGCCATCAGCGTCACCGAGCGCCAGGCCACCATCGGCCGCGTGCGCGCCCTGGCCCGCGCCTGCGCCGTGGCCTATCTGGCCGAACGCGAGCGTCTGGGCTGGCCGCTGCTGGACCACCGAAAGGCCGCCGAGGGGGAGGCACAGGCTTCATGAGCGGATTTTTCGAGAGCGAGCTGTTCTACCTGCTGGCGGCCGGGCTGGCGATGATCGTCATCTGGTTGATCATCAAGCGCGGCCGCCTGCCGGAAGAGAATCCGTCGGTGTTGGAGTGGATCATGATGTTCGCCGGCATCGTGGCCACTTTGACCGCCGTGCTGATCCTGATATTCAGGGTCGATGTGCTCGACAAGCCGGGCGAGGACAGCGAGCCCGAGCAGCAGATCGAGGAGTACGATCCGGACGGGACCAGCGGTTGCTCCAAGCCGAAGGACAAGATCAAAGACTACCGCAACGAGCCACGGTGACGACGAATGGAATTCTTGCTGGAAGTCGGGTGCGAGGAAATCCCCGCCCGATTCATGCCGCCGGCCCTCGAACAAATCGAGGCCGACTTCGCCCAGGCGCTGAACACCGCCCGGCTGAACGCTGACGGTGCGGCTCCGCAACTGCACGCCCTGGGCACCCCCCGCCGCCTGGCGCTGCTGATTTCGGGCCTGGCCGAGCGCCAGACCGATCTGGACGAGGAGATCCTGGGGCCCAAGGTCGAGGTGGCCTATGACGCCGGCGGTCGACCGACCAAGGCCTGCCAGGGCTTCGCCCGCAGCAAGGATGCGGCGGTCGAGGATCTGGTGCGCGTCCAGGCGGCCAAGGGCGAGGTGGTGGCCATCCGCCGGCGCATCGAGGGCCAGCCGGCCGCGGCGGTCCTGGGGCCGGTGGTGCTCGAGGTGCTCGCCGGCCTCGACTTCCCCAAGACCATGCGTTGGGGGTTGGGCGAGCACGCCTTCGCCCGGCCGGTGCACTGGTTGGTGGCCCTGCTCGGCGATCAGGTGCTCGATATCACGTTCAAAGGCGCGGCCGCCGGCCGGCTGAGCCGCGGCCATCGCTTCTCGGCTCCGGAGCCCTTCCCGCTGCACGCACCGGCGGATTACGTCGAGCAGTTGCAGCAGCGCGGGGTGGTGGTCGAGCCCGCGGCGCGCCAGCGCCGGATCAGCGACGCCTGCCAGCGGCTGGCCGCCGAGGCCGGCGGCCGGCTGGTGGCCGATGCGGCCCTGGAGCAAGAGGTCACCCACTTGACCGAGCACCCGGTGGCCTTGCTGGGCCGGTTCGACGAGCGCTTCCTGGAGCTGCCGCGCGAGGTGCTGATCGCGGCCATGCGCAACCACCAGCGCTACTTCTCCATCGGGGACGAGCAGGGCGCGCTGCGCAACGCCTTCGTGGCCGTCAGCAACAGCCCCGGCGCCGATGCCGACCTGGTGCGCTACGGCAACGAGCGCGTGCTGACCGCCAGGCTGGCCGATGCCCGCTTCTTCTACGAGGTGGACCAGAAGACCACCCCGGCGGACCGAGTGCCCGAGCTGCAGCAGATGGTCTTTCAGGCCGACCTGGGTTCTTACTACGACAAGGCGGTGCGGCTGGCCGAGCTGGTGGTGCCGATCGCACACCGCATCGGTTTGGGCGAGCTGCCGCACATCGGACGCGTGATCGAGGCGCTGACCGTGCACATCGAAGCGCTGCAGGACGAGGGCGAGCGGCGCTCGTGGCAAATGGCCCGGGCCGCGCTGCTGGCCAAGACCGATTTGCTCAGCGAGATGGTCGGCGAGTTCCCCGAGCTGCAGGGCGAGATGGGTGGCGAGTACGCCCGGCTGGCCGGTGAAGTCGATCTGATTTGCCGGGCGGTGGGCGAGCACTACCGGCCGCGTTTCGCCGGCGATGCGGTGCCCGCCAGCGACGCCGGGGCGGTGCTGTCGCTGGCCGATCGGCTCGATACCCTGGCCGGCTGCTTCGGGCTGGGCCTGCGGCCCTCGGGCGGCGCCGATCCCTACGCGCTGCGGCGGGCCTGCCTGGGCGTGATCGCCATCGTGCTCGAGCGCGGCTACCGGCTGTCGTTGCGGCGGCTGGTGGCCGAGGCGGTGGCCGGCGTGCGCGACAAGGTGGCCGCCGGCCGGCTGCGCCAGGCCCAGCGCAAGGCGCGCAAGGCGGCCGCGCGCAAGAAGCGCGAGCCGGTGCTGCCGACCGAGGCCGAGCCCTTCGAGGCCGAGCTGGAGACCGAGCTGCTGGCGTTCTTCGAGGGGCGGCTGCGCCAGCGGCTGCGCGAGAACGCCCCCCAGGACGTGGTCGACGCGGTGCTGGCGGCCGGCATGGACGATATGACCGAAGCCGCACTGCGGGTCCAATCCCTGGCCGACTTCGCCCGCCAGGAACACTTCGGCGATTTGGCGGTGGCCTTCAAGCGGGTGGTCAACATCATCAAGGACTTCGCCGGGGCCGAGATCGACGAGGCGCTGTTCGCCCAGGATGCCGAGCGCGAGCTGCACCGGGTCTACACCGCGCTGCGGCCGGAGTACGAGACCCTGGTCGATGACAGCCGCTTCGACGAGGCCATGGACTTGCTGGCGACCCGCCTGCGCGAGCCGGTGGATCGCTTTTTCGACGACGTGCTGGTCAACGATCCCGACGATCCCGAGCGGCAGGCCAACCGCAAGGCGCTGTTGGCCGCGATCGCCGCTCTATTCGGGCGGATCGCCGACTTCAGCCGATTGCAGACGCGGGACGAGGATTGAATTCCTCGCCGGCGTGAACTGTTCAACCATTCGGAGGAAAGAGCATGGCGGCCAACAAGATGGTCTACTTCTTCGGCGCCGGAAAGGCCGATGGCAAGGGCGCGATGAAGAACCTGCTGGGCGGCAAGGGTGCCGGCCTGGCCGAGATGAGTCGGCTGGGCATTCCGGTACCGGCCGGCTTCACCATCACGACCGACGTGTGCACCGCATACTACGAAAACGACGAGAACTACCCGCCGACCCTCGATGCCGAGATGGAGAAGAACCTGCGCAAGGTCGAGCGGGGGATGGGGGCCGAGTTCGGCGATCCCACCAATCCGCTGTTGCTCTCGGTGCGCTCGGGCGCGCGGGTGAGCATGCCGGGCATGATGGACACGGTGCTCAACCTGGGCCTGAACGACACCACCGTGCTGGGCCTGGCGCGCCAGACCGGCAACCGGCGCTTCGCCTATGACTCTTACCGCCGTTTCGTGCAGATGTACGGCGACGTGGTGCTGGGGTTGAAGCCGGAGAGCAAGTACGATGAGGACCCCTTCGAGGTCATCCTGGAGGAGAAGAAGCGCGAGGTGGGCGCCGCGTTCGACGTCGAGCTCGACACCGACGCGCTGATCGATCTGGTCGATCGCTTCAAGGCCGCCATCCAGCGCCACACCGGCACCGATTTTCCGGAAGATCCGCGCGAGCAGCTGTGGGGCGCCATCACGGCGGTGTTCGGCTCCTGGAACAACGATCGGGCCATCTCCTACCGCCAGCTCAACGGCATTCCCGGCCACTGGGGCACGGCGGTCAACGTCCAGACCATGGTCTTCGGCAACATGGGCGAAGACAGCGGCACCGGGGTGCTGTTCACCCGCAACCCGGCCACCGGCGAGAAGACCCTCTACGGCGAGTTTTTGATGAACGCCCAGGGCGAAGATGTGGTGGCCGGCACCCGCACGCCGCGGCCGATCCAAGAGCTGTCCACTGCGGCACCCGACAGCTACCGCCAGATCGTCGACGTGACCGAGAAGGTCGAGCAGCACTACCGCGAGATGCAGGACATGGAGTTCACTATCCAGCGCGGGCGGCTGTGGATGCTGCAGACCCGGGCCGGCAAGCGCACCGGCCTGGCGGCCATCAAGATCGCCATCGATCTGGTCGACGAGGGGCTGATCGACGAGACCGAGGCCCTGCGCCGCATCGAGCCGCAGTCTCTGAACCAGTTGCTGCAGCCACTGTTCGACGACGACGACAAGGGCCTGGCCCTGGCCGACAAGCGCTTGCTGGCCACCGGTCTCAACGCCGGGCCGGGTGCGGCCTCCGGCCGGGTGGTGTTCAACGCCGAGGACGCCGAGGCCTGGGCCGAGCGCGGCGAGCGGGTGATCCTGGTGCGCATCGAGACCTCGCCCGAGGACATCCGCGGCATGAACGCCGCCGAGGGCATCCTGACCGCCCGCGGCGGCTCGACCTCGCACGCCGCCCTGGTGGCCCGCCAGATGGGCAAGGTCTGCGTGGCCGGCTGCGGCGATCTGGAGATCAACTACCGCCAGCGGCGGATGAACGTGGCTGGGCGCAGCGTGGCCGAGGGCGACTGGATCTCGATCGACGGCACCACCGGCGAGGTGATCGAGGGCCGCATCAAGACCAAGCCCTCCGAAGTGATCCAGGTGCTGCTCGACGAGACGCTTGTGCCGGAGCGCTCCGAGGGCTACCGCCAGTTCGACAAGCTGATGAGCTGGGCCGATGCGCGGCGGCGGCTGCGCATCCGCACCAACGCCGACCAGCCCGACCAGGCCGGCCAGGCGGTGGCCTTCGGCGCCCAGGGCATCGGCCTGTGCCGCACCGAGCACATGTTCTTCGGCGAGGCCAAGATCGGTCCGGTGCGCGAGATGATCCTCAGCGAGGACAAGGCCGCCCGCGAGCGGGCGCTGGCCAAGCTGCTGCCGCTGCAGCGCGAGGACTTCAAGGGGATCTTCCTGGCCATGGGCGATCGGCCGGTGACCATCCGCACCCTGGATCCGCCCCTGCACGAGTTCTTGCCCCACAGCGACGAGGAGATCGCCGAGTTGGCCCGTGAGATGGGCGTCGACGAGGCGCGGCTGCGGATCAAGATCGACTCGCTGCACGAGATCAACCCGATGCTGGGACACCGCGGTTGCCGGCTGGGCATCTCCTACCCGGAGATCACCGCCATGCAGTCGCGGGCCATCCTGGAAGCTGCCTGCGAGGTCAAGCAGGAGACCGGGGCGGCACCGCTGCCCGAGATCATGATCCCCTTCGTCGGCGCGGTGGCCGAGCTGGACCACCAGGCGCGCACCGTGCGCGAGACCGCGGCGGCGGTGATGAAGGAGCAGGGCGTCGCGATCGAGTACCTGGTGGGCACCATGATCGAGCTGCCGCGTGCGGCGCTGACCGCCGATCTGGTGGCCGAGGTGGCCGAGTTCTTCTCCTTCGGCACCAACGACCTGACCCAGACCACCATGGGGCTGAGCCGCGACGACTCCGGCAAGTTCCTGCCCACCTACGTCGAGAGCGAGATCTTCGACGGCGATCCATTCCAGAGCATCGACGTGGCCGGCGTGGGCCAGCTGGTGGCCATGGGCACCCGGAAGGGCCGCGCCACCGATCCGAAGCTCAAGGTGGGCATCTGCGGTGAGCACGGCGGCGATCCGCGCTCGATCCGCTTCTTCCACGACGTGGGGCTGGACTATGTCTCCTGCTCGCCCTTCCGCGTGCCCATCGCGCGGCTGGCCGCCGCCCAGGCGGCCATCTTCGAGGCCGACGAGACCCGCGAAGCCCGCAAACGAGCGCGTAAGAAAACGGCCAAGAAAGCGGCCGTGAAGAAAGCAGCCAAAAAGGCAGCCAAGAAGGCTACGAAGAAAAAGCCGGCCAAGAAGGCAACGAAGAAAAAGCCGGCCAAGAAGGCAACGAAGAAAAAGCCGGCCAAGAAGGCTACGAAGAAAAAGCCGGCCAAGAAGGCTACGAAGAAAAAGCCGGCCAAGAAGGCAACGAAGAAAAAGCCGGCCAAGAAGGCAACGAAGAAAAAGCCGGCCAAGAAGGCTACGAAGAAAAAGCCGGCCAAGAAGGCTACGAAGAAAAAGCCGGCCAAGAAGGCAACGAAGAAAAAGCCGG